>NZ_JALJDX010000189.1 GCF_022952855.1 Pseudomonas sp. RGM2987 | reverse complement strand
AACTCAGAAGTGAAACGATGCATCGCCGATGGTAGTGTGGGGTTTCCCCATGTGAGAGTAGGTCATCGTCAAGATTAAATTCCGAAACCCCTATCTGCTGATGCAGGTAGGGGTTTTGTTTTGCCCGTGTAGAAAGTTGAGCCAAAAAGATGACCTCTGCAGGTCATCTTTTTTACAACAGACTGTCAGGCCTCAGGCACTGGACAGCTCAAGTCCCCTTCCTTGCATTTGAGATAGGTCTTGAAGGCCTCGACCCGAGCTTTGGTCTGGGCGGTCATGCAGTCGGTGTAAATCAGCGGGTAAACGCTGCCGCCCTCAACCCCCGAGGCGGAGAATTCGCATTCGGCATCCCGAAAACCAATCCACGCTCGTTGAGCCTTGACCAGCAGTTGCTTGGCTTTGGGATCGTCCGTCAAGCGTGTCGTGATCTGCTTGTAGAGGTCGTTCAGCTCTTTATCGGCGGCTTTGTACTGTTGGGCTGCACACTGGTTCATCTCGCCTTGGGTGATGGCATTGGTGCAGTCGTCAGCCTGGGCAACGGTGGCGAGAAGCAGCGGCGTCAGGGCCAGAAGCAAGCGGGGGGACATGTATTGGTCTCTCCTTGAGGGTAAAAGGGCCGGGGGAGTCTACATCGCGCCATGCGCTTTTACAGGCCGCAAGCTCCAAACAAAGGTCTGATACAACTTTCCGGTTGGCCTCGTGGTCTTACAAGCCTAGTGTCGAACACAGGAGGTGACTCATGCATTCATCCGACCGCATTGAAAGAAAGATCCTGCTCAAGGCGCCACGTTCTCAAGTCTGGCGTGCCTTGGCGAACGCCGAAGCCTTCGGCCAATGGTTCGGTGTCAACCTTGAAGGCAAGCGATTCGTTGCGGGTGAGCGAACCCAAGGGCAGGTCACTTATCCCGGTTACGAACACCTCATCTGGGACGTAGCAGTGGAACGCGTGGAGCCGGAACGGGTGTTTTCGTTTCGTTGGCATCCCTATGCCGTCGAGCCAGGGGTGGATTACTCCCAAGAGTCCGAAACAAGAGTCCACTTCGAGCTCGAAGACATGGACGGTGGGACTCTGCTCAAGGTCGTGGAGTCAGGTTTCAACAATATTCCCGAGGCGCGCCGGCTCAAGGCTTTTCGCATGGACAGTCGTGGCTGGGACGAACAGATGGCCAACATTGAGGCGTTCCTGAGCCGCTCCGACAGATGAGATGTCCAGCCAGGCCTGATACGGCTAAGGGTTTTCGGAAGCACGCTATAGCGAATGTCTTACACGCAATAGTAGTTATGTCGTCTGTTGCGTTTTGGATCCGACCAGTAATCTAGCCACATCCACTGAAGCACAGGGAGTGCTCAGGATCAGGGACGATCGACCTTGCAAGGATGGCTATCGACAGGGAGTCGTAATGGTCTTGGAAAAAACCCGCTTCGGCGGGTTTTTTTTCGTCCGTCGAAAAGTACTCGAATCACGCTATAGCCAAATGCTTACACGTCGCCGCTGTGTTGTCTTCTTTTCCCGGCGAGGCGGTGCGCCTAATCTGTGTCCATCCACTGAGTACAGGGAGTGCTTGGGGTCATGGATGATGGGACCAGGCATGGAATGCCAGACAGGAAGTCATATCGGTCCTTGAAAAACCCGCTTCGGCGGGTTTTTTTCGCCTTTGAAAAGTGCTTCACAATCGTGTCTGCCGGAAAGTCTCAGGCGCTCCTGGCCTGCAACGCCTGGGCTCGCAGCCGAGCGATGTCTTTAGTGGGCGAGGCGCCAAACAAGCGACTGTATTCCCGACTGAACTGCGAAGCGCTTTCATAGCCCATCTTGTAGCCGACGGACGAAACGTCGCTGTAATCCGCCAGCAACAACCGTCTGGCTTCCTGCAAGCGCAGCTGTTTCTGATATTGCAGCGGACTCATGGCGGTCACGGCTTTGAAACGGTGATGCAGCGCCGAAGGGCTGAGGTTGATCATTTGCGCCAGGCTGTCGATGCTCAGCGGCTCGGCGTAGTGAGTGTTGAGCCACTCGATGGCCCGGCTTATGCGGTGGGTCTGGGTATCGGGAATGGCAATTTCATGCAAGCGCTGGCCTTGGGCACCACGCAACAGGCGATAGAAAATCTCCTGCTGGGCTAGAGGTGCAAGGGTGGCGATATCGTCCGGGCTGTCCAGCAATCGCAGCAGGCGCAGCACCGTGTCGAGCAGCGGTGTGTCGATGCGATCCAGGAACAAGCCCCTTGCGGTCCGTGCGGCGGGTACGCCGATGGGGCTGGTATTGGCAATCAGATTGCAGATGCGAGCCGGATCGATGTCGAGGCGGACACACAGGTAAGGTCGCTCAGGACTGGCTTCGATGACCTGGCCCGCCAAGGGCAGCGTCACCGAGACCACCAGGTAATTGAGCGGGTCGTACACATAGCGTTCGTCAGCCAGTTGTACTTCTTTGCGTCCCTCGACGATCACACACAGCCCAGGTTTATGCACGACGGGCAGGGCATCGGTCGGTTGGTCACTGCGGATAAGGTTCAGGGCGTCGATCGCCGTGGGGTGGACGCCGTTTTCCGGGGCGAAGCGCTTTATCAGGTCTGCCAGTTCGGCGCGCCGCTGGCTGAGACCTGCGTCTGGCGCAACCTGTATGGACGTGGAAACCGACATGCCAAATACCTCCCTGGCCAATGAGTGGACCGCGCTAGTAAAGCCCATTGCGCGGCTGACGACCAGAGGTGGTTTTTGCGCTACAGGATCGTGCAAGTGGGCAGGAGAATCCGGCTAACCCTGGCATCGCTCGATTACCTAATCTGGACCTGTCGAATTGCTCCTACCCGGAGCCAACACATCCAGACGAGGAAACCATCATGTCCGACATCCAAAACAAAGTAGTGGTGATTACCGGTGCCAGCAGCGGGATCGGTGAGGCGGCAGCGCGCCTGTTGGCCGCCCGTGGCGCTCGCGTGGTGCTGGGGGCCCGACGCATCGATCGCTTGCAAGCGTTGGTGCAGGAGCTTGAGGCGATTGACCAGCAAGCCGTCTGCAAGGCCGTAGACGTGACCCGTCGCGACGATGTCCAGAGCCTGATCGACTTTGCCGTCGAGCGCTTCGGCAGGGTCGATGTGATCATCAACAACGCCGGAGTCATGCCCCTCTCCAAGCTCGAGGCGCTGAAAGTCGAGGAGTGGGACCGCATGATCGACGTCAACATCCGCGGCGTGCTCCACGGCATTGCAGCCGGCTTGCCGTTGATGCAGCGCCAACGCAGCGGCCAGTTCATCAACATCGCCTCCATCGGCGCTTATGCGGTCAGTCCGACCGCCGCCGTTTATTGCGCGACCAAGTTTGCCGTGCGGGCGATCTCCGAAGGCCTGCGCCAAGAGGTTGGTGGCGATGTGCGGGTGACGGTGATTTCCCCCGGCGTGACTGAATCGGAACTGGCCGAAAGCATTTCCGATGAAAGTGGGCGCGCCGCGATGCGCGAGTTCCGCAGGATTTCGATTCCTGCCGAAGCCATCGCCCGGGCAATCGCCTACGCCATTGAACAGCCGGCGGATGTGGACGTCAGCGAACTGGTGGTGCGGCCAACGGCGAGCCCGTTCTGAGCCAACATGGCAGTAAAACGGTGGCGAGGGAGAAATTCCCTCGCCACCGTTTTTTTGCTGACGAAGACTTTTCGTCAAGCCAGTTCCAACCGCTGCGCAGCCCGTTGCGTAATCTGCGAACGCACCCGGAACGACTCCGCGGTGCGCCGGTGGGCTTCTTCCAGAACGTGCGCAGGGGCGGTTTCCGGGTTGCCTGCGTCGAACGGCGGGGCCGGGGCGTACTCAAGTTGCAACTGGACCAACTGGGCCATGTCCTGGTCGAACAGCTCGGCCGCCAGGGTCAGGGCGAAATCGATCCCCGCCGTGATCCCGCCACCGGTAATCAGGTTACCGTCACGTACCACACGGTCTTTGATCGGGGTGGCGCCCAGGGTTGCCAGCAAGCTGTGATAAGCCCAGTGGGTGGTGGCCTGCTTACCTTTCAGCAGCCCGGCGGCGCCGAGCACCAACGCTCCGGTGCAGACCGAAGTGATGTATTGCGCGTGGTTCGCCTGCCGTTTGATGAAGGCCAGGGTCTGCTCGTCTTCCATCAACGGTCCGACACCGGTGCCGCCAGGCACGCAGATCACGTCCAGTTTCGGGCAGTCCTCGAACGTGGTGGTTGGCAGTAGAACCAGCCCGGTGCTGGCCGTGACCGGAGCCAGGTCCTTCCAGATCAGGTGCACCTTCACATCCGGCAGCGAGGCCAGTACGTCATAGGGGCCGGTCAGGTCCAATTGCTGGACTTGGGGGAACAACAGCAAGCCGATGTGCAATGTCATGTCGCTTTTCCTTGTAAATGCTGCCCGGGGGTGGACGGCTTTACTTTAGGGCCGTAGGCTCTGGCGTACTCGCCAATAAGCCCACGAATTACGCCAATATGCCGAACCCAGCGAAAACCGTTCATGTGTTGGCTTTCCCCAACGTGCAAGTGCTCGATGTCACCGGGCCGTTGCAGGTGTTTGCCTCGGCCAACGACCTGGCCCACCAGCAAGGCTTGCCGTTGCCTTACGCCCCGACGGTAATCGCGGCCTCTGGTGGTCCGGTGGTGTCCTCGGCGGGCTTGGCGTTGTTGGCCGAACCGTTGCCGAGCGAAGACAGTGACACCCTGCTGATTGCCGGTGGTTGGGGGGTGTACGAAGCGGCGAAGGATCCGGCGCTGGTGGCCTGGGTCAAGGCGCATGGCTTGCGCTCGCGACGGGTTGCCTCGGTGTGCACCGGAGCGTTCCTGCTGGCCGCCAGTGGCTGGCTGGACGGGCGGCGGGTGGTCACCCACTGGACCCGTTGTGAACAGCTGGCCGAGCAGCATCCGCAATTGCGGGTCGAACCCAATCCGATCTTTATCAATGACGGCCCGGTCTGGACCTCGGCCGGGGTCACGGCCGGCATCGACCTGGCCTTGGCTCTGGTAGAGGATGACCTGGGCCGCGCCGTGGCCTTGGAGGTCGCTCGGCAGTTGGTGGTGTTCCTCAAGCGTCCTGGCGGGCAATCGCAATTCAGCGTGACCTTGTCGCTGCAAAAACAGGGCGGTCGGTTCGATGATTTGCACGCCTGGATCGCCGAGAACCTGACCCGCGACATGGGCTTGCCGAGCCTGGCTGCCCAGGTCGGCATGAGCGAGCGCAGCTTTGTGCGCCACTACCGCGCTGACACCGGCCAGACCCCGGCGCGGGCGGTGGAGTTGATCCGCGTAGAAACCGCTCGCCGGCTGCTGGCAGACACAGCGGTGCCGATCAAGCGGGTGGCGGTGCAATGTGGTTTTGGCAGCGAAGAAACCCTGCGCCGCAGCTTTCTGCGCGCCATGGGGGTGACGCCCCAGGCGTATCGCGAGCGGTTCGCCCTCAGCCCTCAAGCAGATCCAGCAATGCCTTGAGCGTCGCCTCAGGGGCTTCCTGTGGAATATTGTGGCCAACGCCGGCCAGTACGCGACGCTCATAAAAACCACTGAAGTGCCGGGCGTCCTCATCCTGTTCCAACGCGGGCCCCACGCCGTCGTCGGCACCGCACAGGGAAATGCTCGGCACGCTGATGACCGGTTGCTCCGTGAGTCGCTCCTCCATCCACTCCAGGGTCGGATCGCCCGGCGCGTACATGAAGCGGTGACGGTAGGAATGAATCACTACCTCGACAAAATCCGGGTTGTTGAAGGATGGCGCGCTCAGCGGATAGAGCGCCGCGCCGCGCTTCCAGGTTGGCGACCACAAACGCCAGAGCAGCCCGCACAACTCGCCTCGGTTTTGCGTCAGCCCCTCGACGCCGCGCGCGGTGTGGAAATAATACTGGTACCACAACCGATGTTCGGTTTCCGGATCCAGCGGTTGCGTCGAACGGGGGATGTCCTGCAGGTTGTAGCCATCGCCGGTCACCAGGCAGCGAACGCGCTCGGGCCATAACGCTGCCACGATACAGGCCGCCCGGCCGCCCCAGTCATAGCCGCACAGCGTCGCCTGGGGAATGTCCAAGGCCTGCATCAGATCCAGCAGATCCTGGGCCAGGGCCGCTTGCTGGCCGGAACGCAGGATCGCCGGGTTGTTGAAGCGAGTCGGGCCGTAGCCACGCAGGTACGGCACGATGACCCGATAGCCGCGCTGGCCCAGGATCGGCGCGACTTCATCGAACGCCCTGGGATCATAAGGAAACCCATGCAGTAGGATGACCGGCTCGCCATCGGTGGGGCCGTGTTCTTCGTAGGCGATGCGCAGCAGTGGCGTTACCGTAAAGTTGATCTTGGGCGCTGGGTTCATGTCGGCCTCCGGCGGTGCACGATGGCGCTCAGGCGGGTTCCTGATTCACGTATTTGGCCCGGTCCGGGGTAAAGGTCACGATCATGTTCGTGCCGGAACAGGTGAGGGTGCGTTCCTGGGTCAGGTCGATGTCCAGGTCTTCACCGCGCAGGCCCTGCCATTGAGCGAGATATTTGAGACAGCCGAATTTCGCGTTTTTCTTCAGGCTGCGGCTGACGCCACCTTTCCAGCCCAGCACCGGCAGTTCACCAGCCAGGCAACGTTGCGCCAGTTCCGGAAACCGCCCGGCCCGTTCGCGGCCGATTTCCCAGCATTTGATCAAGCCCTTGTCCGGGCCGTCCCAAAGGTCCTCCCGGGACAGGCCTGATCGGGGCGCGGTGGTGATGGAGCGTTTTATGTGAGTCATGTCGAATCCTTGAGTCGGGTGTGACCGGGCAGCTCCGCTGCACCCGTGGGTGCATCGATCTTAGGAGGGGTTTGCGGAGCTGGCAAGGTGATCGAAATAGCCTTTGTGGCGAGGGGATTTATCCCCGCTGGGCTGCGCAGCAGCCCCTTAAACAGGACGTTCACGATCAGCCAGATCACCGGGCTGTTAGCTTTTGGGGCTGCTTTGCAGCCCAGCGGGGATGAATCCCCTCGCCACAGTGGGTTTTGTTCCTACAAGGAATTAAGCGAAGCGGAATTTTCTGACGAATCCTGTCGGTTGTCGGTTAGGAAGGGGCGGGGATAGGCTTTGCCGGTCGCTGCAAAATCAGCGACCGGGTTTGGTCACCCGTCCAATGTCAGGCGCACATGCGCCAACCCAGCATCTTGGCGCTTTTGTCGGTATGCTTTGCGGTGGGCTGTGCGCGGGGCACTTTCGAGTGCGCCGGGTGCCTGACTTCCCGGTTGACCAACCTGCGTACCGCCCACCATCCTCGTTTGGTCACGAGGAGGGTGAGCTCCACTTCAAGTCAGGAGTTTCACAATGGTCAAAATCACCCCCAACCCTCCAACCGCCGAAAACCTCTCGTCCTACACCACCCTCGATTCAAAAGAACATCGCGAAGCCGCCGAGCGGGCGCTGAACATCCACTTATCGCCTGACGCTCCAACCAAGCCCGACACCCAGGACGGCCAGGTCTTTTCGGTGGCGCCGGGGCTCAGCAACGAATCGGTGTTGACCAGCCTCAGCGAAACCCTGGCTTCGGCCAATGCAATGCTCGATGACTTTGCGTTCGACCTGGAAGGATCGCGGCGGCATGTGGCGTTGGGGATTCAGCAGTTGATCGAACTGAGCACGCTGCTGGCCAACCGGGCACTGGATAACATCGAACCAACGTCCTGACTGCCACACCGCTTATGTGGCGAGGGGATTTATCCCCGCTGGGCTGCGCAGCAGCCCCAGAAGCTGACACTCGGTGTATCAGAATGATCGCGAGCGTCCTTCTTAGGAGCTGCTTTGCAGCCCAACGGGGATAAATCCCCTCGCCACAGGGAGGTTGTGTGAACTGGTCAAGTAATTCTGGACACCAGTTAAGTGTTCATCCGCAAGCGAGGCGACGCCACTCACGGCTGCCAATTATTCTTCTCCCCACTCAACTTGCGATCCAGGAAACTCGCCGCGCTGATCAATGCCAAGTGCGTCAACGCCTGGGGAGTGTTGCCCAAGTGGTAACCGTGGCTATCGAATTCTTCGGCGTATAGCCCCAGCGGGTTGGCGTAGCGCAGCAGTTGTTCGAATTCCAGCTGGGCTTTTTCCACGCGGCCGGCGCGGGCCAGGCATTCGACGTACCAGAACGAGCAGGCGGCGAAAGAGCCTTCGGTGCCGCTAAGACCGTCGATGGGGCTGTCGTCGTTGCGGTAGCGGTAGACCATGCCGTCGCGCACCAGGCTTTTTTCGATGGCTTCCAGGGTGGAAAGCCAGCGCGGGTCGCGGGCGCTGACGAAGCGCACCAGGGGCATCAACAGCATTGCGCCGTCGAGGGCGGTGCTGCCCAGCCGTTGGACGAAATGCTGGTGGTCCTCGTTCCAAAAGTTCGTCCAGATGTCTTCGTAGATCGCCTGACGGGTCTCATCCCAACGGGCGAACGGCGCCGGGAGCGAGCGTTTTTCGGCCAGGCGGATGGCGCGGTCAACCGCGACCCAGCACATCAATCGCGAGTGCAGGAACTGCTGTTTTTCGCCGCGCATTTCCCAGATGCCGACGTCGGCGTCCTGCCAGATGTTGCACACCTGATCGACCACATCGACCACGTGCTTCCAGCCTTGATGAGAAATGGCTTCACCGTACTTGTTGACCAGGTACACGGCGTCCATCAGCTCGCCAAAGATATCCAGTTGCACCTGCTGGTAGGCCAGATTGCCGATGCGCACCGGTTGCGCGTTGCCGAAGCCTGCGAGGTGCGGCAGCTCGGTTTCCGGCAATTCGAGCCTGCCGTCCAGGCCGTACAGGATGTTGAGCCGGGTCGGTTGTTCGCAGCAGTCGCTGACCCGGCTGCGCAGCCAGCGCATATAGGCGTTGGCTTCTTCGACAAAGCCCAGGCGCATGAACGCGTAGACCGTGAACGAGGCGTCGCGGATCCAGGTGTAGCGGTAATCCCAGTTGCGTTCGCCGCCACGGGTTTCCGGCAGGCCGAAGGTGGCCGCGGCGATGATCGCGCCATGTTTGCGCGAGGTCAGCAGCTTGAGCGCGAGGGCGGAGCGGTTGACCATTTCCCGCCAGCGGCCCCGATAGGTGGACTGGCCGATCCAGCCGCGCCAGAACGCCAGGGTCCGTTCCAGGCACAGTGCGCTGGCGTCTCCCTGGAGCCGCGGATCGTCGATGCCGCCCAGCAGGAATTCGGCGCCCTGGCCTTGTTCCAGGGTGAATTCGGCCACTGCCGTGTCGCCGTCCAGGGTCATGGACTGGTCGGAGCACAAGCGCAGGCTCGGCTGCCCCGGTGCTTCGAAACAGATGTGTGTAGCGTCCTGGCGCGCCGTGGTGGCGGCTCGGGCATAGTCGTGGCGCACCGCGCAGCGCATGCGGAATGTCGCACGGCCCACCGCCATGCGCACCTTGCGCATCAGCACGGGCAGGTCATCCTCACTGTCGCCGATGGGCAGCAGGTCGGTGATTTCCACCACCACGCCGTCGCTCAGCCAACGGGTTTGCAGCACGTTGGTGTCGGGCAGGTAGATCTGTTGGCGACGGGCCTCCGGCAGGTCCGGGGTGAGCTGGAAAATGCCTGCCTGGGGCGTGTCCAGCAGCGAGCAGAAGATCGACGGGCTGTCGAATTCCGGCCAGCAGAAAAAGTCCACGCTGCCCCGGTCGTTGACCAGCGCGGCGGTGCGCATGTCGCCGATGATGCCGTGGTTTTCGATCGGGCTCTGCGATTCGTCGTGATCAGCCATTGCCGCGAAACCCCGGATAAAGGCTCATCCCGCCATCGATGAACAACGTGGTGCCCACCACATAATCGGACAGGTCCGACGCCAGCCACACCACTGCGTTGGCGACATCTTCCACGTCACCCACGCGACCATACGGAATCAACTCCAGCAGCTTTTGCCCCTGCTCACCCTCGACGACATCGCGATTGATGGCGGTACTGATGGCCCCCGGCGCGATGCTGTTGATGCGGATGCGTTGGTGGCTGGTTTCCTGGGCCAGGGACTGCATCAGCAGGTCGACACCGCCCTTGGACGCGGCGTAATTGACGTGGCCGGCCCAGGGAATGCGTTGGTGCACCGAGCTCATGTGGATGATCTTGCCGGCGGCCCGGGACACACCCTGGCGAATCCCCTGGCGATTGAAAATCCGCAGGGCGGCACGGGCGCAAAGAAACTGCCCGGTGAGGTTGGTGCCGATCACGGTGTTCCAGTCCTCCAGGCTCATGTCGACGGCGGCCGCGTCTTTTTGCAGGCCGGAATTGGCCACCAGAATGTCCAGCGTGCCAAAGGCATCGAGGGCCTTGGCGAACAGTTGTTCGACGTCCGCCTCCTTCGACACATCGGCACCGACGGCGATGGCACGGCCGCCGTTGGCGTTGATTTCGCGGGCCAACGCTTCGGCCGGGCCGGCGCTGGAATGGTAGTTGAGCACCACGGCGGCACCGGCGTCAGCCAGGGCCTGGGCGGCGCCGGCACCGATGCCGGAGCTGGCACCGGTCACTAGCGCGACTTGTCGGGCGAGGGAAATCTGCATAAAGAGCACCTTCAATGGACGGCCTAATTGGCTGACTGGCGCAAGGCGCAGAGAGTTCACTTGCGCACGACACTCTTCACATTTGCGCCACATTTTGGCGCTTCCCCCGCAGCCGTCCTTTGTGGCAAGTTGCAGGCCCCTGTCGAGGCCGGATCCATGGCAAACCCTTATCGCGAACTGTTCAACGCTCCCGGCAGCCTGGGTTTCGTGCTGGCGGGCATGGTTGCGCGGATGCCGGTTTCAATGACGGGCATCGGCCTGATCACCATGCTTTCGCAGTTGCAGGGCGGTTACGCCCTGGCCGGCGCGGTGGCGGCAACCTTCGCCTTGGCGACCGCATTTTGCGCGCCGCAGGTGTCACGCCTGGTGGACCGTTTCGGTCAGGGCCGGGTCTTGCCGGTGGCGGCGTTGATCGGTGGCGGGGCGTTGCTGATGTTGCTGCTCTGCACCCGGTTGCAGGCGCCCCACTGGACCTTGTTCATCTTCGCCGCCCTGTCCGGTTGCATGCCCAGCATGTCGGCCATGGTGCGGGCGCGCTGGACCGAGTTGTATCGCGGCCAACCGCAACTGCGCACCGCCTATGCCCTGGAGTCGGTGCTCGACGAGGTGTGTTTCATCGTCGGGCCACCGCTGTCGGTAGGATTGTGCGTGGTGGCGTTTCCCGAGGCGGGTCCGCTGGCCTCGGTGCTGACGCTGGCAATCGGCGTGACGGCGTTTGTCTTGCAGCGCGCCACCGAGCCGCCGGTCCATGCGCATCAGGCACAGCACCAGGGTTCGCTCATCGGTTCCGGCGACATGCTGTTGCTGCTGTCGTTGATGCTCGCCATGGGCACCATCGTCGGTGTGGTGGACGTGGTCAGCGTGGCCTTCGCCCAGCAACAGGGGCAACCGGCGGCGGCGAGTATCGTGCTGTCGGTCTATGCCTTTGGCTCATGCCTGGCCGGGCTGGCGTTCGGCGCGCTGCGCTCGAAGTTGCCGTTGCCGCAGCTGTTTTTGTACGGTGGGATGGGGACGGGCCTGACGACGCTGCCGTTACTGTTCGCATCCAATATCACCGGGTTGTCGGTGGCGATGTTTGTCGCCGGACTGTCGTTTGCCCCGACCCTGATCGTCGCCATGGCGCTGGTGGAACGCCTGGTGCCGCCGGCCCGGCTGACCGAAGGCCTGACCTGGCTGGTGACTGGCCTGAGCATCGGCGTGGCGGTTGGCGCCGCCGGTTCCGGTTGGCTGGTGGACCACTACGGCGCACGTGCCGGTTTCGGGCTGGCGATCCTCGCCGGGGCCGTGGTGCTGGGGGCGGCGGTGCAGAGTTATCGGCATTTGAAATAACCGGGTCCAAACAAACCCCCTGTGGCGGGGGAGCTTGCTCCCGCTTGAGTGCGTAGCACTCACAAAATAGGGGCCGCTTCGCCCGAGGCGTCGGACCGTCCCAGCGGGAGCAAGCTCCCTCGCCACAGGGGCAGTGCCGCTCTGGCAATCACCAACCCCGCCCCGAGTTCACCCAGAAATTCACCGACAGCGAGGTGGACACCGACTCCACCTGGTGAAACCAGCCCTCGGGCAAGAACAGCAAATCCCCAGCCTCCAGCGTCACGCGTAGGAACGTCACGTCCCGGGCCTGGGGGAAGCGTTGGTAGTCCGGGGCGTCCGGGTTGAAATCACAGCCATCCAGCCCACCCTGGGGCGCGGTCGACCAAGTGCCGAGGGCTTCGCGGTGATGGGGTGCGGCGAGGATGAAGCTTTTCTGGCCCCAGACCTGGGCGAACAGGTTGTCGGTGTCGTCGCGGTGCAGTGGCGTCAAGGTGCCCTTGGGGCCGATCCAGATCCGTGGCGGGATGAACAACGACTGGTCGAAGTAGGGCGGGTAGTTGATCTGTTCCAGCAACTGCGCCGGCAGGATGTTATTGCCCATATAAGCCGGTGGTTCGCCGTCGGCGCCCTGGGCCGTCGGGTTGTCCAGGGACGCGATGAATGCCGCCATGGACGTGGAGCGAAAGTCCCGCTCGGTGGAAAAGGTTTTCTTCACGTAGTCGCCGTGGCGGGTGATGCCTTGCAGCTCGGCAAAGTGCACCAGGGATTCTTCGCGGCTGAGCTTGAACAGCGGCCAGTCCTGCAAGGCATCGCTGATGACCAGCGGGATGCCGTGGGGCAGGTAGCGCGCGCGAAATTCCTGCACCGACAACTCGCTGCGCGGTCGTCGCTCCACGAAGCGTTGGGTGGGCAGGCTGGCGCTGAGTTTTTCGCTGAAGCGCGGCGGGGTGGGGTAGCGCTGGTTCATGTCGACCTTCGCCGCCACTGCGCTGCCGTGGCGGGCATGGTCGATGATCTGCGGCAGCAACGTCGCCAGGCCCATGTTGCCGCCGATCCTCAGGCGACCACTGGCAAACAGTTCCTCGACATTGGCCAGGCCGGCCATGATCCCGAGAAAATCCTTCTCTGCCACTTCAATGGTCACATCGGGACTTGGGTGCCGACCGGCCTGGGTGTGGCTGCGGTCCGTGACCTGCGACCAATACGCCTGGTGCGGACCGAACACGAATTGGAAAACGCCTTCGATACCAACGGCGCCGGCATTGGCGAACAGCTTGCCCAGGATGGTTTGCAAGTCCACGGTGGTCACTCTTGTGGGGGTGGTTCTGGCAGGTAACGAGAACCTGGAGCAAAAATTTAGCCCCCCAGCGCAAACCCACGCTCTAGCGCGTCGCCACCATGAACACCCGGGGAAACGGCAGCAACACGGTTCCATCGTCCAGCGCCGGATACGCCTGTTCGACCGCTCGCAGATAACGCTCCAGATACGCTTGGCGCTGCGCCTCATCCAGCGGCGTGAGGAACGGCCGCAAGCCGCTGCCCTTGAACCACTCCACCACACCCGCGGCGCCGTCGGCCAATGGGTGATGGTAGGTGGTGCGCCACACATCGACCCTTGTGCAGTGGGGCTTGAGAATCGAGTAATAGGTGCTGGCGTCTTCCACTTCAGTGCGGGTATCCGCCGCGCCGGCCAGTTGGCTGGCCCACGGCCCGTCGGCGGCGATTTCCCGCATCAAGCGGTGGGAGGGCTGGTGCAGGGTGTCCGGCATCTGGATGGCCAGGCTGCCTCCAGGCGCCAGTTTGCTCACCAGCGATGGCAGCAACCTGGCGTGGTCGGGCAGCCATTGCAGCACGGCGTTGGCGAAGACCACATCGAACGGCCCGGGCTCGTTCCATTGGCCGATGTCCGCGGTGTCGAACGCCACGGAGGGCAAGCGTTGGCGAGCGGCTTCGACCATGTCGCTGGAGCTGTCCAGGCCGCGCACCGTTGCGCCGGAAAAATGCTCCACTAAC
This sequence comes from Pseudomonas sp. RGM2987, assembly GCF_022952855.1. GTDB lineage: Bacteria > Pseudomonadota > Gammaproteobacteria > Pseudomonadales > Pseudomonadaceae > Aquipseudomonas. The sequence goes on along the minus strand of NZ_JALJDX010000189.1, from coordinate 38,719 downwards.
AGCTCGGTGGAATTGCCGGGGCCACAGCCCAGGTCGATGACCGAGCGCGCCTGAGTAGTAGGGATGGCGGCTAGCAGGTCTCGGGCTGGACGGGTACGTTCCTGTTCGAATGCAACATATTGCCTGGCGGACCAACTCATGGCGTTCTCCTTGGGTGAAGTGAATCGGATGCCGCCAGTATAGGATTGCGTGGCGGCGACATCGATTGCGACTAATTCGCTATGTTGCAGCTTCGTTATCTTTCATACACGACCGATCGGAGAAAACCGCAGTGACCCAACTGACCCTGCTGTGCCTGCCTTATTCCGGCGCCAGCGCGATGGTGTACAGCCGCTGGCGGCGTAAATTGCCGTCATGGATGCAGGTCCAGCCGGTAGAGCTGCCGGGGCGCGGGGCGCGCTTCGATGAGCCGTTGCAGACCGACATGGCGGCGTTGGCGCTGCAACTGGCCCGGGAGCTGCGGCCGACGCTCCAGGCGCCGTATGCCTTGTTCGGTCACAGCCTGGGTGCGTTGCTGGCCTGTGAGCTGGCCCATGCCCTGCGGGAACTGGGTTGCCCGCCGCCACTGGCGCTGTTTGCCTCGGGCACCGCGGCGCCGACCCTGCGGGCCGACTACGACCGGGAGTTCGCCGTGCCGAAAACCGACGCCGAGCTGATCGACCAGTTGCGCACCCTCAACGGCACCAGCGAGGAGATCCTGGCCAACGAAGAGCTCATGGCGCTGACCCTGCCGGTGCTGCGGGCCGACTTTCTGCTGTGCGGACGCTTCCAGCCGCGCCTGCGAGCGCCCCTCGATTGTCCGGTGCACGTGCTCGGCGGCACCACCGACAAGGCCACCACCGAGCAACTGATGGGCTGGCGCCGGGAAACCACCGGCAGCTTTTCCCTGGACATGCTGGCCGGTGGGCATTTTTTCATCCATGAGCACGAGGCCCGGGTGCTGCGGCTGATCAAGGATCAGTTGAGCGGGCACCATCGGCGCCATGGCCTGGCGGCCAGCGCTTGACTCCCTGATTCACCCAGCCCCGCTGTTGTGGCGAGGGGATTTATCCCCGTTGGGTTGCGCAGCAGCCCCAAAACCTGTCGGTCTTCGGATCCGGTTTCCTTCCAGAAGGACTGCTTCGCAGTCCAACGGGGATAAATCCCCTCGCCACAGGTTTTTCTGTGATCTGTCCTGTATCGGGATGCTCTTCCTGATACCCATTCCCAACCGCTAATTTTTCCGGTCTGCATTCGTTTTATAGGGACGACTTGCCTCTGTGCCTTGTGCCCACTGATTCCGGATACCCCAGAAATGAATGCTGAAGACGCCTTGAAACTCGCTCGCCGGTTTATCGGGTTGCCCCTGGAAAAGCGCCGTATGTTCCTGGCGGCCCTGGACAAGGAGGGCGTGGACTTCAGCGGTTTTCCCATTCCCCAAGGCGTCGAGGCCGAGGATCGCCAGGCCCTGTCCTATGCCCAGCAGCGCATGTGGTTTCTCTGGCAGTTAGAGCCCGAAAGCGGTGCCTACAACCTACCGGGAGCGGTGCGGCTCAAGGGCGTTTTGAACCTGCCGGCGCTGGAACAGGCGTTCGCCAGCCTGGTGGCCCGTCATGAAACCCTGCGCACGGTGTTCCAGCGCCAGGCTGACGACAGCCTCCAGCAAGTGCCGTCCGACAGCGTGCTACGCATTGCCCATCAAGACTTCAGCGCCTTGCCGGCGGATGAACGCGAGCAGGCGGTTCGCCACGCCGCCAGCGAGCAGTCGATGCGTCCCTTTGACCTGTCCAGCGGTCCATTGCTGCGAGTCGAGTTGCTCAAGCTCGACGACGAAGAACACGTGCTGTTGCTGACCCTGCACCACATCGTCTCCGACGGCTGGTCGATGAACGTGCTGATCGACGAATTCATCCGCTACTACGACGCCTTTGAAGCGGGGCTTGTCCCGCAACTGCCTGAGTTGCCGATCCAGTACAGCGACTACGCCCTATGGCAGCGGCGCTGGCTGGAGGCCGGCGAGCAGGCGCGGCAACTGGCGTACTGGCAAGCGCAACTGGGCGATGAACATCCGGTGCTGGAGCTGCCGATCGATCACCCGCGCCCGGCCATGCCGAGCTATCGCGGTACGCGCTACGAATTCGCCGTGGCGCCGGCGTTGGCCGAGCAACTGCGCAGCACGGCCCAGCGCCACAACATCACCTTGTTCATGCTGCTGCTCGGCGCGTTCAACGTGCTGCTGCATCGCTACACCGGCCACACCGATATCCGCGTCGGCGTGCCCATCGCCAACCGCAACCGGGCGGAAACCGAAGGGCTGATCGGCTTCTTCGTCAACACCCAGGTGCTGCGCAGCGAGCTCCATGGCCAGACCCGTGTCGACGAACTGCTGCGCTCGATCAAGCAAGCAGCCCTCGGCGCCCAGGCCCACCAGGACTTGCCATTCGAGCAACTGGTGGAAGCCCTCAAGCTTGAGCGCAGCCTCAGCCACACGCCGCTGTTCCAGGTGATGTACAACCACCAGCCACAGGTCGCCGACATCGCCAGCATCCGCACCGCCTCGGGGCTGGAGCTGTCGATGCTCGAGTGGCAAAGCCGCACCACGCAATTCGACCTGACCCTCGACACCTGGGAGAAGTCTGGCAAGTTGCACGCGGCGTTGACCTATGCCGACGATCTGTTCGACGCGAGCACCATTGAGCGCATGGCCCGGCACTGGACACACCTGCTGCAAGGCATGGTCGCCGACACCCAGGCATTGGTCGGCGAATTGCCGTTGTTGGCCGACGACGAATACCAGCGCCTGATCCACGACTGGAACCCGATGCACCCGACGTTTGAACAAAGCCTGTGCATCCATCAACTGATTGCCCGCCAAGCCGATGCCACACCGGACGCCCTGGCGGTGACCTTCGCCCATACCCGATTGAGCTACAGCGAACTCGACGGTCGCGCCAATCGCCTGGCCCACAAACTGATCGAACTGGGCGTGGGACCGGAAGTGCGGGTGGGCGTGGCGATGCCGCGTTCCGAACAGCTGCCGGTTGCCTTGCTGGCGGTGCTCAAGGCCGGTGGCGCCTACGTGCCGCTGGATCCGGATTACCCGGCCGAGCGCGTGGCCTACATGCTCGACGACAGCCGCGCCCGGGTGTTGCTGACCGAGCAGGCGGTCGCGGCGACGTTGACCGTGCCTGAAGAGACTGCGGTGTTGCTGCTCGATCAGATCGACTTGACGCGGTATCCGCGGGCTTCGCCGGACACCACGGTCACACCGGACAACCTCGCCTACGTGATCTACACCTCCGGCTCCACCGGCCAACCCAAGGGCGTGGCGATTGCCCATCGCAACGTGCTGGCGCTGATCGACTGGTCCGCTTCGGTCTACAGCCGTGACGACATCCAGGGCGTGCTCGCCTCGACCTCGGTGTGCTTCGACCTGTCGGTCTGGGAGCTGTTCGTCACCCTGGCCAACGGCGGCTCGCTGATCATCGCCCGCAACGCCCTGGAGCTGCCGCAACTGCCGGCCCGCGATCAGGTACGGCTGATCAACACCGTGCCCTCGGCCATCGCCGCGTTGCAGCGCAGCGGCGAGATCCCCGCCAGCGTGCGGATCATCAACCTGGCCGGCGAGCCTTTGAAGCAGAGTCTGGTTCAAGTGCTGTACCCCTGTGGGAGCGAGCCTGCTCGCGATAGCGGTGGATCAGACAATTCAGTATCCACTGACAGGACGCCATCGCGAGCAGGCTCGCTCCCACAGGTTTCACAGGGCCCGCAGGTTAACGGTGTCGAGCACGTCTACGACCTCTACGGCCCCTCGGAAGACACCACCTATTCCACCTGGACCCGGCGCACGGTCGGCGGTACGGCGAACATAGGCCGGCCGCTCAAGCACAGCGCCGCCTACCTGCTCGACGCCGACCTGCAACCGGTGCCGCAGGGCGTCTCGGCTGAGCTGTACCTGAGCGGCGCGGGCATCACCCGTGGCTACCTGGGACGCGCGGCGATGACCGCCGAGAAATACCTGCCCAGTCCGTTCTCCAAAACCGGCGAACGGCTGTATCGCACCGGCGACCTGTGCCGTTATCGCAGCGATGGCGTGCTCGAATATCACGGCCGTATCGATCATCAGGTGAAGATCCGCGGCTTCCGTATCGAGCTGGGGGAAATCGAAGCGCGGCTGCTGCAACAATCCCAGGTGCGCGAGCTGGCCGTACTGGCCCAGGACACCGAGCACGGCCCGCAACTGGTGGCGTTCATCGTGCCGAACGATGCCAGCGTGCTGGCGGAGGTCGAAGCCCAGGTGCAACTGCGCGAAACCCTCAAGGCGGCCCTGGGCGAGCATCTGCCGGACTACATGGTGCCGGCGCACTTGCTGTTCCTCGCCAGCCTGCCGCTGACCCCCAATGGCAAACTCGACCGCAAGGCCTTGCCGGCGATTGACGGCAGCGCCCAGCAGCGTGAATTCATCGCCCCTCAGAGTTCGATGGAAAAAGCCCTCGCGGCGATCTGGCAAGACGTGCTGAACCTCGACAGCATCGGCCTGGAGGACAATTTCTTCGAGCTGGGCGGCGACTCCATCGTCTCCATGCAAGTGGTCAGCCGTGCGCGGCAGGCCGGTATCGCGCTCAATCCTAAATCGCTGTTCCAGCACCAGACCCTGCGCAGCCTGGCGCTGGTGGCGCGCCAGGGCGACAGCCACCCGGTCGCGCAAGGGCCAGCCAGCGGCAGCGCACCGTTGACGCCCGTGCAGCATTGGTTCTTCGAGCGTGACATTCCTGAGCGTCAGCACTGGAACCAGTCGTTGTTGCTGGTGCCGCAGGCGCCGCTCGATGTCGCGGCGCTGGACACGGCCCTGACCCGACTGACCGAACATCACGACGCCCTGCGCCTGCGCTTCGCCCAAGTGAACGGCCAATGGCAGCAGGCCTATGCCGAACCCTCGGCGGACAGTCTGTTGTGGCAACGCCAGGCAACTTCGCCGGAACAACTCAACGCCCTGTGCGACGACGCCCAGCGCAGCCTCGACCTGGAAGACGGGCCGCTGCTGCGGGCGCTGCTGGTGGACATGGCCGACGGCAGCCAGCGCCTGCTTCTGGCGATCCATCACTTGGTGGTGGACGGCGTTTCCTGGCGCGTGTTGCTGGAAGACCTGCAAGATTTCTACGCCGCGTTGCAGGGCGGCCAGCCGATCCAGCCACCGGCCAGGACCAGCGCCTATGGGCAATGGTCCGCGCAGCTGCACGGCCATCTCGACCGCTTCATGGACAGCCTCGACTACTGGCGCGCCCAGGCGAAAACACCTGCCGATAATCTGCCGTGCGATTACCCCGACATCTCGCTGCTGGCGTGCGACGAACGCAAGGTCCAACTGCGGCTGGACGCCGAGCGCACGCGCCAACTGCTGCAACAGGCGCCCAAGGCCTACCGCACCCAGGTCAACGACCTGCTGTTGACCGCCCTGGCGCGCACAATCTGTCGCTGGACCGGTCAGGACAACACGCTGATCCAGCTGGAAGGCCATGGCCGTGAAGACCTGTTCGACGGGCTGGACCTGACCCGCACTGTCGGCTGGTTCACCAGCCTGTTCCCGGTCAGTCTGCGTCCTGCTGCGCAGCTGGGTGCATCGCTCAAAAGCATCAAGGAACAACTGCGCGCCGTGCCGGACAAGGGCCTGGGCTACGGCGTGCTGCGTTACCTGGGCGAACCGTCGGTGCGCAGCGAACTGGCGGCCTTGCCGGCGCCACGCATCACCTTCAATTATCTGGGCCAGTTCGACCGGCAGTTCGACGATGCTGCGCTGTTCGTGCCGTCCAGCGAAGGCAGCGGCGCGGCGCAGCATGCCCGGGCGCCACTGGCGAACTGGCTGACGGTGGAGGGCCAGGTCTACGGCGGCGAGCTGTCGTTGAACTGGGGCTTCAGCGAGCGGATGTTCAAACGCCAGACCATCGAGACCCTGGCCGCCGACTACCTCGCCGAACTCGACGCGCTGATCGAGCATTGCTGCGCCCTCGAAGCGCCGCAGGCGACCCCGTCGGATTTCCCGCTGGCGCATATCACCCAGGCGCAACTCGACAGCCTGCCGGTCGCGGTGGGGCAAGTCGACGACCTCTATCCGCTGTCGCCGATGCAACAAGGTTTGCTGTTCCACACCCTGTACGAGCAGGCGGCGGGGGAGTACATCAACCAGTTGCGGGTGGACGTCCAGGGCATCGATCCGCAGCGTTTTGCCGCAGCCTGGCAAGCCACCCTCGACGCCCAGGACATCCTGCGCAGCGGCTTTGTCTGGCAGGGTCTCGAACAACCGTTGCAGATCGTTCTGCGCCAGGTCGGGTTGCCCTTCACGGTGGTGGATTGGCGCGGGCGCGAGGAGCTCGCCGAGGCCTTGAACCAGCGTGCCGACGCCGAGCGCCACCAGGGCTTCGACCTGGCCCGGGCACCGCTGCTGCGCCTGGTGCTGGTGCAGACCGGCGCTGACCGCTGGCACCTGATCTACACCCATCACCACATCCTCATGGACGGCTGGAGCAATGCCCAACTGCTGGGCGAAGTGCTGCAGCGCTACAACGGCCAACCGCCAGCGGCCAATGCCGGGCGCTATCGCGATTACATCGGCTGGTTGCAGCGCCAGGACGCGCAACGCAGCGAGGCGTTCTGGAGCGGCCAGTTGGCGATGTTGCAGGAGCCGACCCGGTTGGCGCGGGTTGTGTCCACCGACGCTGTCCAGAGCGGCAGGGGCGATTATCTCCAGACCCTGGAACTGCCTCGCACCCAAGCCCTGGCCCAGTTTGCCCGCCAGCAGAAAGTCACCCTCAACACCTTGGTGCAAGCGGCGTGGCTGCTGTTGTTGCAACGCTACACCGGCCACGACAGCGTCGCCTTTGGTGCCACCGTGGCCGGGCGCCCGGCGGATCTGCCTGGCATCGAGCAACAAATCGGCTTGTTCATTAACACTCTGCCGGTGATCGCCGCGCCGCGTCCGGATCAATCGGTGGGTGCCTGGCTGCACACGGTACAGGCGCAGAACCTGAGCCTGCGGGAATTCGAGCACACGCCGTTGGCCGACATCCAGCGCTGGGCCGGGCAGGGCGGCGAGGCGTTGTTCGACAACATCCTGGTGTTCGAGAATTACCCGATTGCCCAGGCCTTAAAGGATGGCGCCGGGCAAGGAGCAACGTTCGGCGAGGTCTCTCATCTGGAGCAAACCCACTACCCGCTGAGCGTGGCCGTGACCCTTGGCCAGACGCTGGCGCTGCATTACAGTTTCGACCGGGCGCACTTCAGCCCCGAAGCGATCGAAGGCATCAGCCAGCATCTGGGGCAGTTGCTGGAGCGTTTCGCTGAATCGGCCACGCGCAATCTGGGCGAAATCGCCCTGGTCAGCGCGGCAGAACAGGCCCATCAGCAGGCCGCCAACCATCCGCAGCCGTACCCGACCGATATCGCCGTGCATCAGCGCATCGCCCACCTGGCTGCGTTGAAACCCCAGGCCACGGCGGTGATCTTCGACGGGCAGCGATTCAGCTATGGCGAGATCGACCGCCGGGCGAACCAGTTGGCCCACGCCTTGATCGGCCAGGGCGTCGCTCCGGAAACCCGGGTCGGCGTGGCGTTGCCGCGCAGTGAACAGGTGATCGTTGCGCTACTGGCGGTGCTCAAGGCCGGCGCAGCCTATGTGCCGCTGGACATCAGCTACCCCCGTGAACGCCTGGCGTACCTGATCGAGGATTCGGGGCTGACGTTGTTGCTGACCGATTCCACCCTGTCGGCGCAGTTGCCCCTGGAGCGTGCTGCCCGAGTACTGGAGCTCGACAGCCTGGATCTGAGCCGCCAACCGCTGGAAGCACCTCAGGTCAAGGTCGATCCGCAAAACCTGGCGTACGTGATCTACACCTCGGGCTCCACCGGCAACCCCAAGGGCGTGAGCGTGGCCCACGGTCCGCTGGCGATGCATTGCCAGGCCATCGGCGAACGCTACGAAATGCGTGACAGCGATTGCGAATTCCATTTCATGTCCTTTGCCTTCGATGGCGCCCATGAGCGTTGGCTCACCAGCCTGACCCATGGCGCATCGTTGCTGATCCGTGATGACAGCCTGTGGACCCCGGCACAGACCTTTGATGCCATGCACACCCATGGCGTGAGCGTGGTGGCATTCCCGCCGGTGTACCTGCAACAACTGGCCGAACATGCCGAGCGCGAAGGCCGTCCGCCGAAGGTGCGCATCTACTGCTTTGGCGGCGACGCGGTGCCCAACGCCAGTTTCGAGCGGGTCAAGCGCGCCCTGGCCCCGGACTTCATCATCAACGGCTACGGCCCGACCGAAACCGTGGTCACCCCGCTGATCTGGAAGGCCGGCCGTGACGTGACCTGCGGCGCCGCCTATGCGCCCATCGGCAGCCGCATCGGCGACCGCAGTGCCTACGTGCTGGACGCTGACCTGAACCTGCTGCCCCAAGGCATGGCCGGCGAGCTGTACCTGGGCGGCACCGGCCTGGCCCGCGGCTACCTGAACCGTCCGGGCCTGACCGCCGAGCGCTTTGTCGCCGACCCGTTCAGCCGCCACGGCGGCTTGCTGTACCGCACCGGCGACCTGGTGCGTCAACGCGCCGATGGCACTTTCGATTACCTGGACCGCATCGATAACCAGGTGAAGATCCGCGGCTTCCGCATCGAACTGGGCGAAATCGAAGCCTGCCTGCAAGCCCTGGACGGCGTGCGCGAAGCGGTGGTGGTTGCCCAGGAAGGCGCTGCCGGCAGCGGCAAACGCCTGGTGGCCTATGTGGTGGCTGACGCGCCGGCCACTGCGCCCGATGGGTTCGCCGAGCACCTGCGCGCACAGCTCAAGGCGACACTGCCGGCGCACATGGTCCCGGCGTACTTGTTGATACTCGAACGCCTGCCGCTGACCCCCAACGGTAAGCTCGACCGCAAGAACCTGCCCAAGCCCGACGCCAGCCAGTTGCAGCAAACCTACGTGGCCCCGCGCAATGCCGTGGAACAACGACTGGCGGACATCTGGCAGGATGTGCTCAAGCTCGGCCAAGTCGGTCTGCGGGATAACTTCTTCGAACTGGGCGGTGACTCCATCGTCTCGATCCAGGTGGTCAGCCGCGCCCGTCAGGCCGGCATCCATTTCACTCCCAAGGATCTGTTCCAGCACCAGACCATCGAGGCGTTGGCCAGCGTGGTACAGACCGGCGGATCACAGCCAGCGGTCGACCAGCAACCGGTGACCGGCGAAACCGCGCTACTGCCGATCCACCAATGGTTCTTCGCCCAGGCGATCCCCGACCGCCACCATTGGAACCAGTCGGTGATGCTCAAGCCAACCCAGGTGTTGGACGCCTCGCTGCTGGAGCAGGCCTTGCACGCCTTGGTCGCCCACCACGACGGTTTGCGCCTGGAGTTCAGCGAGCAGGGCAAAGGTTGGACCGCGCGCTATCGCGACGTGCCAGAACAGGGCGCCGAGAGCTTGCTCTGGCAGGCCGACGTGGCTGATCTCGACGCGCTGCAAGCCTTGGGCAACCGGGCCCAGCGCAGCCTGCAATTGCACGGCGGCGCCTTGCTGCGGGCGGTGCTGGCGAACCTCGCCGATGGTTCGCAACGCCTGTTGCTGGTGGTCCATCACTTGGTGGTGGACGGCGTGTCCTGGCGGATTCTGTTCGAAGACCTGCAAAACGCCTATCGCCAGCTTCTAGCCGGGAAAACCGTTCAGTTGCCGGCCAAGACCCACGCCCTCAGGCGCTGGGCCGAAGCATTGCAGGCCCATGCCGCCAGCGCCGCGTTGCAAGCCGAGTTGAGCTTCTGGCAGCAGCAGTTGCAGGGCGCCGACGCCGCATTGCCTTGGGACAATCCCCAGGGTGGGCAGCAGCATTGCCAGGCCCGGGTGATCCGCACACGGCTGGACAAATCCCTGACCCGACAGCTGTTGCAGCAGGCTCCGGCGGCTTATCGCACCCAGGTCAATGACCTGCTGCTCACGGCTCTGGCGCGGGTGATGGTGCGCTGGACCGGTGACGACAGCGTGCTGGTGCAACTGGAAGGCCATGGCCGTGAAGAGCTGTTCGCCGAGGTCGACCTGACCCGCACCGTCGGTTGGTTCACCAGCCTGTACCCGGCTCGGTTGACCCCGGCCGCCGACCTCGGGGCCTCGCTGAAGCAGATCAAGGAACAACTGCGCGCCATCCCCGACAAGGGCATCGGCTTCGGCGCCCTGGCGCACCTGGGGGATGAGCAGGCGCGGCAAACGCTGCGGGCCTTGCCGACGCCGCAACTGACCTTCAACTACCTCGGTCAGTTCGACGCCAGTTTCAATGGCGCCGCCGACGCCTTGTTCGTGCCCACCGGCGAAAGTGGCGGTGAAGAGCTGAACCTGCAAGGCCCGCTGGGCAGTCCGCTGGCCTTGGACGGCAAGGTCTTCGACGGCGAGCTGGACCTGAGCTGGACCTTCAGCGGCGCGCTGTTCGACAGCGCGACCATCCAACGCCTGGCCGATGACTACACCCAGGAACTCAGCGCGCTGATCAGCCACTGCTGTGATGACCGCCACCGCGGCGTCACACCCTCGGATTTCCCGTTGGCGCGGTTGACCCAGGTACAGCTGGACAGGCTGGTGCCGCAACCCCAGGCCGTGGACGATGTGTATCCACTGTCGCCGATGCAACAGGGCATGTTGTTCCACAGCCTGCTTGGGCAGGGCGCGGGCGACTACATCAACCAGATGCGCCTCGATGCCGAGGGGCTGGATCCGCAACGTTTCCGCGCCGCCTGGCAGGCGGTGGTCGATGCCCATGACATCCTGCGCAGCGGCTTTGTCTGGCAGGGCGACCTGGAGCAACCGCTGCAAGTCGTGCAGCGTCAGGTCGACGTGCCGTTCCGGCTCCTCGACTGGCGCGAGCAGCCTGATTGCGCTGGCGCGCTGCAAACCCTCGCCGATGAAGAACGTGACCTGGGCGTGGATCTGGGCTGTGCGCCACTGATGCGCCTGGTGCTGGTGCGCACCGGGCCGGCTCGGTATCACCTGATCTACACCAACCATCACATCTTGATGGACGGCTGGAGCAGCGCGCAGCTGCTGGGCGAAGTGTTGCAGCATTACCGTGGCGAAGCGGTGCCGCGTCCGACGGGCCGTTATCGGGACTACATTGCCTGGCTGCAGCGTCAGGATGCGGCGCTGGGCGAACGGTTCTGGACCCAGCAACTGCGTACGCTGGAGGAGCCGGTCCATCTGGCCCAGGTGTTTGCGCGCCCAGCAACGACGGCTGCGGCGACTGCCTACGCTCACCATCACCTGCAACTGGACGCCACGCAGACCCGGCGTCTGGCCGAGTTCGCCCGGGCCTCGAAAGTGACCGTCAATACCCTGGTGCAAGCTGCCTGGCTGTTGCTGTTGCAGCGCTACACCGGCAAATCCTGCGTGGCGTTCGGTGCGACGGTGGCGGGGCGTCCGGCGGACCTGATCGGCGTCGAGGGCCAGATCGGCCTGTTCATCAACACCTTGCCGGTCATCGCCAGCCCCCGTGCAGAACAGTCGCTGGGCGACTGGTTGCAGCAGGTACAAGGGCTGAACCTGGCCTTGCGCGAGTTCGAGCACAGCGCGTTGTTCGATATCCAGCGCTGGGCCGGGCTGGGCGGTGAGGCGCTGTTCGACAACATCCTGGTGTTCGAGAACTACCCGATCTCCGAGGTCCTGGCACAAGGCGCGTCGGAGCGCATGCGCTTCGGCGCTGTGGATAACCTCGAACAGACTCATTATCCACTGACACTGCTGGTCAGCCTCGGCGAGCGATTGGCGGTGCAGTTCAGCTACCAGTGCGCCAGTTTTGCCCAGGATTCGGTCGAGCAGATCGGCCTGCACCTGCAACGACTGCTGGTGCAAATGATCGACGCCGGGCAACGTCCCCTCGGTGAGCTGAGCCTGCTGGATCCGCAGGAACTTCAACAACAGCTGCACAGCTGGAACGCAACCGCGGCGGATTACCCCGCTGAGCGCTGCATCCACCGCTTGTTCGAGGCCCAGGTCCGGCGGACCCCGGACGCCCCGGCGCTGGTGTTTGCCGGGCAATCGCTGAGCTATGCCGAGCTCAACACCCGGGCCAATCGTCTGGCCCGGCGTCTGTTGGAGCGCGGCGTCGGCCCCGATCAGTTGGTGGGGATCGCCCTGGACCGGGGCGTTGAAATGATTGTCAGCTTGCTGGCGGTGCTCAAGGCCGGTGGTGCCTATGTGCCGCTCGACCCGCAATACCCGGCCGACCGCCTGGCCCACATGATCGAAGACAGCGGCCTACAATGGCTGTTGACCCAGGCGTCGGAGTTGCAGCGGCTGTCGATTCCGGACGGGGTGCAGACCTTGCTAGCCGCTGCGCTGGATGACCCGTTCGACGGCGCTTCGCCTGTAGATCCACAGGTGCAGGTCGAGGGAGACAATCTCTGCTACGCCATCTACACCTCCGGTTCCACCGGCAAGCCCAAGAGTGTGATGGTGCGCCATGAGGCGCTGGTGAATTTCGTCAGCAGCATGGTTCGTGAACCGGGCCTGTGTGCCCGTGACCGGGTGCTGTCGCTGACCACGTTCTCGTTCGATATTTTCGGCCTGGAACTCTACGGCGCGCTGCTCAGCGGTGCCTGCGTGGTGCTGGTGGACCGCCAGACTGCGCACGATCCGCAAGCCTTGTTGCAGACCATCGAGCGGCAACAGGTCAGCGTGGTCCAGGCCACGCCCTCGACCTGGCGCATGTTGCTCGACCATCCGGCGGCGGCCGCGCTCGCCGGGCGCAAGTGCCTGTGCGGCGGCGAAGCGCTGGCCGAGGACCTGGCCGAACGCTTGCTCGCTGTCGGCGGCGAGGTCTGGAACCTCTATGGCCCGACCGAAACCACGATCTGGTCGGCGGCTCATCGGCTCACCGAAGAGCAGCGCCTGCCATGCCTCGGCCGGCCGATTGCCAACACTTCCCTGTACATCCTTGGCGAACACTTCGCGCCGAATCCGGTCGGCCTGAGCGGTGAACTGCTGATCGGCGGCGACGGCCTGGCCCGGGGTTACCACGCCCGTGCGGCGCTCACCGCCGAGCGCTTCCTGCCGGATCCGTTCGGCAACGGCACGCGCCTGTATCGCACCGGGGACCTGGCGCGCCAGCGTGGCGACGGGGTCATCGAATACCTCGGTCGGCTCGACCATCAGGTGAAGATCCGCGGTTTCCGCATCGAGCTGGGGGAAATCGAAGCCTGCCTGCTGGCCCAGGATTCGATCCGCGAAGCGGTGGTGGTGCCGCAACCTGGGCCGGGCGGCATGCAACTGGTGGCTTATCTGATTGCCGCCCAACCGCAGGCTACCGAGCTCGCGCTGCTGCGCGAAACACTCAAGGCGCAGCTCGCGCCATTGCTGCCCGACTACATGATCCCGGCGCAGTGGGTGCTGCTGGAGCGGTTCCCACTGACGCCCAACGGCAAGCTCGACCGCAAGGCCTTGCCGCAGCCGGACGCCACGCAGCGGCTGCGCGCCTATGCAGCGCCCGAAGGCGCGCTCGAACAGAGCGTCGCGGCCATCTGGCAAGACGTGCTCAAGCTCGAACGGGTAGGGCGCGACGACAATTTCTTTGAACTGGGTGGGCATTCCCTGCTGGCGACGCAAGCGACGGCGCGCCTGCAAATGGAACAAGGCGCCGCGGTGCCGCTGGACTTGCTGTTCAGCACCGCGTCGCTGGCCGAGTACGCCGAACGGCTGACGGCCCACCTGACCCCTCACTCCAGCGAAGACCTGAGTGAGATGCATGATTTCCTGGCGGACCTGGAGACCCTTTGAAAATGACTCAGCTCGATAACCTGTCTCTGGTTCAGCGTTTCATTCGTTTACCGCTGGCCCAACGGCAAGCGTTTCTGCAAAAGCTCAACAGTAAAGGCATGAGCTTCGCCGCGCTGCCAATCCCGGCGATGCGCGCCGAGTTCGAGCGCCTAGATCTGTCCTACGCCCAGGAGCGCCAGTGGTTTCTCTGGCAACTGGACCGACACAGCGCGGCCTACCATGTGCCCACCGCGTTGCGCCTGCGCGGCGCCCTCGATCTGGACGCGTTGCAACGCAGCTTCGATGCCTTGCTGGCGCGTCATGAAATCTTGCGCACGGTATTTGTCGAGGATGCTGAAGGGCTTCGGCAGGTGGTTCAGGCCCGCCTGAGCCTGCCAATCGAGCCGGTGATTCTGCAGGGACCTGCGGACGATGCAGCACTCAAGACGCTGATCGATGATGAGATTGCCGGGGTGTTTGACCTGCAACTGGGGCCCTTGCTGCGGGTCAAGCTGCTGCAAATCGCTGCGCACGATCATGTGCTGGTGCTGACCCAACACCACATCATTTGCGACGGTGCCTCCGCGCAGATCATGGTCAACGACCTGGTCAAACTCTACGCGGCCCACAGCCGTGGTGAAACACCGGCCCTGGCGGCGCTGCCGATCCAGTACGCCGATTACGCGATCTGGCAACGCAAGTGGATGCTAGCCGGTGAGCTGGAGCGGCAACTGGCGTACTGGACCGAGCGCCTGGGCGATGGTGGCGAAGTCTTGCCGTTGCCCACGGACCGTCCGCGCCCCGCCGTGCAGAGTTATCGCGGCGCGCGCCTGGACCTGAGCCTCGGCCGCGAGTTGACCGAAGGTTTGAAACAGTTGGCCCAGGGCCAAGGCAGCACGCTGTTCATGGTCTTGCTGGCGTCGTTCCAGGCACTGTTGCATCGCTACAGCGGTCAGGCGGACATCCGCGTCGGCGTACCAGTGGCGAACCGTAATCGCCTGGAAACCGAAGGGCTGATCGGCTTCTTCGTCAACACCCAGGTGCTCAATGCCCAGGTGCACGGCGCGCTGTCGTTCCAGCAACTGCTGGCGCAGGTCAAGCAGGCTTCGTTGGGCGCCCAGGCGCACCAGGACTTGCCCTTCGAGCAACTGGTGCAGGCCCTCGCCCCGCAACGGCAGGCGAGTCACAGCCCGCTGTTCCAGGTGATGTTCAATCACCAGAGCGGCGGCGCGGCCCAGGCCCTGCAACTGCCGGGCTTGCAGGTCGAAAGCCTGGACTGGAGTTCCCACACTGCACAGTTCGACCTGACCCTGGACACCCACGAATCCAATGGCGGACTGGCCGCGTCCCTGAGTTACGCCACCGACCTGTTCGACGCCAACACCGTGCAGCGCATGGCCAACCACTGGCTGAACCTGCTGCACGGCATCGTCAGCGACCCGTCGCAACGCATCGGTGAACTGCCGCTACTGACCGCCGTGGAGCAACAACAGGCCATCGCCCAGTGGAACCCGGCGCCTAACGATTTCCCGAGCACCGCCTGCGTCCATCAACTGATCGCCGAACAAGCGCGGTTGCGGCCCGAGGCCATAGCCCTGCGTTTCAACGCCGAGACCCTGACCTATGGCGAACTCAACGCCCGGGCCAACCGCCGTGCCCATCAACTGATAACCCAGGGTGTTGGCCCGGATGTGCTGGTGGGGCTGGCGGTCGAGCGCGGGTTCGACATGCTGGTGGGCCTGCTGGCAATCCTCAAGGCCGGCGGCGCCTACGTGCCGCTGGATCCGAGTTATCCCCAGGAGCGCCTGGCCTACATGATGCACGACAGTGGCATCCGTTTGCTGCTGACTCAAGCATCCCTGGTTGAGCAATTACCGGTGCCGGTGGGCGTGCAAACGCTGCTGCTGGACGCGGACGTCAGCGAGTTTGCCGACAGCGATCCGCAGGTGGTGATGGACGCGTCGAACCTGGCCTACGTGATCTACACCTCCGGCTCCACCGGCCAGCCCAAGGGGACCTTGCTGCCGCACCGCAACGTCCTGCGGCTGTTCGACGCCACACAGGCCTGGTTCGGCTTTGGTCCGCAGGATGTCTGGAGCCTGTTCCATTCCTACGCCTTTGACTTCTCGGTGTGGGAGATCTTCGGTGCGCTGCTGCACGGTGGCGAACTGTTGATCGTGCCCCACGACGTCAGCCGCTCGCCGCAGGAGTTTCATGAATTGCTGTGCGAGGCCGGGGTGACGGTGCTCAACCAGACGCCTTCGGCGTTCAAGCAACTGATGCACGAGGCCTGCGCCGATAGCCGCAGTAACGCCTTGCGCTACGTAGTCTTCGGTGGCGAAGCGCTGGACGTGAAGAGCCTGCGCCCTTGGTTTGAACGCTTCGGCGATTCGGCGCCGCAATTGATCAACATGTACGGCATCACCGAAACCACGGTGCACGTGACCTACCGTCCGCTGTCCCTGGCCGACCTGGAACAGGACGCCAGCAGCCCGATTGGCGAACCCATCGCCGACCTGTCCTGGTACCTGCTGGACGGCGACTTGAATCCGGTGCCCAAAGGCTGCATCGGCGAGCTGTACGTCGGCCGCGCCGGTCTTGCCCGGGGTTATCTGAACCGCGGTGACCTGACCGCGCAGCGCTTTATCCCCGATCCGTTCGGTGCAAGCGGCGCACGGCTGTACCGCACCGGTGACCTGGCGCAGTACCGCAGCGATGGGGTGATCGAGTACGTCGGGCGCATCGACCATCAAGTGAAGATCCGTGGTTTCCGCATTGAACTGGGGGAAATCGAAGCCCGGCTCAACGCCCTTGAACCGGTGCGCGAAGCGCGGGTACTGGCCCAGGAAGGACCGAGCGGCCCGCAACTGGTGGGCTATGTGATCCCGACGTCAGGCGCTGGGGATGAAGCCAGCCTGCGCGAACAGATCAAGGCCGGGCTCAAGGCCGACCTGCCGGACTACATGGTGCCAACGCACCTGTTGTTCCTCGAAC
Source organism: Pseudomonas sp. RGM2987 (assembly GCF_022952855.1). Lineage (GTDB taxonomy): Bacteria > Pseudomonadota > Gammaproteobacteria > Pseudomonadales > Pseudomonadaceae > Aquipseudomonas. The sequence goes on along the minus strand of NZ_JALJDX010000189.1, from coordinate 21,969 downwards.
AATGGCCGTTGACCGCCAACGGCAAGCTCGACCGCAAGGCCTTGCCGCCAGCGGACGCCAGCCAGGTACAACAGGATTATCTGGCGCCGCAAAGCGAGCTGGAGCAACAGCTCGCGGCAATCTGGCAAGAAGTGCTCAAGGTCGAGCGGGTAGGGTTGAGCGACAATTTCTTCGAGCTCGGCGGCCATTCGCTGTTGGCCACGCAGATGGTCTCGCGTATCCGCCAGGTCCTCGGCCTGAACCTGCAATTGCGCCAGTTGTTCGAAGACGCCAGCCTCGCCGCCTGCGTGGCCGCGCTGGCGCCCAGCAACGCGCCACGATCAGCGAGTATTCCCCGCATTGCCCGGGACGAGGCGCGGCTGCCCCTGTCTTACGCCCAGCAACGCCAGTGGTTCCTCTGGCAGATGGAACCCCACAGCGCCGCGTACCACATTCCGGCGGCGTTGCGGATTCGCGGCACGCTGGACCTCGACGCGCTGCGCCAGAGTTTCGCCGCGCTGGTGCGCCGCCACGAAAGCCTGCGCACCACGTTCGTCCAGGTCGATGAGCAAGCCTTTCAAGTGATTCATGCCGAGCTTGATCCGCCGGTGATCCCCGAGGTTCTCGACGGCGTGGCGGGTACCACGGCGGAACAGATCCAGGCGTTCGTTCGGCGCCAGATCAGTCGGCCATTCGATCTGCAAAACGGTCCGCTGCTGCGGGTTGGCTTGTTGCAATTGGCGGCTGAGGAACAGGTGCTAGTGCTGACCCAGCACCATATCGTCTCCGATGGCTGGTCAATGCAACTGCTGGTGCAGGAATTGATCCAGCGCTATGCCGCCTACAGCCAGGGCGAGGCCCTGACGCTGGCGGAGCTGCCGATCCAGTACGCCGACTACGCGGTGTGGCAGCGCCAGTGGATGGAGGCCGGTGAGCGTGAGCGACAACTGGCCTACTGGACCGATGTGCTGGGCGGTGAGCAGCCACTGCTGGAACTGCCGACCGACCGTCCGCGCCCGGCCCGGCAGAGCTTTGCCGGTGCGCGCCTGGGCATCGACCTGGCACCGGAGTTGAACCGACAATTGCGGCAACTGGCCCAGGCCGAAGGCTGCACGCTGTTCATGGTGTTGCTGGCGTCGTTCCAGGCGCTGTTGCATCGCTACAGCGGTCAGGCGGACATTCGTGTCGGCGTGCCCATCGCCAACCGCAACCGCCTGGAAACCGAAGGGCTGATCGGCTTTTTCGTCAACACCCAGGTGCTCAAGGCCGAGGTCGACACACAGCAATCCTTCAGCGCGTTGCTGGCCCAGGTCAAGCACGCGGCCATTGGTGCCGAGGCGCACCAGGACCTGCCGTTCGAGCAATTGGTCGAGGCGCTGCGCCCCGAGCGTAACCTGAGCCACAGTCCGCTGTTCCAGGTGTTGTACAACCATCAGAGCGTCGCTCGCCAGGCACCTGCAACGCTGCCAGGGTTGATCATCGAGGCGCAGGAATGGGAAAGCCGGACCGCGCAATTCGACCTGACCCTCGACACCGTGGAGGCCGAAGGCGAACTCAGTGCCGCGTTGACCTACGCCACCGACCTGTTCGACGCCAACACCATGCAACGCATGGCCGACCACTGGCTGAACCTGCTGCACGGCATCGTCAGCGACCCGTCGCAGCGCATCGGTGAACTGCCGCTACTGACGGCCGCGGAGCAACAGCAGGCCATCGCCCAGTGGAACCCGACGCCTAACGATTTCCCGAGCACCGCCTGCGTCCATCAACTGATCGCCGAACAAGCGCGGTTGCGGCCCGAAGCGATTGCCCTGCGTTTCAACGCCGAAACCCTGACCTATGGCGAACTCAACGCCCGGGCCAACCGCCGTGCCCATCAATTGATAGCCCTGGGTGTCGGCCCCGATGTGCTGGTGGGGCTGGCGGTCGAACGTGGTTTCGACATGCTCGTGGGCCTGCTGGCGATCCTCAAGGCTGGTGGCGCCTACGTGCCGCTGGACCCGAGTTATCCCCAGGAGCGCCTGGCCTACATGATGCAGGACAGCGGCATTCGCCTGCTGCTGACCCAAGCGTCGCTGGTCGATCAATTGCCGGTGCCGGCGGGCGTGCAGACGCTGCTGCTGGACGCGGACGTCAGCGAGTTTGCCGACAGCGATCCGCAGGTGGCGATGGACGCGTCGAACCTGGCCTACGTGATCTACACCTCCGGCTCCACCGGCCAGCCCAAGGGCACCTTGCTGCCGCACCGCAACGTTCTGCGGCTGTTCGACGCCACCCAGGCCTGGTTCGGCTTTGGTCCGGAAGATGTCTGGAGTTTGTTCCATTCCTACGCTTTTGACTTCTCGGTCTGGGAGATTTTCGGTGCGCTGCTGCACGGTGGCGAGTTGTTGATCGTGCCCCACGACGTCAGCCGCTCGCCGCAGGACTTCCACAAGTTGCTGTGCGACGCCGGGGTGACGGTGCTCAACCAGACGCCTTCGGCGTTCAAGCAACTGATGCACGAGGCCTGCGCCGATAGCCGGACCAACGCCTTGCGCTACGTAGTCTTCGGTGGCGAAGCGCTGGACGTGAAGAGCCTGCGCCCTTGGTTCGAACGCTTCGGCGATTCGGCGCCGCAATTGATCAACATGTACGGCATCACCGAAACCACCGTGCACGTGACCTATCGTCCGTTGTCCCTGGCCGACCTGGAACAGGACGCCAGCAGCCCGATTGGCGAACCCATCGCCGACCTGTCCTGGTACCTGCTGGACGGCGACCTGAACCCGGTTCCGCAAGGCTGCATCGGCGAATTGTACGTTGGCCGCGCCGGTCTGGCCCGGGGTTATCTGAACCGCGGCGACCTGACCGCGCTGCGCTTTATCCCCGATCCGTTCGGCGACAGCGGCGCACGCCTGTACCGCACCGGTGACCTGGCGCAGTACCGCAGCGATGGGGTGATCGAGTACGTCGGGCGCATCGACCATCAAGTGAAGATCCGTGGTTTCCGCATCGAACTGGGGGAAATCGAAGCCCGGCTGAACGCCCTGGAGCCGGTGCGCGAAGCGCGGGTACTGGTCCAGGAAGGGCCGAGCGGCCCGCAACTGGTGGGCTATGTGATCCCGACGCCAGGTGCCGGCGACCCCGCCAGCCTGCGCGAACAGATCAAGGTCGGGCTCAAGGCCGACCTGCCGGACTACATGGTGCCGACGCACTTGCTGTTCCTCGAACAATGGCCGTTGACCGTCAATGGCAAGCTCGACCGCAAGGCCTTGCCGCCAGCGGACGCCAGCCAGGTACAACAGGATTACCTGGCGCCGCAAAGCGAGCTGGAGCAACAGCTCGCGGCAATCTGGCAAGAAGTGCTCAAGGTCGAGCGGGTAGGGCTGAACGACAACTTCTTCGAGCTCGGCGGCGATTCCATCGTCTCGATCCAGGTGGTCAGCCGCGCCCGTCAGGCGGGTATCCGTTTTACCCCGAAGGACCTGTTCCAGCACCAGACCGTGCAGTCGCTGGCCAGCGTGGCCCAGACCGGCAGCGAAGCCCACGTCATCGATCAGGCTCCGGCGCAGGGTCCGACGCCGTTGTTGCCAATCCAGCAGGCGTTTTTCGCCGAGGCGATTGCCGAGCGTCACCATTACAACCAGTCGGTGCTGCTGAAACCATCGAGCCCGTTGCAGGCCGCGTGGGTCGAGCAGGCCCTGCAAGCGTTGGTGCTGCACCACGACGCCTTGCGCCTGTCGTTCAACCAGACCGGCGCTGGCTGGAATGCCCGTCACCGCGAGCTGTCGGCGCAACGCCAGGCCTGGACGGCGGATCGCCTGCTCTGGACCGCAGAAGTGGCCGATGCGGCCGCGCTGGAGGCGCTCGCCAATCAGGCCCAGCGCAGCCTGGATCTGCAAGACGGCCCGTTGTTGCGCGGGCTTCTGGCGACGTTGGCCGATGGCAGCCAGCGCCTTTTGCTGGTAGTCCATCACCTGGCGGTGGACGGCGTGTCGTGGCGGATTCTGTTCGACGACCTGCAAACCGCCTACCACCAGTTGTTCGCCGGACAGCCGCTGCAACTGCGGGCCAGGACTTCCTCGGTCAAGGCCTTTGCCGAACAGTTGCAAGCCCATGCCCGCAGCGCCGCGTTGCAACAGCAACTGAGCTATTGGCAGGACCTGCTGCAAGACGCGCCGGCCGACTTGCCGTGCCTGGACCGTAACGCCCGCGCGCAGAACCGTCAGGCGATCACCGTGCACACGCGGCTGGACAAACAGCTGACCCGGCAACTGCTGCAAGAAGCCCCGGCGGCCTATCGCACCCAGGTCAACGACCTGTTGCTCACCGCCCTGGCCCGGGTGATGTGCCGCTGGACCGGCGAGGACAGCCTGTTGCTCCAGCTCGAGGGCCACGGTCGCGAAGAGCTGTTCGCCGGCCTTGACCTGACGCGCACCGTGGGCTGGTTCACCAGCCTGTTCCCGGTCAAGTTGGCGCCCGTCGTCGGGCTGGCGGATTCGCTCAAGTCGATCAAGCAGGTGCTGCGCACGATTCCCGACAAGGGCGTGGGCTTTGGTGCGTTGCGCTACTTGGGCGATGACGCCAGTCGCGCTGCCCTGGAACGGCTACCGGTGCCGCGCCTGACGTTCAACTACCTGGGGCAGTTCGATGCCAGCTTCGATCAGGACCAAGGCGCCTTGTTCAGCCCGGCCCAGGAAAGCCCCGGCGACGAACAGAGCCCGCTGAGCCCGTTGGGCAACTGGCTGACCCTCAACGGCCAGGTGTTCGAGGGGGCGTTGCGGCTGGGCTGGACCTTCAGCCCTGAGCAGTTCGACCGGGCGACGATCCAGCAACTGGCCGATGACTATGCCAGCGAACTGGCTGGCCTGATTGCCCATTGCTGCGATCCGCTGAACCAGGGCCTGACCCCGTCGGACGTCCCGCTGGCCGGGCTGACCCAGGTGCAGTTGGACGCACTGGGACTGTCGGCGCGCTCGGTGGACGACCTCTACCCGTTGGCGCCAATGCAGCAGGGCATGTTGTTCCACAGCCTGTACGAACAAGGCAGCGGTCATTACATCAACCAGATGTGCCTGGACATCGAAGGCCTCGATCCTCAACGCTTCGAAGCCGCCTGGCGGGCAGCGCTCGAGGCCCATGACATTCTGCGCAGCAGTTTCGTCTGGGAGCAGGGCGAACGGCCGTTGCAGGTGGTGCACAAACAGCTGCGCGTGCCGTTCACCTTGCTGGACTGGAGCGCCCGGGCCGATATCGCCCAGGCTCTGGTCGAGCGTGCGGAGAGCGAACGCGACCAGGGTTTCGATTTGGCGTGCGCGCCGCTGCTACGCCTGGTGCTGGTCAAGACCGGCCCGCAGCATTACCACCTGATCTACACCCATCACCACATCCTGATGGACGGCTGGAGCAACTCGCAGTTGCTCGGCGAGGTGCTGCAACGCTACGACGGCCAGGCCCTGGCGCGTCCGGCCGGGCGCTATCGCGACTACATCGCCTGGCTGCAAGGGCGCGATGCCGGCGCCAGCGAAAGGTTCTGGCGCGAGCAGTTGCAGGCGCTCGATGCGCCAACCCGGCTGGCTGACAACCGTTTCGAGGTCGTCCAGGCCGCCGGGCAACCTAGCCATGCAAGCCACTATCAGCGGCTGAGCGCGGCCCAGACCCAACGCCTGAGTGAGTTCGCCCGCCAGCAGAAAGTCACCCTCAACACGGTCGTCCAGGCGACCTGGCTGTTGCTGCTGCAACACTACACCGGGCACGCCACGGTGGCCTTCGGTGCCACGGTGTCCGGGCGTCCGACGGAGCTCAAGGGCGTCGAGCAGCAGATCGGCCTGTTCATCAACACCTTGCCGGTGATCGCCGGTGCGCGCGCGGAGCAATCGGTGAGTTGTCTGTTGCAGCAGATCCAGGCGCAGAACGTGGCCTTGCGCGAGCACGAACACACGCCGTTGTTCGAGATCCAGCGCTGGGCCGGACAGGGCGGCGAGGGTCTGTTCGACACCTTGCTGGTATTCGAAAACTACCCGGTGTCCCAGGCCTTGCAGGAGCAGGCGCCCTCGGGCTTGAATTTCGGCAGCGTGGCCAACCAGGAACAGACTAATTTCCCGTTGACCCTGGCCGTCAATCTAACTGACATCCTCAGCCTGCACTTCACTTATGCCCATGCTGCCTTTCCTACACACACCGTCGAGCGCCTGGCTGAGCAGGTGGCACACGTGCTCGCGCAGATGGTGAGCCTGCCGGTCGACGGCAGCGTGGGCGACCTGCAATGGCTGGACGAGGCGACGCGCCAGCGGGTACTGCACGACTGGAACGCCACCTCGGTCGAGGCACCGCAGCATCGCCACGTCCATCAGTGGATCGAAGCCCAGACCCGACTCACGCCCGACGCGGTGGCGCTGGTCTGCGAGCAGCAGACGCTCAGCTATGCCCAACTCAACGCCCAGGCCAATCGCCTGGCCCATGGGCTGATCGAGCGCGGCGTCGGCCCGGAGGTGCGGGTGGGGCTGGCAATGACCCGCTCGGTGCAGATGGTCGTCGGCTTGCTGGCGGTGCTCAAGGCCGGGGGTGCCTATGTACCGCTTGACCCGGCCTATCCACAGGATCGCCTGGCGTACATGGTCGAGGACAGCGGCATTGCCTTGTTGCTGACCGAAAGCCAGGTCCTGCCGCTGTTCGCGGGTGCTGCCGTGGCCTGCCTGTCACTCGATCAACCCGGGCAATGGCTGGACGCCTACAGCGAGCGCGATCCCGGCGTGGCGATTGACGGTGAAAACCTCGCGTACCTGATCTACACCTCCGGTTCCACCGGCAAGCCCAAGGGCGTGGGCATCCGCCACGCGGCGTTGAGCAATCACATGAACTGGATGCAGGCGTGCCTGCAACTGACGGCCGCTGACCGGGTCTTGCAAAAAACCGCCATCAGCTTCGATGCCTCGGTCTGGGAATTCTGGCTGCCGCTGATGAACGGCGCGCAACTGGTGCTGGCGCCTGCGCAACTGAACCTTGACCTGACCCGCTTGTGGGCTGAAGTGGCGCGCTGGCGCATCAGCGTGCTGCAAATGGCGCCGTCGCTGCTGCAAGCACTGATACCGCTGGCGACCCGTGACCAACTGGCCTCCCTGCGCCTGCTGCTGTGCGGTGGCGAAGCGCTCAGCGCGGACTTGTCGCACCGGGTCCTGGCGTTGTTCGATGGCGAGCTGCGCAACCTGTATGGCCCGACCGAAGCGACCATCGACACCAGCAGCCATCGGGTGGAACGCGCCATCGAGGACGCCGCCGGGCGAATCATTTCCATCGGCCGGCCGATCGATAACGTGCGCACTTATGTGCTGGACGCCGCCTTGCTACCTTGTGTGCCGGGCGCGGTGGGCGAGTTGCACATCGCAGGTTGTTCCCTGGCTCGCGGTTATCACCAGCGCCCGGCGCTCACCGCCGAGCGTTTCATTCCCGACCCGTTCGCGCACGTCCCCGGCAGTCGCCTGTACCGCACCGGAGACCTGGCGCGGCATGCCGCCGACGGTGTGATCGAGTACCTCGGTCGGATCGACCATCAAGTGAAAATCCGCGGCCTGCGCATCGAATTGGGCGAAATCGAGGCACGCCTGCACGCCGAGGCTGAGGTGCGCGACGCGGTGGTGCTGGCGCGGGAAACCGCTAACGGTGCGCAACTGGTGGCCTACCTCGTCAGCCACGACGCTTCGCTCGACGCGACAGGCCAGGGGCGCCTGGGCGAACGGCTCAAGGCGCGGCTGGCTGAGCAATTGCCGGACTTCATGGTCCCGAGCCAACTGGTGTTTCTCGAGCGGCTGCCGCTGACCGCCAACGGCAAACTTGACCGCAAGGCGCTGCCGGCGCCGGACAGCCGCGTGCTGCATTGCGCCTACCTGGCGCCGCAAAGCGAGCTGGAGCGCCAGGTTGCGACGATCTGGCAGGACGTGCTCAAGGTCGAGCAGGTCGGGCTGGGGGACAACTTCTTCGAACTGGGCGGGCATTCGCTGCTGGTGGTGAATGCGGTGTCGCGCCTGCAACTCGAACTGGGCCTGACCTTGACGCCCCAGTTGCTATTCCAATTCCCGGTGCTCGCTGCGTTTGTGGCGCAACTGGCGCCTGCCAGCGAGCAAATGAATACGTCGAAATTGAGCAAGCTTGAAGCGCTGCTCGATGAATTTGAGGAGGTTTGATGGACACCGCTGTCGCACAACGCATTGCCAGGCGCTTCATAACGCTGCCGCTGGAAAAACGTCGCTTGTACTTGCAGAAGATGCTCGAAGAGAACGTTTCCCCGGCGAACCTGCCGATTCCGCCTGTCAGTGCCGAGTTCGACAGCTTGCCGCTGTCTTTTGCCCAGGAACGCCAGTGGTTCCTCTGGCAGTTGGACCCCGACAGCGCGGCCTATCACATGCCCACGGCCCTGCGCTTGCGCGGGCCGCTGGACATCGCCGCGCTGGAGCAGAGTTTCACTGCGCTGGTGGCGCGTCACCCGAGCTTGCGCACCTGTTTCGTGAATCAAGGTGAGCGCGTCGTACAGCAGGTCCAGAACGCCGAGCCGCTGTTATTGCAAGCCGAGGTCCTGGAGTCGCTGCCGGATGAGCAGCAGTTGCGTCGGCTGATCGAAGACGAGACCCGTCAGCTGTTCGATCTGCAACAGGGGCCGCTGCTGCGCACGCGCCTGTTGCGTTTAGCCGCCGACGATCACGTGTTGATCGTGACGTTGCACCACATCATCAGCGATGGCGGGTCGATGCAGGTGATGGTCGAGGAGTTGGTCCAAGGCTACGCCGCTTTCCGCCAGGGCCAGGTCCCGCAATGGCCGGCGCTGCCGATCCAGTACGCCGACTACGCCATCTGGCAGCGGCATTGGCTGGAGGCTGGTGAGCGCGAGCGCCAGTTGCAATACTGGACCGCCCGCCTGGGCGGTCGGCAACCGGTCCTGGAGCTGCCCACCGACTTTCCTCGACCGGCGGTGATGAGCTACCGCGGCGCGCGCCTGGAACTGGCGGTCGACAAGGCGCTCGCCAATGGCCTCAAGCAAATGGCCCAGCGTGAAGGCGTCAGTCTGTTCATGATCCTGCTGGCCGCGTTCCAGGTCCTGCTGCATCGCTACAGCGGCCAGAACGACATCCGCGTGGGGGTGCCCACGGCCAACCGCAACCGGGTCGAAACCGAGCGCCTGATCGGCTTTTTCGTCAACACCCAGGTGCTCGCCAGCGACGTCCAAAGCCAGGACGCCTTCGACGCTTTGCTGCAACAGGTCAAGCACACCGCCCTCGGCGCCCAGGCCCACCAGGACTTGCCGTTCGAGCAATTGGTCGAGGCGTTGCAGCCTGAGCGCAACCTGAGCCATAGCCCGCTGTTCCAGGTCATGTTCAATCACCGGACCCAGGGTCCGGCGGGTGAGGGCCCTGTGGGTGAGCTGCGGGTCGAAGGGTTGCGTTGGGACAGCCACACCGCGCAGTTCGACCTGACCCTGGAAACCGTGGAGCACAGCGAAGGGCTTGCGGCCGCGCTGATCTATGCCAGCGATCTGTTCGAGGCGAGCACGGTGGCGCGCATGGCCGGGCATTGGCAGAACCTGTTGCGGGCGATCGTGGCCGATCCGAGCCAGCGCATCGGTGAGTTGCCGTTGCTCGATGTGGCGCAGCAACAGGCGCAGCTCGACGACTGGAATCGGGCCATCGCGCCCGCCGCCGAGGCCGGGTTCGTCCATCGACTGTTCGAGGCGCAAGCACTGCGCACCCCGGATGCTCCAGCACTGGTGATCGATGGCGAGCGCTGGAGCTACGGGCAGCTCAACGCCCGGGCCAATCAACTGGCGAGAAAACTCCAAGCCCTGGGCGTGAGCGCCGATGTGCTGGTGGGGATCTCGGTGGAGCGCAGCGCCCACATGTTGGTGGGCCTGCTGGCGATCCTCAAGGCTGGCGGCGCCTATCTGCCGCTGGACCCGGCGTTCCCCCAGGATCGCCTGGCCTACATGATCGAAGACAGTGGCATTGAGCTGCTGCTGACCCAGAGCTCATTGCGTAACCCCTGTGGGAGCGAGCTTGCTCGCGATAGCGGTGGTTCAGTCAATGGCAATGTCGGATGTGCCGACGCCATCGCGAGCGAGCTCGCTCCCACAGGGGCCGGTGTCGGCGTCAGTACATTGGTATTGGATCAGGACGGTGACTGGCTCGACGGCTATGCCTGCGACGACCTGGCGACGCGCCTCGATCCCGAGCACCTGGCCTACGCGATCTACACCTCCGGTTCCACCGGCAAGCCCAAGGGCGTGATGGTGCGCCATGGTGCGCTGGGCAACTTTGTCGCGAGCATGGCCAAGGCACCGGGCATGACGGCCGAGGATCGGGCGTTGTCGCTGACCACGTTCTCTTTCGACATTTTCGGCCTGGAAATCTATGTGCCGTTGATGGTCGGCGCGTGCATCGTGCTGACCGGCCAGGACGTGGCCCAGGATCCCTATGCGGTGCTGGCATTGATCGAAGCCGAGCAGGTCAACGTGGTGCAGGCCACGCCATCGACCTGGCGCATGCTGCTGGACAACGAAAACGCCGATGGCCTGCGCGGCTGCAAATGCTTGTGCGGGGGCGAGGCATTGCCCCGGGACCTGGCGGTGCGCCTGCTCGCCCTCGGTGGCGAGGTGTGGAACCTCTATGGCCCGACGGAAACCACCATCTGGTCGGCCCTGCATCCGCTGCGCAGCGCGGATGCGCAACCCTGGCTGGGCGGGCCGATTGCCAACACCTCGCTGTACATCGTCGGCGCCGACCTGATGCCGGTGCCCCAGGGCGTCGCCGGTGAGTTGCTGATCGGTGGCGAGGGCCTGGCCCGTGGTTACTTCCAGCGCCCGGCATTGACCGCCGAACGCTTCGTGCCGCATCCGTTCCGGGCCGGCGAACGGCTCTACCGCACCGGTGACCTGGCGCGCCATCGGCATCAGGTCGGCGCCGACGGGTTGTTCGAATACCTGGGGCGCATCGACCATCAGGTGAAGATCCGTGGGTTCCGTATCGAACTAGGGGAAATCGAAGCGCGCCTGCTGGAACAGGACAACGTGCGTGAAGCCGCGGTGCTGGCTCAGGACGCGCCCGGTGGGCCAGTGCTGGTGGGCTACGTGGTACCAGAGGTCGAACCGCAGGCCCTGGACCCCGACCAGCAAGGCGCCATGCGCGACAACCTGATCGCCCGGCTCAAGGTCAACCTGCCCGATTACATGGTGCCGACGCACCTGGTGCTGCTGCCGCGCTTCCCGCTGACGCCCAACGGCAAGTTGGACCGTAAACAGCTGCCCCGACCCGATGCCAGTCAATGGCAGAAAACCTATGTCGCCCCGGTCACGCCCCGGCAGCAGGCCGTGGCGGCGATCTGGGCCGAGGTGCTCAAGGTGCCTCGGGTCGGCCTGGAGGACAATTTCTTCGACCTCGGCGGGCATTCGTTGCTCGCCACGCAAGTGACGTCGCGCATCCGCCAGCAATTGCAGCTCCAGGTGCCGTTGCGCCTGTTGTTCGCCCACGACAGCCTGCAAGGGTTTGTCGAAGCCATGGACAGCGCGTCGGCGAGCGCAGAGTCGAGCATCCCGCGCATGGCCCGGGAGCAACCGCTGGCCTTGTCCTACGCCCAGCAACGCCAGTGGTTCCTGTGGCAGCTGGAACCGAGCAGCAGCGCCTATCACATTCCTGCGGCACTGCGTCTGCGCGGCAGCCTCGACCGCGAGGCCCTGCAACACAGCTTCGACGCGTTGGTGGCGCGTCACGAGAGCCTGCGGACCCGATTCCTGCTGGAGAACGAACGGCCGGTGCAACGCATCGATCCAGCTGCACCCGTTTCCCTGGTCATTGAACCAGCACCAGCGGCCCTCGACGCGGACGTCTTGCGCGGCCTGATCGAGGCCGAGACGCGACAGCCGTTCGATCTGCAACGTGGGCCCTTGCTGCGGGTCAAGCTGCTGCAACTGGCGGCCGATGACCATGTATTGATCCTGACCCAGCACCACATCGTCTCCGATGCCTGGTCGATGCAGGTCATGGTCGACGACTTGCTGCGGCTGTACGCCGGGTTCAGCCAGGGCCAGGCGCCGGAGCTGGCTCCGTTGCCGATCCAGTACGCCGACTTCGCTCACTGGCAACGGCAATGGCTGGAGGAGGGGGAGCAGCAGCGCCAACTTGATTACTGGCTCGGGCAATTGGGCGGCGAGCAGCCGATTCTTGAGTTGCCGACCGACCGGCCGCGTCCGGTGCAACAGAGCTATCGCGGCGCACGCCTGCCCATCGTGATCGAGCCAGCCCTGGCCGAGGGTCTCAAGCGCTTGGCCCAGCAGCACGGCAGCACGCTGTTCATGCTGTTGCTCGCGACCTTCCAAACGTTGCTGCACCGCTACAGCGGTCAGAACGACATCCGCGTCGGCGTGCCGGTCGCCAACCGCAATCGAGTGGAAACCGAGCGTTTGCTGGGTTTCTTCGTCAACACCCAGGTGCTCAAGGCCGACATCGAAGGCAACCTCGGCTTCGACCAGTTGCTGCGTCAGGTCAAGCAACGGGCACTCGGTGCACAGGCCCATCAGGACCTGCCGTTCGAGCAATTGGTGGAGCTGCTGGCCCCGGCCCGCAACCTGAGCCACACGCCGCTGTTCCAGGTGATGTTCAACCATGCCAGCGAGGTTCGCCGCGATCTCGCGGCATTGCCCGGCTTGAGCCTGGAGCAACTGACCTGGGACAGCGGCACGGCACAGTTCGACCTGGCCCTGGACACCTTCGAGTACGCCGAAGGCCTCGGCGCGGCGCTGACCTATGCCAGCGACCTGTTCGAACCGGCCACCGTCGCCCGCCTGGCAGAGCACTGGCTGAACCTGCTGCGGGCGATTGTCGCCAACCCGGCCCAGCGCATCGGCGAACTGCCGATGCTCGACGGCGCACAGCGGCGACTGATCGTCCAGGACTGGAACCGCACCCGGGCCGATTATCCGAATCACATACCGGTCCATCAGTTGATCGAAGCCCAGGTCGAGCGTGCGCCTCAGGCCGAGGCGTTGGTGTTCGACGGGCAAGCGTTGAGCTACGCCGAACTCAATGCCCGCGCCAACCGCCTGGCCCATGGCCTGATCGAACGCGGCATCGGCCCGGATGTACTGGTGGGCATTTGCGTGCACCGCAGCGTGGAAATGGTCGTCGGGCTGCTGGCGATCCTCAAGGCCGGTGGCGCCTATGTGCCGCTGGACCCGGAGTATCCACCGGAGCGCCTGGCCTACATGATCGAGGACAGTGGCATCGAATGGTTGCTGACCCAAGGTTTGTTGCTTGACCAGCTACCACTGTCCTGTGGGAGCGAGCTTGCTCGCGATAGCGGTGGTTCAGTCAATGATGATGTTGAGGGTGCCGACGCCATCGCGAGCAAGCTCGCTCCCACAGGGGGTGGTCTCAAGACCTTGGTGCTGGATGGGAATGACGATTGGCTGCGGGACTATCCTACCGACAATCCACCGGCCCGGGCGGTGGCGCAGAACCTCGCTTATGTGATCTACACCTCAGGCTCCACCGGCAGGCCCAAAGGCGCGGGCAACAGTCATGGGGCGTTGACCAACCGCCTGTGCTGGATGCAACAGGCCTATGAGCTGGGTGCCGGCGACAGCGTCCTGCAAAAGACCCCGTTCAGTTTCGACGTGTCGGTCTGGGAATTCTTCTGGCCGTTGATGACCGGCGTGCGCCTGGTGGTCGCGGCACCGGGCGATCATCGCGATCCGCAGAAGCTGGTCAGCCTGATCGAGCGCGAAAGCATCACCACCCTGCATTTCGTGCCGTCGATGTTGCAAGCGTTCATGCTCGATGCCAGCGTCAGCCGTTGCACCAGCCTGACCCGCATCGTCTGTAGCGGCGAAGCCCTGCCGGTGGATGCCCAGCAGCAGGTGTTCGCCAAATTGCCGAAGGCCAACCTGTACAACCTGTACGGCCCGACCGAAGCGGCCATCGACGTGACCCATTGGACCTGCCGCGATGAAGGCCGCGATGCGGTGCCGATTGGCGAGCCGATCGGCAACCTGATGACCTACATCCTCGACGACGAATTGAACCCGGTGCCGAGCGGCGTCAATGGTGAGCTGTACCTCAGCGGCCAGGGACTGGCGCGCGGTTACCATCGGCGTCCCGAACTGACGGCCGAGCGTTTCGTCGTCAGCCCGTTCGTGGCGGGCGAGCGCCTGTACCGCACCGGTGACCTGGCGCGCTATCGCCCCAACGGCGTGATCGAATACATCGGCCGCATCGACCATCAGGTCAAGGTCCGTGGTTTTCGCATTGAACTGGGGGAAATCGAAGCGCGCCTGCTGGAGTACGCCGCCGTGCGGGAAGCGGTGGTGGTCGCCCAGGACAGCCCGAGCGGCAAGGTCCTGAGCGGCTACGTGGTCGGCAGCGCGAGCGAGGCCCGCGACTGGCCCGAGCTGCGCGAGGTGCTGTTGGCCCATCTACGCCTGACCCTGCCGGAGCACATGGTGCCGACGCACCTGAGCCTGCTGGACCAGATGCCGCTGAGCCCGAACGGCAAGCTCGACCGCAAGGCGCTGCCAGCGCCGGACCTGGCCCCGTTGCAACAGGACTTCACGGCGCCGGTCAACGCCACTGAACAAGCGCTGGCGCAGATCTGGCAGGCGGTGCTCGGCGTGGCCCGGGTCGGCACCGCCGACAACTTCTTCGCCCTGGGCGGCGATTCGATCAACGCGATCCAGGTGGTCAGCCGTGCGCGGCAACAAGGCATCGGCCTGACGCCCAAGGACCTGTTCCTGCACCAGAACATCCAGGCCCTGGCCCGGGTCGCCATCGCCAGCGATGACGGCGCCATCGATCAAGGCCCGGTCACCGGTGACAGTCATCTGCTGCCGATGCAGCACTGGTTCTTCGCCAGCGACATCCCGCACCGCGAGCACTGGAACCAGTCGGTGATGCTGACGCCACGTGAACCACTGGACGTGGCCTGCCTGCGCCAGGCGCTCGGGCAGGTGCTGGCCCAGCATGATGCGCTGCGCCTGCGCTTCACCCAGGCGAGCGACGGTCGCTGGCACGCCAGTCACCAAGTGCTGGGCGAGCAGGTGCCGGACCTCTGGCTGCGCAGCGCAGAGAACGCCGATGAGATCCTGGCCATCGCCGAGCAGGCGCAACGCAGCCTCGACCTGCAACAGGGGCCGTTGCTGCGGTGCAGCCTGATCGCGGTGCAGGACGGCAGTTCCCGCCTGCACCTGGCGATCCACCACCTGGTGGTGGACGGTGTGTCGTGGCGGGTGCTGTTGGAAGACCTGCAAACCGCCTACCGACAACTGCTCGCCCAGCAGCCGGTTGCCCTGCCGGCCAAGACCACCGCGTTCCAGGCCTGGGCCGCGCAGTTGCAGGATTACGCACGCAGCGAGCCGTTGCAGCGGGAACTGGCCTATTGGACCGGGCAACTCGACCAACCCTTGCCGCCGTTGCCACGGGCCCGCCCGGAAGGCAGCCAGGCCTCGCGGCATGGCCGTTCGGTCAGCACGCGGCTGGACGCCGCGCAGACCCAGCGCCTGCTCAAGCAGGCGCCAACGGCCTATCGGACCCAGGTCAATGACCTGCTGCTGTGCGCCCTGGCCCAGGTGATCTGCCGGTGGACGGCGCAGCCGGCGTGCCTGGTACAGCTTGAAGGCCATGGCCGCGAGGAACTGTTCGACGGCGTCGACCTGAGCCGCACCGTGGGCTGGTTCACCAGCCTATTCCCGGTGATGCTGACCCCATCGGCCGACCTGGGCGATTCGATCAAGCGGGTCAAGGAGCAACTGCGCGCAGTGCCGAACAAGGGCCTGGGCTATGGCGTGCTGCGTTACCTGGGCACTGAAGAAAGCCAGCAGCGCCTGGCGAAGCTGCCCGAGGCGCGAATTACCTTCAACTACCTCGGGCAGTTCGACCAGAGTTTCGATGAACAGGCGCTGTTCGTGCCGAGTGAAGAGGGCAGTGGCGCCGGTCACGGCGATGACGTCGCGCTGAGCAACTGGCTGACCATCAACGGTCGGGTGTTCAACGGCGAACTGTCCCTGGACTGGACCTTCAGTCGCGATGTCTTCGACGAAGCCACGCTCCAGCAATTGGCCGATGCCTACGCCGTGGCGTTGCAGCACCTGATCGACCATTGCTGCACCGAAGAGTCCCGGGGCCTGACCCCTTCGGACTTCCCGCTGGCCCGCCTGACCCAGGCACAACTGGACCGGCTGCCGGTGCCCGTGGCGCAGATCGAGGACATCTACCCGCTGTCGCCGATGCAGGATGGCATGTTGTTCCACACCCTGGCCGACGACAGCAGTGGCCTGTACATCAACCAGATCAGCCTGCCGGTGCAGGGCCTGGACACCGAACGTTTCGCCCGTGCCTGGGCCTCGGTGATCGAGCGCGAAGACATCCTGCGCACCAGTTTCCACTGGCAGGATGGCCTGGGCGCGCCGGTGCAGGTCGTCCATCGCCAGGTCGAGCTGCCGTTGCAGGTCGAGGACTGGCGCTCGCGAGACAGCAGCGACCAGGACAGCAGCGACCAGGACAGCATCGAGCAGGCCATCAGCGAACGGGCCGCCGCCGATTACCTGGCCGGTTTCGACCTGAGCCAGGCACCGTTGCAACGGGTACTGCTGCTGCGCCTGGAAGACGACCGCTACCAGATGATCTGGACCTGTCACCACATCCTGATGGATGGCTGGAGCAGTTCGCGGTTGTTTGGCGAGGTGCTGCAGTTCTATGCCCACGGGCAGGTGCAAAGCCGTAACGGGCGTTACCGCGAGTTCATCCAGTGGCTGCAACGCCAGGACCAGGGCGCACTGGAGCATTTCTGGCGCGGCCGGCTCCAGGTGCTGGAGCAACCGACCTCGCTCAATCAGGCGATGTACCCGCGCCACGTCGAGGCGCTGCCGGGGCACCAAGCGCTGTATTCCCATTGGGACGCCGGGCAGACCGAGCGCTTGCAGCAAGCTTGCCGGGCTTTGCACATCACCCCCAACACCTTGATCCAGGGCGCATGGCTGCTGTTGTTGCAACGCTTCACCGGGCAGGACACCGTGGTCTTCGGCGCGACCGTCGCCGGGCGCCCGGCGGGGTTGGCCAATGCCGACAACATTCTGGGTCTGTTCATCAACACGCTACCGGTGATCCAGACCCTGGACCCTCGACAACCTCTGGACCAATGGTTGCAGCAGTTGCAGGCCTACAACCTGGACCTGCGTGAGCACGCCCATGCGCCGCTGGCGGATATCCAGCGCTGGTCCGGGCTGGGTGGGCAAGGGTTGTTCGACAGCATCATCGTGTTCGAGAACTACCCGATCGATGAGCGCCTGGGGGACCAGCAGGACACCGGGCTGAGCTTCGGCGAGTCACGTAACCATGACGTGACCAACTTCCCGATGGACCTGGCGGTCAACCTCGGTGAGCAGTTGTCCATCGAGTACCTGTTCCTGCGCAACGCCTTCAGCGTCGAAGCCGTGGAGCAGATCCGCCGCTGCCTGGAAGACACTCTGGAGGCGATGATCAAAGCGCCCCAGGCGCGGCTGGGCAACCTGCAACGCCTGTCGGCTCAACAGTGGCAAGCCTTCGAGCAATGGAGCGCCGCGCCCGGCGCCGATTATCAGGCGCAGTTGTTGCCGGAGCTGATCAGCCGTCATGCGCTGGCGCGTCCGCAGGCCACGGCGCTGGTGTGTGGCGAGCAGACCCTGAGCCATGGCGAGCTGGAACGGCGGGCCAATCGCCTGGCGCAGCGCTTGATCGAGCTCGGCGCCGGCCCGGAAGTGGTGGTCGGCGTGGCCCTGGAGCGCTCGGTGGAGATGGTCGTGGCGCTGCTGGCGGTGATGAAAAGCGGTTCGGCTTATGTGCCGCTGGATATCGACTATCCCCCTGAGCGCCTGGCGTTCATGATCGACGACTCGGCCATGGCGCTGTTGCTGACTCACAGTCACGTCCAGGCGCGCCTGCCGAATGTCGAAGGCCTGGCGCACCTGGCCATCGACACGTTCGACGGCCATGGCTACAGCGAGCTAGCGCCGCGCAGCGGTGTGCTCGGCGATAATTTGGCCTACCTGATCTACACCTCCGGTTCCACCGGTCGGCCCAAAGGCGTCGCTGTCGCCCACGGTCCGATGAGCATGCATTGCCAGGCCATCGCCGCGCTGTATGACATGGACGAACACACCCGCGAGCTGCATTTCATGTCGTTCGCCTTTGACGGGGCCCACGAGCGCTGGTTGAGCACGCTGTTGAGCGGCGGCACCCTGGTGATCCGGGATGGGGCGCTGTGGACCCCGGAGCAGACCTTTGATGCCTTGCACCGACATGGCATCACCATCGCCTGTTTCCCGCCGGCCTACCTCAAGCAGTTGGCCGAATACGCCACCAACAGCCGGCTGGCGCCGCCGGTGCGGGTGTACTGCTTTGGTGGCGACGCGGTTCCGGAACAGACCTTCGAACAAGTGAAAGCCGCGCTGCGTCCGCAGTTCTTCACCAACGGCTACGGTCCGACGGAGACCGTGGTCACGCCGATGCTGTGGAAGGTGCCGGCCAGCCAGCGCTGCGAAGCGGCCTATGCGCCCATCGGCCGGGCGGTGGGCGAGCGTGCCTTGTATGTGCTGGACGAGAGCCTCAACCCGCTGCCGCCGGGCATTGCCGGTGAGCTGTACATCGGCGGCCAGGGCATCGCCCGTGGCTATCATCGCCGGGCCGACCTGAGTGCCGAGCGTTTCGTACCGGACCCGTTCGGCCAGCCGGGTGATCGGCTGTACCGCAGCGGCGACCTGGTGCGTCAGCGGGCCGACGGGGTGCTCGATTACGTGGGACGCATCGACCATCAGATCAAGGTTCGCGGTTTCCGTATCGAACTGGGCGAGGTCGAGGCCAGCCTGCGGCAACAGGCAGACGTCAGCGACGCCGTGGTGATCGCTCGGGACGGTGCCTCGGGCAAGCAACTGATCGGCTACGTGGTGACACCCGACGGTGTGGCCATCGGCGATCAACTTAAAGCTGACCTGCGTGCGCAGTTGCCGGACTACATGGTGCCGGCGCAGATCATCTGCCTGGAGGCGTTGCCGGTGACCCCCAACGGCAAACTGGATCGCCGGGCCCTGCCGGAGCCGGAGTTCAAGAGCGCCGAGTATGTGCCCGGACGCACACGCGACGAGCAGTTGTTGGCGCAGATCTGGGCGCAGGTGTTGCAGGTCGAGCGGGTCGGCATCACCGACAACTTCTTCGAGCTGGGGGGCGATTCGATTCTCAGCCTGCAAGTGGTGTCGCGGGTGCGCAATCACCCGGAACTGAAGATGGACCTCAAGTTGCGCGACCTGATGCGCGGCCAGACCATCGAGGCGATTTTCCAACAGCGCGAGCGCACGGTTTCGGCGGTCGTCGAGGACGTGACCCAGGTCGCGGTCGAGGGCCAGTTCAACCTCATCCCGATCCAGCAGTGGCTGTTCGACCAGCACATGAGCGAGCCGCATCATTACAACCAGGCGCTGATGCTGCGGGCCCGCCAGGCCTTGAACCTGACGGCGCTGGAACTGGCGCTGCGGGGCATGATGCAGCAACACGACGCCCTGCGTTTGCGCTTCAGCGAAGTGGGCGGGCGCTACCTGCAACACTATCAGTCGCTGGCCGAGACCCAGGCGCAGTGGGCGAGCGAACCGTTGCTGTGGCAACACCAGGTGGCGGATGAAGCCGAGCTCGAGTTGTACGCCGAGCAGGTGCAACGCAGCCTCGACCTGCACAATGGGCCGCTGTGGCGCACCGCCCATGTCACCTTGGGCAATGGTGAGATCCGCGTGCTGATGGTCATCCATCACCTGGTCATCGACACGGTGTCGTGGCGTGTACTGCTGCAAGACTTGCAGACTGCCTATGAGGCCTACAGCGATGGCCGCACGCCGAATCTGCCGATCCGCACCAGCAGCTACCGGGCCTGGGCCGAGGGGCTGCGTGCCTACGCGGCGGATTTCGATGCGCAGGAAAAAGCCTGGTGGCTGGCACAGCTCGATCAACCGGGCAGCGAACTGCCGTGCGACAACCCCCGTGGCAAGAACCAGGTGCAGTTCCAGTCGGTGGCGTACCTGAACCTGTCGGAGCTGCATACCCAGCAACTGCTCAAACAGGTGCCAGCGGTCTACCAGACGCAGATCAACGACGTGCTGCTGACAGCGCTGAGCCGGGTGCTGTGCCGTTGGAGCGAGCAGGCTTCGGTGCTGATCCAGCTCGAAGGCCATGGCCGTGAGGACCTGCTCCGGGACATCGACCTGAGCCGGACCGTGGGCTGGTTCACCAGCATGTTCCCGGTGCGCTTGAGCCCGTCCCCTGACGCCGACATCGGCACCTCGGTGCGTGCGGTGCAACGGCAGTTGGCCGCCGTGCCGAACAAGGGCCTGGGGTACGGGGTGTTGCGGCACATGAGCGGTGAGCAGATGGCCGATACCCTGGGCCGGGCGCCACAGGCCCGGGTGACGTTCAACTACCTGGGGCAGTTCGACCAGAGCTTCGACGACAAGGCGCTGCTGGTGCCGGCCGCCGAAAGCTACGGCAGCTGCTACAGCCCCCACGCGGCATTGGGCAACTGGCTGGAAGTGGTGGGGCAGGTGTACGACGGGCGACTGGCCCTGCGCTGCGTGTTCAGCAAACGCCGCTATCGCGCCGAGACCGTCGAGCGCCTGATGCGCGAGTACCAGGCGGAGCTGGAGGCGCTGATCGAGCATTGTGTGGAGCAGGCGGCCTGAATCCAGGCGCGGGTTTATTGTTTAACCAGGATGAGCCCGCCGGGCGCAGTAACTGTGGCACTGCCAGGCGCAGTATCTATGGCACTGCCAGGCGCATACCGTGGCGAGGGAGCTTGCTCCCGCTGGGGCGCGAAGCGGCCCCCAGCTTTTTGCGGCTGCTGCGCAGCCGAGCGGGAGCAAGCTCCCTCGCAACAGGGGGTTGGTGTCAATCCTGGTCTTTTATCCATGGCTATTTCATAAGGAAACTGTGATGTCCTTGCATCCGGAACTCAACGCCTTCCTCGACCTGGCCGACCAAAGCCAGACGGACGGCGCCGGGCCGTTTCACCTCTCGACGCCGGCCCAGGCCCGTGAAGCGTTCGAGCGCACCACCGTGCAGTTGCGCTGGGGCGCCCCGGCGGATGTGCAATGCGCGGCCCACGAATGTGTCGCACGGGACGGTGCGCCGCTGACGCTGCGGTTGTATCGACCTGCCACGGCGACAGCCTGGGTGTTGCCGGTGCTGGTGTACTTTCACGGCGGCGGCTACGTGGTCGGCAGTCTCGATTCCCATGACGGGGTCTGCCGCGAATTCTGCGCACGCACGCCCTGCGCGGTGTTGTCGGTGGGCTATCGGCTGGCCCCCGAGCACCGGTTCCCGACGCCACTGAACGACGGCGCCGATGCCCTGGCCTGGCTTGCGCAACAGGCCCGTGCCGAAGGCCTGGACATCAGCCGCGTGGCCTTGGGCGGTGACAGTGCTGGTGCGACCCTGGCAACCGTGCTGGCGCTGCAATCGGCGCTGGAGCCGGGCGCGCTGGCAGTCACGCCATGCTTCCAACTGTTGTGTTATCCGGTGACCGACGCCTCGACCAGCAGCCCCTCCACCGAACTGTTCGGCGAAGGCTATCTGCTGGAAAGCCAAACCCTGGAATGGTTCTACCGGCACTACGCCAACGAGCCGGCTGATCGCCTGGACTGGCGCTTTTCACCGTTGCTGGCCGAGGCACACCCACGCATGGCTCGCGCCCTGATCGCCCTGGCCGGGCATGACCCCTTGCTCGATGAAGGCCGCGCCTATGCCCGGCATTTGCAGGCGCAGGGCGTTGCGGTGGAAGTGATCGAGTACAGCGCACTGATCCACGATTTCCTGCGCTTGCAGAGCGTGGTGCCGGAGATCAATGAGGTGTATGGGCAGTTGAGCGAGGCGCTTCGGACTGCGCTGAATCCTTAAGACAACACACCGCCCTTGTGGGAGCGGGCTTGCTCGCGAATGCGGCGTGTCAGGAATGAGGATTCAGCTGACA
>NZ_JALJDX010000190.1 GCF_022952855.1 Pseudomonas sp. RGM2987 | reverse complement strand
AACTTCATCGATCGGCGACAAACTCAAACCAGCCCCAACGCCTTCAGCAACATATCGATCATCTTGATCCCCACGAACGGCACCACGATCCCGCCCAGGCCATAGATCAACAGATTGCGCCGCAACAGCGCCGCCGCGCTGGCTGCTTGCACCCGTACCCCACGCAAGGCCAGGGGAATCAACACCACGATGATCAGCGCGTTGAAAACGATCGCCGAGAGAATCGCGCTCTGCGGACTGCTCAGGTGCATCACGTTCAACACCCCAAGCTGCGGATAAATCGAGGCGAACAGCGCCGGCAGGATCGCGAAGTACTTGGCGACGTCGTTGGCGATGGAGAACGTCGTCAGGGCCCCACGGGTCACCAGCAGTTCCTTGCCGATCTGCACCACGTCCAACAACTTGGTCGGGTCGCTGTCGAGATCGACCATGTTCGCCGCCTCCCGCGCTGCCTGGGTGCCGTCGTTCATTGCCATGCCGACATCGGCCTGGGCCAGCGCTGGTGCGTCGTTGGCGCCGTCACCACACATGGCCACCAGCCGACCGTCGTTCTGCTCATGACGAATCCGCGCCAGCTTCTTCTCCGGCGTGGCCTCGGCCAGCACGTCGTCGACGCCCGCCTCTGCGGCAATCGCGGCGGCGGTCAGCGGGTTGTCGCCAGTGACCATCACCGTGCGGATCCCCAACTTGCGCAGTTCGGCAAACCGCTCACGGATGCCGGGCTTGACCACGTCCTTGAGATGAATGACACCCAGCAGCCTGCCGTCCGCGCACACCAACAAGGGCGTACCACCGCTCTGGGCGATCCTGTCGACCTCCCGGGCCAGTGCCGACGGCAACTCGCTGCGCGGCATGCCGATGAAATCCAGCAACGAATCCACGGCGCCCTTGCGGTAAATGCGCCCTTGGTAATCGACACCGGACAAACGGGTTTCGGCGCTGAACGGCACGGCGGTCAGTGACTCGAGGCCCGGCTCGGGCAGCGGATGCAACCCTCGCAGATACTCGACGATGGACTTGCCTTCGGCCGTGTCGTCGGCCAGCGAGGCAAACAGCGCGCCTTCGGCCAGCTCCCTGGCGCTCACCCCAGGGGCGGCATGCACCGCCGCACAGCGACGATTACCAAAGGTGATGGTGCCGGTCTTGTCCAGCATCAGCACATGCACGTCCCCCGCCGCCTCCACCGCGCGACCGGACTTGGCGATCACGTTCAGGCGCACCAGCCGGTCCATCCCGGCGATGCCGATGGCCGACAACAGGCCGCCGATGGTGGTGGGAATCAAGGTCACCAACAGCGCCACCAGGAAGACCAACGGCAAGTTGCCATTGGCGAAATGGGCGAACGGTTGCAGGGTCACCACCACCAACAGGAAGATCAGCGTCAAGCCGATCAGCAGGATATCCAGCGCAACTTCGTTCGGGGTCTTCTGGCGCTTGGCGCCTTCGACCAAGGCGATCATGCGGTCCAGGGTCGACTCGCCCGGGTTGCTGGTAATCCGCACCAGCAACCAATCGGAGACCAGGCGCGTGTTGCCGGTGACGGCCGAGCGATCACCACCGGATTCACGAATGACCGGCGCCGATTCACCGGTAATCGCCGCCTCGTTGACCGCCGCGATGCCCTCGATGACTTCGCCGTCGCCAGGGATCATTTCCCCGGCAGCGACGCGCACCACGTCACCCTTGCGCAAACGCGTGGCCGGGATCACCTCGAAGCCAGCGGCAGTCTGGCGGCGGGCGCTCAGGCCCTCACTGCCGGCCTTGAGACTGTCGGCCCGGGCTTTGCCGCGCCCTTCTGCCAGGGCTTCGGCGAAGTTGGCGAACAACACGGTAAACCAAAGCCACAAGGCGATTTGCGCAGCGACAAAGGTTGGCACGGCGCTGTCGGGAATGAAGCACAACACGGTGGTGAGGATTGCCGTCAGCTCCACCACCAGCATCACCGGAGCGCGGTGCAACTGGCGTGGATCGAGCTTGACGAAGGCTTGCATCAACGCTGGTCGCCACAGGGCTGACAGGTTGGTTTTCGGTTGTTCCGACGCCTTGGCGACGACGGCTTTGCTCATTGGCATATTCATCATCAGCTCCTCAGAAACCCAGGCTCAGGTGTTCGGCAATCGGCCCCAAGGCCAGGGTCGGCAGGAAGGTCAGGCCACCCACCAGCAGGATGGTCACGGTCAGCAGGGTCACAAACAGCGGGCCATGGGTGGGAAAGCTGTTCTGGCCGATCGGCGCGGTTTTCTTCAGCGCCAGGCTGCCCGCCAGTGCCAGCACCGGCAGGATGTAACCGAATCGACCGATCAACATGCCCAGGCCCAGCATCAGGTTGTGAAACGGCGTATTCGCGCTGAAACCGCCGAAGGCCGAACCGTTATTCGCGCCGGCCGAGGTGTAGGCATAGAGCAACTGGCTAAACCCGTGGGCGCCGGGATTGCTCACCGCCGCGGCCGGCCCGGGCAGGCTCGCAGCGATAGCGCCCAGCACCAGCACGCTCACGGGCATCACCAGCAACGTCACCACCAGCAGTTGCACTTCCCTGGCGCCGAGTTTCTTGCCCAGGTACTCCGGAGTGCGGCCGATCATTAGTCCGGCCAGGAACACCGCGATTAACACGTTCAGCAACATCCCGTAGAGACCTGCACCGACGCCGCCGAAGATCACCTCGCCGACCATCATGTTCACCAGCGCCACCATCCCGCTGAGAGGATTGAGGCTGTCGTGCATAGCATTGACCGACCCGTTGGACGCCGCCGTGGTAGTCACCGACCACAACACCGTGGCGGTGGTACCGAAGCGTGACTCCTTGCCTTCCATGGGCGCGGCCTGTTCAACGGCTGGATTGTCCAGGGCCGGGTTGGGCTGGAACTCGGCCCACAACGACGTAGCACCGCCGATCAAGAACAGTGCGAGCATGCAGGCGATGATCGCCCGGCTCTGGCGCAGGTCCTTGACGTAATGGCCGAAGGTGAACACCAGTGCGGCGGGAATCAGAATGATCGAAGCGAGTTCGAACAGATTGCTCCAGGCCGTCGGGTTCTCGAACGGATGCGCGGAGTTGACGCCGAAGAATCCGCCGCCGTTGGTACCCAGCTGCTTGATCGCTATCTGACTGGCGGCCGGCCCCAGGGGAATCACCTGATCCGCGCCCTGCAGCGTCATCCCATGCACATACTGGGCGAAGGTCTGCGGCACGCCCTGCCACACCAGGAACAATGCCAGCAACAAACACAGCGGCAACAGTCCATAGAGGGTGGCGCGGGTCATGTCGACCCAGAAGTTGCCCAGCGTCGCGGCGCTCTTGCGCCCGATCCCGCGACACAGCGCCACCAGCACCGCCAGGCCAGTGGCGGCGCTGACAAAGTTTTGCACGGTCAGGCCAACCATCTGGCTCAGGTAACTCAGCGAAGCTTCACCGCTGTAAGCCTGCCAGTTGGTGTTGGTCATGAAACTGACGGCGGTGTTGAACGCCAGCGTCCACTCCTGGCCCGGGAGGTTCTGCGGGTTGAGCGGTAGGTGATCCTGCAACAGCAGGATGGCGAACAGTAGTAGGAAACCGGCGAGGTTGAACGCCAGCAGCGCCAGCGTGTATTTCTGCCAGCTCTGCTCGGCTTGCGGATCGACGCCGGCGATGCGGTAACAACCGCGCTCGACCGGACCAAGGATCGGCGTCAGCCAGGTGCGCTGGCCTTCCATCACCTTGTAGTAGAAGCGCCCGAGCAACGGCGCCGGCAGCAGGACCACCGCGAAGAAAGCGAGGATCAGCCAATAGTCATAACTGTGCATAGCCGCTCCTAGTTCCGATCCGCGCGCAACAGCGCGACCAGTAGATAAATGAACAGCCCCACTGCCAGCAGCAGTGACACCCCGTCCAGAACGCTCATGGGTTTTTCTCCGTGGTACGGCGTCGTGCCGTGGGTGGAGTGATTGTTGGCAGGGAGGGTGTAAAGGCGCGAGATCGAGAACGGGTTCGGGGGATAAAGAATCTGTAAAGAATGAGCGCAGGCTTTGGCGTGAGGCTGCCCGTGCGGTTCGATACATGCGATGGAACAGGCGTAGTATTGAACCACTGCGAACGAACTTCGCTCATACATGGTAAGCGTGGCGGATCGGGTGAAAGAACACCCACCGGCCCGCCTCAAGGAGAGCCCTATGCCCTGGTATGCCTGGTTGATTCTGATCGTTGCAATCGGCTCGATCGTCGGCGGCCTGATGCTATTGCGCGACACCGCCAACAAGGTCGAACTGACAGAAGAACAGCGTAAGCGCGTTGCCGAACGTAATGCCGAGATGGATGCGAAAGAGGCCAAGGATCGTTGATTTTTAATAGGCCGCAACCGACTCGTGGCGAGGGAGCTTGCTCCCGCTGGAGCGCGAAGCGGCCCCAATCTTTTTGGCGCGGTGTGTCAGGTTGGATTGCGTTGTGACTTGGGGCTGCTACACAGCCCAGCGGGAGCAAGCTCCCTCGCCACAAAAAGCCCCACGCAGGTCGCCGCTGCGCTACTTCTCCCAATCCGCCTTGGCAACCTGCAAACCATGCAGCCCCTTGTAAGCGGCCCGCTCAGGCTGGCTCCAGCCCTTGAGCAATGAATCCTCCAACCGATAGATTTCTACCCCCAGCGGACGACAGACGCTGAGCGGATCCTGCGCATCCGGCCCCCACATTGCCAGCGAAAGATCGCCACCGGGGCAGGTAGACAGCGCGCAGAGCAAATCAATCTCGGCAAAAAACTCCAGGTAATCGCCCTTCTGCGCCGGACAGGCCTTCATGAAGTACATGTCGTCGTGATTGAGTCCGGTGCATTGGAAAATGTTCAACACATCGTGAACGTCGAACTCCGTCAGGCCGTGGGGCAATACCGCACGGGTCAGATTGGAGTGACAATGATGGTGGAAATCCTCACCGGTCAGCATCTTGTTCACGTAGGGGTCGCAGCGTGTACCCAGCAGGTCATGCAACCGCCCGCCATGCTCGTCGATACCGTAGCCGGCGAGGCTGTCGTCGGTGATGGTGACCAAGGGCCGCAGGAAAGGCAGGTTTGACCACAACCGATCATGGGTACTGACATGCGCCCCCTGGAGCTGGCGCGTGCGCGCCGCCCATAACCGCTCCCGCGGATCGTGGGCGTTCCAGACATTGAAGTCGCCTACTTGCGGGCCTACAGGCGTGGTAACACGGAACACATGCCCGGCCGGAACGTGCCAGGCGCGACCGGTACGAATGGGTACTTCGAATTGATCGATCAGCGTGCGCTTGTCCTGCTGGGTGCGGATGCGGTCGTAGAACGGCTTATCCACCTGCAGGGCTGAGCCTTTGCTGGTTTGATAGGCGGCTGGGTAGTCTTTGTACATGGCGCAAGTCCTTGTTCACTGAAGTAGCGGTGGGCAAGCGTTACGAAGAGCTTATCCTGAGGTTGGATCCGGTTATAAAAATCCTTCAGATTTTTACCGTCACCACGCAAAGAAGCCGGTCATATTCGACCGGCCTCACTTGGTTCACGGCTCAGTTCACTTCCAGCTTATCGCGATTCTTGTCCAGCAGCGCCTTGCCAATGCCTTTGACCTCCAGCAACTCATCCACCGATGAAAAGCCTCCATTACTCTCACGATAGGCAACAATCGCCTTGGCCTTGGCTTCACCTATCCCTGACAGCTCGCGCTGCAGCGTAGCGGCGTCAGCCCCATTGAGATCGACCTTGTCACTCTGTGGTTTCGCTGACACTTGCGTAGCCTGCTGCGCGGCCACTGTATCGAGTTTAACCGCCGGTGCAGCAACAACAGCTGCAGAAGCGCTGGTCAGAAGGGCAAAAACCAAAGAGTATAAATAGCCAGTACGCATGAGTGACGCTCCATGACATCAATAAGAGAGAAGCAGCTTTTCCGAAGCTGCCTCTCAAACTTAGGCGATGCTGGACGCCTGTCAAAAATGCGTACGTTACCGTTTGTGTAACAATCAGGGTTCCAACCGACGCTGTTGGTAGATCCAGTCGACGATTTCGCCATCCGGCGAATAACCATTGACGGTCTCGCGCAGAAGCTGGCGCACTCGCCCATAGTCATCACGCTCCACAGCAGCGAGCAGATCGTTCAACTTAAGCTTCAACAGATCCCAAGGCAGATGGTCTTCATTGGCAGTCATAATCATTGGATGTTCCGTCGCGCTGACGTTGTCTCCGATCAACAACTCTTCATACAATTTCTCGCCGGGACGCAGCCCGGTGAACTCGATGGAGATATCGCCTTGGGGATTGCGCTCAGACCGAATACTCAGGCCCGCTAAATGAATCATCTTCTCTGCCAGTTCGGCGATTTTCACCGGTTCCCCCATATCCAACACAAAGACGTCCCCCCCCTGCCCCATCGAACCGGCCTGTATCACCAACTGGGCAGCTTCGGGAATAGTCATGAAGTAGCGGGTTATCTTCGGATGAGTAACGGTCAACGGACCACCGGATTTGATCTGACTATGGAATAGGGGAATCACCGAACCAGATGATCCCAGTACATTGCCGAATCGCACCATGGTAAAACGGGTCTTGTTCACTCGCGAAATATTGGCCTTGTCGCCAAACAATACTGGCGCAACCTCTCGGCTAAGTGCTTGAAGGGTCAACTCTGCCAAGCGCTTGGTGCTGCCCATGACATTCGTCGGTCGGACCGCCTTGTCCGTTGAGATAAGTACGAAATTCGAAACACCCGATTGCAGCGCAGCCTGCGCCGTATTTAGCGTCCCGATGACATTATTCAGCACACCCTCGGCAATGTTGTGCTCGACCATTGGCACATGCTTGTACGCTGCTGCGTGGTAAACGGTGTCCACCTTCCACGTCTTCATTACATCCAGAAGCTTTTCCTGATGCCGGATTGAGCCAAGGATCGATAGAAGACGCACAGGCACCGACTTACGAGTACCTCGCTGTTCCAGCTCCGACAAAATGCTGTAAAGATTAAACTCACTATGTTCGAACAAAATCAGGGTCATCGGCCCCAGTGTGAAAATCTGCCTGCACAGTTCCGATCCGATAGAGCCGCCTGCACCGGTGACCATAACGACCTTGCCCTTGATGCAACGCTCCAGCAAATCAGGTTGGGCTGGCACTGGATCGCGCCCGAGCAGGTCTGCGATATCGACTTCCTGGATATCCTCGACCCTGACCCGGCCACTCGCCAGATCGGTAAAACTTGGGACGCTACGAACATGAAGTGGAAAACCTTCAAGCAGATTGAGGATTTCTCTGCGCCGCGCACGAGTCGATGACGGAAGTGCCAGCAAGATCTCCTGAGCACCGGTAACCTCAATCATCTGCTGGATGTGCTTGGGCTTGAACACCTGCAAACCAGAAATGATCCTGTCGGCAATGTCACTATCGTCATCGATGAAAGCGACCGGTCTCATCACCCGCCCCATGCGTAACGCAGCGACCAGTTGGTTACCCGCTACACCGGCACCGTAAATCGCTACCTTTGTCAGGGCGTCGTCGCGATGGGTGAACGGGACGTGTCTTGCGGCAGTGAACCAGTCCCCCATGAAGTATTGACGCATGGCAAGACGCAGCCCCCCAACCATCACAAGGCTCAACCACCAATAGTTGAAAATAATGGAGCGCGGGATGACTTCCTCGTGGTTGCTGGACCAATACACGATGAAAGCCAGCATCAGGGCGGATAGGCTGACCGCCTTGATGATGGCGATCAATGCATCGTTCCCGAAATAACGCATCACAGCACGATACATGCCAAATCTAATGAACAAGGGTATGGCGACCAGAGGGGCACTGATAAAAAGCCAAGTGTGGACCCGCAAAGGGTTGACCAGTTCTTCGATACCCAGGCGCACGACAAACGCCATCCAGAGTGCAAACGTGACCAGCACGACATCAGCAATCACTTGAAGCGCACGCTTCTGGCGTCGCGGCAGGCGGAGCAGCATCACTCTCAGTCCATCCATACTAGTCAAACTCCTCCGAATCTCTCATATGAACCTCTCGCAAGAGAATCAATGTTGACCTTGATAAACTACGCCTTTGACGTAACGCTGTCGAAGCAGGAAATGGCCGGAAGCTGGAAACCAACTTCAGGAATGCCAGACCTTAGCACTTGATTGACCTCCCCAATATGAAATTGCCATGTGAATGGCGATCCAATAGTGTAAAAAGGCCATCATTAAACAACCTGCTCCCATGTTGCAACCGCACCCCAATGGCTCAACCTGCAGTCAACAGGTAACCTTCACAAGATTTGGCAGCTCGCCCCTTTGCAAGAGAATACGCCTCGTGCAGCAGCTTATGTCGCTCCAGGCGCACATTCGGGTCAGCAGGCGTGCGAAAAAGGGACGTGGTTTTCGGTACATAGGTAAATTGGTTGCCGAAACCATAGCGCAACCATAGATTCCAATCTTCAAGGTTGCTCATATCTGTCTCGAAACCGCCCCGCTGCTGGTAAAGATCACGGCGGAACAACAAGGATTGGATTGGGATAAAATTGTGATCGAGCAAAATATCGTAGTTGTATTCATGCTTGAAATAAGAAGGGGTCTCATGACTGACCTCCGTGTATGTACCATCTGCAGCCGTGACAGTTCCTACTTCCATTGCTAGCGAATATGCCCCGACCGCTGTCGGATTATTCGCCAATGCAGCCACCAATACTTCGACGTGATCAGAAAACAGCAGATCGTCATCATCCAGGAACATACAGTAAGTACCTTTGGCCATTTCAAGGCCAAAATTTCCGGTCACGGAACGCCCGACTTTATCCATGCCGTAATAACGGACGGACGGACTGTCTTGCCTTTGATATTCGGCCACCAACTCCTTCATCGTCTCACCACCGTCCTCTACGATAACCAATTCCACATTAGTGTAGGTCTGATTCAAGACGGATATGATCGCCTGGCGGAGGAACTCGTTACGCTTACGATAGGTTCGAGTGATGATCGTAACCAACGGTGTGACAGCCAATGGCTCGCCTACTTTCCAGAACGCACCGTCACGAATGATTTCGTAATCGAATCCACGAAAAGGAAAGTACACATCCTTACAGGTGCCTTTGCCCAAAAGAAAATGCGGAGCCTTCCGAATAATTTTGCCCACATTGGAAATCACATCCAGCCGCGCACCCGAATAGACCTGAGGTCTGAACAACAATAAAACTTGCAACAGCAACGCACCAAGCCGGTCGCTTAAATCACCATAACGCAAGCGCAGATAAGTGTTGGCCAACGTACTACCAGTGAACTGAACCGGCTTCACATGATTTTCGTGTTCGTATGTGTAATGGTGCACAACCGCCGCTGGGCAGTACTTTAGCAGGTACCCATAGGAGCGGAATCTGTAGGATAATTCGACATCCTCCCCATACATGAATATTTCGCGCTCATATCCACCTACATTCATGTAGGCCGAGCGGCGAATCAAAATACAGGCATGAGAAGACCAATTGGTTTCATGGGTGACAGGATCATAATATTTTGGATGCTCATAAGGTGCCTGACGAAGTTCCCATGACGCAACAGCCCGAACCGTGTCTGAAAGTGCCACAGCCACTACCTTATTTATCGAATCCTGAGCGAAAACGATATCAATATTACTTACCAGAACGAAATCTGCGTGTCCGGTTTTTATAGCTCGATCATGCCCCCGACCAAAACCGACATTCTCGCCCCGAATGATCTTGAAGTCGGCCACATCTTTATCGAGAAGCGTTTTCCAGCGCTGCAATTGCGCAACGGTAGTATCGAGGGAGCCATTGTCAACGAAACACAGCGCAACGCTTTGAAGAGGATAGCTTTGCTTTTTCAGTGACTCGAAAAATCCATCAACCCATTTCGCGCTGTTGTACGTAACTACCGACACATCGATCATCGGCTGAGCATCGACCTTCAGCCCCCTCGGCACTCGATCAAAACGACGTCCGGCCACTGCCTGGATAGCCTTGAGATTCTGCTGCGAATTAAAGATCCGCATGAAGCCGGACCGTACGCCCTTCAGACTGTTTCTGCCCCACATGCGCAAGCCAATGAGAAATGGGAGCCGCTGATAGAGCGGGCGCAATAAGTAACGCAAATACACGCCCCAGCGCTGGACTCGCCAAATCACTGGAAGCAGACGCCGCCCTCCTCTAAGCGGACGGGTCAGCCGCCACGAATTTGAAACCAGGATGCTGGATAGCTGTTCCTTCAAAGATTCGATTTCGGAGCGGAGCGCCTGAACTTCCGTTGCGGTAGCATTACTGTTTATCGAAAGACCATGCTGACTCAAGCTGGACAGCTCCGCAACGAGCTCCCGATTCTTTTCTTCAAGCCAAGCGATATAGGATTGCTGTCGATAGCTCTCAAGATCTGCATCGAAAGGGCTTCGTGACAGATCGGAGGGAACGGCTCCGACAAGACGGCCGAGGTGCGATGACGGCTCAATGAAATGAGCTTCATCAAGAAAATAGTGGGTCCGGGAAAAATCCAGGACTTGCGCCCGAAGTGACCTGGAGCAAGGAGACAACGCTTTATGTTTTTGCCACAACGCCGCGAGGTGCGCTGGTTGGCTAACATCAATAGTCAAGCCGATGTGCGAATAAGGCGCTTTCCCCAACGTGTAAACAGTCTTACCCGCCAGAGCCGCTTCGAAGCCCGCCGACGAGTTGATGGTGAATAC
Organism: Pseudomonas sp. RGM2987; assembly: GCF_022952855.1. Lineage (GTDB taxonomy): Bacteria > Pseudomonadota > Gammaproteobacteria > Pseudomonadales > Pseudomonadaceae > Aquipseudomonas. The sequence continues at coordinate 42,481 of NZ_JALJDX010000190.1, read as the reverse complement.
AATGTCGGCAGCAGAAATCAGGTCTGTGATGCTCTCATCCTTATCAGCAACCTGAATGTAGGCCGGTAACGTGGGCACTTCGTCCAACGGGTGCGGCTTAACCAATACTCGGAAGCCCGAGTCCTTCACCACATCGTAGACGTGTTGAACATACTCGATCATGCTCGCAAACGGGGACCCCATAATGATGTTGGAGTCGTCCTGCACTTGAAGCAGGATCAGCACCGTGGGAAATTGCGCATCACCGCGAAACCGGTACCTGTCTTCCATTTGCTGTAAATGTTCAAACGCAATGTCGGACGGTGGTTCGAGTTGTTTTGCTTGATAATTTGCAAACTCCGTGCTGAAGCCACTGCGCACGTTGACACCGCGGCTGTCCGAATAATACGCCATTGGATTCGGCGCTCGGAGCATACCCAGCTCGTTGAACAACAAAGGGATCTCTTTAGTAGCACAGGCTGCCTCAAGACTGCCGTCATGATTCCAGCAGAACACCAGATCAGGTGACACAGTTTCAATCAGCGATTCAACGAATCGGTCATGAAATGCCAACGGTTGGCTGTTGAGCAGACACGTCCAATGACTCATCCAGTCGGGATCGTTTTCCCCCGGGTAATCAAAGCCCAGTGAAGCTGGACTGATCCACGTATGGCTAAACTGCGGATATTCGTCCCTTAGCGCGTCAGAACCGACGAAAACACATTCCCAGCCATCGTTGGCAAACTTGTTCGCCAGTGGCAAGTATACGTCGACTATGCTGCTGAATAACGTTGGTTGCTCTCTCAAAATCAACGGAAGCGTGTAGAAAACGACACGCTTAAACTTCCTTGACGCCACGCGTACTGCTGGATCACCCGCTGCGATACTATTCGGAACGATGTTGAATTTGACTACCGCATTCGCAGCAACGATGGACCCTTTCCCAACGACTGCGCCTGCCAGAACCGATACATTGGTGCCGATCCAGACATCATCTTCAATCGCTACTTCTGCCAATCTCAGGCCTTGATCCTTGATCGGAGTCTGCAAATTGTATCGGTGCGTAGATGAAGTAATGGAAACGTTCGGCGCGATCATCACGTTCTTACCGATGGTAACCTTTCCGCTCCCATTCACCCAGGCACCATAATTGATGATAGTACCCGACGAGACACGCAAATGACCGCCAGCACCACACTCTATGACGACGTTATCTCTGATTTCGACGTCGTCCTCAATGACGCAAACAGCCGTTTCATCTACATGAAATTTAACCGTATCCGCAATCTTCGCCTTACCGATCTCAAGCATGATTAAGCACTCTTTACAACATTTACTGTTGACGGACAGTAAGCAACGCCAACGATTTGACGCCCACCAGAAACCACTAATTTTCGTATTGGCCAGCGCTGGTCAAGTTCAACCCGCTCACCGTCCAGGCTGGCCATTCCAATAAATAGAAAATATACCCCGGGCGCCAGATTCAAAGAGAAATTGAAACTTACTCTGTAGGCTCCTTTTTGGAAAGCTACCTTGCAGCCTGCCAGCAGTGTATTGTCACCTGCTACATCAACACCTTTAGCGTCGCGAAGTGAGTAGCCAATCACTACGTTATGCAGCTCGGTAAAAGACTGCACATAGCAATTCATAGTGACATCTTCGGTAGGCTCGAACTGATTACTTAGAGTGCCATCGGCTGCAGAAAATTCAACAGCATTGATTTTTGCCAAACCAGAACCAAACCGTACTTCAGAGATATCACCCAACTCCTCCCCATAGGCAATATCGGCGTGATGCGCTTCGTCCGCTCCGGTTAATACCGAGTTGCTATTACGCACCTTTTTCTCATAATTCTTGGTAGCGGCTAATACATCTGAACTGTACTCAAGGATCTGGCCGTCCTGCATAACAATGACCGCCTGACAAAACCTGAGGACAGACTGCGTGTCGTGGGACACAAACAAAATAGTCGTGCCGCGCTCCTGCATGCTTTTCATCTTGAGCATGCATTTAAGCTGGAAACCCGCGTCACCTACGCTTAAAGCCTCATCGACGATTAATACGTCAGGTTCGACATTGATCGCCACCGAGAAGGCGAGACGCGCAAACATTCCACTGCTATACATACGCACGGGCTGATTGACAAAATCACCGATGTCCGCGAACTCCAGAATGGCAGCAATCCGAACCTGCATCTCGGAGTGGGAATACCCCATGAGGGCACCTTGGAAGTAAATATTTTCCACGCCGGTGTAGTCCGGATTAAAACCGGCTCCCAGCTCCAACAACGAAGCAACCCGACCGACCACCTCGACCTCACCGCTCGAAGGGGTCAGCACGCCGGTAAGTATCTTCAGCAAGGTGCTTTTACCGGCTCCGTTCTTACCAAGAATACCGACGGTTTGCCCTTTCCTGACAGTAAAGGAGACGTCGGTCAACGCATTGAAATCGTGGTGCCTGTGTTTACCGAAAAGCGACAGCGCCTCGATCAACCTATCGACGGGTTTGTTGTAAAGCCTATATACCTTGCTCACGTTCTGAACGCGGATCGCGTGCTCGTTCAATGCGCTCATCACAAAACATCCGCAAAATGAGGTTTTAATTTTTTGAACGTGCGCCAACCCACCAGCGTCAGGAACACCAGAATTCCCCAGAAGACCAAGGTCTGGGTTGGCCGCTCCCAGAACCATACCTCCCGGATGAGCGAATCTCTGAATCCTTCAACAATATAGGCAAAAGGGTTCAGTCTAAGGTACGCAGCAGCTTGCCCCTGAACTACGTCTATATCCCAAAAAACTGGAGTCAACCAGAAGCCAAATTGCGTACCCATTGCCACAATCTGGCCCAGGTCAGGAAAGAAAATAACCACCGAACTTGTAATCCAGGCAATCGCTAACAGCAGCATAAACAAACAGGCAATGTAATAACCGATTTGCAACCAATGGATACTTGGCGCATATCCATAAACCACAAACAACATGAGAAGCAGCAGTACGAAAAAAGCGTGTACAAGGAGCGCGGAGCTGAGCTTCACTAACGGCAGTAAAGAAACCTTGAATACTATTTTCTTCACCAGAAAGCTGTTTTCCTTGACCGCCGTACAGCCAGCGTTCAAGGCTTCGACCACAAAAAACCAAGGGACCAGACCGCAGACCAACCACAGAACAAAAGGAAAATCACCGTGGGGAGCGGCCTTGAAACCAAATTGGAACACAAACCACAAAATGATTGTCGTGGCGCATGGCTGGATAAACACCCATAGAAACCCCAAATAATTGGTCAAGTAGCGCGCACGCAGATCATTTGAAATCAAACTCACTAGAATCCTGCGATCTGAGAGTATTTCTTTGAGCCAGCTCATCGCCACGCGCCTTGAATAACTAATATATTCATTACTACCTGCAACCCACCATCTAAAATCATCAGCTATCCGACTTCATCGGATCCAAACCAGTACTGATCGCCGGGGAAAACGAAGCTCTCGATTCGCCTACATTCTCAAGACGCCTAAATTCGGCCTTCGGTTTAAATTTCAATGCATGTTTTTCAATAAAATGCCATGACACGTATCCTAGCAATAGCGTTATCACCACGGTGCTGGTCAGATACACTGGGTACGAAATACTCGAAAATTTGAACAGCACAAACTGCTGTACAGGGAATGCGTATATGTACACGCCATAAGAACAATCACCGACTCGATTGATCCAACTTCCCAGGCGGCTGTGGGACAAGCCGTAAGCCAGTACAATGTAAGGCAAGGCTAGCCACAGCAGGAATTTGGAAACTGCAAGATATGGCGCCAACAATATCGTCGCCATGACCAGGACGCACACCCCCGATAAGCTGAACCATCGTTCCAATCGCCACTTTGCGTAGCACGCGCCGATGAGGAAATAGATACCGGTCAGGAAAATATTCCGGACATCGGTGCCGTATATGACTGTCGGAGGGGCGCCCGCCCAGCACCAAAAAATAACGACGAGCATGAACAACCCAGTGGCCACCGTGTAGACCCAACGGCCACTGCGGAAAAGGATTCCCAATCCCATAACGACCAGGTACATGAAAAACTCGACAGGTAGGCTCCATAGGGAGCCATTGACTGCGTTTGGCACCCTTGCATGCTCAAGAACCCCCGGCAAATAAAAAACCGGGCTCAGAATAATATTTTTGAGATAAGGCAAGAATTGCGGATGCGCGAAGTACTCGCCGATGCTCAAAGTTGTAAAAATCGGGCCGAGAACCAACATGCTTATCAGCACAACCACAATTAAAGCAGGAAAAATCCGCAATGAGCGCTTGCTCAGAAAATCGATTGCCGATGGCGTAGAGTCCCAACTTTTTACTATCAGATAACCACTAATAATGAAAAATATATCTATACCTATATCACCATAAGAGCTCAAACCGAGAAAACCAGGCGGCGAACTCCCATAAAAAATAAAAGAATGCGCATACAGAACCATTAATGCGGCAATAAGCCGAAGCAAATTTAAATTATTGTCTTTATGCAACATGCATAACGCTCCAACTTATCTACCTTACCTGAACTTGTCGCTTTTCCTGAATGACGATGCGTAGCTAAATATTACTTAGTCCGCACCAAAACGATCCTTGGCAATCCCGACTCGTACAATGACCGTGGATCATACCATTATTCCGCGACTTCTCACCTTTCAGCGTCCCTCGGACATTCGCAGACGATTCAAATAGATGAAAGGGTCTCCCGGGTGCCTGCTTTAAACAGCGCAGCCAGGCAGAGCAAAGGAGCGTAGGCGATGACCAATCCGGTAATACCGGATACATACCCCGACGCCACTGCTACAGCCCAAGGCAGCAGCCAGAACACATTGAGCCCGACGACTCCCAGCGTCACCTTCTTGTGGCTACCATATCGACGGGACGCGTACTGATAAGCATGGCTTCGATGAGCCTGGTAAATCTTGTCTCCACTGATAAGTCGCCGGCAAAGCGTCCATGTCGAGTCAACAATGAAGACTCCCAGCAAAATAACCCAGCTCCACAGGAATTCGGATTCCACGGCACCTGCATGCAATGAAAGAATCCCGAGGGAAACACCTAGAAAACCGCTTCCGGCATCGCCCATAAAGATGCGTGCCGGTGGAAAATTCCAGCACAGGAACCCCGCCACCGCCGCGCCTAGAAGCAGAGCCCCCCAAAGCGGCTCGACTTGCCCCGTGATCAGGCAAATAAGTGCGCCGCCGAAACAGACGATCAATGCCTCAGCACTGGCCAAGCCATCAATACCGTCCATGAAATTGTAGAGATTCAACATCCATACCAAGTAAATTACGGCCAGTGCGTGGCCGAGCCAGCCCAGATCAATTGGCGTACTGATGAATTTCAATGGCGGCAGCCCGCCTAGCCAATACATGGCCCAGATAGCTGCCGTAAAATGTCCAAGCAAGCGCCATCTTGCCGCGATGTGCCCATGGTCATCGGCGAACCCTACAAAAGCAACCAACAGGCCGCTTCCCAGCATGGCATACATCGTCCCATCATCCATCCACCCTGAGACACCGAGAACAGGCAGGGTGGCAAGGAAACTGAACACTATCGCCATACCTCCGCCGCGAGGCGTTGGCACCGAATGAGAACTTCGCTCGTTAGGGATATCCATCAGGCTTTTTGACAAAGCATAACGACGCAGTAACCAGGTAAGCCCCCAGGAAGCGATGAGAACGCTGAGGAACACTGCGGCAAACATCATGTTGCTTGCCTCAGCTGGATAAGCGGTAGGTCACTGACTAAACATCGGAACTCAAAAAAGGAACAAAAACTCACTACCGTTGTGCGACACCTGGAGCGCAAGTTCGCCATCCACTCAGATTCCATCGACAAAAGCAGCCAGTAACAGGCCTAGATTGCCTGCGACGGTCTGCCTGTACACACTGGAACGTCTTAACCAATAAAGCCGTTTCAGCCCTCTCTGCTGACGCGCTTTTTTAAAACAGTCAAAAATACTGTGGTTTGCAGGCGTGAGTTTCTCACCGATCAATGCGAGTGCCGCGATATTCGTCTCGTTCCAGCGACGGAACCGACCGCGAAACACCATACGGATCCGCGTGATCCGACTGGCCAGGCTTGAGTTAGAGCCGATGATGTTCCCTCCATGCTGACGGTAAAGCATCGACGGTCGAGCGTCATAACATACTCGCCCACCTACCCCGGAAATGGCCAGATACGCCCACCAATCGTGAGCAACGACTGATTTTTCCACGGCAGCACTAATTGTCTGACAACCTACTTGATTGAACACCATGGTGTTTCCGCCGGCAATGTTCTGGACCAACGCGTTGGCAAACGCGGCCGGATGCTTGAACAACGGGGAGAAGCCTATGGATACGCCTTGTTCATCAATCAACTCGGTGCGGGTGCAATACAAAGCCGCATGATCTGACGGTTGCAGGTCGAGCCACGTAATAGCCCGCTCCAATTTGTCTTCCCGCCACACGTCATCCTGATCTGCCCAGGCATAAAACTTTGAATGCCCTTCACACTTGGCCGTGAGCGTCATGAAGTTTGCGGCAAAACCTTTCTTCGGGCCTTTCAGTAGCACCAGGCGCCCCTCTCCCCACCGAGCCCTGTACTGTTCGAGAATACCCAGAGTATCGTCGACCGAGCCATCATCTGAGACGATGACCCGCCAATCGCCAAACGTCTGCTTTTCAATAGAATCCAGTTGTTGCTTAAGGAATCGAGCGCCATTAAAGGTACAAAGCAATACCGAAACCCTGGCAGGAGAAAAAGGTATAAGCTCCTCTTCGCAATGAGACTCGTCGGAATCACCGTCCACGTGTGCAGGTTTAAACGAAGCTACCACTGTACCTCCCATCGCGTTGAAAAATCCTAAATCCATCCAGCCACATCAACGCTCACGTTGTTTGAAGCCGATAGCAGTCCTTCGCAAAGCAGAAGCCGCATCTATTCTTGGCTTCCAGTTCAAACGCTCACAGGTTTTTGATATATCCACCTGAAGTGAATTACACAACCGCCCTATCGACGCCTCCTTTCTCAGCACACGCCCTATTCCCAGCAACAGCCGCTGAGGGACAGGTAGCAGGCGAGCCTTCTTGTCCAACCCGATACTCAATTCCCTTAAAAGACGAGTGGTCGATATATCCTCGTTATCACTGACCAGAAAGATCTGCCCCGCTGCGCCGGGGTGATCGATACACACGATGATAAGATCGACCAGGTTCTCCATCGAGACCAGGCTACGCAGATTGGTAACCGCACCAAACGGCAGCGGAACCCCTTTATTCAACCATTTCAACATCACAAGGAAATTTGCCTTGACGCCGTCTCCGTAAATCAGCGGCGGCCGGATGATAACAATTTCCATCCCCGTTTCCCGCCCGATTTCCATCAAGGCAAGTTCGGCTTCAAGCTTAGATACGCCATAAGGGTCCACAGGCGCCGGGCTGTCATCCGCAGTGAACGGAGCCCCCGGGGACGTCTGCTCGCCGTTCACTTTGATCGAGCTGATAAAAATAAACCGTTTCACCCCACAGCTTGCCGCATGCCTTGCCAGATTTTCCGTCGCTTGAACGTTAATCTGTCGAAAGGAAGTAAGCGGATCTTCCGCACTTTCGTTCATCACATGCACACGCGCAGCACAATGCACCAGTACCTGGATATCCGATAGCGGAGGCCATTCCTTGGGGCGATTCAAATCTAACGTCAAAACTTGGCACAGCGTATTCAATCCAATCGTGCGACGAGACGTCCCAACAGGGATGAATCTCTTGCTGGCCAGAAGCTCCAGGATCAGCGACTCTCCGACAAAGCCACCCGCCCCGGTTACCAATACACGTGGCGACGTCATGGATAACTTCTCCCTAGTAGAACTGCCGCCCAACATACAACAAAAAACAGGAGCTTATCTCTTAGCCGTCGCCTGCAACGTGCGGCATTAAACGAAAGTCGTATCAACTGCATGCGGCCCAGCGAATACCAACTGGAAACGAACGGATCCTTGTCCAGCCCAACGAGTGAGACAATCAATTTAACTTGCCTGAACCACCAACCTTGATGAATACGCCTGAAGCGGGCGATCAAAGGTCGTATGCCTTTGTTCGCTCCCACTTGGTTATTCGAATGCTGTCGATACTCCATTGAAGGTTTCGGATCGATGTACCAGCTATAACCATGGCACCGGGCGAAGGCATAGCAATACCAATCGTGCAAACTTACTTGTTGAAGCAAATCCCAATTGGCAAGCATCGAGCTTTTCATTGATTCCGCCAGCTCCCTACGCAGCACATAAGTACAGCCGGGGCCAGCTGCTTCAAATATGAAATCCCATTGCGCCTGTGGCTGAGCCTTGTCCAGAAGGTGCCTGTCGCCATTGGGCCACATAGCCGTCACGTTGCTGGAATAAGCCTGAGCCTGCCGCAACTCCAATGCGTGGACCGCTCGCTCAAGCTTATCGATATGCCAAATGTCGTCCTGATCCGAAAAAGCGATGAAGTCAAAGCCGCTGAAATCAACATCACGAAACAGGCGGAAAAAATTGCGCGAAGCCCCACCGAAATGGCCCGCAGGGGGCAACAAGACCACATTGCCATAGCGTTGTGCGGCCTCTGCGCACCATTGCTCCGTCCCATCGTTGGACGGGTCAACACTGATATAAACGGTTACATGGACCGTAGATTGACAGAGGATCGAATCCAACTGCTCCCCGATCCAGCGCATTCCATTGTAGGCGGCCAATAAAACTGCGACTCGAGGCGGCACTATTGGCATATCAGTCCAAACACCGGTGGAACATGAATGTAAAAGAGGCGAAACACGCCATTCAACTTGGTGAGTCGAGTAGCTTTCGCAGATACTGACCATAGCCTGTCTTTTTGAGAGCGGTGGCTTGGGCACTCAACTGCTCTGAAGTAATCCAACCATTGTGATACGCAATCTCTTCCAGGCACGCCACTTTCAGCCCTTGGCGCTGCTCGATGGTATGCACAAAGTGGCTGGCCTCAAGGAGAGAATCATGAGTACCAGTATCTAACCATGCAAACCCGCGACCGAGCATTTCAACGTTCAATGTTTTTTGGTCAAGATATGCCCGGTTGACATCGGTGATCTCTAGCTCTCCCCTTTCGGACGGTTTTATGCTCTTGGCGATCTCTACCACTTGATTGTCGTAAAAGTACAGACCGGTTACGGCATAGTTTGATTTCGGCTTATTCGGCTTCTCTTCGATGCTCAGCGCACGACCAGACTTATCGAACTCCACGACACCAAAACGCTCAGGGTCGGAGACATGGTAGCCAAATACCGTAGCACCTTGCTCCTGTGTACACGCTGAATTTAGATTGTCTGAAAAGTGCTGACCGTAGAAAATGTTGTCGCCCAGAATCAAGCAGCAAGGATCCTTGCCAATAAATTCCTCACCAATAATGAAAGCCTGTGCCAATCCATCGGGGCTGGGCTGCTCCGCATAGGTCAGCTTGATCCCGTACAAGCTACCGTCACCCAGCAGCTTCCGGAAACACGGTAGGTCTTCTGGTGTGGAGATAATCAGGATTTCACGCATACCCGCCAACATCAATACCGACAGTGGGTAAAAGATCATCGGCTTGTCGTAGATCGGCAACATCTGTTTGGACACGCCGAGGGTCAATGGATGCAGGCGAGTACCTGATCCGCCGGCGAGAATGATGCCTTTACGATTTGTCGTGGTCATTTGCTTAGCACTTCCCTTAGCATTCTGGTTACACCACTTTGCCAATCCGGCAAGTGTAGAGAAAAATTGTCGCGCAGCTTTTGTGTATTTAATCGTGAATTCAGAGGACGAACGGCGGGGGCAGGATACGCCGTGGCCTCAATCGGATTGATCGCCTCGACAGCGAGAGCCTCACCGTTGGCCCTGGCAAACTCAATCACATGTCTGGCATAACCATGCCATGAGATTTCACCCGCAGCTGCCAGGTGATAAAGGCCGCCCAATTCCGGTCGCCTCAAGACCTGCTGGATAGCTAGGGCGGTGACATCTGCAATTAATTCGGCACCAGTAGGCGCGCCAATCTGGTCATCGATGACATTCAAGACCTCACGCTCTCTCGCCAGGCGCAACATCGTCTTGGCAAAATTGTTGCCCCGAGCGCTATAAACCCAGCTTGTGCGGAAAATCAGGTGTTTGCAGCCAGTGGAGGTAATCGCACGCTCTCCAGCGAGCTTGCTCTCGCCATAAAAATTCGCCGGCGCGACCGTATCTGTTTCTTTCCAGGGCTCCCGTCCCTCGCCACTAAAGACATAGTCGGTGGAGTAATGGACCAGCCAGGCACCCAAGCGTACCGCTTCCTCAGCCATGACTTCACTGGCCTGACTGTTGACACGATCAGCCAACTCTCTTTCGGATTCGGCTTTATCCACGCCGGTATACGCCGCTGCGTTGACTATAACGTCAGGCTGGACCTCGCGGATCGTTGCACGCAGGGCTTCAAAGTCAGAAACGTCCAGACAAGGACCATCGACCGAATGGCGAGCCAGCGCGACCAACTCACCAAGCGGAGCGAGTGAGCGTTGGAGTTCCCACCCGATCTGCCCATTTTTACCAAGCAAAAGGACTTTCATGTTTTGTTGGAGCGGCCTGCGTAATTTTGGTCGATCCACTGCTGATAGCTACCACTTTTCACATGGGCCACCCACTCCGCGTTGCTCAGGTACCACTCGACTGTCTTTCGAATACCGCTTTCAAAGGTTTCCTTTGGCATCCAACCCAGCTCGCGTTGGATTTTGCTTGCATCGATAGCATAGCGCTGGTCGTGGCCAGGACGATCCTGAACGTAGGTAATCAGGCTTGCATGAGGTCTGTGAGCGGAATTCGGACGCAATTCATCCAACAGTTCACAAAGAGTATGCACAACTTCGATGTTCTGCTTCTCATTATGACCACCGATGTTATAGGTCTCGCCGACCACGCCCTCCGTCACCACTTTATATAACGCGCGGGCATGATCCTCGACATAGAGCCAATCACGCACCTGATCGCCCTTGCCATAGACGGGCAGAGGCTTGCCTTCCAGCGCGTTTAGGATGATCAGCGGTATGAGTTTTTCGGGAAAATGGCACGGCCCATAGTTGTTGGAGCAATTGGTGACCAAAGTCGGTAGGCCATATGTACGAGCCCACGCGCGAACCAGGTGATCGGAACTGGCCTTGCTGGCTGAATACGGCGAGCTTGGCTGGTATGGAGTGGTTTCGGTGAACAGGTCTTCCGGCCCCTCGAGATCTCCGTAGACTTCGTCAGTGGAGATATGGTGGAAGCGGAATCGATTTTTACGTTCTTCCTCCAGCGCGGCCCAATAGTGACGGGCAGCTTCCAGCAAGGTGTAGGTGCCAATGATGTTGGTCTGGATGAATTCAGACGGACCGGAAATGGAGCGATCCACGTGGGATTCTGCGGCCAGGTGCATGACGGCATCGGGTTGATGCTCAGCAAACACGCGATCGATCTGGGCACGATCACAGATATCGACACGCTCGAACGCATAACGAGAACTTAGGCTGGCTTCGGCCAGGGACTCCAGATTGCCAGCGTACGTAAGCTTATCGACATTAATGACAGAGTCGGCGGTGTTGGAAATAATGTGACGGATGACTGCCGAACCGATAAACCCGGCACCGCCGGTGACTAGAATTTTCACTCGAAACCATACCCTAGAGTTACTGACAGGCGACCAACAGAGCACTGTCTGATCCATGAACATCGAAGCCACCTCAACAGGCGGGGACTTTCGACGGAAAACCACCCAAGCCGACGCAGAGCTACGCCCTGATCGGGGAGGCGACGCATTTTACAGCTTAGCGAAGGATTTACTAATGGATTAGACAATTCGTAACGGAAAATTGACGTACGCTGTCAATAAAGCTGCCGCCTCAGACCAATCGCTTACCCGACGCTCCGGACCTGCGCATAAAAAGCCACCCCAGAATCGGCCCGATGACCATGCCCACCAGCAACGCTGCGATCATAAGTACCGAGACGGGCAACTGCGGGCCCGCCCACCCTAGGAACAACACCGCTACTGATTGTTGATTTTCCAGCACAAACGCCAGAACCATCATAATCAGCAAGAGGCCGGACACGACGAGAAAAATGCGCTTCAGGCTACGCATGTGGGCCTCCCTGATCTGTGGCTGCTATCAAAGCCCTTCATCCTCGTCTTCGTTCACGCGATCACGCAACTCTTTACCGGGCTTGAAATGCGGAACGAATTTGCCATCGAGACTGACGGACTGACCTGTTTTCGGATTACGACCTACACGAGGCGCACGATAGTGCAAGGAGAAGCTGCCAAAGCCACGGATCTCGATCCGATCGCCAGTCGCCAGACTTTGCGACATCTGCTCAAGCATAGTCTTGATGGCCAACTCGACATCTTTGGAAGAGAGCAGCCCTTGATGGGTGACAATTCGTTCGATCAACTCCGACTTCGTCATACTTTCCCCTTCTTTTTCAAGCAGCTAGGTAGCGCTTCAGAGGTTTTAGCACGCCAGGATGATTTTGAACAGCTCAAGCCTTGACTAATCTGCCGGCGTGTTTTTTGTGATACCACGCACGCGCATCCAAGGGGGCATTGCGTCGCACCTAGAACCGGAAAAAGCCCAAGGAGGCAGCTTCCACTGCGTGAAATTGCCCTTTCTGCCATGACTGCCTTTTTACAGCATTTCGACAACTCCTCTCGCTGCCATCCGAACACTCCCACTCCTGCATGAAAGTAGATGCGAATGGCGAGACCAGGCACGCGCCCAGGAGCTGCGTGGCGCAACCTGCCGGAATCCTCCCGAGTGATGAAGGGGGCACGGTAGCCAGCCCGCTGCAGCCCTCCGGGCCAGTTTTGACTAAACAATCCAAAGTTATGGCTTCACGGGCCAGATATGACTATGATTCCTCCCGTGTAGGAAGGATCTGCACACGTAGCTGGAATAGTCCTGCGCCGCCTTAGGAAGCTGCCTGGTAACAGGTAGTCCCATCGATACCGTGCTAACGAAATCGAGCCTGAGACAGCCCGGGGAAAGATTTTTGACACAAGCGAAGTCTGGTCCCGCATTCCCCCTTGCTGCCTCTACGGGCGTGATGGGTATGCGGACATGTAACGTGCCCTTTACCGAAACGAACAATTGTCCATTTCCGCTCATTTGCTGCATGTCTGGCATGGCCCGCGCTACCAAGTCTTGTGGCAGATTTGCTGGGGGCGCTCGAACAGGGCCGCCACCGGAAGCACTGACCTTCGCACGTGGAAAATCTCCTATTGTCCAGAACAAGATAAGGAGATCGCTTTTCGTCCTGCTTGCTTCACCCTGCTTGACCGGCCCAGTGCCACACCAATAGAGCTTGAGGACCGGCGATCTTCGCCGGTTTCCGAGTCATCTACCCAACACTTGCATAAAACCCGATCGGTATGTACAGCGCCTTCAAGCTTTGGCCAAACCTACCTATAAGGATATTCCCATGTCGATTCAGCTGTTCGTTCCAAAATTCCGCATTGATGAATGCCTCGCCGCGATTCGCGAATGCCTCGAAAAAGGCTGGACCGGCCTCGGCTTCAAGACAGCCACCATGGAAGAAGAATGGAAAACCTACACCGGTTTGCCACATGCTCACTTCCTGAGCTCAAACACAGTTGGCCTGCACTTGGCCATTGAGCTGTTCAAGACCAAATTTGGCTGGGCCAATGATGATGAAGTCATCACTACTCCCCTGACATTCATTTCCACCAACCATGCCATTCTGTACGCCGGCATGAAGCCGGTATTTGCTGATGTCGACGAATCGTTGTGCCTGGATCCAGAGAGCGTCGTTGAACGCATCACGTCGAAGACCAAAGCACTGATTTTCGTCGGTATCGGCGGTAACGTCGGGCAATACCAGAAAATAGTGGAAATCTGTAAAGAGCGCGGCATCAAGCTTATTCTTGACGCAGCCCACATGGCGGGTACCCGCGTCAACGGCAAGCACGTCGGTCAGGAAGCAGACAGCGTCGTGTTCAGCTTCCAGGCGGTCAAGAACCTGCCGACTGCCGACTCCGGCATGATCTGCTTCAAGGATCGTGAAGATGATGAACGCGTTCGCAAACTGACCTGGCTGGGCATCAACAAGGACACCTTCGCACGTACTGCTGCACAAGGTGCCTATAAGTGGATGTATGACGTAGAGGAGCTGGGCTACAAGTATCACGGCAACTCGATCATGGCTGCGATGGGCCTGGTGCAACTCAAGTACCTGGACCTGGACAACGCTTACCGCCGTCAGCTGGCTTCCTGGTATCGCGAGAACCTGGCTGGTCAGACCAAAATCAGCATCGTCAACGTTACGCCTGGCTGCGAGTCTTCGACTCATTTGTTGCAGGTCCGCGTAAAGGATCGGGACGCAGTCATGCTGGCTCTGAACGAGCATGAGATCTATCCTGGCGTGCATTACCGCGACAACACCGAATACGCTATGTACTCGTTCGGCGCAGGAACCTGCCCGAAAGCGGCCAAGGCCAGCCAGGAAATCCTGTCGCTGCCGATGCACCTCGGTCTTTCCCGCGCAGACGTCGATACCGTGTGCGAACTGCTGATCCGCTACGCAAAATGAAGCGTTCACTCCCCTCGTTTGGAGACGACGCGTTGCGTCTTCGCTTAATCGAAGAGAGTGACTTACATGAGACCTTGTCCTGGCGTAACCGGGACGAGGCTCGTGTCTGGTTCAAGACTTCGACTCCATTGACCTATGAGCAACACTCCAATTGGTTTCACAATCATTATCAGCCTAAGGACACAGACTATCTGTTCGTCGTTGAAGCGGAAGGTTCGCTGGTAGGGCAAGCGTCCGTCTACGCAATTGACTGGCAGACACGCTCGGCCGAAGTTGGCCGGTTCCTGGCTGATCCGGATCACGCAGGGCGCGGCTATATCAGTCGAGCGTGCGGGGTCCTGTTGAGTATCTGTTGGGAAGTACTTGACCTGGAATACGTTTTCCTCGAAGTAATCGAGACTAACGATCGTGCCATCCGCCTTTACCTCAAGCATGGCTTTCAGGAAGAGCAACGTTACGAGGGACTGATTAGAATGGGCGTGCGGAAGAACCTGGCGGGAATTGAATGACGAGTGTCACAAGACTGTTTATCGATAGCGGCCGCGCGTTGAAAATGTGGCGTGTCTGGACTTATCTGGGCGTTCAGGACATCAAGGCAAGATTTCACCGGTCGTTCATAGGTCCGCTATGGATCGTGCTGACAACCGGTTTCTTTGTTACAGGTGTCGGCCTTATCTATGGGTTGTTATTCGGTCAGCCCGTCCACGAGTTCTTGCCCTACTTGGCATGCGGCTTTGCACTATGGGGGTTCATCGTCGCGTCCATCACCGATGCCAGCGCAACCTTTGTCAGGGCCGAGGGATATATCAAGCAATTTTCCTATCCCAAGCAGATCTATCTGCTCAGAACCCTGATATCAAGCGTTATCGTGCTGCTTATTGGTATTGCGGTGGTGATACCGGTGCAGCTGTTCTTTCATGAAGTCAACGCGATGGGCTGGCTATATGCCGTTCCAGGCCTGTTGCTTCTGATCATGGCGGCCTTCGGACACATCACGATCAGCGCCTACCTGGGCGCCCGATTTCGAGACTTTCCCCACGCTATGGCCGTGATGCTGCAAATGATGTTCTTCGTCACGCCCATCATGTTCCCGATCCAGATGTTGCACGAGAAAGGGCTTGGGTTCATTTACCAGCTCAATCCGCTTTATTACCTTATTGATGTCGTACGGCACCCAATCATCCAGGGTGAACTGGCACTGCCTGAAAACTACATGTGGGCCGGTGTCTACGTACTGACCTCCTGGCTTCTGTCACTGCTCGTGGCCATGAAGCTCGACTCTCGCGTGGTATTCCTTTTATGACTCATGCATCACTTGTCCTGAAGAATGTCGATATTACTTTCGAAGGAGCATTGAGCAGCGAAGAAGGGTTGAAAAGCTGGGTCAAGCGCAAGTTGCTAACACGCAACGCCGCGACTGCCACCAATTATCGCATCGCTGCGCTGCAAGGCATCAACCTGGAAATCAACCACGGAGAACGCGTTGGGCTGATAGGGCTTAATGGTGCCGGCAAGAGTACTTTGCTGAAAGTTATGGCGGATATTTACCCACCAACATCGGGCACGGTTTCAATCAAAGGCCATGTCTGCCCAATGTTTGAATTCGCCACCGGTTTCGAAATGAATCAGTCGGGCTGGGACAACATTCGTATTCGTGGCCTATTGTTAGGCATGTCACCGGAGGCGATTGAAGAAAAACTTCCAGAGATTGCCAAGTTCACCGAACTTGGAGAATTTCTTGATTATCCGGTACGAACCTACTCCTCCGGCATGTTCATTCGCCTGGCGTTTGCCGTGTCAACCAGTATCAATCCGGAAATTCTCCTGATCGACGAAGTTATGGGAGCCGGCGATATCTCTTTTGCAGAGAAAGCCAAACGCCGAATGTTTGAATTCATGGAACAGGGCAAGATTCTGGTTTTCACAACCCACAATTTCAGCCTGTTGAATGACTTCTGTAATAGGACAATATGGCTGCACAAGGGCGAGATAGTGGCGGACGGCCCCACCGACGAGATCGTCAAGCGCTACAACGATGCGCATACGAACAGCCTGTAATCAAGTAATAAACACTCCATTAGAAGGAAGAACATGATAAGGACATCAACACTCAAGAATATTCAAGCGTTACGCTTGTTCGCCGCAGCGCTGGTATTCTTGCAGCACGCCTACTTTTTCTCAAGTCAAGTGACTGGAGACGCTGCTCTTGACTTTCGAAAATTTAATTTCGGTGGCGTAGGCGTTTATGTCTTCTTTATTATTTCCGGTTTTGTAATAGCTCTTCAAACCGATAAAAAACCCATTTTTTTCGCCAGCCATCGATTGGCGCGGATATACCCGGCCTACTTTATTGCACTAATAACTTCAACCGCAATTTTTTATCTATTTTCTTCTCATCGTCCTGCCTTGAGCAACTGGGCGTCACTCCTTTTGTTTCCTTCAGGCTCATTGAACGACTCTTTCCAAGTTCCATATTGGACACTTATATACGAGATGTTCTTCTACACATTTATCGTTGCATTAATGTTACTAACACGAGCACGACCGCCATTGATGAACGCGGTCTTACTATTGTGGCTGGCTTCGATTCTTGTCGCCGGTCATAACGGTGTATCAGTTAGTCTACCCAACCCGGACTACACTACTATTTTCCTGTCTCCCCTTAATATATTTTTCATCACCGGTTATTTTCTCGCCCGCCTCACTCTTTCGCCCCATAAAACCGCAGCCTATATGGGATTTTTTCTCATTGGCGTAGAATCAACGTTTTTTGCAGAATCCAGATATTTGCTAAGTACCTCACTGGTCGGCGCGATGCTTATCCTGTTCGCCATCCAGCTAAAACCTTTCCCCAAGTCATTGAATATTTTAGGGGACTACTCATACGGTATTTATTTACTGCACCTGCCAATTATTTATTGTCTGTACTTGGCCCTCAAATCATCAGGCGCCACGTTCCATACCTCTTTCTTGCTGATGACGATAGTAGCGCTCCCCACCTCTATAGCTTTCGGCAAGTTGGAGTACTGGCTATATCAACAGAAAATACGGCCGTTGGTTGATCGCCTCCTCTCTCGTCACACTACGCCCCAACTAAAACAGCCCTTGGAACAGCCATGAAATTTAGCGACTTTTCTACTGACCTTAAGGTCTACGCCAGTAGCAAGGCTCCGTCGGCTCCTAAAGTCACCGTGATCCTGCCTACCTACTCCCGCGGACATGGCCCGCTCCAGGAATCCATCGACAGCGTGCTGGCCCAGAGCTACGAAGATTTCGAACTGATCATTGTGGATGATGGCTCTCGGGACGGGTCCGCGGCGGTATTGCAGGAATATCTGAAAAAAGACCCACGCATCATCGTCCACTCCTACCATAAAAATAGTGGCCTCCCGGCCCTGCGGGTTAATCAGGCCGCGCTGCTGGCGAAGGGCAAGTACATCGCTTATCAGTTCGACGATGACTTATGGACGCAACACAGCCTGCAAGTACGTGTAGAACAGCTTGATAAATGCAGCAAACCGGCAGTTGTCTATGGAAATGCCAGTGTCGACATCGCACTGGCTGACGGAACGACAACCTCCCGGAAGCTGGGCGGCCCCTTTAATTACGGTCTGTTGATGAACGCTAACTACATAGCCAACAACACCGTGATGCATCACAAAGCGCTGTACGATATTGCCGGAATGTACGACTCGCACGTCATGATGCGGCGTTTTTCGGATTACGATCTGTGGCTGAGATTTGCCAAACATGCCGATTTTATTTGGGTGGATGAGGTAACGTCGCATGTGCGCGCCAACTTGGCCGACTCACTGGGCAAGGAAATTCCTCTGTTCTTCACCCGGTACCGCAAGAGCCTGTCCATACCACGGGACCAGTTGCTGACGCCTGCGGCCATCGGCAATTACGACGTTGTCGATCTTGCGCAGTTTTCCGGCTCATTCACCGATGCGGAGATTAACGAATACCGGCGAATGGAAGCTATCCCGTTCCTGACTAAGTTTAATGATTACTGCAGCGATAGCGAAATGGCCGTGGCAGCGAGCGCCCGCGGGCGTAAATTGCATTTGCTGACCGTCAAGCCGGACTATTCCACTTCGGTCGATGTCACGATCAATAATTTCACGACGTTGCCGGAGCAACGTGCGGTCAATAGCACTTTCGTCAAGGAAAACGAGCTGCTGACCGTAGATTTGACCGGTATCGACGTAGCAGTGCTCTACCGAACCGTCGGCGCTGCCGCCAGTCATTTCATCAATATCCAAAAGGGCAAGACGCCCATGGCATATTTGATGGATGACAACATGCTGCACTTCCATTCGGTTGGACCGCAGCACAGCTTCCTGGCTCCAGGCACTCCGGCGTACCAGGAGATCGTCCACCAGATCAAGAATGTGGATTGCTGCATCGGGTACAGCGATGCGATTAATGAGGATCTGGGCGAACTCAACAGCAAGACAGCCAGACTCCATACCAATATCCATGCCCGGTTCGTTCAGAAGCGTACCTATCGTCGCGACAAGCGTCTGAAGTTCGCCATTATGTCCGGGGCTGTGCGCGAAGATATCTTGCGCGAGCTATGGCCGGCACTATCAAGTTTCGTCAGTAAGAATTCGAACTCCGTCGAGTTTCATTTCTGGGGATTGGACCCGGATAAATTCGGCCCCTTGGATTGCCCGGTCTATTTCAAGCCGTTCACCCATGTCTATGAAAGTTACGTGCGGGATTTGAGCATGTGCAGCTTTGACGTGGCACTGGTCCCTCTCGACTTCAGTACACGGGCGGCCCGCAGCAAAAGTCCGGTCAAGCTTTTGGAATCGGTCGCAGCCGGGGCGGTCTGCATCTTCACCGACGCGGTCCCTTATTCCGATATCCCGGACGCCTGTTGCATCAAGGTCGAGAACACTATCGAAGCGTGGGAAGCTGCTTTGACCAAAGCGTACTCGATGAGCCAGCAGGAACGGACCGAGATGCTTGAGAATGCTCGTGATCTGGTTCTGTCACGGTATACCACCGAATCGCAGTTCTACGACTTCCTCGCCACTTTCGAATCCGTTCGCCTGCACTCAAGACTCGGCGACAAGACTATCGCCTATGGTTTCCATGAAGCAGCGCTGGGCGGCGCCACGCTTCATCTGATCAGGCATGCGAGCCTCGTTGCATCCCTTGGCTTTCGTGTCCTGGGGCTCGTTCCCAAAGATGCTGTCTATAGCGCCGCGTTCAAGTCGCGTTGGGACGCCGCCACTGGCGGAGCTAACCTGATAGAAGAAAGTTGGCCGTCGGGCTACACAGAACCCCCTCAGCCCCAGCGCCCATTCCAACCGCAGGATGAGCTGGCTGCAAATATCCTCGCCCGCCGTCTGGCGAACGAGAATATCGGGCTGCTGCACTTTACAACCTGGTCGCCCACAATGAGCTTGCTGGCCAAACGGCTGGGCATTCCATGTACAGCAAGTGTCCATCAATACTACGAAGGCGCCGACAAGTTTGTTGTTCGCTTTGCCGACTCGATCCATTGTTCTTCGCTTACTCATGGATTTAAATGGGCGAGCCTATCGAAAAGTCCGGCCAGGCGCATCGTCTGCCCAGTCGCTGACGATTACTTCAATGCGTTTCGAGAAAATCGCGAGCGTGTGGCGAACATCCAGAACGCACTTCGTATTCTCGTATCGGGCACGCTCCAGCCCAGGAAAAACCAACTGGGCGCAATCCAGGCCGCAATATTGCTGAACGAGGCCGGATTTGATGTCTCGGTGGACCTGATTGGCTATGACGTATTCAACGACGTGTATGTCCAAAAATGCACTTCATTGATCGAAAAAAGCGGTTTCCGAGACAAATTCACGCTGCACGGTTTTATTGATGATCCGAAACCCTTCTATGATCAGGCGGATCTGCTGCTGATTTCTGCCACTGACGAATCTATGCCGCAAACCATGCTACAAGCCATGGCGATGGGTATCCCGGTGGCATCGACGAACGTAGGTGGCGTGGGAGAGATTATCAAACACCGCTACAGTGGCTTCCTTTCCAAGAACGACAGCCCTGAAGCGATGGCCGCAGCGATTTCGGAATATATGCGCCTTTCGCCTGAACAGCGCCTGGAAATTGTGGACCGTGCACAGAGATCCATGCAATTTCTCGCCCGGCCTACGTACGTTCGATCCGAACTGGTGGATCTGTACAACCAGGCGTTTGATGAATTCTCCAAACATCAGGTCGCGGTACAGTCAGCAACAGTAGCGGATCAAAGACCATCGATACCCTCAAATGAAGATATGCTGCTCGAAACTCTTTTTACAACGCGCAGTCAGATCAGCCAAATGTGCAGAGCCTTGGATAAATGAAACCTGAAAACGAACCAGTATGGATCGACCTCGGCTGCGGTAAACGCAAGCAGGAAGGGTTCATCGGAATTGACCGGTTTCCTATGCCGGAAGTCGATATCCTGGCCGATATTGATGCAGTTCTGCCGTTAGAAGATGACTCGGTTGATCTGCTATTTTCATCACATGCCTTGGAACACACCAAGGACTTGATGTTCACAATGCGCGAAATTTATCGTGTGTGTAAGCACGGCGCGCAGGTATGTATCATCGCGCCTTATTACGAACAGAAACTGAACGTCGCAAACCCCTACCACCTCACCGTATTCAATGAGCACACGCCTCGTTTCTGGACGGACCATCCCGAGACGCCAGTAGACCCGCTTGATTATCCTGACCCGGTACAACGTCCATGGGGGCTTTCAAAGTCGGACAACTCTAACCCGGGACTTGATATTCGATTGATCAACGTTGAGTTTTTCTATTTCCCCGAATACAGCCACCTTCCTCTCGAGCAAAAGAGAAAGTTTCGTAACGAACGATTCAACGTATGTGAACAGATCATGTACCAGCTTATCGTTTGGAAAGGTGATGAACGCTCGCCTGACGCCAGCTTCTCCGAGTATGTCGACGCGTTCGTACCCTATGAACCTTATTACATCAGGCACCTTAAGATGCACGAGCAAGAACAGATCATTCAGAAATTCACCCAAAGTGAAGCGGCGCTTCGTCAGCGTATCGAGGAATTGAAACTTGAGCTCGCCAACAGGACACCGTTGGCTCAGGGCCCAGATGTGGCTGTCGAACGGCGAATCAATGAGCTGACCGAAGATCGCGCGCAATCCGAACGCCTGGTACATGAGACAAGGACTGAAAACCATCATCTGCGCTTGCAGGTAATGGGGCTGTTTGAAAAGACCGAATTGCTGAATAACCAGCTTCATGAAAGCAACATCAAACTGATGAAGTCCGAGCTGCAGAATCAGTTGCTGAATGATAAAACGCTGAGTCTCAACGAACAAAATATGCGACTTCAGGATGAAGCTGCACAATCATCTGCACAGCTTGACGAGCTCATGCAGAGGCTGGCTCATGCGCAGTCTGCTGCCACGCAAGCCAATCACGAAGTCCTGGCCCTGGTACGGACAAACCAGGAACTGCGTGACAAACTGGAAAGCCTGGCAACTATTGATGCGAGAGTGGCCTTGCTCAAGGCCGAGCTCCTTACGGCCAACGGCATCATCGAGTGGTATCGTACCAAGGAGGGTTCCTGGAAAAGCGAACAGAGTCGGCTCAGCCAGGAATTGACCTCGGCGCGGCAAGCTTCCCAAATCCAGTCGCCGCTGGCGCAGGAGGTGAAGCATCTGAAACTGGCGCTCAGCAATGCACAGCAGCATGCAGATCACTCGCGCCATGAGGCGCTCCAGGTAATCGACAATCTTCAGACCGAAGTAAGCGGCTATCGTGCCTCTCGCTCCTTGCAACTGGTCTCGCTGTACAAGAGCAAAGGCTCACTGTGGGACTCGATCTCACCGGCATTTTCTTCCCTCAGGGACTTCACGAAAAAACACCTCCTCAACACTTCTCGCCCAATGCTGGCCTTGGGGGACGACTTGAGAAATGTCCCGTATCGGGAGTACCTCATGCCGATCAAACAAGACAATCTTCGCCGTATAACCCTGGCTATCCGACCACTGATGCGCGGAAACCAAGGGCTGGTTGGTATCGAAATTGTTTCCAGCGACAAGGCGGTCGTTGCACAGGTCGCCCTGCCGCTGGCCGTCGTAAATCCTGATGCACCGACACATTTCGAGCTTCCAGCAGCGACGACATTGGAGAAAAACTGGTATTTGCGCATTTTTGTCAAAGACTCCGACGTTCCCGTCGGTCTTTATGAAGTCAGCGAGTATTCGCTTATCAGAAAGCGCTACAAATATTTCCCTTTTGCCGCACTACAGTAATGGCTGAAGATCGCAGCTTGATAAAGCCAAAAATAGATATCCTGCTGGTCATCGAAGGGGAGATCGCCACGACCCATTTGATTGAGCATATGCTATCCGCCTGTGAGCCTTACGGAATCGTTTACCGTAAGGTCTTCCTGGCTGCGCTGAAGCCTTCGGATATTCGAAAAACCACCATTCCGTTTTTTGTCCGCAGCGGCGATCCATCGCTGCGACTCTGGATTGAGAGGCTACACAATGCCCACCATCCGTACATCTATTACATAGATGATAACTTCTGGAAAATCGAGGGCGACTCCCCTATTGCCCTTTATTACCAGCACCCGCTTATCCGTCACACTTTGGAGACCGCCATTTCCGGGGCCTACCGCGTATTGACCAACTCTGACCTGCTGGCGGAGTTCCTTTATCAGTTCAATGAAAAAATCGAAATATTGCCATCATTTTTCGATTTTTCATTATTAAAGGCTGCACAACCTCCCACACACGGGGAATTGCGTATCGGGTTTGCAGGAAGTCCATCCAGGGTCGATGATCTGGAGATTATCAAACCGGTAATTCGACCGATATTGGATGCGTATCCGCAGGTAGTATTCGAATTCATAGGAGCTACGCCGTCGGACCTGGGGTCCGATAGCCGCATACGTACCTTTCCCCACAATGCGGACTATGAAGGTTTTATACATTTCAAACAGGAGCGACAGTGGTCGATCGGACTGGCACCACTGATCGATAATTACTCGAATCGCTGTAAAACCAACAACAAATACCGCGAATATTCAGCGTGCGGCATAGCCGGGATTTATTCGAACATGCCACCCTATCAACGTTCAGTCGTCGATGGTGAAACCGGACTGCTGACCGAACATACGACTCAAGCGTGGATTTCAGCCATAAGCCAATTGATTTCCGATCCCACGCTGCGAGCTAGAATTGCGAGCAACGCCTATGAAGACGTTCTTGAAAAGCACAGCGTTGAACGGGTAGCAATGATCTGGTCCAATCACTTTGCTCAGGTTCAGCGGCACATGAAGCGCACCAGGATCAAACCGCTGCGTATCAATAAGCTTAAATCTTATCTTCTTGCGCACTTCCTGCGATTCGAGTCGCTATGGGTACGGGCTTCCACCGTCTACGCTGAAGGGGGATGGCGCCTGGTCGCCGAGAAGCTCGTTAATCGCATTAAATTTGCCTTGCTACGCGACAAAGCTCTTTGAAAAGCCTCTGGATAGTGGCTCCCCTTATTTATCAGGATCGTAAATTATGAGAGTTACAGTATTCGGCACTGGCTACGTTGGTCTTGTCACCGGAGCCTGTCTTGCGGATGCCGGCCATGAAGTCATGTGCGTCGATATCGACAAGCAAAAAATCGAGGGTCTCAAGCGTGGCATAGTCCCAATCTACGAGCCGGGGCTGGATGCCCTGCTCGAACAGAATCAGCTGCAGGGCCGACTGCACTTCACGACAAATCCGAATGAAGGCGTCGACTTCGGTGAGTTGCAAATGATTGCCGTAGGAACCCCCCCCAATGAGGATGGTTCTGCTGACTTACAACATGTACTGGCTGTCGCCCAGACCATCGGTCAGCATATGAGCAGCCGCAAAATCATCGTTAACAAGTCCACCGTCCCGGTGGGAACCGCCGACAAGGTTACCCACACGATCACCGAAACACTGAAATCCAGGCAAGTCGAGCTGGAATTCGCTGTCTGCTCCAATCCAGAGTTCCTTAAGGAAGGTTCTGCAATAGAGGACTTCTCCAAGGCTGCGCGCATCATCGTCGGGACCAACTGCGAAGAAGTCAGGGCGGTCATGCGTGAATGTTATGCCCCCTACAGTCGCAACCGCGACAAGTTGATTTTCATGGACGTGCGCTCTGCCGAGCTCACCAAATACGCGGCCAATGCAATGCTCGCGACAAAAATCAGTTTCATGAACGAGATTGCGCAGATGGCAGAGCGTCTCGGGGCGGATATCGAACAAGTCAGGCTGGGCATTGGCTCGGACCCTAGGATCGGCTTTCAATTCATCTATCCTGGCTGCGGTTATGGCGGTTCATGCTTCCCGAAAGACGTTCAAGCGCTGGCACGCACCGCACACGAAATCGGTTATGAAGCTGAATTGCTCAATGCTGTGGAATCGGTCAACAATCGTCAGAAGAACGTGCTGTTTGACAAGCTCCTGCATGCCTTCGACTCTGATCTAGCGGATAAAACCATCGCGGTCTGGGGGCTTTCGTTCAAGCCGAACACGGACGATATGCGTGCTGCGCCAAGCCGCAATCTGATGGAAGCAATCTGGGCCGCAGGCGGAAAGGTTCGGGCATTCGACCCTGCCGCGATGGATGAAACCTCTCGCATTTATGGTCCACGCGGCGACTTGAAGTTGGTGGAGAGCCGGGAGCAGGCGCTGGTAGGCGCCGATGCATTGGTCATCTGTACCGAATGGAAGCAGTTTCGTACAGTAGATTTCAAATGGCTCAAACGTTGTCTGAATTTCCCGGTTCTGGTTGACGGACGTAACCTGTTCGATCCGATTTCCGCCAAAGAGGCTGGATTCATGTATTACGCAATAGGTCGTGGCGACGTCCAACATCAGCAAGGAACCCCACAGTGAAGGTACTAGTGACGGGAGCAGCTGGCTTTATCGGCTTCCATGTCAGCCAGGCGCTGCTAGCCCGTGGCGATGAAGTCGTGGGCATCGATAATCTGAATGACTATTATGAGGTCTCGCTCAAGGAAGCACGACTCGGACTTCTGATTCCGCTTCAGGGCTTTCGCTTCATACGGATGGACATTGGCGATCGGGCATCAATGGCTGCTCTTTTTGCCGAAGAAGGTTTTGATAAGGTCGTTCATCTTGCCGCACAGGCGGGGGTTCGTTACTCATTGGAAAACCCCCATGCCTATGCGGAGAGTAACCTGGTCGGCTTCCTGAACGTGCTTGAAGGCTGTCGCCAAAGTCGGATCAAACACTTGGTCTATGCCTCATCCAGCTCGGTTTACGGTGCAAACGAGAGCATGCCATTCGCCGTACACGACAACGTAGACCATCCTGTGTCACTTTACGCAGCAACTAAAAAAGCCAATGAGTTGATGGCCCATTCCTATAGTCATCTTTATGGACTGCCGACTACTGGCCTGCGCTTCTTCACGGTTTACGGCCCGTGGGGACGGCCTGACATGTCGCCATTCCTGTTTGTCAGGGCGATACTGGAAGGCAGACCCTTAAAGATTTTCAACTACGGAAAACACCGCCGCGACTTCACCTATATCGACGATATCGTTGAAGGTGTAGTACAGGTTCTCGATCATATAGCGACGCCAAACAGCGAATGGTCGGGACTGAAACCTGATCCGGCTTCCAGCCGTGCCCCATGGAAAATCTATAACATTGGAAACAGCCAACCTGTTGAGTTGCTTACCTACATCAGCCATATCGAAGATGCATTGGGCAAAACCGCACAGAAAGAACTTCTACCCTTACAGCCCGGGGACGTTGAGCATACATTCGCGGATGTCGAGCAATTAAGGGCTGATACCGGCTACGCTCCCAGTACGTCAATAGAGAGCGGCATCCGTCAATTCGTGACTTGGTACAAGGAATTCTACAAGGTCATCGGGTGACTCCCAGCCTCCCTCTCAAGTCCTGGCAGGTTAATGCCCTGTTCAGGACTCAGTGAAGTGCTGAAGCTATCGACACATGACCAACATCGTGCGAGTCAGATAACCTGCCGGATTGAAACCAAAGGGGTACTGGTCCTCATCTTTGACCTCGTCAGAGCGGGTAATGACTTTATAGCCCGCCCCCTTACACTCCTTCGAAGCCCGCTTGTTGCACTTCTCCCAGCCAGAGCCGAGTCCTGAGCAGTCGATCTCGATGCCACTGACACCGCGCACAGCATGGGTCTTTGCGCTTGTGGAGCAACCTGTCAGCACCAATATAGCCAGCACAAGAAAAAGCCTGTTCATCCAATCCCTCTAGTCAGCCAATAGGCTCAAGACAAGCCTGGCTGGTATATACACACCATCTGCTTATTCAAAGACAGCTTGGACGAGGTATTGGTTCATGGCGAGCCCCCTCGTGGCGGCGATCCAGACAAATCTCACCCACAAAAAAGGGCGACCGAAGTCGCCCTTTTTCTATGGTCAAACAGAACTCAGTTCTGTTTTTCCATTTGTGCACGCAGCAGGTCGCCCAGAGTGGTAGGACCAGCAGCGACGCTGTCCGAAGCTGGCTTGTCGCGCAGGCTCTGGATAGCTTCTTTCTCGTCTTCAACGTCTTTCGACTTGATCGAGAGCTGGATTACGCGGCTCTTGCGGTCAACGCTGATGATCTTGGCTTCTACTTCTTCGCCTTCCTTCAGGACGTTGCGCGCGTCTTCAACGCGGTCACGGCTGATTTCGGAGGCTTTCAGAGTCGCTTCGATATCGTCGGCCAGGGTGATGATGGCGCCTTTGGCGTCAACTTCTTTCACGATGCCCTTAACGATTGCGCCTTTGTCGTTCTCTTGGACGTATTCGGAGAACGGATCGCTTTCCAGTTGCTTGATGCCCAGGGAGATGCGCTCGCGCTCTGGGTCAACCGACAGGATAACGGTGTCCAGCTCGTCGCCCTTCTTGAAGCGGCGTACGGCTTCTTCGCCCACTTCGTTCCAGGAGATGTCGGACAGGTGAACCAGGCCGTCGATGCCGCCATCCAGACCAATGAAGATACCGAAATCGGTGATCGACTTGATGGTGCCGGAGATCTTGTCGCCCTTGTTGAACTGGCCAGAGAAGTCTTCCCATGGGTTGGACTTGCACTGCTTGATGCCCAGGGAGATACGACGACGCTCTTCGTCGATGTCCAGAACCATGACTTCCACTTCGTCGCCGACTTGTACGACTTTCGAAGGGTGGATGTTCTTGTTGGTCCAGTCCATTTCGGAAACGTGTACCAGGCCTTCAACGCCTTCTTCCAGCTCAGCGAAGCAGCCGTAGTCGGTGAGGTTGGTCACGCGAGCGGTGACGCGGGTGCCTTCTGGGTAACGGGCTTTGATAGCAACCCATGGGTCTTCGCCCAGTTGCTTGAGGCCCAGGGAAACACGATTGCGCTCGCGATCGTACTTCAGAACCTTGACATCGATCTCGTCGCCAACGTTGACGATTTCCGAAGGATGCTTGATACGCTTCCAGGCCATGTCGGTGATGTGCAGCAGGCCATCGACGCCACCCAGATCGACGAATGCGCCGTAATCGGTGAGGTTCTTGACGATACCCTTGACCTGTTGGCCTTCCTGCAGCGATTCCAGCAGAGCTTCACGCTCGGCGGAGTTCTCGGCTTCCAGGACACTGCGACGGGAAACGACAACGTTGTTGCGCTTCTGGTCCAGCTTGATGACCTTGAATTCCAGCTCTTTGCCTTCCAGGTGCGTGGTGTCGCGCACTGGACGGACGTCAACCAGGGAACCTGGCAGGAACGCACGGATGCCGTTAACGTCGACAGTGAAGCCGCCTTTAACCTTACCGTTGATAACGCCCTTGACCACTTCCTCGGCTGCGAAGGCTGCTTCCAGAACGATCCAGCATTCAGCGCGCTTGGCTTTTTCACGGGACAGCTTGGTTTCACCGAAGCCATCTTCAACCGAATCCAGCGCAACGTGAACTTCGTCACCCACGTTGATGTTCAGTTCGCCAGCATCGTTGTAGAACTGCTCAAGCGGGATCAGTGCTTCAGACTTCAGACCAGCGTGAACGGTTACCCAACGAGCCTGGTAATCGATATCAACGATAACGCCGGTGATGATGGAGCCTGCCTGAAGGTTCAGGGTTTTCAAGCTTTCTTCAAAGAGTTCCGCAAAGCTTTCGCTCATTTTAATTCCTGTTGATTGGGGCGAAGGATACGCCCGGCTCCACACCCCAGACGGTGTGGGTTAGTTTCATATAGAAGAAGCAGCGCAGGACTATGACTGGTCCCCTGCGCAGCTTCCTGGTCACCCGGCGATATCGCGAATGGCGATCTCGCTCATGATGCGTTGCAACACCTGGTCGATGGACAACTCCGTGGAATCCAGCTGTATTGCGTCGGCCGCCGGCTTTAGCGGGGCTACTGCTCGCTGGGTATCACGCTCATCGCGTGCACGGATCTCATCTAGCAGACTCGACAGACTAACATCCTCGCCTTTGCCCTTCAACTGCAAATATCGGCGACGAGCCCGCTCCTCCGCGCTGGCGGTGAGGAAAATCTTCAGTGGCGCATCGGGAAATACCACCGTGCCCATGTCGCGGCCATCGGCTACCAGCCCCGGTGGCTCCTGGAATGCACGCTGGCGTTGCAGCAACGCTTCGCGCACCGCCGGCAGCGCGGCGACCTGGGAAGCCCCGGCGCCCACGCTCTCGGTACGGATCACATCGCTGACCTCGTCGCCTTCCAGAATGATGCGCTGCAACTGGCCGTCGGTCGCGGCGATGAACTGCACGTCCAGGTGCGCGGCCAGGGCCTTGAGAAGCTCCTCATTAGTCAGGTCGACGCCGTGG
This sequence comes from Pseudomonas sp. RGM2987, assembly GCF_022952855.1. Taxonomy (GTDB): domain Bacteria; phylum Pseudomonadota; class Gammaproteobacteria; order Pseudomonadales; family Pseudomonadaceae; genus Aquipseudomonas. Next base: position 13,086 of record NZ_JALJDX010000190.1, on the reverse strand, counting down.
TTGGCGGCGGCGAATGCCAGCAGACGATACAAGGCACCCGAATCGAGCAGGTTCCAGCCCAACTGCCTGGCGAGAATCCCGGCGACGGTGCCCTTGCCCGAACCACTTGGGCCATCGATGGTGATGACCGGTGCCTTGATGTTCACGACTGTGCCTCTTGTGCTACTCGAATGCCGACCTGTGCGCACAGCGCCAGGAAGTTCGGGAACGACGTCGCGACGTTGGCGCAGTCATGGATGCGAATCGGTGCACTGGCGCGCAAGGACGCAACGCTGAAGGCCATCGCAATGCGATGATCGCCGTGACCGTGGACTTCGCCGCCGCCGATCTGGCCGCCGTCGATGATGATGCCATCCGGTGTCGGCTGGCACTTGACCCCAAGGGCAAGCAAGCCATCCGCCATCACCTGGATGCGATCTGACTCCTTGACCCGCAGCTCTTCGGCACCGGTCAATACGGTGCGCCCTTCGGCGCAGGCAGCCGCGACGAACAGCACTGGGAATTCATCGATGGCCAGCGGAACCAGCGCTTCGGGAATCTCGATACCCTTGAGTTTAGCCGCTCTTACGCGCAGGTCCGCCACCGGCTCACCACCTACCTCACGCTGGTTTTCCAGGGTGATGTCGGCGCCCATCAGGCGCAGGATGTCGATCACACCGGTACGGGTCGGGTTGATGCCGACGTGCTCGAGCACCAGGTCAGAGCCTTCGGCGATCGACGCCGCTACCAGGAAGAACGCCGACGACGAAATATCGCCCGGTACTTCGATGTGGGTCGCGGTCAGCTTGCTGCCGGACTCAACGGAAGCCGTGGCGCCATTGACCGTGACCGGATAGCCGAAGCCACGCAGCATACGCTCGGTATGGTCGCGGGTCGGCGCCGGCTCGGTGACGGTGGTCTTGCCTTCGGCATAGAGACCGGCCAGCAATAGGCAGGATTTCACCTGGGCGCTGGCCATCGGCATGGTGTAGGTCAGGCCCTTGAGCTTGTTGCCGCCGCGAATGGTCATCGGCGGACGACCTTCGGCTGCGGTTTCGATGACCGCGCCCATCTCGCGCAGTGGATTGGCGACGCGATTCATCGGGCGCTTGGACAGCGAGGCGTCGCCAGTCAGGGTACTGTCGAAGTCCTGCGCAGCCAGCAGGCCGGAAAGCAGGCGCATCGAAGTCCCGGAGTTGCCCAGATAGATCGGCCCCGGGGCGGGCTTCAGGCCGTGCAGGCCAACACCGTGGATGGTCACGCGACCGTGGTGTGGCCCTTCGATGACCACCCCCATGTCGCGAAACGCTTGCAGCGTCGCCAGGGCATCTTCGCCTTCGAGGAAGCCTTCCACCTCGGTCACGCCTTCAGCCAGGGAGCCGAGCATGATCGAACGGTGGGAAATCGATTTATCACCCGGTACACGAATACGCCCACTCAGGGAGCCACCAGGTTGTGCCAGGAAAATCAGATCGTTGGAGTTCATAGCGTCCACATAGGCCCGACGGGCCAGGATTTTACTGAAATGCTCGCGGGCCACCCTGGCGCGTGTGAAAACGCCCAGCAATTGGTGCCCGTCCCCTGCATCGACCGCGTCGCGCAAGGCGTCGAGGTCGCTGCGAAATGTATCGAGTGTGCGCAGGACAGCTTCGCGGTTGGCGAGAAAGATGTCGTGCCACATGACCGGGTCGCTCCCGGCGATTCTCGTGAAATCGCGGAAACCGCCGGCAGCGTAACGGAAGATCTCAAGATTTTCATTGCGTTTGGCCAATGAATCCACCAGACCGAACGCCAACAGGTGCGGCAAATGGCTGGTGGCGGCCAATACTTCGTCATGACGCTCGACCTGCATGTGCTCGACATCGGCCCCCAGCTCGCGCCACAGGCGATCCACCACCGCAAGGGCAGCCGGATCGGTCTGTTCCAATGGCGTCAGAATCACTTTATGACGGCGAAACAGTTCGGCGTTGGAGGCCTCTACCCCACTCTGCTCGGAACCGGCTATCGGATGACCGGGCACGAAACGCGCCGGCATCGCACCGAAAGCTTCGGCGGCCGCGCGCACGACGTTGCCCTTGGCGCTGCCGACATCCGTGAGAATGGTGCGCCCCAGGTCCATGGTCGCCAGGCGTGCCAGCAGTTTTTCCATGGCCAGGATCGGCACCGCCAGCTGGATCACGTCCGCGCCCTGGCAAGCGATCGCCAGGTCGTCCTCGCAACGGTCCACCACCCCCAGCTCCACCGCCAGCTTGCGTGACTGTGGATCCAGGTCGACACCGACTACCTCACGGCACAGGCCGCTTTCACGCAGGCCCTTGGCGAACGAACCACCGATCAACCCAAGGCCGACCACCACCAGGCGACCGATCATAGGGGCAGCAGATTGCAGTGAAGTGACATCAACCACGAGCCAGGACCTTGCTCAACGCCTCAAGGAAACGGCTGTTTTCCGCCGGCAGGCCAACGGTGATGCGCAGGTGGTTCGGCATGCCGTAGTTGGCCACCGGACGCACGATCACGCCCTCACGCAACAAGCCCTGGAACACCGGCGCGGCGACACGGCCGATATCGACGCAGATGAAGTTGCCTTTGGATGGAATCCAGCCAAGGCCCAGCTCACGAAACCCGGCTTCCAGTTGCTGCATGCCTGCCTCGTTCAAGCGACGGCTTTCAGCCAGGTAGGCGTCATCCTGCAACGCAGCACAGGCGGCGGCCAGGGCCAGGCTGTTGACGTTGAACGGCTGACGCACACGGTTCAGCACGTCGGCCACCACTGGAGTGGACAGGCCGTAGCCGACCCGCAGCGACGCCAGGCCATAGGCCTTGGAGAAGGTGCGCGAGACCAGCAGGTTCGGATAGGCCGCGAGGAAATCCAGGCCGTCAGGCAAGTCGCTGCCCTCTGCGTACTCGATATAAGCCTCGTCCAACACCACCAGCACGTGCTCGGGCACGTCTTGCAGGAAGTCGTCCAGGGCCTGGGCATCGAACCAGGTGCCGGTCGGGTTGTTCGGGTTGGCGATGAACACCACACGGGTGTTGGCATCGATAGCGGCGAGCATGGCTGGCAGATCGTGCCCCCAATCCTTGGCCGGGACTACGTGGGCGTCGGCGCCGACGGCCTGAGTGGCAATCGGATAGACCGCGAACGCGTGCTCACTGAACACGGCGTTGAGACCCGGCGCCAGGTAGGCACGCGCCACCAACTCAAGGATGTCGTTGGAACCATTGCCCAAGGTCACTTGGTTCAGCTCGACACCACAGCGCTCGGCCAGCAGGCTTTTCAAGGCAAAGCCGTTGCCGTCGGGATAGCGGGTCAGCTCGGCAACGGCACCGCGGATCGCCTCCAGGGCCTTGGGGCTCGCCCCCAATGGGTTTTCGTTGCTCGCCAGCTTGACGATGCTCGCCGGGTCCAGATCCAGCTCGCGCGCCAGTTCGTCCACAGGCTTGCCCGGAACGTAAGGCGAGAGTTGTTGCACGCCTGGCTGCGCCAGGGCGAGGAAGTTGCCACTCATTTGCTATCCGCCCTTAAAGAACCGCTTTGGGGTAGGAACCCAGCACCTTGAGTGCCACTGCTTCCTGACTGATTTTCTCCAGCACACCTTTTACCAGCGGATCGCGGTGGTGGCCGACGAAGTCGATGAAGAACACATAGGTCCATTTACCGCTGCGCGACGGACGGGTCTCGATCCGGGTCAGGTCGATACCGTTGTCGTGGAACGGCACCAGCAGTTCATGGAGCGCGCCGGGCTTGTTGCTCATGGAAACGATGATCGAGGTCTTGTCGTCGCCGGTCGGCGGCACTTCCTGGCTGCCGATCATTAGGAACCGCGTGGAGTTGTCCGGACGGTCCTCGATCTTTTCGGCCAGGCGCGTCAGCCCGTAGAGGCCGGCCGCCATGTCGCCGGCAATCGCCGCCGAGTTCCACTCGCCCTTGACCCGCTTGGCCGCCTCGGCGTTGCTCGATACCGCCACGCGCTCGACATTCGGGTAATGCGCGTCCAGCCACTTGCGGCACTGGGCCAGCGACTGGGCGTGGGAATAGATCCGACTGATGCTGTCGGTCTTGGTGTTCTCGCCCACCAGCAAATGATGGTGGATGCGCAGCTCGACTTCGCCACAGATCACCATGTCGTGCTCGAGGAAGCTGTCCAGCGTGTGGTTGACCGCGCCTTCGGTGGAGTTTTCCACCGGCACCACGCCAAAATTCACCGCGCCGGCCGCCACTTCGCGGAAGACTTCGTCGATGGCCGCCATCGGCTTGCTGATCACTGCGTGACCGAAGTGCTTCATGGCAGCAGCCTGGGTGAAGGTGCCTTCAGGGCCCAGGTAAGCGACTTTCAATGGCTGCTCAAGGGCCAGGCACGAGGACATGACCTCGCGGAACAACCGCGCCATTTCCTCGTTGCTCAATGGTCCCTTGTTGCGCTCCATGACGCGCTTGAGCACCTGCGCCTCGCGCTCGGGACGATAGAACACCGGCACTTCACCCTCGGCCAGGGACGCCATCTTCACCCGGGCGACTTCCTGGGCGCAGCGCGCGCGCTCGCTGATCAACTCCAGGACCTTTTCGTCGAGGGCGTCGATGCGCAGGCGCAGCGCCTTGAGTTCTTGCTCAGACATCAGCCATGTTCCTTCTCGAACTCTGCCATGTAGGCAATCAGTGCGTTGACCGCATTGATGTCCACGGCGTTGTAGATGGAGGCGCGCATGCCGCCGACCGAACGGTGGCCCTTGAGGTTCAGCAGCCCGCGCTCGTCGGCACCGGCCAGGAACGGCTTGTCCAGACGGTCGTCGGCCAGGCGGAACGGTACGTTCATCCACGAGCGATCAGTCTTGTTGATCGGGTTGCTGTACAAGCCGCTGGCGTCGATGAAGTCATACAGCGTGCGCTGCTTCACTTCGTTGAGCTTGCCAATGGCTTCGACGCCGCCCTGCTCTTTCAGCCACTCGAACACCAGGCCGGACAGGTACCAGGCCAGGGTCGGCGGCGTGTTGTACATCGAGCCGTTGTCCGCCGCGACCTTGTAGTTGAGCATGGTCGGGCACAGGGAACGGGCGCGGCCCAGCAGGTCTTCGCGAATGATGCTGACCAGGATGCCGCTAGGGCCGATGTTCTTCTGGGCGCCGGCGTAGATCATGCCGAAACGGGAGATGTCCACCGGACGCGAGAGAATGTCCGAGGACATGTCGGCGACCAATGGCACATCGCCGGTTTCCGGAATCCAGTTGAATTCCAGGCCGCCGATGGTTTCGTTCGGTGCGTAATGAACGTAGGCCGCGTCCTTGGACAGGTTCCACTCGTTCTGGCCGGGAATGGCGAAGTAGTCGTAGGGCTTGGCGGTGGCGGCAACGTTGACGTGGCCGTAGCGCGAAGCCTCTTCGATGGCTTTCTGCGACCAGATACCCGTGTCGATATAGTCGGCCTTGCCATTTTCCGGCAGCAGGTTCAACGGAATCTGAGCGAACTGCTGGCTGGCACCACCTTGCAGGAACAGCACCTTGTAGTTGGACGGGATGTTCAGCAGATCACGCAGGTCCTGCTCGGCCTTGGTGGCGATGGACACGAACTCGTCGCTGCGATGGCTCATTTCCATCACGGACAGGCCCTTGCCATGCCAGTCGAGAAGTTCACCCTGGGCGCGCTTCAGGACCGCTTCAGGAAGCGCCGCCGGGCCGGCACAGAAGTTATAGGCTCTCTTGCTCACATCCAATCTCGCTCTGATCTGGTGGTCACATAAATCTTCATTCAACACTACTACCCAAGAGCAGGACTGAAACCGTGGCGAAGGAGCCTGCTCCCGCTTGAGGGCGAAGCGCTCACAAGAGGGCTGCTACGCAGCCCAGCGGGAGCAAGCTCCCTCGCCACAATGATTCAGACAACCTTCAGGTGAGCAGTATTGACTCCCACATAAGGGAATGTGCAGTGTCGCAAATTTTCAAAAGGGACAAACAACAAGGGGGCGAACTTTCATCCGCCCCCTGCGAGTCCTTACTGCTGCGGTTCTTCTTCGTCTGCGGCGGCATCCAGCGATTGATCGCCGGCCGTATCGTCGGCATCGGCACCGAGCGTGCCGTCGAACGCCACGCCCTCCTCGCCTTCCAGCTCCTCGCCTTCGACTTCCGACGGCTCCTGGACCCGCTCCAGCCCTACCAGCGTTTCATCGCTGGCCAGCTTGATCAACGTCACACCCTGAGTGTTACGGCCCAGGCTCGACACTTCGGAAACCCGCGTGCGCACCAGGGTGCCCTGGTCGGAGATCAGCATGATCTCCTCGCCATCGAGCACCTGGACCGCGCCGACGAGACGGCCGTTACGCTCGTTGCTGACCATGGCGATCACACCCTGGCCGCCGCGCTTGTACTCGGGGAACTCGCTGATGGCGGTGCGCTTGCCATAACCACGCGCCGAAGCGGTGAGGATCTGGCTGCCTTCTTCGGGAATCAGCATGGAAATCAGCTTCTGCCCTTCAGGCAGGCGCATGCCACGCACGCCGCGGGCGGTACGGCCCATGGCGCGGACATCGGATTCCTTGAAGCGGGTGACCTTGCCACCGTCGGAGAACAGCATGACCTCACGCTCGCCGTCGGTGATGGCGGCGGAAATCAGCACGTCGCCCTCGTCCAGCTCCAGGGCGATCAGGCCCACGCTGCGCTGGCGGCTGAAGGATTCCAGCGGGGTCTTCTTGACGGTGCCGTTGGCGGTCGCCATGAAGATGTAGTGGCCTTCGGTGTATTCCTCGACCGGCAACATGGTGGTGATGTACTCACCGTCGTCCAGCGGCAACAGGTTGACCAGCGGACGACCACGGGCGGCACGGGACGCCTCGGGGATCTCGTAGGTCTTGAGCCAGTACACCTTGCCCTTGCTGGAGAACAGCAACAGCGTGGTGTGACTGTTGGCAACCAGCAGGTGGGCGATGTAGTCCTCGTCCTTCACGCCAGTAGCCGACTTGCCTTTACCGCCACGACGCTGGGCCTGGTACGCGGCCAACGGCTGGGTCTTGGCGTAGCCGCCGTGGGAAATGGTCACCACGCGCTCTTCTTCCGGGATCATGTCGCCCAGGGTCAGGTCCAGGCGCGCATCGAGGATCTCGGTGCGACGCACATCGCCGTACTCGGCGCGGATCACTTCCAGCTCTTCGCGGATCACTTCCATCAGGCGCGTGGCGCTGTTGAGGATGCGGATCAGCTCGCCGATCTGGTTGAGGATCTCCTGGTATTCGGCCAGCAGCTTCTCGTGCTCCAGGCCGGTCAGGCGGTGCAGGCGCAGTTCCAGGATGGCTTGCGCCTGTTCCGGGGACAGGAAGTACTTGCCCTCACGCAGACCGTACTGCGGATCGAGGTTCTCCGGACGGCACGAGTCGGCACCGGCGCGCTCGACCATGGTCATCACCGCGCTGGATTCCCAAGGCGTGCTGATCAGCGCTTCCTTGGCTTCCGACGGGGTTGGCGAGGCCTTGATCAGGGCGATCACCGGGTCGATGTTCGACAAGGCAACGGCCTGGCCTTCGAGGATGTGGCCGCGCTCACGGGCTTTGCGCAGTTCGAACACGGTACGGCGGGTCACCACTTCGCGGCGGTGACGCACGAAGGCTTCCAGCAGGTCCTTGAGGTTCAGGATCCGCGGACGGCCGTCGATCAGCGCGACGATGTTGATGCCGAACACGCTTTGCAGCTGGGTCTGGGCGTAGAGGTTGTTGAGGATCACCTCGGGCACTTCACCACGACGCAGCTCGATCACCACGCGCATACCGTCCTTGTCGGACTCGTCGCGCAGCTCGGTGATGCCTTCGAGCTTCTTCTCTTTCACCAGCTCGGCGATCTTCTCGATCAGGCGGGCCTTGTTCAACTGGTAAGGGAGTTCGGTGATGACGATCTGCTGGCGGCCACCGACCTTGTCGATGTCCTCCACAGTCGAACGGGCGCGCATGTAAATGCGTCCACGGCCGGTGCGGTAGGCTTCGATGATGCCGGCGCGACCGTTGATGATCGCGGCGGTCGGGAAGTCCGGGCCGGGAATGTATTGCATCAGTTCATCGACAGTCAGCTCGGGGTTGTCGATGAGGGCCAGGCAACCGTCGATGACTTCACCGAGGTTGTGCGGCGGGATGTTGGTCGCCATGCCGACGGCGATACCGCTGGAACCGTTGACCAGCAGGTTGGGAATACGGGTCGGCATGACCGCCGGGATCATTTCGGTGCCGTCGTAGTTCGGCACCCAGTCCACGGTTTCCTTGTGCAGGTCGGCCAGCAGCTCGTGGGCCAGCTTGGTCATGCGCACTTCGGTGTATCGCATGGCCGCGGCGTTGTCGCCGTCCACCGAACCGAAGTTGCCCTGGCCGTCTACCAGCAGGTAGCGCAGGGAGAACGGCTGCGCCATCCGGACGATGGTGTCGTACACGGCGGTATCGCCGTGGGGGTGATACTTACCGATCACGTCACCGACGACACGGGCGGATTTCTTGTACGGCTTGTTGAAGTCGTTGCCCAGCTCGCTCATCGCGAACAGTACGCGCCGGTGCACGGGCTTCAAGCCATCGCGCGCATCCGGCAGCGCCCGCCCGACGATTACGCTCATCGCGTAGTCGAGGTAGGACTGTTTCAGCTCGTCTTCGATATTGACCGGGAGGATTTCTTTGGCCAGTTCGCCCATGAGAAGCCTGATTCCTTTTTCTGGTGAAACCTCGCACATCCAGATGGGACGAACGAAGCTCGCCGCTGCAGGACAGGTGCCGTGCAGCGACTTACGACAAATCAACGAGTTATGCCATGGATCTGCGCAGTAAAGGCCACCTCGTGGGGCAGCCTTGGAAACCGCCGGATGTTATCACAAGAGCCGCCACGCACCTATCCCCCAGATGCGCATGGTGCGTAGTTAGTTGACCGGTGACAGGCTGATATGCGGCCAGAGGGGCTTAGAGGGGGGACGGAAGCAGAATATGGGGGTAAATGCGGGGGATTTGGTGTCTGTGGGGGCCCTTTCGCGAGCAAGCCCGCTCCCACATGGTTTTTTTGTATGGCTGGGATTTCGAAAACAGCACAAATCCAATGTGGGAGCGGGCTTGCTCGCGAAGGCAATGGTCCAGGCGACAAAACTCAATGCAGCCGCTTACGACACATCAATTGAGCAATTTTCGCCGTATCCGGACGCTCAACGATGCCCTTCTCCGTAACGATGACATCGATCAGGTCCGCCGGGGTCACGTCGAATATCGGATCGAAGGCCTCCGTGTCCGCGCCGAGCGGCTTGTCACCCACTTTCAGCAGCTCGCGCCCATCGCGCTCGGCAATCGACAACTCCTCGCCACTGGCCAGGTCCATGTCCACAGTGGAGCTCGGCGCCACCACCATGAAGCGTACGCCGTGATGCATGGCGCAGACCGCCAGTTGATAGGTACCAATCCTGTTGACTACGTCGCCATTGGCAGCAATGCGATCAGCACCGACGATGACCCACGTCACACCCTTGGTTTTCATGATATGGGCAGCCGCAGCGTCGGCGTTGAGGGTCACCGGAATGCCCTCGCCGGCCAGTTCCCACACGGTCAGCCGCGAGCCCTGCAGCCCCGGCCGGGTCTCGTCGGCATAGACGCGCTCGACCATGCCTTCGCTATACGCGCCGCGAATCACCCCCAGTGCCGTACCGAAGCCGCCGGTGACCAGGGCGCCGGTGTTGCCATGTGTCAGGATGGCCTGGGCGTTGCCCTGGTGCTTGCGGATCAGGTCGACACCGAGCTGGGCCATGGTCAGGTTGGCTTCGCGGTCGCTTTCATGGATCGCGACGGCTTCGGCCTCGAGGACCGCCAGCGGCTCGGTATGCTCTTTGAGGCGTCCGAGACGATCACGCATACGCTCCAGCACCCAGAGCAGGTTGACTGCCGTAGGCCGGGCGTCGGCCAGCAGCGCAAAGTCGGCCTCCAGCGCCGCTTGCCAGTCACCACCCGCTGCCATCCTGGCCCGCGCAGCCAGCACGACCGCATAGGCTGCACTGATGCCGATGGCCGGCGCGCCGCGCACCACCCGGGAGCGAATCGCCTCGGCCACGTCGAGCGCGGTGGTGCAGGCGATCCAGTTCTGCTCGAACGGCAACACGCGCTGATCCAGCAGGTACAGGGTGCTGTCCCGCCAATCGATGGCCTTCACCTTCTCCGCAGCCAACAGTCGATCGCGCATCCTTCACCCCGCACTCATGAACAAAAGCCGCCGATTATAGCGATCCCTCCGCGAAGACGCTCGGGTATACTTCGCCATCCTTTATACCCCATGGAACCGTTCCACGATGCCCAAGCCTGCCGTTGCGCTCGACTTATTATTGCTGCCGACCTGGTTGGTGCCTGTCGAACCCGCCGGTGTCGTGCTCAAGGATCATGGCCTGGGCATTCGTGACGGTTGCATCGTCTTCATCGGCCCACGGGCCGAAGCCCTCAAGTGTGACGCCGTCCAGGTCCGGGAACTGCCCGGCATGCTGCTCAGTCCCGGCCTGATCAACGCCCATGGGCATGCCGCCATGACCCTGTTCCGCGGCTTGGCCGACGACTTGCCCCTGATGACCTGGCTCGAACAGCACATCTGGCCGGCCGAGGCCAAATGGGTCGATGAAACGTTCGTGCGCGATGGCACCGACCTGGCGATCGCGGAGCAGATCAAGGGCGGCATCACCTGTTTCTCTGACATGTATTTCTACCCCAAGGTTGCCAGCGAATGCGTCCACGACAGTGGTATTCGCGCGCAGATTTCGATTCCGATCCTCGACTTCCCGATCCCCGGTGCGGCCAACGCTGACGAAGCCATTCGTCAGGGCATCGAGTTGTTCGGCGACCTCAAGCATCATCCGCGGATCAAAGTCGCATTCGGCCCGCACGCGCCGTACACCGTAGACGATGGCAACCTGGAGAAAATCCGCGTGATCGCCGAGGAGCTGGACGCCGCGATTCACATGCATGTCCACGAAACCGCATTCGAGGTGCAGCAGGCGGTGGACCGGACCGGTGAACGACCGATGGCTCGCCTGGGCCGGCTGGGCTTGCTGGGGCCGCGCTTCCAGGCGGTGCACATGACGCAAATCAGTGATGAAGACCAGGCCTTGCTGGTAGAAAGCAATAGCAGCGTGATCCATTGTCCGGAATCGAACCTCAAGCTGGCCAGCGGCTTCTGTCCGGTGGAGCGTCTGTGGCAGGCCGGGGTCAATGTGGCGATCGGCACCGATGGCGCGGCGAGCAACAACGACCTCGATCTGCTGGGCGAAACCCGTACCGCTGCCCTGCTGGCCAAGGCTGTGGCGGGATCGGCCTCGGCCCTGGACGCCCATCGGGCGCTGCGCATGGCCACGCTCAATGGCGCCCGGGCCCTGGGTATCGAAGCGACCGTCGGCTCGCTGGAAGTCGGCAAGGCCGCCGACCTGGTGGCCTTCGACCTGTCGGGGCTGGCGCAGCAGCCGGTCTACGACCCGGTGTCGCAACTGATCTACGCCACCGGTCGCGATTGCGTGAAGTACCTATGGGTGGCCGGCAAGCCGTTGCTGGAGGATGGCCGCCTGACACGCCAGGACGAAGCGCAATTGACCGCCACGGCTCAGGCCTGGGGCCGTCGTATCAGCGGCCACAACGAATAACCCGCCCCTTGAGCCGCGGCTCGGGGCATCTGAATTTTCAAGTTTTTCGAGGATCTGCACATGAGCAACGTCGACCACGCCGAAATCGCCAAATTCGAAGCCCTGGCCCATCGCTGGTGGGACCGGGAAAGCGAATTCAAGCCGCTGCATGACATCAACCCGCTGCGGGTCAACTGGATTGACGAGCGCGTCAGCCTGGCCGGCAAGAAAGTGCTCGATGTCGGCTGCGGCGGCGGCATCCTCAGCGAAGCCATGGCCCTGCGCGGCGCGACCGTGATGGGCATCGACATGGGCGAAGCGCCACTGGCGGTCGCGCAACTGCACCAACTCGAATCCGGCGTCAGCGTGGAATACCGGCAGACTACCGCCGAAGCCCTGGCCGAAGAAATGCCCGGCCAGTTCGACGTGGTCACCTGCCTTGAGATGCTCGAACACGTACCGGACCCGTCTTCGGTCATCCGCGCCTGCTTCAGCATGGTCAAGCCGGGCGGCCAGGTGTTTTTCTCCACCATCAACCGCAACCCCAAGGCGTACCTGTTCGCGATCATCGGCGCCGAGTACATCATGAAGCTGCTGCCCCGCGGCACCCACGACTTCAAGAAATTCATCCGTCCTTCCGAGCTGGGCGCCTGGAGCCGCATGGCCGGGCTGACCGTCAAGGACATCATCGGCCTGACCTACAACCCGCTGACCAAGCATTACAAGCTGGCCGCCGACGTTGACGTCAACTACATGATCCAGACCCTTCGCGAGGAGTAAGTCGATGCGTCTCAAAGCAGTTCTTTTCGACATGGACGGCACGCTGCTGGACACCGCGCCAGACTTCATCGCCATTTGCCAGGCCATGCGTGCCGACCGTGGCCTGCCGCCCATGAACACGCAGCACATTCGCGACGAGATCTCGGGCGGCGCCCGGGCGATGGTCGCGGTGACGTTTTCCATGGATCCGGAGTCCCCCGGCTTCGAGGAACTGCGCCAGGAATTCCTCGACCGTTACCTCAAGGGGTGCGCGGTACACAGCCATCTGTTCGATGGCATGGCCGAGGTGTTGGCGGACATCGAGGCGTCCAACCTGATCTGGGGGGTGGTCACCAACAAGCCGGTGCGCTTCGCCGAACCGATCATGCAGCAGTTGGGCCTGGCCGAGCGTTCGAAAGTACTGATCTGCCCGGACCACGTGAAAAACAGCAAGCCGGACCCGGAACCCCTGACCCTGGCCTGCAAGATGCTCGACCTGGACCCGGCCAGCGTGCTGTTCGTGGGCGACGACCTGCGGGACATCGAGTCCGGCCGCAGTGCCGGAACCAAGACCTGCGCGGTGACCTACGGCTACATCCACCCGGACGACAACCCCAGGCACTGGGGCGCGGATGTGGTGATCGATCACCCATCGGCGCTGCGCGAAGTGCTGGATAACGCGTTGTGCAGTTGCTGATCTGAGCTTTGCTCAGGAAGGTGACGCTACTGCTGTTGTGGCGAGGGAGCTTGCTCCCGCT
>NZ_JALJDX010000191.1 GCF_022952855.1 Pseudomonas sp. RGM2987 | reverse complement strand
TTTATTTTCCGTCCAATCCGCGGGCGATTGCCGCTTTGTTTGCGCCTGATCTTGAAGCCGCCTTCGCGAGCAAGCCCGCTCCCACAGGGGCAAGGCGATTTGAATATTTTTAACCAACGCCCTTCCCATCCGGCATTCGATCCGTTACTATCCGCGCCGTTAGTACCAAGCTGAAAGTCAATTCCGGGTCGAATACATCTCCAACGGTCAGCCCTCCTCACGGGAAGCCTTACCGATAAAAAGAGACCGATCCCCTCGATGGTTTCCAGGTAAACCTTGCGCCAACACAGCCTTTGATCGAATGCGAAGGGTGTTGCCAGGCTCATTACTCTGACCGAACCAACCTGCAAAATTGATCAGGATCTTCACCCAGGGCCCAGAACCTTTGCCCTTGATGTGTTGCCTGCCCTCCTGAGTACCTACCTGCCGGCCCAAGCGCGCACTTTATACAGCGCTCAAACTGGCTGCTTTGTTCCAGTCGGGTTCTTCGTTCGACCAATGGTGGTCGACGTTACTGGAACGTTTTAACGCTGCACGGTTCTTAACCGTGTCAATTGCAGGAACACCCATAACATGTCCAATCAAATCCATGCACAGGATGCTATCCGCACCCTCACCAACGCTTTTGCTCCAATGAACTGCCTGATCATGGCCGCTCGCAAAGGCTGCTTCAGCTTTACCCTGGTCAACGAACACGGCATCGCTCGCCACAGCGAACGCCTGTACCCCGATCAATACTCCAGCGCAGAACCGCTGCAGGCCGTGATCGAGCGTACCCGTCAGGCACTGGTTGCCTGAGACGCAGGAACAGCTGAAACCTCAAAGGCCCCGCCCAAAAAGCGGGGCTTTTTATTGCCTCGGATTTCTCAAACAAGCGCAACGGCGTAAGCACCAAGGGATATAACGGTTATAACCGTTCGCTGAAGATGTTTTAAAAACAGTCCTTTACAGCTGGAATATGACACTACACTTCAAGTCAAGCGGCTTGATCCGCTTCCGGCGGGGCCTGAACCGATCCACCGCTGCCAAGCCCACACCATCAGGCCCTGCCCTTTTAACGTCTCGAGGGGTTTATGGGTATCGCTGCCAGCGAACTGTGTCGATATGTGATCCGCCCGACGCTTCTTTACCTGGAATGTCACAGTGCAACGGCGGAATCGTTGCTGCTGGGCATCGCAGCCAGCCAATCAGCCTTGGGTGCTGCCTTGCATGGCCGACGCGGGCATGGCCTGTATCGCATCACCGAACCCCGCCACCGCGCACTCTGGGATCATTACCTCGCACAGGATCCGGAGCGCGCCAGCCTGGTGCGGGGCCTGGCCAGCCAGCACGCTTTCCTCAGCGGTCCGCACTTGGAATTGACCGTCAACCTGCGCTACGCCACCGCCATCGCCTGGCTTCTGGTGGAAGAACAAAATACCCCGCTTCCCGAAGCCGATGACCTGCTGGGCATGGCCCGGATCTGGCGACAGACGTTTCATCCCCAAGGGCGCCTGAGGGATTTCGCCTGCGCCTGGCAAAGCTGTGTTTCACCTTTGAATCAGGTCGCCTGCTGACGTGGAATTTGGAAAGTTCCTACAACAGTCTCGAATCTGGTCGGATTGTCCTACAAAACCGCTCTAAATCAGGCCATACAAGCTATAGCGCTTGAACGAAAATATTGGTAATTTTCGCCCCGGTGACCATCAGGAGTTCTAACAATGAAAAAAATCATGCTCAAAACCACCCTTGGCCTTGCCGTGACCTTGGCATCCACTCAACTTTTCGCCAGTGGCTTTGCCTTGAACGAACAAAGCATCAGTGGCATGGGCACTGGTTTCGCGGGTCGTTCGTCTTCTGCCGACGATGCAAGCACCGTATTTGGCAACCCTGCCGGCATGTCGCGCCTCAAGCGCCAGCAAGTGACCGGTGGCTTTGCTGTCATTGACGCCTCTACCGATATCGATGACGCCAGCGGCACTCAATCGGGTACCAACAAGGGCGACATGGTCCCCTTCACCGGCGTTCCGATGGGCTATTACGTCAAGCCTATCGACGACCAGTGGGCTTTCGGCCTGGGCGTCTACGCGCCGTTTGGCTTGATCACCGATTATGAAAACGGCTTCCAGGGCCGCAGTTTCGGCAGCAAGAGCGAAGTGAAGGTCGTCACCTTCCAGCCAACCGTCAGCTACGCCTTCAACGACAAGGTATCGATCGGCTTCGGTCCGACCATCAACCGTCTTTCCGGCTCCCTGGAATCGCAGCTGGGCGTACCAAACCTGCCCGAGGCCGGCGTAGAGATCAAGGGTGACGACATTGGCTACGGCTACAACGTCGGCGTGCTGGTCCAGGCAACCGACACCACTCGTGTCGGCCTGACCTACCATTCCAAGGTCAAATATAAGCTTGAAGGCCACACCGAAGTGACCCCCGGTGCCGGCATGCCTGCTGCCCTGCTTACCAACGGTCGCTACGACGCTTCGCTGGACATTACCACGCCTGAGTCGGTGGACTTTTCGGTCACCCAACAAATCAACGATGCCTGGACCGTCTACGCCGGCAGCACCTGGACTCGTTGGAGCCGCTTGAAAGAAATCACCGTGGAAAACGAAGGCACCGGCAGTGGCGGTGGTCTACTGAACCCTGCTCTGGGCACCATCACCGAAGAACAGAACTGGCACGACACCTGGGCCTACGCCATCGGTACATCCTACCAGTTGAACAAACAGTGGGTACTGCGTACCGGCCTGACCTTCGACCAGTCGCCAACCAATAACACCGACCGTTCGCCACGCATCCCTACCGGTGACCGGACCATCTTCAGCCTGGGCGCCGGCTGGAGCCCGACCGACGACCTGACCATCGACGTGGCTTATTCCTACCTGAAGGAAGAAAAAGTCAAGGTCAGCGGCAGCAACGTTCTGGGTCAGTCCTACAACTCTGAGTACGAAAACAGCGCAAACGGCTTCGGCGTCGGTGCAACCTATCGCTTCTGATGTCGCACGGCGAAGCTGAACCCTTCGCCATTCGAAACAAAAAAAGCCCCGCACTCTGCAAAGAGGCGGGGCTTTTTCGTGGCTGGCGATCAGGGCTTGGAGGCAATGGCGGCTTCCACGGCCTTGATGAACTCGGGATCGTCGGGTTTGATCCGGCTGGAAAAGCTGGCGACCACCTTGCCCTGGCGGTCCACGACGTACTTGTAGAAATTCCACTTCGGCGCGCCGGACTGTTCGGCCAAGTGCTTGAACAGCGGGATGGCATCGCTTCCCCGCACCGGCTGCGGTTCGGTCATGGTGAAGGTCACGCCATAGTTGACGTAGCAGACCTTGGCCGTTTCCGCGCCGTCCTTGGACTCCTGCTTGAAATCATTGGACGGCACGCCCAGTACCTGCAGCCCCTGGTCCTTGTAGCGCTGGTTAAGTGCCTCGAGGCTTTTGAACTGCGGGGCGAAGCCACAGAAGCTAGCGGTGTTGACCACCACCAGCGGTTTGCCGGCGAAGCGTTGGCACAGATCAATGGTTTCCTTGGCCCGCAGCTTGGGCAAGGAACCTTCCAGCAGCGGCGGGCAACCCGCAGCCCAGACGGGCCCGGCCATGGCCAGTAACAGAGTCGGAACAGCAAGCCAGCGCATCAGCATGTCGGTATTTCCTTATAAGCACGTCTTCACGACCTTACGCGCCGAGCCCATCGCCGTCCATCGTTCAGCACGTCCCCATGCCCAGTTGCATCAAGGCCAACCCGCCCTGATGCCAGCCCCACCAGGCCAGTGCCAGCAACAAGCCAGCACCGATGCCAAGCAACCACGGGCCGACGCGACTCATGCCGCCCCCACCTGGACCTGCAGGCGCGCCACCGGACGCTCCCGCACCGGCCAGTTCAACGCCGCCGCCAGCAGACTGAGCAGGATTGACACCTGCCAGATCAAGTCGTAGCTGCCGGTGTGGTCGTACACCACCCCGCCCAGCCAACCGCCGAGGAACGAGCCCAACTGGTGGAACAGGAACACGATCCCACCGAGCATCGACAGATTTCGCACACCGAACAAGGTCGCCACCGTGCCGTTGGTCAAAGGCACCGTCGACAGCCACAGCAAGCCCATCGCCATGCCAAACAGATAGGCCGTGGTGGTGGTCACGGGCAGCCACAGGAACAAACCGATCACCAGCGCCCGCAACAAGTACAACCCGGTCAGCAAGCGCGGCTTGGACATGCGCCCGCCCAGCCAACCGGCGGTGTAGGTACCGACAATATTGAACAGCCCGACCAGCGCCAGCACCGTCGTCCCGACGCTCGCCGGCAGATGTTGGTCCACCAGATACGCCGGCAAATGCACGCCGATAAACACCACCTGGAAACCACAGACAAAGAAACCGATCGCCAGCAGCCAGAACCCGGAATGGCTGCACGCCTCGCGCAAGGCTTCAGACAAGGTCTGCTCATGGCCGACGGTGGGCATTGGCGTGTCCTTGAGCATGCTCACCAGCGGCACAATCAGCGCCACCAGCAAACCCAGCACCAACAGCGCAGCCGACCAGCCGAGCCAACCGATCAACCCCAAGGTGCCCGGCAACATGGCGAACTGGCCGAAGGAACCGGTGGCACTGGCGACGCCCATGCCCATGCTGCGTTTCTCCGGCGGCACCGCCCGACCGACCACGCCCAGGATCACCGAGAACGAGGTGCCGGACAGGCCGATGCCGATCAGCAATCCGGCGCTCAACGACAGCGACCACGGCGAATCCGAAAGGCCCATGAGCACCAGGCCGACGGCATACAGAACCCCACCGATCAGCACCACCTTCGCCGCGCCGAAGCGGTCGGCCAGCGCGCCAGTAAACGGCTGCGCCAAACCCCAGATCAGGTTCTGCAAGGCGATGGCAAAGGCGAACACCCCACGCCCCCAGCCGAACTCGGCGCTCATGGGCGACAGGAACAGGCCGAAGCCATGCCGCACGCCCAGGGACAACGCCAGGATCAGCGCGCTGCCCACCAGGACCCAACCACAGGTACGCCACATCGATGTCATTCTTATTCTCCGCTCGCGGGTATATACCCGCTTGTAATCGAACGAGGCGACGTCACGCCAACTCGTCCAGCAAGGCCAGCAATGCCGTGCGCTTCTCGGCGCCCAGCTTATCGATCAATCGTTGTTGCGCCGCCTCCCAGGCCGGCAATGCCGCCGCCAACCGGGCGTGCCCGGCGTCGGTCAGCACTACGATACGATTACGCAGGTCCTCCCCCTCGGCCAGCGCCACCAACCCCTCGCCCTCCAGCACCCGCAGGTTTCGCCCCAGGGTGCTGCGGTCCAGGCCCATGGCCTCGGCCAGGGAAGAGATACTCGGCTGATCCAGGCGCGCCAGGTTGCTCAGCAAAGAATACTGGGCAACATTGATCCCGAAGCCGTCGAGGGCGCCGTCGTAATACCTGCTGACGCCACGGGCGGCGCGACGCAGGTTGATGCACAGACATTGGGAAGGAAGCATGGGTGCGTGTATATACCCGCGATTGCCGGAATGCAAATTTAAATCTTGAAAGGCGCCCCCTGTGGCGTGGGGATTTATCCCCGCTGGGTCGCGCAGCGGCCCCAGATCCTGGACGCAATCCCCCTGATACGCCGCAGGCGATTGGCTTGAGGGCCGCTTCGCAGCCCAGCGGGGATAAATCCCCTCGCCACAATGAAGCGGTCAAACTGTGAAATTTCCAGCGATATCAAGCGCTTCAGCTCACAACTTTCTCAACGAATTCTCACTGGAGCCTCGCACCTGTCATGTCTGACAGGTTTCAGCGGGTTTGAATCGAGCTATAACGAACCCCTGCCTCCGCCCCACAGGGTCTCAAGCCGGGCCGTGCGAACCATGCCATCCAGCAGTAGGAAGATTCCGCCGCCCCCACGCCATCAATGATGATGAATGGGAGATTTCGTTCATGTACCACACCACCGTTGTTTCCGGACACTCATCGCCCTATCAGGATCGCTTCCAGCCTACTGAGAGCAAGCAACCGCAGAAAATCCGACTGACAAACCGCGAGAAAGAGTTCCTGCAATGGAGCGAGGTCGGCAAGTCCTCCTGGGAAATCGCCATGATCGTCGATTGCAGCGAGGCTAACGTCAATTACCACTTCAATAACATTCGCCGAAAATTCGGCGTCAGTTCGCGTCATCTCGCGGGGAAGATTGCGCGTGAGCAGGGGTTGATCTAAGGGATGACCGACAAGATCCCTATCATGCTGGCCAAACCATGCTATATCCAAAACCGTCAGCCTTTCACTTCGACCTCTATTGAAGCTGGCTCGGAAGCGTTCCCAGAAGTATCCAAAGCACAGACGTCAAATGTATACGTGCCTGGTAGCAAGTCTGCCGCGGTGTAGTGAGCCAGAGGGGTGGTGTCGAAATATTCGCAATTGTTGTAAATGACATAACCACACAGACCGATATCATCCGTTGACGCTTGCCAGGTCAATGTCACTGAGTCGGATGTCGACGCCGTCTGAAGAAGATCCTTCGGGACACTCGGCGGCGTCGTATCTCTGGGCGTATAGGTAAGCGTTATCGCCTCGGACAATTGCCCAAAATAATTAAATGTCTGCAGCTTTATTGAGTACTCGATATCGGGAACGAGATCGTCAAGCCTGCATTCCTTGGCCAAAGCTATATTTCTGTACTCTTCATTGATGTTAATCCTGGTACCGGTCACGGCCTCTCCTTCCCCCTGGGTCCACTGCAGTTGGGCTGAAGTTGAAGTCAGGGGCGTGACACTTACATCTGTTGGTTCGAGGGGAGGCGGGACCGGAGCATCCCCAGTGGTTTTGAATACCGTCACAGGGCCAGGAGCGGAAAGGTTTCCATCTGCATCCCGCGCGCGGACGAACACCCAATAATAGGCGCCGCTGATCAATCCCAGGATTCTCTGGCTGGCAACGGGGCTAAGGAAGATATAAGGAAAACCATTTACGAAAACCCTGTAGCCGGTCACCCCTACATTGTCGCTGGACGGCGGCCATTGCAGGTCCACCGACTGATCGGTGATGTTAGTAGCCACTGGTTTTCCGGGCCGGGTGGGGGCAACGACGTCATTCAGGACGGTTTCAAACGTCGTGGTCTCCGATACCTGTTCATCAAGTCCGGCATAGACCTCGAATCTGAAAACATGTGGAGGAGAACCGGGAGACAGTTCATCAAGTTCGAAATTTAAACCCAGCGGCCCCGCTGAAAAGGGCCTGCCGTTAATCGAAACCTCATGGGTCGGCCAGGCGCCATACATAGGGTCCCAGGACAGCCTGCACATGCCGGCGTGGTGTTTCAGTTTCAAATTCGACGGAGGCCTCAACTGCGTTTTAAACGCGACGCAAGTGGGCTCGGATGAACCGGCTGTATTGAAAGCCACGACCTTCACCCGATAAAGAACGCCACTGCGCAAATGCTCCAGATTGAACGCGGGTTGAGGGGGCTGCCCTACAATAAAATCATTGAGATAAACCCGGTAGCGAACGGTATCGACATTGCTGCTCGATGGCGCCCAATCCAGCCTCGCTGACCCAAACGACACTTCAGTGACCCTGAGTGCCCCCGGTTGGCTGGGAGGCGCAGGCCTTATACGCAAGAAGTGAACGCTGGGCTCCGAGACGATGTTCCCGACTGCAATGGCCCTGATATGAACGATGTAAGGAACATCGGCCGTCAGCCCGATCATTACACAAGGCGAGCGCGCCACTATTTTTGCAGGAAAACCCTCCACGGCCACTTCATACCCAATGGCGTTGGGGCACAAAGGGCACGAGGCATAAGGCTCATCCCAACTCAGCGTGACAGCAGCCGGTGCCTGCGTGTCCCTGACAAGGCCTGGCGCGCAGATTCGGGGCGGTGCTGCCGAAGTTGCGGCAGCACTCTGGCAAGGATCATTGACGGACGAGCGATCCATGTCCACTTATCCAGCAGCGCTGATTTGAGTCAAACGACCCAGGGCGTCGTATTCCAGATGACGACCTTCCTCGTCCTGAATCATATGGCCGTCTGCATCGTACTCGAGCAATATTTCGGGCGGATACCCAGGAATCCCGGTATTGGTCACTTTGCGCAGTTGCGCCGGGTCCCGCGCCGGGTCCTGTGTGTCATAGGTATAACGGGCAGTATTGATACCTTCGGGGGACGTCGTGATCACACGGGTCAGATTGTCGATCGCATCGAATCCGAATACCTGGGAGAGGATGCTTTTGCCATAAGGATCGACAGGCGGTTCGCTGCCCTCACAGGTGTAGAGCACCAAACGCCCCCGCAGATCGTACTCGTAAACTTCCTTGCGCAATAACACCTGTCCCTGGCGCAAGGTTCGCTCGCTCAACGCGTCCACTTCGTTATACACCTGGGTCAGTTGCTGCTCGACGCCGTCAAGGTCAAACGTGCGTTGTATTTCTCGTCCCATCCCGTCGTACTCCAGGCGGGTGGTCACGCTTTGCCCGCTGCTGCTGTCCTCGGTGCGAATGGAACTGAGTTGCGCCAGGCTATCGAAGGTAAAGTCCGAAGACGTGGTGCCCAGGCGCGTCCGCTCGAGAAGGTTCGTTGTCCTGTCATAGGTATATGACTGGGTTTGTGCGAGTACGTCGGTGTAATTCAACAGCAGGCCCAGTCGGCTGTACTCATAGCTCATCGCATAAGTACTCCCCTCTTGCACACGCGTCTCGGCTTTCAAATCGCCGGTCGAAAAGTATTCACGGGAGAGCTCCAGCCCACTTTCCTTGCAACTGACAAGTCGAGCGTTTTTCCCATCGCGTATGTATTCGGCCGTAACATCGCCGGGTAAGCGCCGTTGACTGGGCTCCTCGCCCAACTGAGGTTGGTAGACATAATGGATCAGTTGATTGCTGGCAGTGGTCAGGGTCGCCGGTTGGGACTGCCCGGGCTCGTAGGTAAAACGCTGCTTGCGGCCACCCGTGGTCGATTCGACCATACGCCCCAGCCCATCGAAAACCTGTTGGCCCAATTCGATGCCATCGACACTTATTTCGGTCGGCAGGTCATCTGTACTGTGCAGCGCATAACCACGTCGGACGGTCGCTCCACCGGGCAGGACAGTGGTCAGCATGCGATCGAAGGCATCGTAGGTGTACTCGGTCGTTGCATCACGGGCATCGGTCTCCTTGACGGTTCGCCCGAGACCGTCATAACCGTATCGGTGCCGACTGATCAACGTTCCATCGGTCTCGAAGCGCTCTATGCGATCAGGTTTTTCCAGCAGGTTCAGGTAGGTCACTGTCCTGCCGCTGACTTTGGCATCGGTGCCGCTGCCTTCACGCCATTGGGTCTGGATGGGGCCTGACCATTGCGCAGAACCTATCGGGTTGGTTTCTTCATGGACCTTGACCCTGTCCGGCCCAGTGACACTGCACTGCTGGGCCCACCCGTCGTACTCATAGGTGGAGGTTAGCGCCACCTGTAGCGCACCCCGCCAATCGTATTGTGTTTCCTCGATCAGATTGCCCAACCGGTCATATTTCGCCGAGTAGGTCTGACGGTAATCCTGGGCACGCAGGGGGTTGTCGGCGTCATCGCGCTCCTCATACACCGGGCGGTTGAGCCCGTCGACACGGGCCCGGGTCCGGACGCCCTTGACATCAGTCATCACTTGCTCAGCCCGTTGCCCGTCCAGGGCCGTCAGCAGGTAGGAATAACGGCGTGTGGCTTCGAACTCCGGCTCATCCGGTGCAACGGTTTCGGTCTCCACGCGATTCAGCGCATCGTACGTGTAGCGGATCTTCACGCCATTGTCGTCGCGGGTCAGCAGAGGCTGTCCGTGAAGCAATGAGTCCTCACTGACAATCTTCTTTCGAACTTCGAAGCCAGGCGCATCATCGTGCCCAATAAAGGTTTCGGTGGTCTCAAGCACCGTCCCTCCGGCCATCACGCTGGTGAGGGTGGCGTACTCGTACCGTTGCGTACTGGTGGTGCCATTGAGGGTGGTTCGCTGGCTGAGCAGGCGGCCATGCAGGAATGCATCGCCTGGCAGTTCGTGGTATTCGAGCAGGGTCTGCTGCAAGATGGTTTCACGCGTGCCTTCAACCTGCACCAGGGTTTCGCTGTCGACCGCCAGCCAGACCTCCATCCCGCTGTTGATCAGCGGCGGATGGTCCGTATACCGCCGGCGGGTGCTTAACGTCGGCGCTCCAGGCTCGCCTTGGGGCGACGGGATCACGGTTGTGTCCTTGAGGTTGCGCGTGAAACGGTCGGGCGGGCAGCCGTCTTCGCCATTTTTTGAATAGTAGGTGTAGACGGTCTTGATGCCACTGGGCTCGACCTGCTCGGTCTGGTTGCCGTTTTCGTCGTAGGCGCTGACGGCGGTTTCGGCGCGGTACTGGCTCGCGTCATTGTCCAGCTCCCAACTGGTGGTGACAGCCTTGGGCATCTGGAACTGAGGCAACTGGCGCTCGAACGCCACATCCTCGGCGTAATACCGGGTTGCGACACGCAAGACGCAGTGTTCCTGCGTGGTGATTTCTTCAGTCAGCAAGTGGAAGCGGTTGTAGGTGCGTTCCACCCGGCGCGCCGACTGGCCGCCGGCCATTAAGCTGGCGGTGCTGCCGTATTCATAACTGGCGCTCAGTTTGTACAGCGGGTCCATCCCCTCTTCCCAACTGACGGTTGTACCGGCACCGAGGAAATTGTGGGCGGTGTAGCTGTAGACCATCTCGATCATTGTGTCATCGACGTTCGCCTGGCCGAAGTCCGGGTAGCTGCGATGGCGGGTGACCCGTGGCAGATTGGGCCGCGTGACGCCGCCGGGATAGGGATGCCCGTTGTCGGCGTACTCGATGGTTTCACGGCCGCCGACCGGGGTCTTGACCTCGTGCAGGCAGAGGATGTTGCGAATCGGCCCGTTGCCGTAGCCAAAGCGCCAGGAGCCTTTGTCGGGGGTGGGTAGGACAATTTCAGTGACCCAACCGCTGGCGTTGAGCTTCATTTCATAGCGTGCCAGCGCCGCGCCGCCGGGCCCCACGTCAGGGCGCACGAGAAACTCCACCCATTCATCGCCTGTGTGACGATTGATGCGCAGCAGCTCGCCCTGGGCATCGCTGATGCTTTGCAGACGCTGGCCGCCACGGAACGATGCATACGCCAGCGTCAGGCTGTGACCGGTGGGCGCAGTGAGACTCACGGGCAATGCCACCCGGTCGTTCTGGCTACCGCCGACCTGAAGCACCTCGACCAGCCCCGACTTGTGCAGGACGCGATATCGATCACTGCCGAGATTTTCGAAGTGGAAGGTGTCGAGCTTCTTTTCCCGGATGTCCGGAGTCGTCCCGCTCCCAGTGACCTTGAAGGTCTCCCCGGTGCTCAGGGCCAGGATACTGTCATGAGGGGTAAATTGGGACAGGTTGAGGTTCCAGCCAACCCCAAAGCCGGAGTCCAGGGTGTTGATCGGGTTGAAGGTCAGATTCAAGGGAAACGCCGGGCCGCTGAGCCAATTGCTCTGCACCTCGGGCAAGTCGATGGACAGCGTGTATTGACCGGTGCGTGGGTCAACGCCGCCCTGCACATAACTCATGAAACTGAATGCCTGGGAGTGCACGGCACTGGAAGTGGTCATGGTTTATCTTCCTCATTAAATAACAAGTACCGACATGCTCTTACAAAGACCAAAAGAAAAAGTTAATCGCTGGGTTGTCATGAATAACAACCCAGGTCTACCACAGCGCATCAGCTACTTATGCAAGTTATCTTCTAGACAGAACCAACTTGTTACGACTGTCTTCACGGGTCGGCGATTCGAACGCAACCGCCAGGGAATGCCGATTGCCTTCTTCATCGAGCAGGACAAGATGGACAGCGGGGTCGAGTTTCTGACGATACAGCTTTCGCTTATCACCGCCGGCCCGCCCGTCATACCAATATTCCACGTCATCGGTGCGGTGCAGGCTGATCACCAGTTCACCTTGGCCTGGCGGTTCCCCGTCGAATGAGGTCTTCAGGTCTTTTTGGTAACCTCTCATCATCCCCCACAAGTAAGGATCGAACGATAATCCCTCGGGCGCTGGACTGTCGCTATTCTCAAAGTTGGCAGGATTGAAGGCATAGCCGGTGTAGCTGAAATACGTCTCATCGATCAACTCGCTTTCCCACTGGATCGTCGAAATATTGTTTTCAATAAGCAGAGTACTGAAGAGGATCGGATCGATTCCGCGCCGTGAATAACTGAGGTACCAGTAATCAAGGGATTGACGGTAATAGCTGAAGTAATCCCATTCCGGATTCGTCTGACTAGGTGGTTCATCATGCCCGTCGTCATCCGTCGTCTTGCGCTCACGTTTAAACTCATAGTGAGACAGCGCGGGCGCTGCGGGCCTGATGCCCTGCACCGTCACCTCATGGTTTTCCCCTCTGTCATCCGTGGAGTTATGGGTGCCGTAGGGCGAATCGAATCGCGCAAAGAACGTGTGACTACCTTCGCGTGCAACCTGTATATAAAGCTGACGATAACGTACGCCGTTATTTCTAGGCGTCGGTGGCGCCAGCGCCTCCGTTCGCGCCGCTGTCGCTGAAAAGTACCTGAAGCGGTTTCTTGTCTTGCTGACCGCCCAGTGGAGGTCACTGCCGTATTCAATGCCCTCTTGGCCCACCGGTATGAACGGCACTGTATTGTTGGTTATTTTATCGACCAGCCTGAGCGTCGCCAGCTCGGCATCGCTCACCGGTATGTAGATCTCCTGTCCGCCAATGGTGACTGATTGGGTTGCAATGGTGACAATGACGGGAATTTGTTGGAAGCCATTGCTGAAACAGCGGTCCAGGCCGTTATTGACCGCAACTGAAAACTCCGCAAGCTCCAGCCAGCGAGGTTCCGGCTGCACTTGTTCGGACAGCTGGATAATGCTGAAGCCAGATGCTCTGACCACCCCGTTGACCAAGTAGGAACACCTCACCACACTGATTCGGGATCGAGGTTGGGCCGGCGGTGTGAATACCCCATTGCTATCCACGCTTCCTTCGCCGATCACCGCCCATAGGACGTCATCGTCAGGATGCACATCGGCATACAACTGAATCGGATCGCTGGCGGATATCGCTGCGACATAGGACGGCTCGACCGGCAGCGTGTGGGCCGCACGGAGCAACACGATGCTTGCCTCAATTGTTTCGCTGGTCTGCGTATCAGTCACCAGGATCCTCTGGATAGCCAGCGGGTCGGTCTGGCTGGCGGGCGGGGTGTAGGTCGCACGATTGTTATCGATCACCTCCAGCCTGCCTTGCTCCGGCGAAAGCGAAGGCCAGCGCAAGCTCCCACCGCCCAGGGTCGTCACGGTCAACCCGACAGGCGTGGGGGTGCTCCCAACGCCACGCACGGTCACACGTGGCGAAATATTCATGCTTTCGAAAACCCCAAGCACCAGGCCTGAGCTCTTCGCGGGCTTGCCCCCTTTTGTGTATTGCGCGGTTACTATGATCGGCTGCTGCTCTTTACCCATTCGCGTCTGAATTGGCGGCGTATAAACCCCGCTCGACGTGATATCGCCCACAGAGAGTGGGCTCAGGGGGTTGCTGACGCTCCACTGGGCGCTGACGCTGGAGCCGTCGCTCTTGCGCGCGACAAACGTCTGAGGCCTGCCATCACTCTTCAGGCTGATGAACGCCGGCTCGACGGTTACCGTTTCGGAGGTCGGTTCAATATTGCCCAGCACCAGCAAATCATGGGGCGTATGGCGGCCCTTTTCGATGAAGAAATTATCGCCCGGGAACAGCAGGTTCTTCAGTACGTCGAGCTGTACATCATCGAGCAGTTCGATCCATTCCCTGTTCAGCACCAGCGACGCCGAATACAGGTTCTTTCCTCCTGCTTTGTCATCCGGGATCAGATAAGGGAAGTTGCTGCCTTCAACAGGAATTCCGTCTCCATTTTCATCATGGATTTTCAGGCGGACAAACAACAGAACCGCGCCATCCTCCGGGTTCGCTGAAGTCGGGGCCTTCTGCGTACGAATATAGAAGCCGGTGGGGCTCAATGGGTTATAACCACTGAAGTCAAACAGCCCCAATTCGAAAATGCGTTGATCCTCGGGCAGCACCGCCAAGCGACTTTGAATCAATGCCGCCACGTGTTTATCCACTCCAGGCATGCCGCCCAGATTGCAGGTCATCTGCATGTCACTCGACACATCCAGGGTCACCCGCCCGCGCTTGTCCACTTCCCCCACGATCGGGCTGAGGTTGAGCCTCATCTGGATTTTGTAGCCCATGGCTTCAGTAATACTGAAGCTGGATAGCAAGCGTACCGCGCCGCCCCCCATCGGATGACTCCTGGCGGTGTAGGTGCCACTGACGATGTTCAGGGTCAATGTCACCTTGGACTGGTTCAACGATGCCGACTCGAATGACAGCACCGGCTTGCCCAACAGCAGGCCATCCAATGTCATCGATTCCGTTCGATCATCGATGTACGCCACACCGCTGATGGGCGGAATGAAACGTCCCTCATGCAACCAGGTCAGGTATTGGGTTTCCAGCAAACGGTTGAGTTGCTCGCGACCAAACGCGACGATCGCGCCCCACCCATTGGTGATGGAGCGCCCTGCCATATCATTCAGCAGACTTTCCAGGGAATTGGACATCATCATTCTCCAACTATGAGCGGTAACGGCCGGCAGCCGAACTAGTCGTCGGCACGGAGCATCCGCACCGTTTCGGGCACACTGAACAACGGCAACGGCAAGATGATGTAGCCATCATCCGAAGGGCGACCAGTCTGCGGAGGAGGCGTCAGGACGGTGATGACCAAGAATCTGTCCGGCCCCGCAGGGTCCAGCGTCAGCACGCCGGTGACAGCATCGATTCGCGCGGAACCGCCACCCAGCAGCACCCGCCATTGCTCATTCCAATCACCGGGATTGATCGGGCCATCCTCACCCATGATCGACAACTGGAGTTGGTTCTCCGGCAAGGTGGCCGCTTCATTGATCACCACTTGGTGAATTGCCGGCCGGTGCAGCACCAACACACTGGCCGTCTCCCTTACCCCGGTCCGTGGGTTGGTCACTACGATGGTATCGACGGTGGGCGACGATTTCGGGATGGCAGGCCCCGGCACGTAGCTGTGGTCCTTGTCGGCGGTCGGGTTAGGCCGCACTTCAGCCCCCGAGCTCGGATCCTGGATGCTCCAGTCCAACCGCCCGCCATCCGCGGCGCCGGCTGAAACGTCATGGGCCAATGAATCCCCCGCCGTGGCGATCATGATCAGCGGGTTGACGGCCAGGCTGCGCTTCGAAACGCCGACCAGCGCCGAGCTGGTGTGGGTGCCGTCAGTGGCGGTGATCACGACCCGCACGGAACTGCGCTGGATCTGGGCGTCGGTGGGCGGGGTATACAGGCCCGTGTTGGTGATGGTGCCCTTGGGCACGGTCTCGCCGAGGATGTTGCGCACCGACCAGGACAAACCGCTGCGATGCGGCTCGGTGGCAAACTGGTGGGCAACGGTGTGGGGGATGATGGGCTCCAGTTCGGTGATGCTGAAGGCTGACTGTTTGGGGCCGACGTGGCCGAACAGAGCCCAGTCAGTTGGGGTATGAACACTCTGAAGACTTATCGAATCCTCACCGCGGAAAAGCAGGCTGTTAAGGGTAAAAATATTGAGGCTGGGTAAGGTGGAGATAAAACGCTCGTAGGCTGCCCCCAACGTCGCGGTTAACTTATTCTGATAAATCTCGCGAAGTAAATCATAGTCGTCAGCCGTTAAATAGCGCCAGCCAGTCGAGCTCACCAAATATTGTTGCGCATCAATCTGCTCGTTCCTCCTCGCAAAATTCAAATTCCCATTATCAATCAAAAGCTCAAAACTCAGGGAACCCCCATATACAAATAGAACCTCTGCTGATTCGTTATACGTCACACCTTTATATTTACGAAGAATACTAGGTGGCTGCATTTGTGAGCCGACCACAGCCAAACCGCAATACTTTATTTCCCCTCCCTCCCCCACCCATGACGGATGACCGGGCGTAATAAAGGAGAAGAAGGATGGCCCCCCCTCCCAATTATGATAAAATTTTAACTCAAGATTCGGAATCTCAATATCGAACGTAGAATTACTCACCAACCCCCACGGCTCTTTAATTCCCCCTTTCATTCCACGAATGCCATAAAAAACATTGTCGATAATAATATCCCTATACTCAAATTCGGGCAGTTGATTAATTTTCCTCAATCCATTGGCCATAATTTTCTCTTTGACCATATCGCAGGCAAGCAATACCGTTACGGTATGGCCTTCTGGCAGCAAATACTTAAGGTCCGCATTATCGCCAGGCGGTCTGCCATTGGCATCACCCTCCATGGCAACGAAAACCAATACCGCACCTTCGCCCTCGTCTTCATCGGCTAATAGCCTGGCACCAGAGTCTTTTTTATTGTGAGTGCGGATCACGAACTTAGAAGGCTTCAAGAATTGATCAGGTTCAAACCTCAATTCGTTTAATACGAATGTTCGCTGCGCTTGCGGCAACCCCTTGAAGTGGTTTTTGAAACGTTCGCCCGCCACCCTTTGCAAGCGTTCGGATGGCATATCAATCAACCGGTAATTATCGCCCTCCGAAATATCGAGTTCCACCCGACCCGCCGAGGTGACCGAGCCGGTGCTCGCCAGAAGATCAATATCAAACTTCAGCCCAGGCCCATCCAGCACATCTTTCTCGGCAACCCGGGTCAGTGACCACTGTTGGGCGCCTTCCTGTTTACTGAAAGACAGGTGCGTTCCACCTACTTCTTTCATCGTCAATTTAGCCGAAGATTTCTGCAGGCTGGATCCGGCAAACGACAGTCGCGGCGCGTCCATTTGATAGTTATGCAGAAAGTCCTTTTGTGTCGGCGTCGTCGTGTCCCGTATTTCTTCGGTGATCGGCTGCATGAAGTCACCGGTACTGAAGCGGGTGATATACTCCTGCCGCAACACTTTGTTGGTTTCACTGCGACCATAAGCGAGAATCGCTCCCCAACCTAATGTCCGAGGCTCTTCTTTAAGCCAGTCCAATAAAGTATCAACAGAATTGATTTCCATGGCTGAATCCTCTCAACTGAGAATCGAACAGCAATTTATGGGTTGTCACGCAGCATCCGGATCGTTTCAGGCACACTGAACAACGGCAACGGCAAGATGATGTAGCCATCATCCGAAGCACCACCCGGCCTCGCAGGAGGGGCCAACACGGTGATAGCCACAAACCTGTCGGGCCCCGCAGGGTTCAGCGTCAGCACGCCGGTGGCAGCATTGATTTGTGCGGAACCACCGCCCAGCAGCACTTGCCATTCTTCGTTCCAATCACCGGGATTGATCGGGCCATCCTCACCCAGAATCGATAACTGGAGTTGGTTCTCCGGCAGGGTCACGGCGTCGTTGATCGCCACGTCAAGATACGCCGGCCGGTGCAGCACCAACACACTGGCCGTCTCCCTCACCCCGGTCCGTGGGTTGGTCACTACAATGGTATCGACGGTGGGCGACGATTTCGGGATGGCAGGCCCCGGCACATAGCTGTGGTCCTTGTCGGCGGTCGGGTTAGGCCGCACTTCAGCCCCCGAGCTCGGATCCTGGATACTCCAGTCCAACCGCCCGCCATCCGCGGCGCCGGCTGAAACGTCATGGGCCAGTGAATCCCCTGCCGTGGCGATCATGATCAGCGGGTTGACGGCCAGGCTGCGCTTCGAAACGCCGACCAGCGCCGAGCTGGTGTGGGTGCCGTCGGTGGCGGTGATGACGACCCGCACGGAACTGCGCTGGATCTGCGCGTCGGTGGGCGGGGTATACACGCCCGTGTTGGTGATGGTGCCCTTGGGCACGGTCTCACCTAAAATGTTGCGCACCGACCAGGTCAAACCGCTGCGATGCGGCTCGGTGGCGAACTGGTGGGCAACGGTGTGGGGGATGATGGGCTCCAGTTCGGTGATGCTGAAGGCTGACTGTTTGGGGCCAACGTGGCCGAATGCGGCCAGGTCGCCAGGAAAAAAGGCGCTATCCAATCTGACCGAATCGTTGCCGCGAAATAACAAGCTGTTCAGGGTGAACACGTTGATTTCTACGGCGGGTAAAACAAACTCGTCAATAATCGGATCCAACATTTCCCTCAGTTCTTCTACCAGACGTGCTCGAACCTGAGGAAAAATTTTCACCATGCGCGGGTCATCTTCAAACGAACCTAAGGTTCCGCCAGCGGATATCTGCCGGTCTTCAGCCGCAAAGACAATAGTCCCGTCTTCAGGGTTCGCTGTAAACTTCAAACGCCAACGACCCTCCCATCCCGTCCACAGACGGCCAGATGTCACCCCTTCTGGACTAATGGTAACGTTAGTAGCCTGGTGTCCACTGCCCTTCCACTCCAAATACAAAAAACCTGTGGACCCGCCAGCGATACGCCGAACAGTTAGCGTCGCTTCGATGGGGTACGGATGATCAGCATTAGAAAAGCCAATAATCAAACTGAATAACTTGACCAGTGAAAAGTCTCCAGCTGCCGCATTCGGATCACTGTAAAGGGTCTTATTGTGGGTGCGTCTGTCTCCAAAACCCGTCACTTCAGTAAAACCATCAACAGTATGGAACTCCACCCGAAACGGCTCAAAATTTGTACTGATCTTCCTAAGTCCCTCAGTAAATATTTTTCTGACCAGCATATCATTGGCCAACAGCAACGTTGCCGAGTGCCCTTCCGGCAACAAATACTTAAAATCCGCATTATCACCCGGCGGACTGCCATTGGCATCACCCTCCATGGCAACGAACACCAATACCGCACCTTCGCCCTCGTCTTCATCGGCTAATAGCCTGGCACCGGAGTCTTTTTTATTGTGGGTGCGAATGACAAACTTCGAGGGTTTCAGGAATTGATTCGGTTCAAACCTCAGTTCATTTAACACAAATGTTCTCTGCGCTTGCGGCAATCCCTTGAAGTGGTTTTTGAAACGTTCGCCCGCCACCCTCTGCAAATGTTCGGATGGCATGTCAATCAGCCGGTAATTACTGCCCTCCGAAATATCCAGCTCCACCCGCCCCGCCGAAGTGACCGAGCCGGTGCTGGCCAGAAGGTCGATATCAAATTTGAGCCCAGGCCCATCCAGCACATCTTTCTCGGCAACCCGGGTCAACGACCACTGTTGGGCGCCCTCTTGTTTACTGAAAGACAGGTGGGTTCCACCTACTTCTTTCATCGTCAATTTAGCCGAAGATTTCTGCAGGCTGGATCCGGCAAACGACAGTCGCGGCGCGTCCATTTGATAGTTATGCAGAAAGTCCTTTTGTGTCGGCGTCGTCGTGTCCCGTATCTCTTCGGTGATCGGCTGCATGAAGTCGCCAGTACTAAAGCGGGTGATGTACTCCTGACGCAACACCTTGTTGGTTTCATTGCGGCCATAAGCCAGGATCGCTCCCCAACCTAATGTCCGAGGCGCTTCTTTAAGCCAGTTCAATAAGGTATCAACAGAATTGATTTCCATGACAAGTTACCTTTATCAAAAGGAACCGAATTTAGCGAACCAACGTAGCTGTAGTGTCTCTAAAAAACGTAAACGTTTCCCCGCCGTCAAAACTGACGCGCGCTTTTAGTGAGAACAGTTCATCGAGCTGTAACGTTTGCAAAAAAGTTTTCGGCAGCTTTTCCGTTACCTTCTTGCTTCTAAACTCCGCATCTGTCACTGGCCGGGCATTACGCACCGGATAGACGACTGAGCCGGCACTGCTGATACCCGTGGCCTCCATCGTCAATAATTGCCCCTCGGCCATGAAGGGCCATGCGTCGAAGCCCGAGGACTCGATGACCAGATCGGCACCGTTGAAGGGGACGTTGGCCAAGGACATCTGGTTGCCCGTGATGTGCACAGAGGTCGTCGACGGGTAGCGGTTGGCATCCAGCGGCGTGACCAGCAGGTTGAAATGGACGGAGTCCTCACCATTCACCCGGTAGAACACCGGGAAATAGCGGCCTTGCGCGACCGTGGACATGTTGGCCGCAATGGCGGTGGCAGGAATCTGGAAACGCCTGCCCGACACTGGCGTCGTCGTAACATACCGACCATCATTGGGGTGCCCCTCCCAATGCACCTCCACCGTGCCCGAACCGATTTCCGCCGTGTCGGGCACTCTGACGAAAGTGCCGCTGGTACTGGCCGGCCAAATGCCCTGGTTTTCCCCATTCGCGGTCGCACCCTCGACAATCGGGGCCGGCAGATGCAAGGGTTTGCTGATCTCCAACACCAAAGGTTCGGCCGTTTGGGCAGTGCCGGTCCGGGCATACTGGTAAAGCACCTTAACCTGGCCGTTGCTGTTGGCTGTCAGCCATTGAGGCTCGATGGGAAATTCGATGCGTCCGCTGTCCACGGTCGAGGGATCGACCCGCAGTGCCTGGGTGACACTCTTGGACGGCTCGCTCCCCGTCCAGTACAGCAAGACCCAGTCATCCTCCTGGATGTCCGGATAAGCCGGTTTTACCTGAAGGGTAAGCCCCCCTGGATAGTGCCCCGGGTTGATCGGGCCGCCCTCGTGGCCCTTGACCGTAACGGTAGGCAACAAGGCGGAACCGGGCGCCACGATGTCAATTCTCTGCTGTTCAGACTCGCTGTACTGGGCAGGCGCGGACTGTCCAGCGTACTCGACGCGGTAGCTGATCTCGGCATGTTCACCCTGGATGGCGATAATCTCGATAAAGGGCACGGTAAACGTCAGCGGCTGGTGCACATGCTCGGCCCTGATTGTTCTGGGGTCCTGATGCAGGGGTTCTGGTATGCCTTGGAAGTAGCCTTGCCAACGAAAAGTTACGGTGTCTCCGACACTCATGGCCTGGTAAGGCGGTATCACCGCGATGGCGCCTGACGAACCGATGGCCGCAGCGTCTATCGAACGGTCGTGAGATTCTTTTATTTGCGGAACCGGCAGTTTGCTGACGGCGTCAGGGTGTTTTCCGACGTAACAGAATAGGCGAAGCGATTCCGGGCCTTTTTCATTGGGATCATCCGGCGAACCCACGGAATAGGAATAAAGCGCCCACCCTTGATCCAGTCGTTGAAGCAGCTCATTGGGCAGGTTCACGGGCATACCCCGCTGCGGGGTATATCCGCCGTCGACGGTCACCTTCACTTGAAAGTCGCTGAAGTCAATGGCTTCCCCATAGGCGCCGCACCCTTGCCAATTCAGCCAAAGCGTATCGCCGATGCCTATGCCCGGAAATTTGATATAGGTGAGTAGTGGAGCGCTCCGCAATTGTGCCAGATCGATCCAATCACCCGGCTGTAAGGCCGGTATTGCCGGGCGTGGGTTCAAGTCCGCCATTTGATAATCCTCGGACATTCGGATGCGCTAGAACATTGGAAACCACACTCTAGGTTTCCAGACGAGACACTGTCCACTAACAGAACTGTTAGGTTCCAGATCAATCTTAAGGTGATAACGTTGGGCTAATCCTGTGTGTCTCCCCCTTTATTATTGATAGAGACTCTGCCGCCCATGCCCTCCATCAAAGTGATCGTTGCCGCCTTATTGCTGAGCAGCCAACTGACATATTCAGCTACGGCCTATTCAGCGATGGGCACTATCATATTGAGGGATAAGGACAATGCGATTTGCTCTTTACCCGTGCCAGAGCCCGGTCAAAGTAAAGGCTACAGCTTTGTCAATGCGCCATTGCAATGCGAGGGATGGAATAAGAGAGCACGCACCCTTGAACTGGCGGAAGTCCCGTCAGCCACACGGATTATCTTGAGCGATTCAGTTGATTGCGGGAGATACTCCAGTAATTCATGGCTGGTGCTAAAAACCAGAAAGAAACAGACCAATACCTCCATCATTGCAATTGAATACCTTACGACCTTTCAAAAAGACGCGATCATTGAACCGGGCTTACAAATGATTGATTTGCAAATAAAAACCGAATTCAGGGACAAAGTTTCCTGTGTCCATATCACCACGTCGGCGGCTCCTCCCTCGCCGTAGAAGAAGCTCCAACAGCATCATTCAGGTCACGCTCAGGAAGGCTTCCTGGCCTTGAGAGCCGGCGAAACCATGAACATCTGAATGCAATAGGACACCGGCGATCACTCTGTAGATGTCGAAGACAGACACTGTCCACTAACAGAATTGTTAGGTTTCAGGGAGTCGCTCGAGTGATAACGTTGAGCCTAATGTTGCTGCATCCCACCTTTATTCGATAGGGACATGTCAATCATGCATCACATCAAAGCGACTGCTATCGGCGTATTGTTGGGCATCCACCTGATTTATTCAGCTGCGGCCTATTCTGGAACGGGCACCATTATATTGAGAGACAGTCAAGAGGCTATTTGCTCTTTCCCCCTGCCGGAACCTGGCACAACCCAACGATACAGTTTTCTCTTTGGGCCGGCACCGTGCAGGGATTGGAGTAACAGAGCGCGTACTATCGAATTAGCTGAAATCCCTTCAGCTACCACTATTCTCCTGACCGAAACGGGCGTGTGTTCGAAGACCGAGAACCTCTCATTTATTTCACTGAAAACCACAAAAAAGCAGACCAACACCTCCATCATTGCAATTGAATACCTCTCGACCTTTAAAAAAGATCAAATCATTGAACCCGGCCTGCAAATGGTTGACCTGCAAATAAAAAGCCCACTCCGTGACAAAGTTAACTGCATCGAAGTAACAACATCAGCCACACCACCCCCGCCTTGATTGTGTTCGGCATCTGACTATTCATTTATGAGAAACGGACCATGACTACTTCCAAAGCCGTGAATTCCCAGGCGTTCGGTTTCATGAGTTATGTACAGGGCGGCGTTGACCCACGTACCGGTCAATACACCGTGTCCATCGACTTGCCCGAGGTCAAGAACAATTGGCTCAGCGGCCCGGCGTTTCCGTTGAACCTGACCTTCAACCCGATCAACACCCTGGACTCCGGCTTTGGGGTTGGCTGGAACCTCAACCTGTCCCAGTTCACGCCCCATGACAGTATTCTGGCCTTGAGCACTGGTGAAACATTCAAGGTCACGGGCAGCGGGGCGACACCCGACATCCGGGAAAAGAAACTCGATACCTTCCACTTCGAGAACCTCGGCAGTGAGCGCTATCGCGTCCTGCACAAGTCGGGGATGGTCGAGGTGCTTCAGGTCGGTGGCAGCCAGAATGACCGGGTGGGGTTGCCCGTGAGCATCACCGCGCCCACCGGCCACAGCCTGACCCTGGCCTATGCATCGTTCCGTGGCGGCCAGCGTCTGCAAAGCATCAGCGATGCCCAGGGCGAGCTGCTGCGCATCAATCGTCACACAGGCGATGAATGGGTGGAGATCCTCGTGCGCCCCGACGCCGGCCCCGGCGGCGCGGCCCTGGCACGCTATGAAATGAAGCTCAACGCCAGCGGCTGGGTCACCGAAATCATCCTGCCCACCGCCGACAAGGGCTCCTGGCGCTTTGGCTACGGCAACGGGCCGATTCGCAACATCCTCTGCCTGCACGAGGTCAAGAACCCGGCCGGCGGCCGTGAAACCATCGAGTACGCCGACACCGGGCACCCATATCCCGGTGGCGTCACACGCCCCAACCTGCCACGGGTCACCCGCCATCGCAATTATCCCGACTTCGGCCTGGACACCGCCGATGACACGATGGTCGAAATGGTCTTCAGCTACACCGCCCATAACTTCCTCGGTGCCGGCGCAACCGTCAGTTGGGAAGAAGGGATGGACCCGCTGTACAAACTGAGCGCCAGCTACGAGTACGGCAGTACCGCCAGCTTGATGGTCGGCGGCAGCGCAGTACGCCAGGTCGAGCGCCGCTACAACCGGTTCCACTTGCTGACCGAAGAAGTCACCACGCAGGAACACTGCGTCATGCGTGTTACAACCCAGTATTACGCCGAAGACGTGGCGTTCGAACGCCAGTTGCCTCAGTTCCAGATGCCCAAGGCTGTCACCACCAGTTGGGAGCTGGACAATGACGCGAGCCAGTACCGCGCTGAAACCGAGTTCAGTGCCTATGATGAAAACGGCAACCAGACCGAGCGGGTCGAGCCCAACGGCATCAAGACCGTCTACACCTATTATTCGAAGAACGGCGAAGACGGTTGCCCGCCGGACCGCTTCACCCGACGCCTCAAGGACACCACCGTGTTTCCCTCGCCCCAGGGCGAGCCCGGCGCGCCGACCCTGCGCACCCGCCGGCGTTATGCGGACCATCCGCCGCTGATCAACAGCGGGATGGAGGCCTGGCTGGCGATAGACAGCGAAACCCTGGTACAGGTAGAAGGCGCCCAGGAAACGACCTTGCAGCAGACCCAGCTCGAATACTACGAACTGCCGGGGGACGCGTTCCTCCATGGTCGCCTGCTCAACCAGCGAATCATGCTCAATGGCACCACTAGTACGTATCGGTACGAGTACGACAGGCTCGCCAGCGTGCTGGCCGGTGAGACGGTGCTGGAGACCCGCGAGCTGTTCACCGGCTTCGACGGCATCGAGAAAACCATGTCCCGCCAGGACTCGCTGATCACCGGCGAAACCGTGCTGTCCAACGATCTCGATGGCGTGCAGTTGCTTCGCCAGTACGACGTGCTGGGCCGGGTGATCAAGGAGACTGTCTCACCTGCGTCGCCCGATGCCCGGGCCGAACGCATTTTCACCTATATGTTAGCCAACGCAGACGGACAAAAAGCTTCGCAGAGCATGACAGACGTCAAGGGCGTCACGACTTACAGCCACTTCGATGGCCTGGGACGCGTGGTCTACCAGGAACGGGCCGAGAAGGCCAAAGCGCCCCGCCAGGTTCTGACCGCCGCGTACGACAAGCTGGACAACCTGATTGAAGAAGTCCACTACGACTGGCTGGACGACAATCCCATGCCCCTACGCCAGGGCTTTGAGTACGATGCCTGGGGGTTTGCCCACCGTGTGACCCAGGCCGATGGCGTCGTGAGCCGCTACCTGTGGTCGCCGTTTGGCCGCAAAGGGCCGACCGAACACCGCTGGCTGGAAACGCCGGACACAGAAACGGCGATGCTCATCAGCAACCTGACCGCAGGCGAGTACAACGAATTCGGCAAGCTCGACCGTAGCCAGCGCTTCGACGCGCAGCCGCTGATCGAGCGGTGCCACGAACAGCCAGAACGTCCGGTCGCGGAACATTTGCGCCAGTTGCTTGAAACGAGCGGGCTGCCCGTCGTGGGCGCGGTCGAGTACACCTATGACGGCAAGAGCAACTGCGTCCGGCAAAAAGAGCTGACCGACGGCCAGGAGCGCACGACGCACTTTGCCTACGACGCCCATGACCGCATGAAAACCACGACGCTGCCTGACAACACGCTCATCAACCGGACGTTTGCCGCGCATTGCATTGACGAGCAGATCACCCGCCTCGCCGTGAAGGCCAACGCCAAGCCGGAAGTGGAACTGGGCACCCAGTCGTTTGACAGCCTCCAGCGCCTGACGGAGCGCCGCGTCGGCCCGATGGCCAACCCACGCATCGAGGCGTTTCGCTACACCGGCGGTCAGATGCAGCCCAACCAGCGGATCACACCGGCGAACGATATCTTCGATTACGAATACAAGCCCGAACTGACCCAACAACCGTTGGCGATCATCACTTCCAAGGATGAATCGGCGACGTATGTCTATGACCTCAAGACTGGCGCAATCACCCGTGCGCAAAACACTCATGGTCAGCGCGAATATCGCTACGCCGATACCGGTGAGCTGGAATACGAAAGCTGGACCGACACCGACGGCACACGGATGGAAACCACTTACCGGACCTCCCTGCATGGGCGGCAGATGCTGCGCAGTCATACGGACGGCCTGGACACCCGCTACACCTACGACGATGCCGGACGCGCCGAAACAGTCAGCCAAGGTGCGCTGCAGGCCGAGTTCGCCTACGACACACTCGGCCGCCTACACCGCACCACGACCCGCAGTCCACAATCGACCCTGACCGCCGACGTCAAGTACGACACCCTGGGTCGCGAAATTGAACGGACGTTGGCATTCAACGATCAGCCGCCACGGGTCATTACCCAGGCCTGGCAGGACGACAATCACCTCAAGGAGCGGCACGTCTTCCTGGACGGCCAGAACCTGCTCCACGAGGAGTTTGCCTATGACGCGCGCAGCCGGCTTATCCAGCATAAATGCACGGGCAGCACCCTGCCCAAGGACGCCTATGGCAATGCCATCGCCAGCCAGGTGTTCCGGTTCGATGAGCTGGATAACCTGCTACGAGTGACCACCCAATTCGCTGACAACCTCACCGACGTTGCGGCGTTCACCTATGACGCCGACGATCCTTGCCGGTTGGAGCGCATCACCCACACCTACACCAGCGGCGGCTACCCTGCCCTCCTGGAATTCAGCTACGACGCCAATGGCCATATGCTCAATGATGACCAGAACCGGCAACTGGTCTACGACAACCATGGACGCCTGGTGGCGGTCAAGGATGCCCAAGGGCAGACCCTGCTGAGCTATCGCTATGACGGGCATAACCATCTGGTGGGCGTTCGCCGGGGTAACGAACAGGAAACCCTGCGGTTCTACCAGGGTTATACCCTGAGCCACACCCTGCAAAACGGCACCGGCACCCAGTACCTGTTCCACGATGAGCGCCCTCTGGGTCAGCAGTCCATCAGTGATCATGACCAGGCCGTCTTGCTGATGACCGACGCCAGCCCTAACGTCATCGGAGAATGCTCGCAGTCGCAGGTGCGCACGGCCGTCTACAGCGCCTACGGCGTGCGCAGCAGCGATGACGAATTGCAAAGCCTGCTGGCCTTCAACGGCGAGGTGTGTGAAGACGAGAACAACTGGTACCTGCTGGGGCGCGGCTATCGTGTATACAACCCCAACCTGATGCGCTTCCACAGCCCGGATTCCTACAGCCCGTTCGGCGAGGGCGGAACCAACCCCTATGCCTATTGCCTGGGCAACCCGGTAGCGCTTCGCGATCCGACCGGGCATCGGGTCAGGGGTAGTCGTCCGGATAACCCGGACTATATCGACCCTATCGAGCAGCCGAAGCAGAAATTTTCCTTCTGGGAGAAGATGGGCTTTTGGGTCGCTGCCGCTGTGACGCTGGTTTTGGCGGCCGCTGCCGTCGTGGCAACCGGGGGTGGGGCCGCAGCGGTTGTCGGTTTAGTGATAGTGGGCATCGGAGCGGTAGTCATGTCAGTTGGAGCGGCAACAAATAACATGAACATGGTATCGATTGGCGGCATTCTGCTTGCGATAGGCGGGCTCATAAGTGGTGCTTCTTATATAAAATTCAAATTCCCCGGGGCTGGTGCTGGAGCAGGGGCGGGGGCTGGTGTCGGGGCTACGGCTGGGGTTGGGACTACAGTTGCATCTGTAAGTAAAGGAAGTATGGGTTATGCGAGTCAGGTGAAACTCCCTCGTGTCAATACGCCTATGAACAACGCCAAGGCTCAGCCAAATCATGCCATTCGTAATATCGAGCCCGTCGCTCAAAACTCCAACCAGACGAGTAAGTTTGGGTTAGGCAGTGCCCAAGCCTATCCAGGCGATGATCCAACGATCGACTATAGCGATACTGATATTAGCCGCCGCAACAGTATCACGGGTAACGAGGGCGTTGGCGGTAAAGATTCAAACACCTCTAGCCATGTCCCAGGCCCACCAGCGCGAGAAATATCCAATGCGATAGCAGGAACCTTGAACACACTGCAGAGGAAACAGAAAGAACGGAATACGATTTTAACCAACGGAGTTTGGAGCTGAGGGACTTTTCTAAAGTGTCAACACCTAACACCACCAGGTATAAAACCTAACAGGTTTATACCTGGTGGCGGTCTTTCATATCCTTGAAAAGCAAAATCCACTCTCGCCCCTCAACATGGCCATTTGTTTAAATACTGATAGAGTGCCTTCATCGCGCACTCTCACCCCACCAACGTCAATTGCAACAACGGGAAATTAGGCGCTGCCAACGGCGGCCATGTCTGCCCGCCATCGAAACTCACATAAACCTTTCCGGTCAACGGCTTGTTGCGCTGCAAAGTGTTCAAGAATATTTTGGACACCCTGACGTCCGTGCTGAACCCAATCCCGACAACCATCTCCTGCGCCGTCACCGGGCGCTTTCTCACCGCTTCGAACGAAGAATCCTGGCCTGTCGTGCTGACGCCGGTCATCGTGATCAGGACCCAATGGTCCGTGGTGATGAGCGGCCATTTTTTCAGGGTCAGCCGGGCGCCTTCGGGCGCCACTGAGTTGTAGCTCAAGTTGCCACCGGAAAGGCCGTCGCACTGGACGGCCTCGAGTCGCTGGCTGGGAAGGGTTTGCACTTGCAACTGACGGGTTGCGGACAGGTGTTCCTGCTCCCTGGCGTCAATCACCCCATAGGACACCGGCAACGCCCTGCCGATATGCGCGGCCAGGTACGGCATGTCGACCTGATAACGACGCGAGCCGGAACTGACAGGTTGCTCCACCCGGGTCGCACCCAGGGTTCCCGGCTCCCCCCACTGCACCCAGACCTTTTCACCAGGGTAGATCACCGCCTCTGGCGGCACTTGCACAATAACCACGCCGTTCAGCGGCACCAATGGGTCCAGTGTCTGTTGCTGCCCGGCCCCAACAGCACCTTCGACACTGGGCCACGGCAACACACGCGGTATCGGCGTAGCCTCCACCCCCAGCTCAACCGGCTCGGAACGCAGGCTCAGGTTGCCCGCGCGGTCCTGCACCTCGTACCACACATACCGCCAGCCATCGCCCCCGTCCCGAATCAGATCACCTGGGATCGTGACTTCCACGGGATCGGCATAGTTCTGGTCATCGAGTTCGATGACCCCGCCCTGATCCTGATTACCCGGCGTGGCTCCCCAGTACCAGGTGATTCGGTCCCAGGGTCGGGGGGTCGTATAGGGCGGCAGGTTGGCCCTTACCTCATCGTTGTTCAATTCGAGGTAATGGGCCGTGAGCTTGTTGGGAGGCAGAACTTCAGGGGGGAAAACCAGTTCGCTGCTCGTCGCCAGCACCGCAGGAGTC
Source organism: Pseudomonas sp. RGM2987 (assembly GCF_022952855.1). GTDB lineage: Bacteria > Pseudomonadota > Gammaproteobacteria > Pseudomonadales > Pseudomonadaceae > Aquipseudomonas. The sequence goes on along the minus strand of NZ_JALJDX010000191.1, from coordinate 24,335 downwards.
GTATCGAGGGTAAACGGCAAATCAGCAGATTCGTCCATTTCGTTGTTAAAGGCCTTCGCTGTGTAGCGCAGCCGGTGCTGCCCATCATTGCCGCGCAACAGCCGCTGGGGCAACGTCACAAATTGGTCGGACTCATCGATAGGTGCGCCATACCAGCTTCGGGAATCCACTGGATTGACGTCGTCGTCCAGGAACAGTTCGACTGATTCTTCACCCTCAGTCGGATCGGAGTAGTTCCACAGCTCAAACCAGACCTTGAGGTCGGCGTGTGTGCAGGCTTCCGGGAGCAGATTGATTTCACCGCCAGGGACATCAGGCAACAATTCGTCGATGCGCGGCGCAAGCAACTGGCGGTTGGGAGAGGGGGTGATCGTGGGCTTGCTCATGAACATGACTCCCTAAAAAGCGCGAGGAATACGAGCTCGTGGCCCGACTCCCCGCGTCAAATGAAAGAACATCAAACTCGCGAAACTTTTTGCAGCCTTCTCCGCCGCCGGTCGCCCTCAGCCATTGGATTACCAGCTATAACGCACGCCCACGTTGGCTCCCCAGGGTTGGTCGATCTTATTGCCGTTGCTGTAATCGAAATCGGCATGCACCGACACCTTGTCGGTCACCGTCATGGCCACCCCCGCACCCAGCTCGCCACGGGAACCGGAGAGGTCGTTGTTGAACGCGTTATCGTTGACCTTCACTTCGTTGTTCTTGGCGAATTCATGTGCGTAGGCGGCACGAAGATAAGGCTGCACCACTTTGCCCTCGCCCAGGTTGAAGTTACGCCCGACCGTCGCACCGACTTTGCCCAACAGCGAATGCGTGCGGTCGCCTTCGGCGGACAAACCGTTGTCCAGGTCGTAGTCCTTGCCCTGGATAATCACCCCCGACAATTGCGTATAGGGTTCGACAAAATAGTCGTCGGCCAACTTGATGTGACGGCCAAACTCCAGGGATGCGCCGACACCATGGCTGTCATAGTTGCCCTTGGTCTTCTTGCCGTCGCTGAGTTGTACCTTGGACTCGTTCTGGAACCGGTTGAACTTGAGCACGCCGTCAAAGTAGTAGCCGCTGTCTTCATCCAGCCACGTGGTGTAGGCGCCGAGGTAGTAACTGTCGACTTCGCCTGTCGTCCCCCGACTCAAGTCCAGGTCAGACTTGCTATAGCCGCCCAACATCCCCACCAACCACTGGCCATCACCCATCGGTAACGGTGCGTCGGCACCGAACGACAGGCCCTGTTGGGTTTGTTTGTAAGCCACCCCGGAGCTGGCGTTGACATCGAACTTGTTGCCGTAGGTACGAATCCAGCCACCGGCCTTGCCCTGATCCCTGCGCACTTCGCCCATGCGGCTGCGCAAGGTGGAGAGCTCGCCGTACCAGACGGTGGGTGCGGCATTGAACAGCGCGATCACCGATTGGGTGCCGGGGCTGATGATTTTCGAAGCGGTGTTCAGGTACCAGTCGTTGTCGCCTTGCTTGATCAGGTTGTAGGAGTAGGCACCCAGGTCTACCTCACCGCCGTACAAGGAAAACTGGGCATCGCCACCGCCGATGTGAACCACCGGAATGGAAGCGGCCGCACCCGGCTCGGAGCCGCTGCTGTCCAATGCCACCTGATGGCTACCGGTGGCTGTCCCGGTCACGGTCAATGTATCGACCTGGCCCGTGGCGAAGTTGGTGTGCATGAAAAACGTGCCGTTGCCCGACAGCTCACCCACCGTCAATTTGAAGAACTCCCCAGGGTTGCCGAACTGGATGCCGCCGCCGTTCATGGAGAGCTTTTCCACCTCGCCATCGCCAACCATGATCCAGCGGGCGTCGTTGTTGACCGCCAGGCTCTGGACGTTTTCCAGGCGACCGGTGAGCGTCGCAAAGTTGTCGAAAACCACGTCAGCGCTGCTGCCTTGCTCCACGATGATGTCACCGATCAACTGACTGTTATCGGCCTTGAAGTTCGCCGAAGAGCTATTGACCACTTCCACCAGCGTGCCGTTGCCGCCCACCAGGGTCGAACCGTTGTTGACTTCGACATTCACCCGTTCGTCGTTGGTCTGGGTCTGACCATCAATGAAGATCGCCGAGCCGGCCAGGCCTTCGACGTGGGAATTGTTCAAGATCAAAGCGTTGTCGGCGGACAGGTTCAGGTCGGCGAACAGGTACACCCCGTTGCGCCCTCCGACGATGCTGCTGTCAGTGGCGGCTATCTGACCGCCGAAACTTTGTACACCGACGCCATTGGCGTTGCTGCCAGTGACCGTGGAACCCTGGAGGGTCAATTGGCTCAGGGCGCTGAGGCTTGCCCCTACTCGCCCGCCGATGATTTCGCTGTCGCTGACCACTGCACTGGATGCCCTGTCGGCTGAGCGGGCCAGACGCAGCCCAACGTTGCTGCTGACGATTTTGCTGCCATTGGCGATGGTCGCGGTGCTGCCGGTTAGATCGAGCCCGTTGGCATTGCCTTGGGCAGTGACCTGAGTGTTGCTCAGGTCGATCGTCGATGCTCCAGACGCGCGGATATGATGAGTAGTGGCACCGTTGGCCGTCAGCTTGCTTTCAGTCTCCACCAGGTAATCGTCGATCTTGGTGGAGGCATCAATAGTCTTGGACGTACCATTTTCAATAAGTGTCTGGGCCAGACCGGTCGGGCTGAGCAGCAGCAAAGGCGCGAGGGTCACAAGCTTGAGGACACGCGCGAGGGGGGTGATGGAGAATGAGTGGCTGACGGGCATGGATAACTCCTGGATGAACAAGGCTGTCTGGCAACCGTCGAGCCTGGCGCTTCATTGCCTGGGTCCGAACGATCAAAGGCGGCAATCCTAAGCACTCGCTTCCTGGATATATGTAGGATTTATCTCTGCATTCGTAAGACTTTTCTCATCATTTCCGTACGAAACATCACGTAGGCGCCTCCTGTGTGACGTTGAATCAACAAGCGCACCCGGGCGACAAACGCCCGGGTGCCAGTGACGAGGTCAAGGCCCGGGGACCCTCGGGATCTCGCACGGTTCGTTCAACCCGTGGAATGCTGTACGAACCGTCAACGGCGTCGATTCAAGCAACTCCAAACCGTCATGGTGGGAATACTGGACCTTCACCCGTCCCCTGCGGCTCGGATTTTCGTTAAAAAGCGGCAGGATATGGGTTGTATAAGGTTCCACTCGAATGGTGAAGCCCGTGAGCGGCGTGCCGGCATCACCCAGCACATAATCTTTTTCGAATTCCGCATTGTCGATCGGATCTTCAGGGGCGTTCAGATCCGATCCTCTCATGGGGGTGAAGACGAAATTGATTTCGTCACCATCCTTGAGCACGCCGGTGAGGTCAGGAATGTCGACCCTGAGCGCACCATCGTCTTCAAGGGCCTTACAGCCTGGCCATGGGTTCGTCACCGGATCGATGGTCGGGAAACTCGCAGGCGGGAGCTCAACCGCAATGGCATTGACATCCACCTCGGTTTTTGTAGACGTCAGATCATTCTCAAGGCCTGTCACCCTCAGGCGATAATACACTGGTACTACCGAGCCATTACCGCCGCCCTTGATATAGGACCAAGGGATTTCAACGGTTTGACTCCGGCCCGGTACATGTTCCGGATTTGAATCATCGAAGATGATCTGGGCCTCAACGACACGAGTACCATTCCAGAAAAAATCGATGATATGGCCGTTGACGGCCTGGTCGTACCAAGTGAAGGTGAAATTCGCATCCTTATCCTTGTCGGCCCGCGTCAGCTCGTTGGTCCGGCTGTCATCCCAGTTCGTGACCACACCCTCCTCCAAGTCTGGATGCTCCGTATCCGGCCAGCCGGGGTCTGGCCAGGGAATCCAGGGGATCGGCACTTCGAAGTTGACGTCGATATCGATGTCCTTAGGTCCGAATAGCCGACCTTTGCGAACCACGTGATAGCTGATGTTGGTTTCCTTGTCTCCGGTGGTGTTTTCGCCGTACTCCAAGAGCATGAGGCTTTTCGGTTCCACCGGGACCAGGATCTTGGGAAGCGGGTTAGGCCCGACAGGAACATCCTCCAGCGTCGTGTTCCCCCACTTCACTCGAATGAAGTCGTAGCTCTTGTGGTTGTCATACTGGGGAATCCAGACGCTCACCCCGGCCATGGCGTGTTCAACCACCAATGGCCCCGAATCTGCCTGTGGTACTTCAGGATCCTTGAGATTGCTCGGCGGCGGCCCGAAGGTGAGGCTGATTTTCTGCCAGAGCGACAGGTGGCTGGGATTGGTCGCCTTGTCTATCAGGACGTAGATGAACACGCATTCGGCATCGCCTAGCTTACGAACCTCATCGCCATCGATTTCTATCTCGGAGCCCGTATTACCAGGGGTTACGGGAGGGACATCGCCGTAAAAAATCGGGGTAAGTCCAGCCGTGTCATCAGGAATGTGAGCGGCGTCCACCAGGTAAACAGCGATTTTATCCGTCGCCTGCCAATCGTCATAGGCAGGAATCGTGGCCGTCAATGTGCTGTTGGGGGGCAGGTTGACATCATCGAAGTAGGGGCTGTCAAAGGTCAGCGCCGCCGGCGGGGCATGTTTATAAGGTGGCTCCTGGTCACAATAAATCGGGGTTATCTGAGATTCATTTGGTGGGCTATCGTTATAGGGATATTGGATAAATCCCACCTGACACTGAGCATTCTGCGGAAGGTAATTGGCCTCGATACGCATTTCGTAGGGGAAGGTTTCCGGAAAATCAGTACCCCCGGCCGGTATTTCAAAGACATGATCTGCAACGACATCAAAACGCCCCTCGCCATTGTTAAACACAACTTCGACTTTTTCCGGTGCTTCGGGAGGGGGCAGGATCCACTTGGGAATAAAAACCCTGAGCCCATTCTTTAAATTGGGCCCTTTGAGAAGCCGGAGGACAGGATCGGCAAAGTCATCCGGATCAATTTCTATATAGACAGGAGCCAATTTCGACTGATGCTCGGTACGCATCCTGAGATAAGCACTGTTCGCCTCGCGCCGCTTCAGTCTGATGTCCTCGTTTGCCATGTTATCGCTCTCCCATTGACAACGTTCAGCCGTTGAAACACCAACGGCCACTCAGTTTTCCTGGCAGATCGATCACACCGGACACGACAAGACGCTTCCCATCGCTCTGCGCGGCCGCTGAGGCCTTGAGCGAATTAAGCACCGCTTTTCAATCACCCGATACTGTCAAGGTTGACAGGTCACCCAGGCAGATCAGAGCAACACAATCCCCACCAACACCGCGACTTCCAACAGTTCAAGCAAGGCCCCGGCGGTATCTCCGGTACAGCCCCCCAACCTACGCACCATCATCCCCCGCAAGCCAACGAACACGCCCGACGCAACCACCAGCGCAACCACCCCACCCCACCCTGCCACCAGCACGCAACCCAATGCACATCCTGCCAGCAACTGCCAGCCGGCCCGCCGTGGCAGATGATCAGCCAGCGCCTGCCCCAACCCGCCGGCGCGCACGTAAGGCGTGGTCAGGAATAGCGCGAGCAACGCCCCCCGCCCCAGCACCGGAACGATGAGCAACGCCAGGGTCTGTTCCTGTTCGATCAACGCCAACAGCGCGGTGAACTTGAGCAGCAACACCAACACCAGGGTGACGACGGCAATCGGTCCGCTGCGCGGGTCTTTCATGATCAGCAAGGTGCGTTCGCGATCGCCGAAACCACCGAGCCAGGCATCGGCGCTGTCGGCCAGGCCGTCCAAGTGCAAACCACCGCTGAGCAACACCCACGCCGTCAGCAACAGTGCGGCGTGCAGCAGCGGCGGCGCCCCCGCCAGCAGCGTATTGAGCAGCCACAGCAAACCGCCGAACAACAGCCCCACCAGCGGATAGAACAGCAGCGAGCGGCCCAGTTGCTTGGGCTCGGGCATGCCCGGCAGGCGCACCGGCAGGCTGCTGAGAAATTGCAGGGCGATCCAGAACGGCAGCACGATCAGCCCCCCTCTTCCAGCGTTGGACCGGACGTCACTCGCAGGGCAAATAACGCGCCGTGGCCGACTTCGACATTGAGCAGTTGTTCACGGGGCAAGCCCCGGGCCTGGGCCAGCAGCAGGCGCATCACGCCGCCGTGGCTGACCAGCAGAACCCGCTGACCGGCGTAAGCGGCATGCAGGCGTTCGATGGCCGCCAGCACGCGGTTGGAAAACTCCAGCACCGGTTCGCCTTCGGGCGGCGTGAAGCGGTAGGGATCGGCCCAGAACCGGCCCAGGGCTTCGGCGTCGGTCTCCATCAACGCCGCCGCGCTCCGGCCTTCCCAGGCGCCGAAATGCAGTTCTTGCAGGTCCTTGTCCAACTGCACCGGAATACCGAGACGGGCGCCGAGTTGCTCGGCGAAACGGGCGCAACGTTGCAACGGCGAGCTTATCAGCCGATCCCACGGCCCGCATTGGGCGACCGCCGCTTGCATTTGTTGCCAGCCGTTGGCGGTCAAGGCGTCGTCGAGGCTGCCGCGCAGCCCACCGCCCAGCTCGGTTTCACCGTGTCGCAGCAGGTCCAGGCGCAAGGTCATGCCGGGCGATCCGCCACGGCCGCTTCGGCAAACGTTGCCATCTGCCCGTGCAGGTCGCAGGCCAGGCGCAACAGCGGCACAGCCAGCGCCGCACCACTGCCCTCGCCCAGGCGCAGGCCGAGGTCGAGCAGCGGTTCGGCGCCGAGGGTTTCCAGCAGATGGCGATGGCCGGGCTCGGCGCCGCGATGGCCGAACAGCAGCCAGGGTCGGCACTCGGGGTTGAGGCGCACCGCCACCAGCGCCGCGACGCTGCAGATGAAGCCGTCCACCAACACCGCGACGCCCTGCTGGGCGCAGGCCAGGTACGCGCCGACCAGGGCGGCGATTTCAAAACCGCCGAGGTTGAACAGGGTCTGCAACGGGTCGTTGGATTGGGCGGCGTGCAGCGCCAGGGCGCGCTCGATCACTTGGGCTTTGCGATTGACGCCCGCTGCGTCCAACCCGGTGCCGGGGCCGACCAGATGGACCACCGGACAATCGAGCAGAGCACAGGCCAGGGCGCTGGCGGCCGTGGTGTTGCCGATGCCCATTTCGCCGCCGATGAACAATTGGGCGCCGGCGGCGATAGCGCGGGCAACGCTGTCGCGCCCGGCTTGCAAGGCTTGTTCGCCTTGGCCCTCGGTCATCGCCGGGCCGTGGACGAAGTTCGCGGTGCCGGGGCCGACGTTCAGATGGCGTACGCCGGGCAGGTTCAGCGACGGGGTAACGGTGCCCAGATCCACCACTTCCAGCGAGGCACCCAACTGCCGCGCCAGGACGCTGATGGCCGCGCCGCCGCTGACGAAGTTGTGCAGCATCTGCCCGGTGACTTCCTGCGGGAAGGCCGATACCCCTTCAGCCACCACGCCGTGGTCGCCGGCAAAGATCGCGATCCACAAGCAATCCAGGCGCGGCTTGACCTGCCCTTGCAGCCCCGCGAGTTGCACCGCCACCGCTTCCAGTTGCCCGAGGGAGCCGGCCGGTTTGGTCAGTTGCCGCTGACGGGCCGCGGCCTGTTCCAGGGCCTGGGTGTCGAGGGGCTTGCATGGGTCCAGCCACCAGCGGTGATTCATAACGCAGTACCTTTGAGAGTCAGGGGCAATCCGGCAACGGTCAGCACGACGCGCTGACAACGTTCGGCCAAAGCTTGATGCAGCCAACCGGCTTCATCGACGTAACGGCGAGTCAACTCGCCCAGGGGCACGACACCCATGCCGGTTTCGTTGCTGACAAAAATGATTTCGCCGGGCAGCGTGGCGAGGCAATCCAGCAGGGCTTCGCGCTCGGTGTTCAGTTGTTCGGGGTTGTCGAGCATCAGCAGGTTGGTCAGCCACAGGGTCAGGCAATCCACCAGCAGGCAGCGGTCGGCGGCGGCGTTTTCCCGCAGGACCAGGGCCAGGGCCAGGGGCTCTTCCACCAGTGCCCATTGCGCCGGACGCCGTGCGCGGTGTTGGGCGACACGTTCGTTCATCTCGCCGTCCAGGGGTTGGCTGGTGGCGATGTAGGTCACCGGCAAGCCGGTGTCCGCCGCGAGTTTTTCAGCCAGGCGACTCTTGCCGGAGCGGGCGCCGCCGAGGATCAGTTGGAGCATGGTGGTTTACCTTTTATTGGCGGTGTGGCGACTGACGCCTTCGCGAGCAAGCCCGCTCCCACAGGGGAATGCATTTCAAAGTGTGGGAGTCACTCCCTTTTAGTCCGGTGCCCACAATCAACTGTGGGAGCGGGCTTGCTCGCGAAGGCGCCAGTACACCCACCCTAAATCCCACAGAGCTCACGCAACAGCCCAGTATCCAGATGCTTCTCCACCAGATCCGCCAACCGCTCGATGTCCCGCTCGCGCAAGCCGTGGTAGTCCACCGTCTGCACATCCACCAACCCGGCCCAACGCAGCAACGCACTGCTGGCCTGTGGCGACTCGAACAGCCCATGCAGGTAGGTCCCGAAAATCTGCCCGTCCGGGCTCTGGGCACCGTCACAACGGCCATCGTCCAACTGCACCGCCGGATGTTCCAACGCGGGCCCCGTGGTCACACCCGCATGAATCTCATAGCCACTGACCTCGGCCGCTTCCAGCGCCAGCCGCCCGCGCACATTGCGCAACTGTTTCTCTTGTTCCAGCGTCGTTTCAAACGCCAACAGCCCGAGCCCGGCACTAGAACCCGCCGCTCCTTCCAGGCCCAACGGGTCGTGGACGTGCTGGCCGAGCATCTGCAAACCGCCGCAGATGCCCAGTAATTTTCCGCCGTAGCGCAGGTGACGAGTGATCGCCGTTTCCCAACCATTGGCGCGCAGGTAGGCCAAATCACTGCGCACGCTTTTCGAGCCGGGCAGGATGATCAGGTCGGCCGGCGGGATCGCCTGGCCGGGGCCGATGAATTGCAGGTCGACCTGCGGGTGCAGGCGCAGCGGATCGAAATCCGTGTGATTGCTGATGCGCGGCAGCACCGGCACCACCACTTTGAGTACCTGATCGGCTTTGTCGGTCTGGCGTCGGTCGAGACCGTCCTCGGCTTCCAGGTGCAGGTCCATGACGTAGGGCAATACGCCGATCACCGGCTTGCCGGTGCGCGCCTCCAGCCAGTCGAGGCCCGGTTGCAGCAAGGCGATGTCGCCGCGAAAGCGGTTGATGATGAAGCCCTTGACCCGCGCCTGCTCGCTGGGCGAGAGCAACTCGAGGGTGCCGACCAGATGGGCAAATACGCCGCCACGATTGATGTCGGCAATCAGCAGCACCGGGCAGTCCACCGCCTCGGCAAAGCCCATGTTGGCGATGTCGCCGGCCCGCAGGTTGATCTCCGCCGGCGAGCCCGCGCCTTCCACCATCACCACGGGATAGGCCGCGCTCAAGCGGTCATGGGAGGCCAGCACCGCTTGCATGGCGATGGCTTTGTAATCGTGATAGGCCACGGCGTTCATGCTGGTAACGGCGCGGCCATGGATGATCACCTGGGCGCCGGTGTCGCTATTGGGCTTGAGCAGCACCGGGTTCATGTCGGTGTGCGGTTCCAAGCCCGCCGCCTGGGCCTGCACCGCCTGGGCGCGGCCGATTTCACCGCCGTCAGCGGTCACCGCGCTGTTGAGCGCCATGTTCTGCGGCTTGAACGGCACCACGCCGACGCCCTGGCGGCGGACCCAGCGGCACAACGCCGTGACCAAGGTGCTTTTGCCGGCATCGGACGTGGTGCCTTGCACCATCAACGTGGTCATGGGGTGTCCTTGGCGTAGGCTTCTAAGGCTTGTTCAAGGCGCAAGAATTCGCGGTCATCGGCTGGCAGCCCGAAGCGCAGGCTGCTGGTGCTCGCGAACAGCCGCAAGAGGATGCCGCGACGGGCCATGAAATCGTGAAGATCCTCGGCGTGTCCGGTGGTCAGCCATTGGAACAATCCACAGCCGCCTTGCGGTTTGAATCCGTGACGCTCCAGCGTAAATGCCAACCGTTGGCTGGCTGCTTCGCAGCGTTGGCGTTGGCGGACGTGGGCGGCGCTGTCCAGCAGGCACGCCTGGCCCAGCACCCGGGTCGGCCCGCTGACCGCCCACGGCCCGACCTGTTCAGCCAGCAGCTTGAGCAAGTGCCGCTCGGCCAGGACGAACCCCAGGCGAACTCCGGCCAGGCCGAAAAACTTGCCGAACGAACGCAGCACGATCAACCCGACCTGATGAGCATGCGCCGCCAGGCTCAGTTGCGGGGTGACGTCCATGAAGGCTTCATCCACCACCAGCCAGCCACCGCGCTGGGCCAGGCGGGCATGCCAATCGAGCAGACGCTCGGGGTCCAGGCTCAGGCCCGTGGGGTTGTTCGGGTTGACCACCACCAGCACGTCGAGGCTGTCGAGGCTGTCGAGGAAGAAGTCCACTTCGGCTTCGAGCACTTCGCGCACGATGTAGCCGCTGCGGCGCCAGGCTTCGGCGTGCTCGGCATAACACGGCGACAGCACGCCGACCTTGCCGGCCCGGCGCAGGCGCGGCAGCAGTTGGATCGCCATCTGCGAACCGGCCACGGGCAACAGCTGCTCGGCGCCATAGTAATCGCAGGCTGCCTGTTCCAGGCCGTCGTCGGTTTCCGGCAAACGCGCCCAGGCGCGCAGCGGTATCGCCGGGACGTCGAAGGGCCACGGCGCGAGGCCGCTGGACAAGTCGAGCCAATCGGCCTCGGCGATGCCGTATTGCAGCGCCGCGTTACGCAAGCGGCCGCCGTGCTCAAGCATAGAATTCAGCTCCCAGGCAGAGGATCAGCAACCACAACCATACCCCGCGCTGAACCAATTGCCAGCCACGATCGATGGAGTCGGCGCTCGCTGGCACGCCTTCGCCCAACGGCGGACGCTGGTGCAGCTCGCCGTGATACACCGCTGCCCCGCCCAGCTCGACAGCCAGCGCACCGGCACCGGCGGCCATGACCGGCCCGGCATTCGGGCTGTCCCAAGTCGGGCCTTGGGTACGCCAGCACTTCAAGGCCAGTCGGGTTTTTCCCAGCAGTGCGTAGGTCAGCGCCACCAGACGGGCCGGAATGTAGTTGAGCAGATCATCGATTTTTGCCGCCGCCCAGCCGAAGCGCTCGAAGCGTTCATTGCGATAACCCCACATGGCGTCGAGGGTATTGCTCAGTCGGTACAGCACCACGCCCGGCGCGCCGGCCACGGCGAACCAGAACAGCGCGGCGAACACCGCGTCGCTGCCGTTTTCCAGCACCGACTCGGTGGCGGCCCGGGCCACGGCGGTTTCGTCCAGCTCGGCAGTCTCACGGCTGACCAGATAGCCCACCCGCTTGCGCGCCTCGTCCAGATCGCCGCTGCGCAACGCCCGCGCCACCGGCTCGACATGTTCACCCAGGCTGCGCAGGCCAAGGGCGCAGTACAGCGCGAGGATTTCCACCAGCCAGCCGACCATCGGCGCCCACGACAGCGCCGTCGCCAGCAAGGTCAACGGCACCACGGCGATGAACCACGCCGTCACCCCATGGCTGCGCCAGCCGCGCCCACCGGAATTGAAGCGCTGTTCGATGCGATCGGCAAAGCCACCGAACGCCACCAGCGGATGCCAGCGCCGGGGCTCACCCAGCAGCGCATCCAGCGCCACTGCGGCGGCACTGAGCAAGGCGACACTCATGGGTTCACTCCCCAGCGGTTTTCATACAGCAGTTCATGCAGCGGACGCGGTTGCGCCCAGCCTTCCAGGGCAAGCATCGGCGCCGGGTAGAAGCCTTCGACCGGGCCCAGGCACAGGATCGCCAGCGGTTTGGCCCCGGCGGGCAAGCCGAGCAGATCGGCCAGGGCCTGGGGCTCGAACAGCGAGACCCAACCCATCCCCAACCCTTCGGCGCGGGAGGCCAGCCATAGGTTCTGGATCGCGCAGGACAGTGAGGCGAGGTCCATTTCCGGCAAGGTCCGCCGGCCGAAAATGTGCCGCTCGCGGTCGTCCATCAACGCCGCCACCAGTACTTCGGCACAATCGTTGATGCCTTCGACCTTGAGTTTCATGAACTCATCGCTGCGCTCGCCCAAGGCCTCGGCGGTGCGGATCCGCTCCTGCTCCACCAACTGGTGGATGTCCCCACGCAAGGCGCGGTCGCTGATGCGGACGAAGCGCCACGGTTGCATCAGGCCGACGCTGGGGGCCTGGTGGGCAGCTTCCAGCAAACGGCGCAGCAACGCCGGTTCGACCGTGCCGCCGCTGAAATGGCGCATGTCACGGCGCTCGGCGATGGCACGGTAGATAGCGTCGCGTTCGGCCTGGGGGAATGCGTTGTCGGTCATGGTTTATTCGCGAGCAAGCCCGCTCCCACAGGGAATTGTGAACACCCATCCAATGTGGGAGCGGGCTTGCCCGCGAAGGCGGCTTCAAGATCAGGCGCAAACAAAGCGGCAATCGCCCGCGGATTGGACGGAAAATAAAAATGCACATAGGACGCCGTCATCCGCCCCTCCCGGAAAACCGCCTCCGCCCCACGCCCACCATTGGGACTGTGCCCGCGGGCAATCGGCTCAAGCTCCGTGCTGGTCAACGAATGATGATAAGTGTGTCCACGCAGGGTGCCTTCGGGCAGGTCCACCGATTGCAGCGCCAGGGCCGCCAGGCGTTTTTGCATCTGCGCCTCACCGGCCAGCAAACCGAGCAGTTCGGCGCGGATGCCTTCAACGTCAGTCAAGGAGTCCAGCAGGTACAACATGCCGCCGCACTCGGCGAGCAAGGGTTTGTCGGCGGCATGATGGGCGCGGATCGCCGCCAGCATCGGGGTGTTCTGCGCCAGGGCAACGTGGTGCAGTTCCGGGTAACCACCGGGCAGGTACAGGCTGTCCGCTTCGGGCAGTTCGCTGTCACGAATCGGCGAGAAGAAGCTCAATTGCGCGCCCATGGCCCGCAGCAGGTCAAGGCTCGCACCGTAGGTGAAGGCAAACGCTTCGTCCCGGGCCACGGCGATGCGTACGCCGGCGAGCCATGGCTCGGGGCAGATCACTTCGGGGGCAGCGAACTCGACAGCGGGCGGCAGCGCCACTTCGCAACTGCCGGCCAGGGCATCGGCGGCGGCATCGAGGCGCACATCCAGGTCGTTCAACTCGCTGGCCTGGACCAGCCCCAGGTGGCGGCTGGGCAATTCGATACCGGTTTCCCGCGACAGTGCGCCGTACCAGCGCAGGCCTTCGGTCAGGCTGCCTTCGAGCAACTGCGCGTGGCGCACGGTGCCGACGCGATTGGCCAGGACCCCGGCGAACGGCAAGTCCGGCTGATAACGCGCCAGGCCCAAGGCCAGGGCGCCGAAGGTCTGGGCCATGGCCGTGCCATCGATCACCGCCAGCACCGGCACGCCGAAGTGCCGCGCCAGATCAGCGCTGGACGGCGTGCCGTCGAACAGCCCCATCACCCCTTCGATCAGGATCAGATCGGCTTCGGCGGCGGCTTCCCACAGCAGCCGGCGACTTTCCTGCTCGCCGACCATCCACATGTCCAATTGATAGACCGGCGCGCCACTGGCACGCTCCAGGATCATCGGGTCGAGAAAATCCGGGCCGCACTTGAACACACGCACCTTGTGCCCTTGGTTGCGATGCAAGCGGGCCAACGCGGCGGTGACGGTGGTCTTGCCCTGCCCCGAGGCAGGCGCGGCGATCAACACCGCCGGACAATGGCGGCGGGTCATGGCGGCATCACTCACAGTTCGACGCCTTTCTGCGCCTTGATACCCGCCTGGAATGCGTGCTTGATCATGCCCATTTCGGTCACGGTGTCGGCCAGCTCGATCATCTCAGGCTTGGCGCCACGTCCGGTCACCACCACATGCTGCATCGGCGGACGTGCCTGCAAATCGCTGAGGACTTGATCGAGGTCGAGGTATCCGTGCTTGAGGGCGATGTTCAGCTCATCGAGCACCACCAGGCCGATGGCCGGGTCGCTGAGCAATTGCTGCGAGACGGCCCAGGCCGCTTCGGCGGCGGCGATGTCGCGCTGGCGGTCCTGGGTTTCCCAGGTGAAGCCTTCGCCCATGACATGAAAGCGTACCTGCTCCGGGAAGCGGCGGAAAAACAGTTCCTCACCGGTACTGTTGCGACCCTTGATGAACTGCACCACGCCGCATTGCATGCCGTGGCCCATGGCCCGCGCCAACATGCCGAATGCCGAGCTGCTCTTGCCCTTGCCGTTGCCGGTCAAAACCAGCAGCAGGCCGCATTCATTCGGTGAGTTGGCGATGCGCTCGTCGATCACGGCTTTCTTGCGCAGCATGCGCGCCAGGTGGCGTTCGTCGCGATCAGGCGTGTCGGTCATGGGGAGCTCTCCGTTGGGATTGAAACGGCGGGCGGGCAAAAAGGACGGCAAGACGCCTGGCATCGCCCACCGTGATGCCGTTGGATGAATCAGGCCGGTCTCCGGGCTCATGAGCGGCGCGATGCCGGGTTGCGCGCCTTCCCATGTCCATGGACACAGTGGCTTGTGGACAACCTTGACTCATTTACCGTTGCGGGGGCAGCGCCGGGTTTGTGTGCACTCACCGGCTTCCCTGTTTCACTCTGTCGGCCATCGCCACAGAGCACCTGAAACAAGCCGCGAAGGTTAGAGGGTTGGGGGTGGAGCGTCAATTAAAGCCGGACGCCGGACATTGGCCCGGATCAATAAAGTGACGCCAATCTTGTGCCAGGCTATAGCAAGTGATATCAAAGAGACATTACGACCCGATATCACAAAAATAAGAGGGCAACTGGCATGCAAGGCATGATCATCAGCAATCCGAAACTGGAATTCCTGCGCCCGATGCTGGAGCGCTGGTTCGACTGTATCGACCGCTACAACGCGGTGCGCGGCGATAACGACACCCCTTATTGGTTCGATGAGCGCGCCAACCTCGGCCTGCTGTCCGCTGCCGCATGGATGGCCGAGATGGTCACCCTGCAAAACGCCCCGACCCGCAAGCAGAACGAAGAAGGCGAACGCAACGTCAACGCCGATCTGCTCATCGCCAGCGCCGACGAGCGCGCCTTCATCCAGGCCACCCAGCGCTGGCCCAAGGTCAGCAACCTGAACCTGAGCCAACCGCTGTCGGAAGCCGCCAGCGACGCCAGACGCATCAGCTATGCCAGCGACCTGAAGTTGGGCTGCCTGTTCGTCGCACCACAAAAAGCCCAACAGAGCGCCACGCCAGAAGAGCTGCAAGACATGCTCGACGACTTGCAGAAGGAAAACACCTGCGCCGTGGCCTGGTATTTCCCCTATGCCTACCGCAAGTTGCGCAACGAGAGCGGCCACTATCATCCGGGCATCGCGGTGTTGTTCAAGCAGGCTCATGGCTGACTCCACCCACAAGGTTCTGGCATGACCACAGGTTGAACCATCGCCGGTCTACGCTTCTCTATGAATAACCACGTGCATTCATAGGGAAGCCAGCATGTTCAAGCCACCTCATCTTCTGATCGTCGCCCTCGCCGCCGGGCTCGTTGCTTGTGGCGAGTCGTCGACCTTGCAGGTTTCCGACGGCACCGGCCCGGCGCCGAAACTGCCCGAACCCAACAAGACTCTGATTCCTACCGTCAACATCGCCGAAGCCGTCGGCTGGCCGCAAGGCGCCAAGCCAACCCCGGCCCAGGGCCTGCAAGTCGACGCGTTCGCCGAGGGCCTGGACCATCCTCGCTGGCTCTACGTGCTGCCCAATGGCGATGTGCTGGTGGCCGAGACCAACGCGCCGCCCAAGCCGGACGACGCCAAGGGCATCCGCGGTTGGGTGATGAAAAAAGTCATGGGTCGCGCCGGGGCCGGCGTGCCCAGCCCCAACCGCATCACGTTGCTGCGCGACAGCAATCACGACGGTATTGCCGAAACCCGCACGGTGTTCCTGGAGAACCTGAACTCCCCGTTCGGCATGACGCTGGTGGGCAATGACCTGTACGTTGCCGACACCGACCGGTTGATCCGCTTCCCCTACAAGGAAGGCGACACGCAGATCAAGGCAGAGCCGACCAAGGTCGTCGATTTACCCGGCGGCACTCTTAACCATCACTGGACCAAGAATGTGATCGCCAGCCGGGACGGCAGCAAGCTGTACGTCACCACCGGTTCGAACAGCAATGTCGCGGAGAATGGCATGGAAGCCGAAGAAGGCCGTGCGGCGATCTGGGAGGTCGACCGGGCCAGCGGCCAGCACCGTATTTTTGCCTCGGGCCTGCGCAACCCCAACGGCCTGGCCTGGGAACCGCGCAGCGGCGCGCTGTGGACCGCGGTGAACGAGCGGGATGAGATCGGCAGCGACCTGGTGCCGGACTACATCACTTCGGTCAAGGACGGCGCCTTCTATGGCTGGCCCTACAGCTATTACGGGCAGAACGTCGACGTGCGGGTCGAACCACAGAACCCGGCATTGGTGGCCAAGGCCATCGCGCCGGACTACGCCGTCGGCCCCCACACCGCCTCACTGGGCCTGACTTTCGCCGAAGGCAGCGGCCTGCCTGCGCCGTTCACCGAAGGCGCTTTCATCGGGCAACACGGCTCCTGGAACCGTAAGCCCCACAGTGGTTATAAAGTGATTTTCGTACCGTTCACTGGCGGCAAGCCGGCTGGGCAGCCAGTGGATGTGCTGACCGGTTTCCTCAACGCAGACGAGAAAGCCCAGGGGCGGCCGGTGGGTGTGGTGATCGATAAACAGGGTGGATTGTTGGTGGCCGATGATGTGGGGAACAAGATCTGGCGGGTGTCGGGTAAGTAACCGGTCTTTGAAATAACCCCGTGGCGAGGGAGCTTGCTCCCGCTGGGCTGTGCGGCGGCCCCGGTTCTTGGCGGTTGCTACGCAACCGAACGGGAGCAAGCTCCCTCGCCACAAAATCCATCCGGCTGTGGCGAGCTCAGTTGTCAGGGATTACGCGCCAGATGCTCCGGCTGCAGCACCCGCTTGGCGCTCAGATAGGCCTTCTGCCAATAGGCCTTGGACAAGCTGTCGAGCTTGACCGTGCCGCCGGTAGCCGGTGCATGGACGAAGCGCCCTTCCCCCACATAAATCCCGGCATGACTGACCTGCGAGCCGCCATTGGTGGCGAAGAAAATCAGGTCACCCGTCTGCAACGCATCCTGGCCGACATCCGGCGCGCGCATGCTGATCATCTCGCGGGTGGAGCGCGGCAGGGAAATACCGGCAGCATCGCGGTAAACGTAGCCGATCAGGCCACTGCAATCAAAACCTGAATCCGGCGTGTTGCCGCCCCAGCGGTACGGCGTCCCCACCAAGCCCAGTGCCCGGAAAAGCACATCTTCAGCCGCTGGGGAAAAAGGTTGCGAGGGTGCAAAGACCACGGGGGCCCGTACCGGGGCGGGCGGTGGTGTGCGGCTGGCGCAAGCGCTGAGCAGCGCGGCGAGACACATGAGAGCAAGGCGGGCCGACGTCGACATATGCAGAACAATCCTGATCTGGATGCGGCTTTTTCTGCCGTGGGCATGAAAACAGACCCGCCCGCGTAGTACGCAGGCGGATTGCCATCAATCAATGATCAAGGATTCTAGCGGCTATGAGGCAAACTTCAAGTAACACTTTAAGTTTGCCTTACAAACTGTGCGCTTACTTGCGAGCGGTGACCACAGTCGGTGCCATCGCGAGGGCGCGCTTGGCTTCAATGAAGGTCTTGCTCCAGTAACTATCGCCCAGGCTGTCGATTCGCACGCCACCGCTGCGGCGGCTGCTGGAATGGATGAACTGGTTGTCGCCCAGGTAGATCCCGGCGTGACTGACGCGACCGCGACGACCATTGGTGCTGAAGAACAGCAGGTCACCGGGTTCCAGTTGGTTGCGAGCCACCAGCGGGGCGTTCACGTTGATCATCTCGCGAGTGGAGCGCGGCAGGTTCATGCCGGCCTCTTCGCGGAACAGATAACCGATGAAACCGCTGCAATCGAAGCCGGCCTCGGAGGTGCCGCCGAAACGGTAGCGGGTCCCGATCAGGGACATGCCGCGTTCCAGGATGCTGTCGGCCAGCACGGGGAGCTGATAAGGCTTGCTGCCGGCGAAGGCCGCCAGCTCTTTGTCATCGGCTATTTCTTCCTGGAACAATACGGAGGAAGACTGCGCGGTAACGGAATTCTTGACCTGTGGTTGTTGCACTTGCTGGGTCACTGGAGTGTGGGCAGCGCAACCGAACAACAGGGTAACGAGTGCGAGAGGCACGAGGGGTGCGAAGCGATTTAGCATGGGCACGACCGTGGCTGTAGTAGTAAAGATGGCGAGACTATGCCCTCTATCGAGTCCATTTGCAAATTCAATCGATGCCAATGTGACTTCTCGGTTTCACCCGCACATCTAAGCGCTTAAGCCCATTTTAAACGTCGCGCAGCCTGCAACCCACTGTGGCGAGGGAGCTTGCTCCCGCTGGGCTGCGCAGCAGACCCTTTTTTGTGAGCGCTTCGCACTCAAGCGGGAGCAAGCTCCCTCGCCACAAAAGCGGGCCCCAACAAGCTTTCACCAGCCCAGGGTTTCTTTCAAAAAAGGAATAGTCAGCTTGCGCTGGGCTTGAAGCGAAGCCTGGTCGAGGCGTTCGAGCAATTCGAACAGCGCGCTCATGCTGCGGGTGCCCCGGGTCAGAATGAAATGCCCGACCTCATCGGTCAGATGCAGTCCACGCCGGGAAGCGCGCAACTGCAATGCCCGGAGTTTGTCTTCATCGGAAAGCGGGCGCATCTGGAATATCAGCGCCAGGGTGAGACGGGACTTGAGATCCGCCAGTTTGACAGGTAGCTCCCGCGGCGACGTCGAGGCGGCGATCAGCAACCGCCGACCACTGTCGCGCAGCCGATTGAATAGATGAAACAGCGCTTCCTCCCAATCCGCCTTGCCGGCCACGGCCTGGAGATCGTCCAGGCAGACCAGTTCGTACTGCTCCAGGTTGTCGAGGATTTCAACGCCGCGATCCAGCAATTCGGCCAGCGGCAGGTACACCGCCGGCTCGCCCAACTGCTCGAACCGCAGGCAGGCGGCCTGCAACAGGTGCGTGCGCCCTACCCCATCCTTGCCCCACAGATAAATCAGGCTCTCCGTCCAGCCGGCGTCGGCTTCGCAAAGCCGCTCGACATAGCCGAGTGCAGCGGCATTGGCGCCTGGATAGTAATTGATGAAGGTGGCGTCATCACGCAGACGCACACCTAGGGGCAGCTGAATCGGTTTCATGCTGACTGAACGGTTGCGGGGAACCGTTAGTGGCCTCTGTGTAAAGTTGGCAAAGTTTATACCCGTGGGGCGGACCGCACAATGCGCCGGACCACGAGCAAAATCAAAGGTTTGCAGCGCCAGGGAACGCCGACGACGGTTTCCCTGGCGTTCGCCCTACAGCTCGGGGTCTTCGGCGCCGCTGTAGATGTCCGAATCCTTGTACAGATCGTGCATGTGCCGCACCAGCACCATGATCACCGCAGCCACCGGCAGCGCCAGCAGGATCCCGGTGAAGCCGAACAACTCGCCACCGGCCAGGATCGCGAAGATCACCGCCACCGGGTGCAGGCCGATCCGATCACCCACCAGCAATGGCGTCAGCACCATGCCTTCCAGGGCCTGCCCGACCATGAACACCGCTACGATGCCTACCATCGGGTACAGGTCGCCGCCGAACTGGAACAACCCGGCGATCAACGCCGCGCCAATACCAATTACAAAGCCCATGTACGGCACGATGGCCGCCAGCCCGGCGATCATGCCGATCAGCAGCCCCAACTCCAGCCCCACCAGCATCAGCCCGGCGGCATAGATGAAGCCCAGGGCCACCATCACCAGTAATTGCCCGCGCACGAATGCGCCCAACACTTCGTGGCATTCACCGGTCAGGCTCATGATGTGTTCCTCACGATGACGCGGCAGCAGGCTGCGGATCTTCGCCATCATCAGGTCCCAGTCGCGCAACAGATAGAACGCCACCACAGGGATCAGCACCAGGTTCGCCAGCCAGCCGATCAGCGCCAGGCTCGAGGCCGTGGCCTGGCTCAGGACCACGCCGACGATATCCGTGGTCTGGCCCATGTGCTCGCTGATGGCGGCCTTGACCTTGTCGAACTTCCAGAACCCGTCCGCCAGCCCCAGCTTCGACTGCACCCATGGCACCGCGCTGTGCTGCAACCAATCGAGCATTTGCGGCGCCAGTTCATACAGGCGCACCAACTGCTTGGCGAGCATCGGGATCAACACCAGCAACAGGGCGCCGACAATGAGGGTGAACAGCGCAAACACCGCCACCACGCCCCAGGTCCGCGACAGACCGAATTTCTCCAGGCGATCCACCACCGGGTCGAACAGATAGGCCAACAGCAGCGCAACCAGGAACGGCGTAAGGATCGGGTGCAGCAGATAGATAAACGCGAACAGCAGGGCCACCCCGCCCAACCAGAACCAACGCCGCGTATCGCCCATGAACCACTCCTAGCTATATAAAGAAAGAAAACCTACCAACGGAACCGCAAGTTGGCCGCCGGGGCCGGTGCAGGCGTTGCCAACGGGACTGAGCCATCGGCGGCAGGCTGGGCCGCCGGCTCTGGCGCAACAGGCTCACCGGCCGGGACTTCCTGGAGTTTTGCCAGGGCCAACTGCGCCTTCAGCTGTTCGGCGCTGCCGTTGACCCGATAGACGATCTGGTCGCCATCGACCCGTTGCAGTTGCCCGCCAAACGGTTCGAGCAAGCGTCCAAGGGCGGCGTAGCGTTCAAGGTTCATGCCCTGCACTTGCAGCAACTGTTCAGTCGCCACGCCCGGCTTGGCCACGAAACGCGGCGCCAGACGCTGGTTTACCGCCAGCATGACCGCATCGGCCAGGGCGGCGGCGTCGGCGCCCTGGGCCGTGCCCTGCTCACGCTGATCGCCCAGCCACAGGCGCCAGGTCCCGTGCCACTGCCCGCCTTCCTCCTTGGCGTGAACCGCCAGCAAGGCATCTGCTGCATATCGCTGCGACGCATCGCGCAGTGGCGCCGGGTCGCTGCCTTCCAGGTTCGGCGCGGTGGCGACAAGCTGTTCGCTCAAGTCCGCCAACGGCAGGTGCAGCGCCAGGCCCCGATGTTGCGCGGCGCGCCGTAGCGGCACGGCGCTGGCCTGACCGTCGCCCACCAGGCTGGAACCCTCGGCCGAATCGTTCAACCACCAGCCGAGGATCGACGGTCGGTTCGCGCCCCACAGCGACAGCCCGGCCGAGCGCAAGGCCCGCTCGGTGCTCGCCGGGTCGAAGTCCACCTTGAGGCTTTCCGGCGGGCCGGCATCGTAGCCGTATTGCAGAATGATCTGCTGCGGGTCCTTGCGGATCGCCGCCAGGCCGGGGTTCTGCGCGGCCTTGGCGTCGCCGGTCAGGCGCAGCACCAGCGTATCGAGGGCACGCAATGTCGCCTGGTTACGCTCCTCCGGCGTCTGGTTGCTGACCGGCTCGAGCACTTGATAAAGGCCATTCACTGTTTCGGCATGGCTCGCCAGGCTGATCAGCGACAGGCAGCCCACGGACAAGAATTTGAACAAACGCATGGAAGATTCCCGGACGTAACGGCTGGAACAGGCCGTGTGAAGAAGATTGAGCATGGCTGTGACCACGGCACCCGGCAAAACATTCACCCACCCGGTGCAAGTTTCCCACGGTCATCACCCTCGCCGCTTACTGCTACACCTTATACAGCCGCGCCGCGCAGTACCAATATAAGAAATATCGGTTTTTTTCCGTGGATATGTCCCTGCCCGTCGGCGCGAGGATGGCCGCTGCCCCTCAAGCCTGATAAAATCGCGCGCCTTCGCAGACCGGCAATCGCTGGGCACCCGGAATAATTCGTACAACGGTTATTCAATGGCCCGGGCGGTCGGTCGTTACCCAGAAATCCCCCCTAAAGGCCTGGATCATGAGCAAGCAACCCTCCCTGAGCTACAAGGACGCCGGTGTAGACATCGACGCCGGTGAAGCATTGGTCGAACGCATCAAGAGCGTCGCCAAGCGCACTGCGCGCCCGGAAGTCATGGGCGGCCTGGGCGGTTTCGGCGCCCTCTGCGAGATCCCGGCCGGCTACAAGCAACCGGTGCTGGTCTCGGGCACCGATGGCGTGGGCACCAAGCTGCGCCTGGCCTTGAACCTGAACAAGCACGACAGCATCGGCATCGACCTGGTGGCCATGTGCGTGAACGACCTGGTGGTCTGCGGCGCCGAGCCGCTGTTTTTCCTCGACTACTACGCCACCGGCAAACTGAACGTCGACACCGCCGCCCAGGTCGTGACCGGCATCGGCGCCGGCTGTGAATTGTCCGGCTGCTCGCTGGTCGGTGGCGAAACCGCTGAAATGCCTGGCATGTACGAAGGCGAAGACTACGACCTGGCCGGCTTCTGCGTCGGCGTCGTGGAAAAAGCCGAGATCATCGACGGCTCGAAAGTCGCTGCCGGCGACGCCCTGCTCGCCCTGCCTTCCTCCGGTCCGCACTCCAACGGCTACTCGCTGATCCGCAAGATCATCGAGGTCTCCGGTGCCGACATCGAAAACACCCAGCTCGACGGCCAGCCGCTGAGCGACCTGCTGATGGCGCCGACCCGCATCTACGTCAAGCCGCTGCTCAAGCTGATCAAGGACACCGGCGCCGTCAAGGCCATGGCCCACATCACCGGCGGCGGCCTGCTCGACAACATCCCGCGCGTGCTGCCAAAAGGCGCCCAGGCGGTGGTCGACGTGGCGAGCTGGACCCGCCCGGCGGTGTTCGACTGGCTGCAGGAACAAGGCAACGTCGATGAGACTGAAATGCACCGCGTGCTGAACTGTGGCGTGGGCATGGTGATCTGCGTGGCCCAGGAGCACGTCGAGACCGCCCTGAACGTGTTGCGTGAAGCCGGTGAGCAGCCATGGGTCATCGGTCAGATCGCCACCGCCGCCGAAGGCGCTGCCCAGGTCGAGCTGAAAAACCTTAAGGCGCACTGATGTCCGCAACCTGTAATGTCGTGGTGCTGCTGTCCGGCACCGGCAGTAACTTGCAGGCCCTGATCGACAGCACGCGGACCGGCGACAGCCCGGTCCGCATCCGCGCGGTGATCTCCAACCGCGCCGACGCCTACGGCCTGCAACGCGCCCGGGACGCGGGGATCGACACCCGCGTGTTGGATCACAAGGCGTTCGAAGGCCGCGAAGCCTTCGACGCCGCGTTGATTGAACAGATCGACACCTTCAATCCGCAACTGGTGGTGCTGGCTGGCTTCATGCGCATCCTCAGCGCCGGCTTCGTGCGTCACTACCAGGGCCGCCTGTTCAATATCCATCCCTCGTTGCTGCCCAAATACAAAGGGTTACACACTCATCAGCGAGCGCTGGAGGCCGGCGACACGGAGCACGGCTGCTCCGTGCACTTTGTCACTGAGGAACTCGATGGCGGACCACTGGTCGTACAGGCGGTAATACCGGTAGAGTTGCACGACACGCCGCAAAGCCTGGCGCAACGGGTTCACACCCGCGAGCACCAGATCTACCCGATGGCCGTGCGTTGGTTTGCCGAAGGACGGCTGACCCTCGACGACCGCGGTGCCTCACTGGACGGCCAGTTATTGCCGGCCAGCGGCCATTTGATTCGACACTAGGAGATATTATGCGTCGCGCCCTGCTCTTCGCTTGCGCTCTGCTTGCCCTGCCCCTGGCACAGGCTTCGGAACTTCAACCGTTCTCCGCCAGCTACACCGCCGACTGGAAACAGCTGCCGATGAGCGGCACCGCCGAGCGCAGCCTGACCAAGGAGGCCAACGGCACCTGGAAGCTCAGCTTCAAGGCTTCGATGATGATCGCCAGCCTGACCGAAGAAAGCACCCTGACCCTGGACAAGGACACCTTGCTGCCACAGTCCTACCACTTCGAGCGCGGCGGCCTGGGCAAGGCCAAGAAGGCCGACCTGGACTTCGACTGGAACGCCAAGATGGTCACCGGCACCGATCGCGGCGACGCGGTCAAGCTGCCGCTCAACCGTGGCATGGTCGACAAATCGACTTATCAACTGGCCCTGCAGCACGACGTCGCGGCCGGCAAGAAGAGCATGAGTTATCAGGTGGTCGACGATGGCGAAGTCGATACCTACGACTTCCGCGTGCTAGGCGCCGAGAAGGTAGACACCAAGGCCGGCCAGATCGACGCGATCAAAGTCGAGCGCGTGCGCGATCCGACACAAAGCAAACGCATCACCGTGCTCTGGTTCGCCAAGGACTGGGACTACCTGCTGGTGCGCCTGCAACAGGTCGAGACCGACGGCAAGGAGTACAACATCATGCTCCAGGACGGTACGGTCAACGGCAAGGCTGTGAAAGGCAGCTGATCAACTCCGATATAAAGAAGCCCCGTCAAATGCGGGGCTTCTTTTTGCCTGGAATTCATGGTTACCAAAATAACTGTGTGGGAGCGGGCTTGCTCGCGAAGGCAGC
>NZ_JALJDX010000192.1 GCF_022952855.1 Pseudomonas sp. RGM2987 | reverse complement strand
GAAATGATGTCGACTGACCCACCGCCTTCGCGAGCAAGCCCGCTCCCACAAGGGGATTGCGGTTACCCAGGCACCCATTGCGAGTGCCTGGCTTGCAGTGGTTTAACCGATCGTCATCAAGCTGGCGTTACCGCCCGCCGCTGCGGTGTTGACGCTCAACGCCCGCTCGATCACCAAACGCTCCAGCGCGATGCCGGTTT
This sequence comes from Pseudomonas sp. RGM2987, assembly GCF_022952855.1. Taxonomy (GTDB): domain Bacteria; phylum Pseudomonadota; class Gammaproteobacteria; order Pseudomonadales; family Pseudomonadaceae; genus Aquipseudomonas. The sequence continues at coordinate 53,460 of NZ_JALJDX010000192.1, read as the reverse complement.
CGCCCTGGGACAAACCGTGGACCCCGACGATGGCGCCGGCACGCTTGGCCACTTGCTGGCAGACACTGCGCAACTGATCCGAGTCGCCGTGGTGCAGGACCGCGTCAAATACCACGTCGTCCTTGGCCCAGTCGCCAACCCGCTGGATGCGCGCCTGAATGTCCTTCGGCAAGCGTGCGAACAAGGCTTTGCTGGTATCGGTTTCCGGCCACACGGCCGAGCCGCCCACGGCCAGTACGGCCGCCAGTTGCGTCAGCAGATCGCCTTCCACGTCGGCCAGGCACAGCACATGCTCGCGCGGCAGGATGGCGTAGCTGTTGCGCTCGCCCGTCGGGCCGGTCAACTGGCGGGTAATACCGCTTTGCGACTGGGCCGCGAACTGTACGCACAGGGCGCTCAATTCGGCGAGTTTCTGGCTGTCGGCCCAGGCTTGCAGGGCGGTCAGCGGTTTGCTCATGGCATCGCGCAAACGCAGGTCCGGTGCACTGACGGCGTCACCGCGGGCAAAGGACTGCTGGATCGCATCGGTCGGACGGGTCGACAGCAGGCGATACAGGTACAGCGGACCACCGGCCTTGGGCCCGGTGCCCGACAGGCCTTCGCCGCCGAACGGTTGGACACCGACCACGGCACCGACGATGTTGCGGTTCACGTAGACGTTGCCGGCATGGACGTTGTCGATCACCTTGGCGATGGTTTCGTCGATGCGGGTGTGCACGCCCAAGGTCAAGCCGTAGCCGGACGCATTGATCTGGTTGATCAACTGATCCAGTTCCTTGCGCTTGTAGCGGACCACGTGCAGCACCGGACCGAAGATCTCGCGTTGCAGCTCATCGAAGCTTTCCAGCTCGATCAGGGTCGGCATCACGAAGGTGCCTCGCTTGCACTCGTCGCTGTCGGCGATTGCCATCTGGTACACGGTGCGACCTTTGTCGCGCATGGCCTGGATGTGTTTCTCGATGCCGGCCTTGGCTTCGGCGTCGATCACCGGGCCGATGTCTACCGACAGGCGCTCCGGGTTACCCAGGCGCGACTCGGCCATGGCGCCCTTGAGCATTTCGATGACACGGTCGGCGGAATCTTCCTGCAAGCACAGGACCCGCAGGGCCGAGCAACGCTGGCCGGCGCTGTCGAAGGCCGACGACACCACGTCGATGACCACTTGTTCGGTCAGGGCCGAGGAGTCGACGATCATCGCGTTCTGGCCGCCGGTCTCGGCGATCAGCGGGATCGGGCGGCCCTGGTTGTCCAGGCGACCGGCGATGTTGCGTTGCAGCAGGCGCGCCACTTCGGTGGAGCCAGTGAACATCACGCCTTTGACCCGCTCGTCACCCACCAGGCGGGCACCGACGGTTTCGCCACGGCCCGGCAGCAGTTGCAGCACGCCTTGCGGAATGCCTGCTTCGAGCAGCAGGCGCACGGCCTGGGCGGCCACCAGCGGCGTCTGTTCGGCTGGCTTGGCCAGGACCGGGTTGCCGGCGGCCAGTGCCGCAGCGACCTGGCCGCTGAAGATCGCCAGGGGGAAGTTCCACGGGCTGATGCAGACCACCGGGCCCAATGGGCGGTGAGCGTCGTTGGTGAAATCGTTGCGCGCCTGAACCGCGTAGTAGCGCAGGAAGTCCACGGCTTCGCGGACTTCGGCGATGGCGTTGGCGAAGGTCTTGCCGGCTTCGCGGGCCAACAGGCCCATCAGCGGTTGGATCTCGCCTTCCATCAGGTCCGCGGCGCGTTCCAGGATCGCGGCGCGTTCGGCCGGTGGCGTGGCCTGCCAGATCGGTGCAGCGTTGACCGCGCACTGGATGGCGTTGTCGACGTCGGCGACCGTGGCTTCCTGTACATGCCCGACCACGTCACGGTGATCGGACGGGTTCAAGACCGGCGCGGGTGCTTCTTCGCTGGCGGCGCAGCCGAGCATCGGCGCAGCCTTCCAGTCGTTATGGGCCGTTGCCAACAAGGCGCAGGATAGCGAGGCCAGGCGATGTTCGTTGGCCATGTCGATGCCGCTGGAGTTGGCGCGTTCGCTGCCGTACAGGTCGCGTGGCAGGGGAATGCGCGGATGCGGCAGGCCGAAACCGCCTTCCAGGGTCGCCATCTGCTCGATGCTCGCGACCGGGTCGGCCACCAGTTCCTGAATGGAAATGGACTGGTCAGCGATGCGGTTGACGAACGAGGTGTTGGCGCCGTTTTCCAACAGGCGACGCACCAGATAGGCCAGCAGTGTTTCATGGGTGCCGACCGGGGCGTACACGCGGCACGGACGGTTCAACTTGCCTTCGGAAACCTTGCCTACAACTTGTTCGTACAGCGGTTCGCCCATGCCGTGCAAGCACTGGAACTCGTACTGCCCCGGGTAATAGTTCTGACCGGCGATATGATAAATGGCCGACAACGTGTGGGCGTTGTGCGTGGCGAACTGCGGGTAAATGACTTCCGGCACCGACAACAGCTTGCGGGCGCAAGCGATATAGGACACGTCGGTGTACACCTTGCGGGTATACACCGGATAGCCTTCCAGGCCTTCGACCTGGGCGCGCTTGATCTCGCTGTCCCAGTAGGCGCCTTTTACCAGGCGGATCATCAGGCGGTGACGGCTGCGACGCGCCAGGTCAATCACGTAGTCGATCACGTACGGGCAGCGTTTCTGGTACGCCTGGATCACGAAGCCGATGCCGTTCCAGCCGGTCAGTTGCGGCTCGAAGCACAGGCGCTCCAGCAGGTCCAGGGACAGTTCGAGGCGGTCGGCTTCTTCGGCGTCGATGTTCAGGCCGATGTCGTATTGCTTGGCCAGCAGCGTCAGCGCCAGCAGGCGCGGGTACAGCTCGTCCATGACGCGTTCGTACTGGGCGCGGCTGTAGCGCGGGTGCAGGGCCGAAAGCTTGATGGAAATGCCCGGGCCTTCATAAATCCCACGACCGTGGGACGCTTTGCCGATCGAGTGGATGGCTTGTTCGTACGAGGCCAGGTATTTCTGCGCGTCATGTTCGGTGAGCGCCGCTTCACCCAGCATGTCGTAGGAGTAACGGAAGCCCTTGGATTCGAATTTGCTGGCGTTGGCCAAGGCTTCGGCGATGGTTTCGCCGGTGACGAACTGTTCGCCCATCAGGCGCATGGCCATGTCGACGCCCTTGCGGATCATCGGCTCGCCGCTCTTGCCGATGATGCGGCTCAGGGAGGAGGTCAGGCCCGCTTCATTATGGGTGGCGACCAGTTTGCCGGTCAGCAGCAGGCCCCAGGTGGCGGCGTTGACGAACAGCGAAGGGCTGTTGCCCAGGTGCGGCTGCCAGTTGCCGGTGCTGATCTTGTCGCGGATCAGCGCATCGCGCGTGCCCTTGTCCGGGATCCGCAACAGGGCTTCGGCCAGGCACATCAGCGCCACGCCTTCCTGGGACGACAGGGAAAACTCCTGCAGCAGTCCCTGGACAATCCCGGCACGGCCGCCGGCACTTTTCTGGTTGCGCAGCTTCTCGGCGATCGACGCCGCCAGCTTGTTGGTGGCCTCGGCCATTGGCGCCGGCAGGCGCGCCTGCTCGATCAGCATCGGCACCACTTCCGGTTCCGGACGACGATAGGCGGCGGTGATGGAGGCGCGCAGGACCGATTGCGGCAGGATGCTTTCGGCAAATTCCAGGAAGCACTGGTGAGCGTGGTCGACCTGGACCTCGCCGGCATCGTCGCTGTCGGCGCGGGGGGCACCGTTGAGCTCGGTCAGGGTTGCACCACCCTCGAGTTTTTCCAGGTAATTGAAAATTGCCTGCTTGATCAGCCAGTGTGGCGTGCGATCAATCGAGGTTGCGGCCGCCTTGAGGCGTTCGCGGGTCGGGTCGTCGAGTTTGACCCCGAGGGTGGTGGTAGCCATATTTTTATCCTCATGTTTACCACGTATGGCGTGGCATCAGCTGGCGGCAAGATTAGCTGTGCGCAGAATGAGGTGCAACCGGGTGCAACCCATTTTTGGATGAAATAATAAGCAGCTCATCAGTTAGCAGGTACGAACATGGTTTCCATGCACTTACTTGGTGCTCTCGCTACTGATAGAACATCAGTTATTGCACCAACCTGGAGCAAAAAGCGCTCGATCAGTAGGAAAACCGATCAGGTGCAACTGATTTGAACGAAACAGGTTGCACCTCATTTCATTTGTTGAATAGCATTCGCGGCCAAGGTGCAACCGGTTCTCGCCGGAGCATCGGCTGATGGCTTTCCTGGGGAAACATCGGTCATAAATTCGCGGGTCTGCAAATCGTCACTACAACTTCTGTTGTCGGCGTTTCCAGCTGCCACCGCTACATAAAAACAAAGCCAGGGCGTTATTCAATGAGTGTTAGCAATCCCACGTTGATCACTTTCGTGATCTATATCGCAGCCATGGTCCTGATCGGCCTGATGGCTTATCGCTCCACCAATAACCTTTCCGATTACATCCTGGGCGGTCGCAGCCTGGGGAGCGTGGTCACGGCGTTGTCCGCCGGTGCTTCGGACATGAGCGGCTGGTTGTTGATGGGGCTGCCAGGTGCCATCTACATGTCCGGCTTGTCGGAGAGCTGGATCGCCATCGGCCTGATCGTCGGTGCGTACCTGAACTGGCTGTTCGTGGCGGGCCGCCTGCGCGTGCAGACCGAACACAACGGCGACGCACTGACGCTGCCGGATTACTTCTCCAGCCGCTTCGAAGACAAGAGCGGCGTACTGCGGATCATCTCTGCGGTGGTGATTCTGGTGTTCTTCACTATCTATTGCGCTTCCGGCATCGTCGCCGGTGCCCGTCTGTTCGAAAGCACCTTCGGCATGTCCTACGAATCGGCGCTGTGGGCCGGTGCGGCGGCGACCATTGCCTACACCTTCGTCGGTGGTTTCCTGGCGGTGAGCTGGACGGATACCGTTCAAGCCACCCTGATGATCTTCGCGCTGATCCTCACGCCGATCATCGTGCTGCTGGCCACCGGCGGCGTGGACACCACGTTCCTGGCCATCGAAGCGAAAGATCCTTCGTCCTTCGACATGCTCAAGAACACCACCTTCATCGGCATCATTTCGCTGATGGGCTGGGGCCTGGGCTATTTCGGCCAGCCGCATATCCTGGCGCGTTTCATGGCGGCCGATTCGGTCAAGTCCATCGCCAACGCCCGTCGTATCTCCATGACCTGGATGATCCTGTGCCTGGGCGGCACCGTTGCCGTCGGCTTCTTTGGTATCGCTTACTTCTCGGCGCACCCTGAAGTCGCCGGCCCCGTCACAGAGAACCACGAGCGTGTGTTCATCGAGCTGGCGAAGCTGCTGTTCAACCCATGGATTGCCGGTGTATTGCTGTCGGCCATTCTCGCGGCGGTGATGAGTACCCTGAGCTGCCAGTTGCTGGTGTGCTCCAGCGCCCTGACCGAAGACTTCTACAAGACCTTCCTGCGCAAGAACGCTTCGCAGCTGGAACTGGTCTGGGTCGGTCGCGCCATGGTGCTGCTGGTGGCACTGATTGCCATCGCCCTGGCCGCCAACCCGGAAAACCGCGTACTGGGCCTGGTGAGCTACGCCTGGGCCGGCTTCGGTGCTGCGTTCGGTCCTGTGGTGCTGATTTCGGTCATCTGGAAAGACATGACCCGTAACGGCGCGCTGGCCGGCATTCTTGTAGGTGCGATCACCGTGATCGTCTGGAAGCACTTCGAGCTGCTGGGCCTGTACGAGATCATCCCGGGCTTCATCTTCGCCAGCCTGGCTATCTTCTTCGTCAGCAAGATGGGCTCGCCTACCGCCGGTATGGTGCAGCGCTTTGAAGCGGCCGAGAAGGATTTCCGCTTGAACCAGTAAGGCTTTCAATGGGGCCTGTATGGCTCGCTTGAAGGATAAGGAACGGCCCGTCTCCCCTGGAGGCGGGCCGTTTTTTTTGCGGCTGCGTCAGGGCTGGCCCTGTTTTGAGCGAGGATGTCTGTCGGAAAATGCGACGCGTTGTGCGGCTTTTGTCCCTGCGCATATAAGGCAACGTCTGTTTTTCTTGAGCACCGATCCGTTGTCCTGAGGGGTCATGCAGAATCAGTCGCCTTCATTCAACAGAGGCACATCGGATGCTCCCGCCTGCCATCCCATCGCGTTTCACCCTGACATTCGACAGCGGGCCAAATGAATTCGAGGTGCTTGAGTTCAAGGGCAAGGAGGCGATCAGCCAGCCGTATCGCTTTGACCTGGAGCTGGTCAGCGAACGGTTCGACCTGGCGCTGGAAGAACTCCTGCATCGCCAGGCCTACCTGGCGTTCGAGGGCCAGGGGCGTGGTGTGCATGGTCAGGTCTACAGCGTCGCCCTAGGGGATTGCGGCAAGCGTCTGGCGCGTTACCGGATCAGCCTGGTGCCACGCCTGGCTTACTTGCGGCATCGCATCAACCAGCGGATTTTCCAGCAATTGAGCGTGCCGGCGATCATCGGGCGGATCCTCAAGGACCATGGCATCCAGGGTGATGCCTTCCGGTTCAGCCTCAGTGGGCAATACCCTGAACGGGAGTACTGCGTGCAGTACGCCGAGAGTGATCTGGCGTTCATCGAGCGAATCTGTGCCGAGGTCGGCATTCACTACCACTTCAGGCACAGTCCTGAGGGGCATCTACTCGTGTTCGGCGACGATCAGACCGTCTTTCCCCATCTGCCCGAACCTACGCTTTATCAACCGGACAGCGGCATGGTCGCCAGCGAGCCGGCGATCAAGGCGCTGACGGTGCGGCTCCAGGCCCGGACCAACGCGGTGACGCTACGCGACTATGATTTTTCCAAGCCCGGCCTGGCGCTGCAAACCCGCCACGACAATCAGCAGCAGCCGGTGCTGGAAGACTATCGCTACCCAGGGCAGTTTGCCGACCGCGACCATGGCCGCCACTTGGCCCGGCGCGCACTGGAGCGCCACGCGGTCGACTACCGCCAGGCCGAAGGATGCAGTGATCAGTGCGCCCTGATCAGTGGGCATTTCATGCAGGTGCGCGGGCATACCCGGGCGCAGTGCAATGACCTCTGGCTGCTCACTGAAGTCTCCCACCATGGCCGCCAGCCCCAGGTCCTGGAAGAAGCGGCGGGTGTCAGCCCTGATGAGCTCCAGGGCTACCGCAATACGTTCGTGGCGACGCCGTGGGATGTTTTCTATCGTCCGCCCCTGCGTCACCCGAAACCGCCAGCCCAGGGTTACCAATCGGCGGTGGTCACCGGGCCCGTGGACAGCGAGATCCATTGCGATGAGTTCGGGCGGGTCAAGGTCCAATTGATCTGGGATCGCGACGGCAAGCGTGACGAGCACGCCAGCTGCTGGCTAAGGGTGGCCTCCGGTTGGGCCCATGACCGCTACGGTGCGGTGATGATCCCCCGGGTCGGGATGGAAGTGTTGGTGGGGTTTATCGATGGCGATGTCGACAAGCCGTTGGTGGTGGCCTGCCTGCCCAATGGTGCCAACCCGCCGCCGCTGGATCTGCCGGCGGACAAGACCCGCAGCATCTGGCGCAGCCAGAGCAGCCCTGGCGGAGGCGGTTATAACGAGTTGCGCATCGAGGATCGCAAGGGCGCCGAAGAGATCTACCTGCGCGCCCAACGAGACTGGACCCAGCATGTGCTGCACGACCAGCGGGTGCAGGTCGATCATGAACGCAGCATCGTCGTCACCGGTACTGCCCGTCACGAGCTCAAGGCCGATGAGCAGCGCATCACCCACGGACGTCGGCAGGCGGAGGTCAGGCAGGACGACCACTTGCTGGTCACTGGCGAGCGACACATCCGGGTAACCAGCCAAGTCCTCAATGCCAGCCAGCAGTTTCACGTCAGCGCCGGCCAGCAGATCGTCCTGGATGCGGGTGTCAGCGTGACGATCCAGGCAGGGGGCCATTGGATCAATATCGGCGCGAGCGGGATCTCCAGCAGCGTGCCGATCGAAGTCGGTGGCGCGCCGATGCACGCCAGGAGCGCGGCGTCTGCTGTGTCGTGCCTTGAGGAAAAACTTGCCGCGACGACCTCTCGGCTTTCCTACGCCCAACTGTTGAGCCTGGGCGGCGCGGCCCCGTTCTGTGAAGAGTGTGAGCGTTGCAAGAGCGGTGTCTGCGCGCCGCCACCCGTTGCTCGCCGGGTGGTGGGTGCCGAGGCAAGTGCATGAAGGGCGGTCAATCTCCCCACGCCTGGCTTCAAGAGCATCCTTTGCAGGCAGGCGAGCAGCTTTATGCCGTCTTCAGCAGTGCCAGCGCCGCTGGGCCGCTGGCGGCCTGGCGACGCTCGATGACTTCGGCGCCCAGCCCGATATGGGCCGATACGCCTTATGCTGAATGGGCGGCGGCAATGCCTTATGTGGGCGTCGTCGCCGCAGACAGTGCGTTTCTGGATTGGATCGGCGCTGGCGACTCGCTCGACTGGGGTTGGCTGGCAGTGTCGTCTGCCTGCCAGGACACCCTTGCCGGGCATCTGTGTGGGCTGACACAGGTTCTGCTGCCGGGCGGCCAATCGGTATTTTTCCGTTTTTGGGATGGACGCTTTTTGCTGCCGATCCTGCAATCGCCGGAGGTGGAAGCCGGGCAGCTCTTGCCGGTCGTCAGCCGCTGCCTGATCAACGGTCAAGTGCTGGAAATCGTCGCAAATGCCCAGCGACCAGCGCAGGCATATCCCTGGTGGGAAGTACCCGGCGCAGTGCTCAGGGCGATGGCCGGGCATTCGACCGACTGCCTGCGGGACAACCTGCTCAAATGGTTGAGCGAGGAGCATCCGTATCTGTTCGAGCGGGTCGACGAGCGCATCCTGCGGCGCAAGGTCGCGCACTTTCTCGAAGCCTTGGGGCCTGGCGAAGCGCCGAAGGCGCCGTTGCTCGGCTATTTGACCCAGGAACTGGGTTGATATTTGCCCTGGCCTGCTCTTGTGGCGAGGGGGCTTGCTGTGGCGAGGGAGCTTGCTCCCGCTCGACCGGGCTGGCGCACCAGTGCGAAGCGCTCGCCTATCCGGGGGCTGCTTCGCAACCCAGCGGGAGCAAGCTCCCTCGCCACGGTCCTTTCCATCCTTCAAACAGTGCGACCCGCTGCCCGCTGGGCCGCGGCCCCTGACGCGCGGCGCGCTTCGCGGTAAACTCGTCGCCCTTCGCAGGAGCCGCCATGAATTATCGCCACGCCTTCCACGCCGGCAATCACGCCGATGTGTTCAAACACCTGACCTTGACCCGCCTCATCGCCCTGATGTCGCGCAAGGAGCAGCCCTTCGCCTACCTCGACACCCACGCGGGCATCGGGCTGTACGACCTGCAGGGCGACCAGGCCAACCGCACCGGTGAATACCTGGAAGGCATCGCGCGCTTGTGGGGCGAGAACGATCTGCCGCCGCTGACCGCCGACTACATGCAGGTGCTGCACGAGATGAACCCGGATGGGCAGTTGCGCTATTACCCGGGCTCGCCGGAACTGGCGCGACGCCTGACCCGCCCGCGGGACCGGGTACTGCTCAACGAAAAACACCCTGAAGACGGCGTCCTGCTCAAGGACAACATGAAAGGCGACCGGCGCGTCGCGGTGCACCTGGGCGAAGGCTGGCACGTGCCCCGGGCGCTGCTGCCGGTGGCAGAGAAGCGCGGCCTGATGCTGATCGATCCGCCCTTCGAGCAGCTTGACGAAATGCAGCGCTGCGCCGCGTCCCTCAAGGAAGCCATCGGCCGCATGCGCCAGACAGTGGCGGCGATCTGGTACCCGGTGAAGGACCAGCGGATGTTGCGCCGTTTCTACCAGGACCTGGCCGGCACCGGGGCGCCCAAGCTGTTGCGGGTCGAGCTGCTGGTGCATCCACTGGCGACGCCCAACAGCCTGAACGGCTCCGGCCTGGCGATTGCCAATCCGCCATGGGGGCTGGAGGAAGAGTTGCGGGAGTTGCTGCCGTGGCTGTCGAAGAAGCTCGGACAGACCCAGGGTGGATGGCAGATGGATTGGTTGATTGCGGAAAGTTGAGGGGCGATCAGACGCGTTGGTAGCGCCTGGAAGGGCGCATTCGCGAGCAAGCCCGCTCCCACAATAGGTTGGTGTTGATCACAAAAATGCGCTCAGACACAAAACCCATGTGGGAGCGGGCTTGCTCGCGAAACTTTTAAAACCTGAAAGTCAGATCGGGCAGGTCACGCCCGTACCGCCGATCCCGCAATACCCTTCAGGGTTTTTCGCCAGGTACTGCTGGTGATAAGCCTCGGCGAAGTAGAACGTCGGCGCTTCTTCGATTTCGGTGGTGATCGTGCCCTTGCCGGCCTTGGTCAGCTCCGCCTGGAAGATCTCCTTGCTGTGCTGGGCGGCAGCCAGTTGCTCAGGGTTGGTGGCATAGATGACCGAGCGGTACTGGGTGCCGATGTCGTTGCCCTGGCGCATTCCCTGGGTCGGGTTATGCAGTTCCCAGAACATCTTCAGCAGCGCCTCATAGCTGACCTTCGCCGGTTCATAGACCACCAGCACCACTTCGCTGTGGCCGGTCAGGCCTGAGCAGACCTCTTCATACGTGGGGTTCGGCGTGAAGCCGCCAGCGTAGCCCACCGCAGTACTGACCACGCCCTCGCGCTGCCAGAACTTGCGCTCGGCGCCCCAGAAGCAGCCCAGGCCAAAGATCGCGAAATCCACGTCCATGGCAAACGGGCCCAGCAGCGGCGCGTCGTGGACGAAGTGCTTTTCCGGCACGGTCATTGGGGTTTCGCGGCCAGGCAGCGCTTGTTCTTGAGTAGGGAGCACGTTTTTGTTCACCAGGATTTCCGAGCGCAAGACCATCATCAGTCCTCTCAGTCAGATTGAATTGAGCGAATTTGGATAATAAGACTGCCAGTGTGCCCGAGTGTTACGTCGCTGTCAGGCAATTGGACCGCGCGGATAGCGCTTGAGCTTCTCGATCAGCTCAGCACCAGGGATGGGTCGGTCAAACAGGTAGCCCTGGCCGACGTCACAGCGGTGGCGACGCAGGAAGGTCAATTGCTGGGCGGTCTCGATGCCTTCTGCCACCACCTTGAGTTTCAGGTTGTGGGCCATGGCGATCACCGCGGAGGTGATTTCCATGTCGTCCTGGTTGTCCGGGATTTCGTGGATGAAGCTGCGATCGATCTTGATGATGTCGATCGGGAATTTCTTCAAGTAGCTCAGGGACGAATAACCGGTGCCGAAGTCATCCATGGCCAGCGTCAGGCCCAGGCGCTTGAGTTGATCGAGCTGCAAGTGGGTGTCTTCGGTGGCTTCCAGCAGCAGGCCTTCGGTCAGCTCCAGTTCCAGCAACCGGGCCGGAAGCTGTTCTTCCTTGAGAATGCTGGCGATGGAGGCGACCAGATCCGGGTCGGAAAACTGCTTGGGCGACAGGTTGATCGCCACTTGCAGGTTGCCCAGGCCGGCGGCGGTCAGTTGCTTGCTCATGCGGCAGGCCTGGCGGGCGATCCATTTGCCGATGGGGATGATCAGGCCGGTTTCCTCGGCCACGCTGATGAACTGGTCCGGGCGGATCATGCCTTTTTCCGGATGATTCCAGCGCAGCAGCGCTTCCATGCCCAGCAGGCGCCCGCTGCGCAGGCACAGCTTGGGCTGGTAGAACACGTCCAGTTCGTTCTGGGTCAGGGCCCGGCGCAGGTTGTTTTCCACGAACAGCTTGTAGCTGGCCTCGGCATTCAGTGCTTCGGTGAACACCTGGACCTGATGCTTGCCGTTGGCCTTGGCCTTGTGCAGGGCGAGGCCGGCGTTGCGCATCAGGGTCTGTGGATCGCGGCCATGCAGCGGTGCGCAGGCCAGGCCCACGGAGCCGGTCACGCTGATCAACTGGTTGTCGACGAACATCGGTTTGTCGAGGGTCATCAACAATTGGCCGGCTATCTGCTGGCCGGCTTCCAGGTCGGTGTCGTCCAGCAGCACCGCGAACTCGTTACTGGCGAAGCGTGCCAGGCTGCCGCTGGGGCTCAGGCTGTTGCGCAGGCGCCGGGCCAGGCTGATCAGCAGCTTGTCGCCGGTCTGGTGGCCGAGGCTGTCGTTGATGCGCTTGAAGTTGTCGATGTCCACCAGCAACAGGCTGATGGGCGAGTCGCTGTCCCTGGCAAAGCGTTCATCCAGGTTGCGAATGAACGCCGGGCGGTTGCCCAGGTTGGTCAGGTTGTCTGTGTAGGCCAGGCGCTCGATGCGCTGCTGGGCCAGCTTGGTCTGGGTGATGTCTTCGTAGATGCCGATGTAATGGGTCAGCTCGCGGTTGTCGCCGTAGACCTTGGAAATCGACAACTGGCCCCAGTAGGGTTCCAGGTTCTTGCGCCGGCTCTTGAACTCGCCCTGCCAGCTGTTGTTCTGGGCCAGGGCCGAGGGCGCGTCGAACAGCAGCTCACTGAGGTTCTCCAGGGCCGGCAATTCGGACAATCGCTGGCCGTGGACTTCCTCGGTGGTGTACTGGGTGATCGCGGTGAAGCTGGGGTTGACGTACTCCACCACGCCGTCGCAATTGACCAGCAGGAACGCGTTGGCGCTCTGCTCCACGGCGCGCTGGAACAAGTGCAGGGCGCTGGTGGCGGTCCGGCGGTTGTGGTTATTGATCACCTGGGCAAACTGGTCCGCCAGCTCACCGGCAAAGGCGATCTCATCCGACTGCCAGGCGCGGGTGGCGCCCACTTGCTCCAGGCACAGCACGCCCACCACTTGGCCGTCGATGCGCACGCTGGCGTCGAGCATGGCGTTGACGTCGCGGGCGCGCAGGCTCTCGGCCATTTCCCGGGTGCGCGGGTCGCGTAGCGCATTGTGGGCGTCGATGGCGCGGCAGGACTGCAGCGCCTCCATGTAATTGGGAAACTCGGTGGCGTCGATCACGCCTGGCAAAAAGTATTCCTGGGAAGCGCGGTTGAAGGCCGAGATGGGTACCAGCTTGCCATCTTCGAGGTTCCAGATACTGGCGCAATCGATCTGGTAGATGTCGCAGGCGCTGCGGGTGATCAGTTCGGCCGCTTCGAGCAGTGAGTTATTGGCGCTGTAGCGCTGGCGGGTGAGCAGCAGGATCAGGTCCTGCTGGGCGCGCACCCGGTCCAGGTGCTGGAGCTGTTCCTGCTGGGCGCGCTGGTTCAGCTCCAGGGCGATCTGCAAGCGTGAGTTCTGGGTTTCCAGGTCCAGCGCCGGCATGGACGGCTCGCCTTGCAGCAAGCTGTCTACCACCAACAGGTAGCCGCGCAACAGATGACGATTGTGTTGCTTGTAGGCTTCCCCGGTCTCCAGCACATTCATCGGGCCCTGAGCGGTGTGGAGCATGTAGCGGATCTGGTAATGCGCGGCCTCTGCCAGTTGCTGCTGGATCGCGTCGTGCAGCTTATAGCGCGCCTCGGGCTCCATCAGGCTGGCGTAGGGCGAGCTGACCAGCGAGCACAGGTCGACCGCCGGCAGGCCGAAGTATCGCTCGCAATTGGGATCGAGGAACAACAGCGCCCAGCTTGCTTCATTCAGCCGTTCGAAACGCAGCATGCCGAGCCGCGAGGGCACCGGTAACTGCGTCACTACCTCGGCCGCCATTCGGCTGGCGGCATCGGGTTGGCTTTTCATGGGGAAACTCGCTTCGAAAATTCTGATCGCGCCGGGCTGACGCCCTCATTATTACGGATTGCCGCAAGGTTGCATCATTGCGGCACTGGCTGACAAGAGACATGAAGGCCATGTGCTATAAACCTTATATCGGCCGACGAAGGGATTTCTCCAGTCGTTGGCCGATAAGAGAGTGTCGCAAGGGGCACCGCTGGTCAGCGAAGCGCGATTTCCACCGTCTGCAAGGGGTTGCCGTCGCGGTCGTGGAAGATTACCTGGACGCTCTGCGCCGTGACGTGCAGGCGGGCAAAGTTGTCTTGGCTGACCACGTTGCTGGTCAGTTCGTAGCGATACTCGCCGCTTTCAACCCGGGCCATGGGCGCATCGAAAATAAAGTCCGACGCCTTGGCATAAGGCAGCAGCCTGCTGTTGCACAGCGGCGAGGAAACGATGGTGTTGACCTCGAACTCAGGATCCTGGCTGTGGCGCAGGCGGCTGGTCATGGAGCCGTGCACATCGCCCGAGACGAAGATCACGTTCCTGATCCTCTCACGACGCAGGGCCTCCAGCAGGCGCAGGCGTTGGTCTGGGAAGGCCTGCCAGGCGTCACCGTCATTCCATTTGCTGTCGGGGTAGAACATGACGCTGGTGACCACGAATTTGACCCTGGCGCTGCTCTGGACGAGCCATTGGAGCAGCGCCCGTTCCTGGACCTCGTTCAGAATGCGGCGGTCGCCGGGCGACAGGTTGCGTTGAGTGCGACTGTCTGTGACAAACCACTCAATATCGCCGTGGGCGAATGTATACCAGTAGCGCTTCAGTGCTTTATTTATTGTTCCGTCACGGAGAAGTTCATGGGCCGGGCTGTGGCTGGCTTGATAAAGTTCGTAAGCGCTCATGGCGTTGGCATATAGAATGTCGTCGTTGAGCGTTCTGTTGGCAGGCCAGTTATCTTCAATTTCGTGGTCGTCGAGCATCATGTAAGTGGGGACTTCGGACATCAATCTGGCAATGTGTGGCTGGGAAAAAACAGTGCGGTATTTAAACAGAACGTCGTGGTAGGTCCGGTCCGGAGCAAACTTGTTCAAGTCGTCGAGATAGACCTGGTCACCGGTCATCAATACCGCGCTGATCGGCGGGTCGGCCAGGGCCGCGACGCGATTGATGCCGGCAAAGGTGCGGTCACCGAGGCCGGGCAGCGACGGCACGCCGCCGGTGATTCGCAGGTAACGGCAGGAACCCACGATATAGGCGCGAGGCGCGCCGGGTTCAGCCGCTTGCGTACGCAGGCAGTAAAGGGTCCGGGGCCATTGCAGCGGCAGCTCCTGCACGGTTGCCACGGTGTGGGTCGGGCTCAGGGGGCTGAACCAGCCTGCCTGGTATTCATAGGCGGTATTGGCTTGAAGGTCTTTGAGCACAATCACATCGGACATGTCGCGGTGCGGCTCCAGTTGAACGAACTGTCCTCTCGACCAGTTTGTTTCACCTTTGCGCCTGTGGCGAATGCCGGCGAATACCAACTTGTTATCGCGATCACCGCGCAGGAATATTCGAGCGTGGTCGGTAGTTGTGTGGCCAACAATAGGGCCGACGGTAGGTTTGAACATATTCGAGTCCATTCGAATTGCAGCATTTATAAAGTATTGGCGAGAGCGCTTAGTTGTCTCGCGGGTTCGATGCTAAAGCTCGTAGCGTCATAAATATTGATAGGGAAGGGGGCGCAAGTTGTGGGCAAAGTCCAATAGAAGGCGTAGCCATTGGGGCGGATAGAGGTAGGAAAGTTGTCGGCGCGACGGCCGGCTGATGCGGGTGGGTTTATTTCAGGCAAAAAAAGCCCCGCCAGACGGGCGGGGTTGAGGTACGAGCGTGGCGCTCGGAAAACAGCGCCGGATGGCCCCCCGCATGGAGGGCCGGCCGGAGTTACAACAGGATAGTGCGAATGTCGCCCAGCAGGTCGCTCAGGCGCTTGGTGAAGCGCGCAGCAGCGGCACCGTTGATCACGCGGTGATCGTAGGACAACGACAGCGGCAGCATCAGCTTCGGCTGGAAGGCCTTACCGTCCCAGACCGGCTGGATGGTGGCCTTGGAAACACCCAGGATCGCCACTTCCGGCGCGTTGACGATCGGCGTGAAGCCGGTGCCGCCAATGTGGCCGAGGCTGGAGATCGTGAAGCAGGCGCCCTGCATGTCGTCCGCGGTGAGCTTCTTGTTCCGGGCCTTTTCGGCCAGGGCAGCCGCTTCGCCGGCCAGTTGCAGCAGGCTCTTCTGGTCGACGTTGCGGATGACCGGTACCAGCAGGCCTTCCGGGGTGTCGACGGCAAAGCCGATGTGCACGTATTTCTTGCGGATCACAGCCTTGCCGCTTGGCGCCAGGGAGCTGTTGAAGTCCGGCAGTTCCTTGAGCAGGTGTGCGCAGGCCTTGAGCAGCAGTGGCAGCACGGTCAGCTTCACGCCGGCCTTTTCCGCCACGGCTTTCTGCGCAACGCGGAAAGCTTCCAGCTCGGTGATATCAGCCTGGTCGAACTGAGTCACGTGCGGAATGTTCAGCCAGCTGCGGTGCAGGCTCGACGCGCCGATCTGCATCAGGCGAGTCATGGCCACTTCTTCGGTTTCGCCGAAGCGGCTGAAGTCCACCGCCGGGATTGGCGGAATACCCGCGCCGCCGGTGGCGCCTTCGGCCGGTGCATTCTTGGCTTTCTGCATCATGGCCTTGACGTAGGCCTGCACGTCTTCCTTCAGCACGCGACCGTGTGGGCCGCTCGGGCTGACGGCCGACAGCTCGACGCCGAATTCACGGGCCAACTGACGCACCGCAGGACCGGCATGAACCTTGGCACCGCTAGGCGCAGGCGCGGCGGCAGGGGCTTGCGCAGCCTCGGCCTTGGCAGCTGGCGCGGCAGCCGGAGCAGGCGCGGCTTCAGCCTTGGCAGCAGGTGCAGCGGCCGGTGCTGGTGCGGCGGGTGCCGAAGCACCGGCCACTTTCAGCTTGAGGATCAGGTCACCCGTGCCGACTTCGTCTTCCAGCTTGATCTCGACGCTTTCCACCACGCCGGCGGCCGGCGATGGGATTTCCATGCTGGCCTTGTCGGATTCCAGGGTGATCAGCGACTGGTCGGCTTCGACGGTATCGCCGGCCTTGACCAGTACTTCGATGATCTTGGCCTTGCCCGACGAACCGATGTCCGGGACATGGATGTCCTGGACGGTGGCAGCGGCAGGCGCAGCAGCCGGGGCAGGAGCCGCCTCGGCAGCCGGTGCAGCGGCGGGCTTTTCAGCTGCCGCCGGGGCCGCGGCAGGGGCGGCTGCTTCAGGCGCCGCAGCGGCGTCCTCGACTTCCAGCTCCAGCAGCTCGTCGCCTTCTTTCAGACGATCGCCCAGCTTCACTTTCAAACTCTTGATGACACCGGCCTTCGGCGCAGGCACTTCCATGCTGGCCTTGTCCGATTCAAGCGTCAGGATGCTCTGGTCGGCTTCGATACGGTCACCGACCTTCACAAACAGTTCAATTACTTCACCTTCACCGCTGCCGATGTCAGGTACGCGAATGAGTTCGCTCACGAAAATTCTCCTCAGCAGTCCAGTGGGTTGCGTTTTTCCGGATCGATGCCGAACTTGACGATGGCCTCGGCCACCACCTTGGGTTCGATATCGCCACGGTCAGCCAAGGCTTCCAGGGCTGCCAACACCACGAACTTACGATCGACTTCGAAGAAGTGACGCAGCTTCTTGCGGCTGTCGCTACGGCCGAAACCGTCGGTGCCCAGCACCTTGAATTCCTTGGACGGAACCCACTGACGGATCTGCTCGGCGAACAGCTTCATGTAGTCGGTCGATGCGATGACCGGACCTTTGCGGCCGTTCAGGCATTCTTCGACGTAGCTCAGCTTCGGCTTCTGGCCAGGGTGCAGGCGGTTGCTGCGCTCTACGGCCAGGCCGTCGCGACGCAGTTCGTTGAAGCTGGTCACGCTCCAGACGTCGGCGCCGATGTTGAATTCCTCGCGCAGGATCTTCGCCGCTTCACGCACTTCGCGCAGGATGGTGCCAGAGCCCATCAGCTGGACGTGGTGCGCCGCTTCGCGGGTGTCTTCCTCGAGCAGGTACATGCCCTTGACGATGCCTTGCTCGACACCGGCCGGCATGGCTGGCTGCTGGTAGGACTCGTTCATCACGGTGATGTAGTAGAAGACGTCCTGTTGCTCTTCGGTCATCTTCTTCATGCCGTCCTGGATGATCACCGCCAGCTCGTAGCCGTAGGTCGGATCATAGGTGCGGCAGTTCGGGATGGTCCCGGCCAGCATGTGGCTGTGACCGTCTTCGTGCTGCAGGCCTTCACCGTTGAGGGTGGTGCGCCCGGCAGTACCGCCGATCAGGAAGCCACGGGTGCGGCTGTCGCCAGCGGCCCAGGCCAGGTCGCCGATCCGCTGGAAGCCGAACATCGAATAGAAGATGTAGAACGGCAGCATCGGCTGGTTGTGGCTGGAGTACGAAGTACCGGCGGCGATGAACGAGCTCATGGCGCCCGCTTCGTTGATGCCTTCCTCGAGGATCTGGCCCTTCTTGTCTTCGCGGTAGAACATCACCTGGTCTTTATCGACTGGCTCGTAGAGCTGGCCGACGGACGAGTAGATGCCCAGCTGGCGGAACATGCCTTCCATACCGAAGGTACGGGCTTCGTCCGGGATGATCGGGACGATGCGCGAGCCGATTTCCTTGTCCTTGACCAGTTGCGCGAGAATCCGCACGAAGGCCATGGTGGTGGAGATTTCACGGTCGCCCGAGCCATCCAGGATTGCCTTGAGGGTTTCCAACGGAGGTGTCGGGATGCTGATGCTCTTGGCGCGACGCTGCGGTACGAAACCGCCCAGGGCGGCGCGGCGCTCGGCCAGGTAACGGGCTTCGGCGCTGCCTTCTTCAGGCTTGAAGAACGGCAGGTTTTCCAGCTCGCTGTCCTTGACCGGGATGTCGAAGCGGTCGCGGAACAGCTTCAGGCTGTCGACGTCGACCTTCTTGGTGTTGTGCGCGGTGTTCTTCGCTTCGCCGGCACCGGTGCCATAACCCTTGATGGTTTTGGCCAGAATGACGGTCGGCTGCTCTTTGTGGTTGACCGCTTCGTGGTACGCCGCGTAGACCTTGTACGGGTCGTGGCCGCCACGGTTGAGTTTCCAGATCTCGTCGTCGGACAGATCGGCAACCATCGCCTTGAGTTCAGGCGTATTGAAGAAGTGCTCACGGACGAACGCGCCGTCCTTGGCCTTGTAGTTCTGGTACTCGCCGTCGATGACTTCGTCCATGCGGCGTTGCAGGATGCCGTCGACGTCCTTGGCCAGCAGTGGGTCCCAGAAACGGCCCCAGATGACTTTGTTGACGTTCCACTGGGCACCACGGAACACGCCTTCGAGTTCCTGGATGATCTTGCCGTTGCCGCGAACCGGGCCGTCGAGGCGCTGCAGGTTGCAGTTGATGACGAAGATCAGGTTGTCCAGCTTCTCGCGGCCGGCCAGGGAGATCGCGCCCAGGGATTCCGGCTCGTCGCACTCGCCGTCGCCCATGAAGCACCAGACTTTCTGTTTGCCGGGCTGGATGAAGCCGCGGGCTTCCAGGTACTTCATGAAGCGCGCCTGGTAGATCGCCTGGATCGGGCCCAGACCCATGGAAACGGTCGGGAACTGCCAGAAATCAGGCATCAGCCAAGGGTGCGGGTACGACGACAGGCCGTTGCCGTCCACTTCCTGGCGGAAGTTGTTCATCTGGTCTTCGGTGATGCGGCCTTCCATGAACGCACGGGCGTAGACGCCTGGCGATGCGTGACCCTGGAAGTAGATCAGATCGCCGCCGTGTTCGTTGGTCGGGGCCTGGAAGAAGTAGTTGAAGCCGATGTCATACAGCGTTGCGCTGGAGGCGAAGCTGGAGATGTGACCGCCCAGGTCAGAATCTTTCAGGTTGGTACGCATGACCATGGCCAACGCGTTCCAGCGTACCAGCGAGCGAATGCGGCGTTCCATGAACAGGTCGCCAGGCATGCGTGCTTCGTGGGTAACGGGGATCGTGTTGCGGTACGGCGTGGTGATGGCGTAAGGCAGTTGCGAACCACTGCGGGTGGCGAGTTCGCCCATACGGGTCATCAGGTAATGAGCGCGGTCTTCGCCTTCTTTGTCGAGAACCGATTCCAGGGCGTCCAGCCATTCCTGGGTTTCGACGGGATCGAGGTCTTGCATGGCTTGCTCCAGGGCGGAAAGGCTACCAGAATCGGTTGCCTGAGTTTGCGACTGGCCTTGTGGGCAGACGATATAAATTCTTGGATTGCCGAAGGTAGATTCGACGGCGTGTAGTTTTACTACAAATCGTCGGCCGTTTCAGCCTTTCGAATGTATAGACGAGTAGTAAAACTACACATGAGTGGCTTCTGGCCCCTCGTTTCGTTGTGAGAATAATCGTTACTGTTGGTCTTTAGCCAACTCGAACAGGTAAAAACTTGATGTCGGCTGCCAATAAAATCAGATTTTCAGCTATTTATCATCTTTGTTCGACAGTCAATCAGGTAGTGTCTTTGGGAAAATCACTACATCCAGCCTTTCCCGCGCCGATCAAGGATAGACCATGAGCCTGCCCTCGCTAGCCCCGATACCGTCGATTCTCCAGTCATTGGTCAGTCGTGCCGAGCAGTCGTTCCGTGCGGCAGTGGCCTTGTTCGACGACGACCACGGGCTGTCGACCTGGACGGCGCAGCGCTGGGAGGCGTTCAACCGCATTGCCGCCGCCAGCGACTTCGTCATCGAGCAGAGCCTACGTGACCCAGTGATGCTGCTGGAGCTGGTGCGCAGCGGCGAACTGGATCGCAGCTTCGCCCCCGGGGAGTTGTGCGCGCAGATCGGCGCCGCGGTGCAGGCCGCCGCAACCGAGGATGAGCTGGGCCGCGTCTTGCGCCGTCAGCGCACCCGCCAGCAGGTACGGATCATCTGGCGCGACCTGACCCGTCAGGCCGACCTGGTCCAGACCTGCCGCGACCTCTCGGACCTGGCCGACGCTTGCATCGACCAGGCTTACCAATGGTTGTACCGGCGCCTCAGCCAACAGTTCGGCACGCCCACCGGGCGGCGCAGCGGCGAGCCGCAACAGATGGTCATCCTCGGCATGGGCAAGCTGGGAGCGGTGGAGCTGAACCTGTCTTCGGACATCGACCTGATTTTCGCCTACCCCGAGGGCGGCGAGACCGTCGGGGTCAAGCGGCCGCTGGATAACCAGGAATTCTTCATCCGGGTCGGTCAGCGCCTGATCAAGGCCCTGGACCCGATGACCGTCGACGGTTTCGTGTTCCGCGTCGACATGCGCCTGCGCCCTTACGGTTCGGCCGGTGCGTTAGTGCTGAGCTTCAACGCCCTGGAGCAGTATTACCAGGACCAGGGGCGCGACTGGGAACGCTACGCCATGATCAAGGCGCGGGTTGTCGCCGGGGATCAGGTGGCCGGTGCGCAACTGCTCGACATGCTGCGCCCGTTCGTCTATCGGCGTTACCTGGACTTTTCCGCCATTGAAGCGCTGCGCACCATGAAGCAGTTGATCCAGCAGGAAGTGCGGCGCAAGGGCATGGCCGACAATATCAAGTTGGGCTCGGGCGGCATCCGTGAGGTGGAGTTCATCGCCCAGGCCTTCCAGTTGATCCACGGCGGTCGCGACTTGAGCTTGCAGCAGCGACCACTGCTCAAAGTGCTCGGGACCCTGGAAGGCCAGGGTTACCTGCCGGCCAAGGTGGTCGATGAGTTGCGCGAGGGCTATGAGTTCCTGCGCTATACCGAGCACGCGATCCAGGCCATCGCCGACCGGCAGACCCAGATGCTGCCGGACAGTGCCCAGGACCAGGCGCGTATCGCCTTCATGTTGGGCTTCGCCGACTGGTCGGCATTTCACGAACACCTGATGCACTGGCGCGGCCGCGTGGCCTGGCATTTCGGCCAGGTCATCGCTGACCCGGATGAGGAAGCGGGCGGCGAGAGCGAAGTGGTGGTGGGCGGCGAATGGTTGCCTTTATGGGAAGACAGCCAGGACGAGGAGGCGGCCTGTCGCCAGCTGGAGGAGGGCGGTTTCGTCGATGCGCCCAAGGCGCTCAAGGCCCTGGCCGTGCTGCGCGGCAGTCCGCAGTTGCGGGCGATGCAGCGTTTGGGGCGCGAGCGTCTGGATGCGTTCATTCCCCGCCTGCTGGCCCAGGCGGTGGAGCACGCCAACCCGGACCTGGTACTGGAGCGGGTGCTGCCGCTGGTGGAGGCGGTGGCCCGACGCTCGGCCTACCTGGTGCTGTTGACGGAGAACCCCGGCGCCCTGCGGCGCTTGCTGACGCTGTGCGCGGCAAGCCCGTGGATCGCCGAGCAGATCACTCGCTTCCCGCTGCTGCTCGATGAGTTGCTCAACGAGGGGCGCTTGTTCAAACCGCCCCTGGCGCCCGAGCTGGCGGCGGAGTTGCGTGAGCGCCTGACGCGGATTCCCGAGGATGACCTGGAGCAGCAGATGGAGGCGCTGCGGCATTTCAAGTTGGCGCACCGCCTGCGGGTGGCCGCCTCGGAAATCGCCGGCAGCCTGCCGTTGATGAAAGTCAGCGACTACCTGACCTGGCTCGCCGAGGCGATTCTCGAACAAGTGCTGGCGTTGGCCTGGCGCCAGACGGCGGCCAAGCATGGCGTGCCGCTGCGTACCGACGGCAGCCTGTGCGATCCCGGCTTCATCATTGTCGGTTATGGGAAAGTCGGCGGCCTGGAACTGGGGCATGGTTCGGACCTGGACCTGGTATTCATCCACGACGGCGACCCCCAGGCGGAGACCGATGGCCCGAAACCGATCGATGGTGCGCAGTTCTTCACCCGCCTCGGTCAGCGGATCATTCACTTGCTGACTGCCCAGACCAACTCCGGGCAGTTATATGAAGTCGATATGCGCCTGCGGCCCTCCGGGGCGTCGGGGTTGCTGGTCAGTTCCCTCGGCGCGTTTGCCCGTTATCAGGAGAACGAAGCCTGGACCTGGGAACATCAGGCGCTGGTGCGGGCCCGGGTGCTGGTGGGCAGCCAGGACGTGGGCCAGGCGTTCGAGAAGGTCCGTGCCCAGGTATTGGGGCGCAAGCGTGACCTGCCGACGTTGCGCCAGGAGGTCAGCGAGATGCGCGCCAAAATGCGCGACAACCTTGGCAGCAAGGCCACCGCTGCCGGGACTGCACCAAACGCTTTCGAGGCCTCGGCGCCCTTCGATCTCAAGCAGGATGCCGGAGGTATCGTCGATATTGAATTTATGGTGCAATACGCGGCCCTGGCGTGGTCCGAGGAACACCCGTCGCTGGCGCGCTACACCGATAACATCCGCATCCTGGAAGGGTTGCAGGAGGTGGGGCTGATGCCGGCCGAAGACGCCACCTTGTTGCGCGAGGCCTATAAAGCCTACCGCTCCGCCGCGCACCGCCAGGCCTTGCAGAAAGAGGCCGGGGTGATCACCGGCGACCAGTTTGTGAATGAGCGTCGACAGGTGCTGCGGATCTGGCGAGAGCTGGGGTTGAGTTGAATACTGATTAAAGGTGGGAGCGGGCTTGCTCGCGAAAGCGGTGTGTCAGGCGAAGTAGATGTTGCAGGTCCTGCCTCTTCGCGAGCAAGCCCGCTCCCACAGTTGGATGAAGAACCCTTGTGGGAGCGAGCCTGCTCGCGATGGCGGAATGTCAGGCAACACAGATGTCGGATGCGATGGCCCTTTCGCGAGCTAGCCCACTCCCACAATGGGTTGCAGTGTTCTTGAGGCGGGGAGGCGTAGGCCTCCCCGTAGCGTTTTTGGAAAGCACATGAATATTCTGATCGTTGGGCCCAGTTGGGTCGGTGACATGGTGATGGCGCAGACACTGTTCCAGTGCCTGAAGCAACGCCACCCGCAATGCGAAATCGACGTCCTGGCCCCCGAGTGGAGCCGGCCGATCCTTGAGCGCATGCCCCAGGTGCGCAAGGCCTTGAGCTTTCCGCTCGGTCACGGCGTGCTGGAACTGGCGACCCGTCGACGCATCGGCAAGTCCCTGGCCGGCCAGTATGACCAGGCGATCCTGCTGCCCAATTCGCTGAAATCGGCGCTGGTGCCGTTCTTCGCCGGGATCCCCAAGCGCACCGGCTGGCGTGGCGAGTTCCGCTACGGCCTGCTCAACGATGTGCGCACCCTCGACAAAGACCGTTACCCGCTGATGATCGAGCGCTTCATGGCCCTCGCTTATGCGCCAGGCGACGAATTGCCCAAGCCGTATCCGCGTCCCAGCCTGGTGATCGACCCGGTGAGCCGTGACGCGGCGCTGGCCAAGTTCGGCCTGAGCCTGGACCGCCCGGTGCTGGCCCTGTGCCCGGGAGCCGAGTTCGGTGAGTCCAAGCGCTGGCCGGCGGAGCATTACGCCCAGGTGGCCGAGGCGAAGATTCGCGAAGGCTGGCAAGTCTGGCTGTTCGGCTCGAAAAAAGACCACCCGGTGGGCGAGGACATCCGCTCACGGCTGATTCCAGGCCTCAGGGAGGAGTCGGTGAACCTCAGCGGCGACACGTCCCTGGCCGAGGCCATCGACCTGCTGTCCTGTGCCGATTCGGTCGTGTCCAACGACTCAGGCCTGATGCACGTGGCCGCCGCGCTGAATCGCCCGTTGGTGGCGGTCTACGGCTCCACTTCGCCAGGCTTTACGCCGCCGCTGGCCGACCAGGTCGAAGTCGTGCGCCTGGGCATCGAGTGCAGCCCATGCTTTGATCGCACCTGCCGCTTCGGTCACTACAATTGCCTGCGCCAGCTCCTGCCGGTGTCGGTGAACGATGCCCTGGAGCGATTGCAGGGCACTCCCGTGGAGGTCCGGTAACTTGCGGGTATTGCTGATCAAGACCTCTTCGCTGGGGGATGTGGTCCACACGTTGCCGGCCCTGACCGACGCCGCGCGGGCGATCCCGGGGATCAAGTTCGATTGGGTGGTGGAAGAAGGCTTCGCCGAAATCCCCACCTGGCACCCGGCCGTGGGCAAGGTCATCCCGGTGGCGATCCGGCGCTGGCGCAAGAACCTCTGGCAGGCCATCAAGAGCGGCGAATGGCGACGCTTCAAGCAAAACATGCGCGCCGAAAAATACGACCTGGTGATCGATGCCCAGGGCTTGCTGAAAAGTGCCTGGCTGACCCGTTACGTCAAGGCGCCGGTGGCCGGCCTGGACAAGGACTCGGCCCGCGAACCCTTCGCCGCGCGTTTCTATAGCCGCCGCCTGGCGGTGGCCCGTGGTCAGCATGCGGTAGAGCGTGTGCGGCAACTGTTCGCCGTGGCGCTGGGGTATGACCTGCCCCGGACCTTGGGTAACTACGGCCTGAATGTCGATCGCCTGGTTGAATTGCCGCGCAAGTACCCCTATGTGGTGTTCCTGCACGGCACAACCTGGGAATCCAAGCATTGGCCCGAGCTTTACTGGCGCCAGCTGACCGAGCGCATGGGGCAGTTCGGCGTCGTGGTGAAGCTGCCATGGGGCAATCCGCTGGAAAAAGCCCGGGCCGAGCGCATTGCCAAGGGGCTGCGCAACGTCGAAGTGTTGCCGAAGCTGAACCTGGGCGGCATGGGCAAGGTGCTTGCCGGTGCCCAGGCCTGCGTGGCGGTGGACACCGGTCTCGGCCACCTGGCCGCAGCCTTGGACGTGCCGACCATTTCGCTGCTCGGCCCGACCAATCCAGTGTTGACCGGCGCCTACGGCAAGGGCCAGGTTCACCTGGCCAGCGATTTTCCCTGCGCGCCTTGCATGCAGAAACAATGCACTTATTCGCCGACCGCCGAAGACGCTCGTCGGTTTGACCTGAAACGCGAGCAGCCCCTGTGCTTCACGCGTCTGAACCCCGAGCGTGTTGCCAGCCACCTGAGCACGTTATTGGCTGAGGAGTCGCGCTGATGCAATTGGCTTTTGTCCTTTACAAGTATTTCCCCTTCGGTGGCCTGCAGCGAGATTTCATGCGCATCGCCCTGGAGTGCCAGCGTCGTGGCCATCAGATCCGCGTCTACACGCTGATCTGGGAAGGCGACGTCCCGCCCGGCTTCGAAGTGCTGGTGGCACCGGTCAAGGCGCTGTTCAATCACCGGCGCAACGAGAAACTCAGCGCCTGGATGGAGGCCGACCTGGCCAAGCGCCCGGTGGACCGTTTGATCGGCTTCAACAAAATGCCCGGCCTGGACGTCTACTACGCCGCCGACGGCTGCTTCGAGGACAAGGCGCAGAACCTGCGCAATTCGCTGTATCGGCGCTGGGGTCGCTACCGGCATTTCGCCGAATACGAGCGGGCGGTGTTCGGCAAAGACGCGAAAACCGAAGTGCTGATGATCTCCGAAGTCCAGCAGCCGCTGTTCATCAAACACTACGACACGCCGCTGGAACGCTTTCACCTGCTGCCGCCGGGCATCGCCCAGGATCGTCGCCGGCCTGCCGATGCCGACGAAATCCGGGCCGCGTTCCGTGCCGAGTTCGCCCTGGCCGACGATGACCTGCTGCTGGTGCAGATCGGTTCCGGGTTCAAGACCAAGGGCGTGGATCGCAGCCTCAAGGCACTGGCCGCGCTGCCGGCGGAACTGAAAAAACGCACCCGGCTGTTTGTAATCGGCCAGGACGACCCCAAAGTATTCCAATTGCAGAGTGCCACGCTGGGGCTCGGCGACAACGTGCGGTTCCTCAAGGGCCGCAGTGACATCCCGCGTTTCCTGCTGGGCGCCGATCTGTTGATCCATCCGGCGTACAACGAAAACACCGGGACGGTACTGCTTGAAGCGCTGGTGGCCGGCTTGCCGGTGCTGGTCAGTGCGGTGTGCGGATACGCCCACTACATCGCCGAGGCCGACAGCGGCCTGGTGCTCGACGAGCCGTTCGAACAGGCGCAGCTCACCGACTATCTGGGCCGGATGTTGAGCGACACCGAGGCGCGGGCGGCCTGGAGCCGCAACGGTCTGGCCTTCGCCGAGACGGCCGACCTCTACAGCATGCCGCAGCACGCGGCCGATGTGATATTGGCGGAGCACGCACAATGAAATTGATGCTGGCCGAACCGTTCAAGAGCCTCTGGGCCGGGCGCGATGCGTTCGCCGAAGTCGAGGCGCTCAAGGGCGAGGTCTATCGCGAACTGGAAGCCCGGCGCACCTTGCGCACGGAGGTGGACGGACGTGGCTTTTTCGTGAAGATCCACCGTGGCATCGGTTGGGGCGAGATCGTCAAGAACCTGGTCACCGCCAAGCTGCCGGTCCTCGGCGCAGGACAGGAATGGAAAGCGATCCAGCGCTTGCAGCAAGTCGGCGTGCCGACCATGACCGCTGTTGCGTACGGCGAGAAGGGCAGCAACCCGGCGGACCAGCACTCGTTCATTGTCACCGAGGAGCTGGCGCCGACCGTCAGCCTCGAAGATTTCAGCATCGACTGGGTCAAGCAACCACCCGAGCCAGTGCTCAAGCGGGCGCTGATCGGCGAAGTGGCGCGCATGACCGGCATGATGCACCGCGCCGGGGTCAACCACCGGGACTGTTATATCTGCCACTTTCTGCTGCACACCGACAAACCGGTGACCGCGCAGGATTTCAAGTTGTCGGTGATCGACCTGCACCGTGCCCAGACCCGCCCGGCCATTACCACCCGCTGGCGCAACAAGGACCTGGCGGCGCTGTACTTCTCGGCCCTGGACATCGGCTTGACCCGGCGCGACAAGCTGCGTTTTCTCAAAGGCTATTTCCAGCAGCCGCTGCGCCGGATCCTCGCCGAAGAGGCTCCGCTGCTTAGTTGGCTGGAAGGCAAGGCCAACAAGCTGTATGCCCGCAAGCAGCGCTACGGGGACGCACTCTGATGTCGGGTTGGAAGCTGGAACCGGCCTACGCCGACCTGGCGCAGGACTTCGGCAGCCTCGAGGCGGTGTTTGCCTTGCAAGGTGAGCGCCTGACCCGAGACCCGTTGTCCGAAGTGATCCGGGTGCAGCGCAACGGTGTGAATTATTACGTCAAGCGCTACGTCGGGGCTGGCAAGGGTTTGCGCCGATACCTGGGCAAGCCCCGGGTCAAGTCCGAGTGGCAGAACCTCAAGCGCTTCGCCAAATGGGGCATTCCCACCGCCGAAATCGTTGGCTGGGGCCTGGAGCGCAACGGCGCCGCCTATGCCCGTGGCGCGATGATCACCCGCGAACTGCCGCATACCGAAGACCTGTCGGCCCTGGCCGATCGTCACGATCGGCGGCTGACCGATCGCAATTGGGTCGATGGTGTGAGCCAACAGCTGGCTGGCTACACGCGAACCATGCATGAACACCGCTTCACCCATAACGATCTGAAGTGGCGCAACCTGCTGATCGACGACCGGGCGCAGCTGTTCCTGATCGATTGCCCGAACGGTGATTTCTGGAGCGGCTTCTGGCTCAAGTACCGTATCACCAAGGACCTGGCGTGCCTGGATAAAGTGGCCAAGTATCATTTGTCCGCGACCCAACGCCTGCGTTTTTACCTGCAATATCGCCAGCGGGATCGGCTCGATGCGCGCGATAAAAAGCGTATCCGCCACGTGGTGAGATTTTTCGAGGGGCGTGAATGACTGATTTTCTGGCCGCTGAGGACCGGGCGTTGCTGCAGCGTCATGGCCTGGACAGCTTCGATGCCCTGTGGGCGCGACAACTGGACGCGGTGGACGAGCCCAACACTTCGGGCGACGGTTGGAGCAGCGTGTTCCGGCTGGAGTTGGAAGGGCAAGGTTATTACCTCAAGCGCCAGAGCAATTACCTGACGCGAACCTGGACCCACCCCTTTGGCGAGCCGAGTTTTTCCCGGGAATTTCGCAATATCAGCCGTTATCGGCAGTTGGGGATTCCGGCGCTGCAAGCCGTGTTCTACGGCCAGCGCAAGGTGGACGGCGAAGTGCGCGCAATCCTGCTGACCCGCGCCCTGGATGGCTGGGATGACCTGGATTCGCTCCTGCAACGCTGGCCGGCCCTGACGGCGGCGCAGCGCAACACCATCCTGAACGCCTGCGGCCAATTGGCGCGGCGACTGCACGGTTTGCATCAGGTGCACGGCTGCTTTTATCCCAAGCATATTTTCCTGCAAGCCACCCCCAGTGGTTATCAGGCGCAATTGATCGACCTGGAAAAGACCCGACCGCTGCTGTTCGGCTGGCGTGACCGGGTCAAGGACCTGGAGCCCTTGTTGCGTCGGGCATCGATCTGGAGTGATGCCGATGTGCGCCAGTTGTTGTCTACCTATCTGGATCAGCCGCCCGATTCCGGGCTGGTGGACAGTTGGATGGGACGCCTGAGTGTCCGGCGCAGCCAAAAGAGAGCCCGTTGATGCGTTTGTCAGAGTTGAAGAGCGTCGGTCGCAATCCCGTCCTGCCGCTGAGCCTGGAGCTGGCCGATGCCGCAGGCCCGGCACAATTGCAGTTGCTTTCGCTGTTGCGGGTGTTGCCGGGGCAGCGTTACGTCGGCGCGGGCGTCTGGCGCGGCCGGCCGGTGCTGGCCAAATTACTGGTCGGCAGCAAGGCCGCTCGGCATTTTCAACGGGAACTGCAAGGTGTGCGCCTGTTGGCAGAGCAAGGGCTGACGACCCCGTTGTTGCTGGCTGACGGCCTGAAAGACGGCGAGGGTGGTTGGCTGTTATTTGAGTTGCTCGAAGATGCCGAGAGCCTGGGAGACGCCTGGAAACAGGTCGAGCACCTGCCATTGCTGGCTGACGAGCAGGCTGCGGTACTGGCCGAAGCCCTGGGCGCCATCGCCCAATTGCACAGCAAAGGCTTGTGGCAGGAAGACCTGCATCTGGACAATCTGCTGCGTCATGGCGGCCAGCTCTATTTGATTGACGGTGCCGGCATTCGCGCCGAAACGGCGGGCCAACCGCTGTCGCGACAGAAGGTGCTGGAAAACCTGGGGGTGTTTTTCGCGCAGTTGCCCAAATCCCTGGCGCCCTTCAACGAAGAGTTGTTGGTGCATTACCTGCTGGGTAACGCCGAGCATGCGTTACCCATGGAGGCCCTGCAAAAGCAGATCGACAAGGTCCAGGCCTGGCGCTTGAAGGACTTCCTGGAAAAGGTCGGGCGCGAGTGCAGCCTGTTCAGTGTGCGGCGCGGCGCATTCGGCCTGCGGGCCATCCGCCGCGAGGAAGAAGCCGCCATGTTACCGGTGCTGGAGCAGGCGGATGCCCTGCTTGACCAGGGCCACTTGTACAAGACCGGTGGCGCGGCGAGCGTCGGCAAGGTCCAGGTGAGCGGCCGTAGCCTGGTGATCAAGCGCTACAACATCAAGAGTTTTGCCCATTGGCTCAAGCGTTTCTGGCGCCCCAGCCGTGCCTGGCATTCCTGGCGCGAAGGCCATCGCCTGGCCTTCCTCGGCATTGCCACGCCCAAGCCGTTGGCATTGTTGGAAAGGCGTTTTTTGTGGCTGCGCCGTGGCGCGTACCTGGTCACCGAGCATCTGTCGGGGCCGGACATCATCGAGCGCTTTGCCCCTTATGTGGAAAGTGGCGAGGCGCCCGAATCCGAACTGCTCGCCCTGGACCGGTTGTTCGCCGATCTCATCCGCGAGCGTATCAGCCATGGCGACTTCAAGGGTCACAACCTGTTCTGGCAGCACGACCGCTGGGCGCTGATCGATCTCGACTCCATGTGCCAGCACCGCACCCAGGCCAGCTTCGCCCCGGCGTACGCCCGGGATCGGGCACGGTTCATGCGCAACTGGCCGCAAGAGAGTGCGTTGTATCGGGTGATTGATGAGCGGCTGCCCAAGGCTATAAAGGCTCAAGCCTGAGGTCGTCCGCGGCCTGCTATCGCGAGCAGGCTCGCTCCCACAGGGGCCGATGATAGTCACAGGATCTATGCACGCCGCGGTCCACTGTGGGAGCGAGCCTGCTCGCGATAGCGCCAGATCGGTATTGGAAGCCTATAACGCTCCATATACATGTCGTAGTAATTCGCCACAAGCTCGCGCTTCACCGCTAGAGGTTTGAGGTGGCTTTTAAGTTATAATCGCCCCCTTTGGCTGCCCCGCGCCCCGGCGAGTGGCACATCAATTTTTTTCGAGGCGCTTGTCGCCCGTATGCAGATTAAGAGGCTAGACCCCTGTGGCATTGACGATTCTTGGCCTGTCCGGCGCCCTTAGCCATGATCCTTCCGCAGCGCTGTACATTGACGGCAAGCTGATCGCGGCAGCCGAGGAAGAGCGCTTCGTACGCGATAAGCACGCAAAGAACCGCATGCCCTATGAGTCGGCGAAGTTCTGCCTGGAGCAGGCCGGCATCAAGCCGTCCGACGTCGATGTGGTGGCGATTCCGTTCGCCCCGATCAGCCTGTTCGGCGAGGCGCGCTGGCACTACGCCAAGCGCTACTGGTACGCCCCGGACCGTGCCCTCGATGCAATCCTGATGGGTAATCGTCGCTACAAGCGTTATCGCCGCAAGATCGTCTGGTGCCTGGAGCAACTGGGCTTCGACCCGAAAAAGATCAAGATCGAGCCGGTCGAGCATCACCTGGCCCATGCCTCCAGCGCCTACCATTGCTCGGGTTTCCAGGAAAAAACCGCGATCCTGGGCATCGACGGCAAGGGCGAATACGCCACGACCTTCTTCGGCTACGGCGAGAACGGCAAGATTCACAAGATCAAGGAATTCTACGATCCGGATTCCCTGGGTGGCCTGTACGGCGCGATCACCGAGTTCCTCGGTTTTGAAATGCTTGACGGCGAGTTCAAGGTCATGGGCATGGCACCTTACGGTGATGCCAGCAAATACGACTTCTCGCGCCTGGCTTCGTTCGAGAATGGCGAACTGGTGATCAATACCGACTACGCCAACGTCATCGGCCTGCGCCGCTATAAAGAGAAGGGCAAGGGCTTCTACTTCTCGCCGAAGCTGATCGAATGGCTCGGCCCGAAACGTGAAGGCGACATCGCCGACGAGCCTTACATCCACTACGCGGCCAGTATGCAGGCGTTGTTCGAGAAACTCGCGCTGCAGATGATTGACCACTACCTGGGCGACGTGCTCAAGGAAACCGGCAAGCTGGCGTTCGCCGGTGGCTGTGCCCTGAACGTCAAGCTGAACCAGAAGATCATCGCCCGTGACGACGTCAAGGAGCTGTTCGTACAGCCGGCCTCCGGCGACGCCGGCACCGCAGTCGGCGCGGCGGCCTATGTGTCTCACGCCCGTGGCGTGCCGGTGGAGAAGATGGAGCACGTCTATCTCGGCCCGGCCTACAGCAACGAAGACGTGATTGCCGCCTGCGCCCGTCATCCGAGCAAGCCGGCGTGGCGCAAGATCGACAACACCCCCGAGCGCATCGCGAAGATTATGGTCGATGGCAACCCGGTTGCCTGGTTCCAGGGTCGCATGGAGTTTGGCCCGCGTGCCTTGGGCGGTCGTTCGATCATCGGTTGCCCGAGCGCCAGTGGCGTGGCGGATCGCATCAACGAACAGATCAAGTTCCGCGAGCGCTGGAGACCTTTCTGCCCGTCGATGCTCGACACCGTCGCGCCGCAGATGATCAAGGTCGACCACCCCGCGCCGTTCATGACCTTCACCTTCGAAGTGGCCGAGGAGTGGAAGACCCGCGTGCCGGAAGTCGTCCATGAGGACGGCACTTCCCGGGCCCAGGTGCTCAAGCGCGAATACAACCCGCGCTACTACGACATGATGAAAGCGCTGGAAGTCCTGACGGGCAACGGCGTGTCCTTGAACACCTCGCTCAACCGCCGTGGCGAACCGATGATCTGTTCGCCGACCGATGCGTTGAACATGTTTTTCGGCTCCGACCTGCAGTACTTGATCATGGAAGATATTCTGGTGGTCAAAGAGGGTGTGGATGCTTATGACACGTTCGGCTGAGCGGCATGTACTGCAGTTCTGTCACGGTTATGACGGGCCGTTCCTGGACTGTGCGCGACAATACGCCAGTCTGTTCGCGGGCACAGGCTACCGGGTGACCACGGTGTTTCTCACCGGGGTCGCGGACGCGCAGGTAGCCGCCAGTTGTGCCTCGGACGAGGTGCTGTTCATGGAGTACAAGTCCAGCGCCATTCGGGGCCTGAAGCTGGGAGCCATCGGCGATCTGCGCAAGATCGCCGCGTCGCGCAATTTCAGCTTCTGTATTGCCCATCGTTTCAAGCCGATCTATATCGCCCTGCTCGGGACCTCCTTGCCGGTGATCGGCGTGCATCATGCCTTTGGTGATTACAGGCGGCGTACCCGTCGCTTGTTCGCCCATATCTTCCGTAAGCGCTTGAGCCTGCTTGGGGTTTCCAATGCGGTGCGTGACGACCTGCGCCGCTGCCTGTCGAAGTGGCCGGCCGTGCGGATCCAGACGCTCTACAACCGCATCGATCTCGACGCTACCCAGGCCGCGTTGCTGTCGCGCGATGAAGCGCGGCATACCCTTGGGCTGGACCCGGACGCCTGGATAGTCGGCAATGTCGGACGCCTGCACCCGGACAAGGACCAGGCCACGTTGTTGCGTGGCTTTGCCGCCGCGCTGGCCTATCTGCCGGCTAACAGCCAACTGGCGATTCTCGGCGAGGGGCGGCTGGAACAGGAACTGCGCAAGCTCGCGCTTGAACTGGGCATTGCCGATCGGGTGATGTTTCTCGGCCAGGTGCCTGACGCCCGCCGCTATTTCCGTGCCTTTGATGTATTTGTCCTGAGCTCCAACCACGAGCCGTTTGGCATGGTACTGCTTGAGGCCATGGCCACAGGCGTACCGTTGCTGGCCACCGCCTGTGGCGGTGCGAAGGAAGTGGTCGAAGGCGTCGGCATCCTGTTTCCCCTGGGCGACGCCGAACACATGGCCCAGGGGCTGCAACACCTGGCGGCCATGGATGACCTGCAGCATCGTCAATGCGCCGAGCTGATGCTCGACCGCTTGCGTGAACGTTTCTCGGATCGTGCTGTGCGCGAGGCCTTCTGGCGTTTGCCCCAAGTCATCGACCTGGCGCCGAGAGCCTGATGCTCAATCGATTCCAGGGTTGGCGCGAGCGTGGCTGGACAGCCGTCGATGCATCGATTTATGCCCAGGCCTGGCAGCGTTTTGGCGGCAGTGTCGCCACCCATCCGCTGGTGGTCGAGCGTCTGGCCGCCCTGGCGGGGATTCCCGTGCGCTACCTGGCGTACGAGCAGCAAGGCGAAGTGAAGGCCGCGATTCCAACCTGGGGCCGCGACCTGGCATTGTCCAAGGACGTGCTCAAGCGCTGCGGCAAAAAAGGCTTGTTCGATCTGGGCAACGCTGAGCTGATCCTGCCGGCGGCGCCCGATGCCCAGGCACCGTTGCGTCACCGCGCACGTTACCTGTCGCAGCTCAACCAGGGACGCTTCAGTGGCTTGAAGTTGCAGCAGGAACAACTGGCCATGGCCCGCACGCCGGAAGACCTGTCCAAGAAGTTTCGCTACAACCAACGCCGTGAACTGCGTTTGCTGGAAGAGGCGGGCGGGTTGGTGCGGCCGGTCGAAGCGTTCACCAGCGAAGAACTGGCGTCGATCTACTGCGACCTGTTCCAGCGCCGCTGGGGCTTTGCCGCCACCGGTGCCGAGCGCATGGGCGAGGTGATCGGGCTGTTGCGCCAATGGTTGATCGGTTCGGTGATTTTCCTCAACGAAGCCCCCATCGCCATCCAGTTGGTGTATCGCGTGGAAGCGCCCGAGTGGATCAGCGTCGAGTACATCAATGGTGGTGTCGACCCGCAAACCCGCGAATTCAGTCCTGGCAGCGTGTTGAGTTTCCTCAACACCCAGAGCGCCTGGGAACATGCCCGCGCCGCCGGCAAGCCGCTGCGTTTTTCGTTCGGCAGGGCGGACCGGGAATACAAGGACCGTTGGTGCAGCCCCGTGCCGGTGTTTACCGTATGAACCCGTCGATGAGTCGCAAGCAACATCTACTCAAGCGCCACCGTCGCAACAAGCGCGTGGGCCTGTTGCTCGCGCTCGTTGTGCTGGCATTGCTGGGCGTGCTGGTCGCCTGGTGGCTGCCATTGGTGCTTGCGGTGCTGGGCTGGGTCGCCCATGAGGCGTGGTTCGCCGACCACCTGTTCTATTCACCCGGGGACGATTACCAATACAGCTTTCCGCCCTTTACCCAGCAGCCCAAGGTGCATCTGAATGCCGGGCGGCTGCGGCTGGATGAGGGCGTGATCCTGGACGACGACGCAACGCTTATCCTGGCGTTGCGGGTAAAAAGCAACTGGCTGGGACGCTTTATCGACCCGGTTGTCGAGTTGTCGGGCGGTGACGCGTCGGATCGACAGACGTTCGAGCGCGGTGTCAACGGCCTGCGTTATCTCAACCTCAGCGAGCAGGGGCCTGCATTGTCCCGGGGCGAGCTGCACCTGCGCGGGCGCTTCTGTCGCTTGCAGGGGGAGCCGACGCTCTGGTCCTTCACTTCGCCGCCACTGCAACGCCAACGGGTGATGGTCATCGCGCCTCATGCCGACGATGCCGAGCTGGCCGCCTACGGGCTGTACAGCCAGGCAGACGAAACCTGGATCGTGACCCTGACCGCCGGTGAAGTCGAAGCCGGACATTATCAACGCATGGGCCTGGATGGCGTCGAAGCCGCGCGGCTCAAGGGTCGCTTGCGCGCCTGGGACAGCATTGCCGTGCCTCGCTGGGCCGGGGTGCCTGAAACCCGGTGTGTGCAGCTGGGCTACTTCTGTCTGCAACTGGCGGCCATGCAAGCGGCGCCCAGTCAACCCCAGGGCTCTCGCAAGGCTGACCTGAGTGACACCCGGCTGTTTCGCCGGATGAACCCTTTTGTGCTGCCGGGCGATGCTGACGGTGCGCCCACCTGGAACAATCTGCTGGCAGACCTGCGTGAGCTGCTGCTCAAGGCCCGTCCAGAAGTGATTGTGCTGCCGCATCCGACGCTCGACCCACATGCCGATCACGTCTGCGCGCATGACGCCGTGATGCAAGCGCTGGTGGGCCTGGAATGGCAGCCAACGACGCTGCTGGGGTACGCCAATCACCTGCATGACAATGACCGGTGGCCCATGGGCAATACGGGAGAGGGCGTGGCGTTACCGCCGGTCTTTGATCCGCAGCGGCCAATGCATCCCCTGAGCCTGCCGCTGTCGGTAGCACTCCAGCGCGACAAGGCCATGGCGCTGGGCATGATGCATGACCTGCAACCCCCGTTGCCATTGAAGCGACGGTTGAGGCGCTTGATCCAGGGGTTGCTGACCACCCGGATCGGTTCCGTCTATGGCGAGAACGAGTTTTTCCGTAAGGCGGTCAGGCGTCACGAGCTTTTCTGGCTGATGAAGTCTTCTGAAACGCAGATAAAGCAGAAGTGACGCAGAAAGGGCCCGGTGCCCCAGTCCTGGTAGATGTGAGCTTGTAGTGATCAATCCTTGTCCGCGTATTGTTTTCGTCATCCCGTATTTCGGACGTTGGCCTTTCTGGATGCCGTTGTTTCTCGAAAGCTGTCGGCATAACCCCGATATCGATTGGCTGCTGTTCAGTGACTGCGGCGTTCCGGAAAATCTGCCGCCTAACGTGACCCTCGAAACCACCACGTTCCAGGCGTACTGTCAGTTGGTATCCCGACGGCTGGATATCGAGTTCAGGCCGACGCAGGCCTACAAGCTGTGCGACATCAAGCCGGCCCTCGGATACATTCATGCCGATCGCCTGGAAGGCTATGATTTCTGGGCCTTTGGCGATATTGACGTGGTGTACGGCAATCTTCGGCAATATTTCACCGCCGAGCGCCTCGCCAGCCGTGACCTGTTTTCAACTCATGAACGCCGTGTTGCCGGGCATCTGTGTCTGATCCGCAATACGGTCGCTGGTCGTGAAGTCTTCAAGCGGATCAGGAACTGGCAAGAGCGCTTTATCGATGATCGGCATCTCGCGCTGGATGAAGGGGCGTTCAGCCGGATTTTCCTATGGCGCAAGAACTTTCCCGATCCACTGTTTAACCTGGTGGGCAAGTTCAATCCGTGGCGCCGCCGCAGTGAGTTCACTGAAGCCTTCAGTACACCGGGTGGCTGCATAAAATGGCACGACGGTTCGCAGCAGTTCCCGCTTCGCTGGTACTGGCGCAATGGAGGCCTGACCAATGATCGGGACGGGGATCGTACTTTCCCGTATTTTCATTTCGTATGCTGGAAGCGCAACGAATGGTCGGCAATGCCGGAGCCGGATCCTGTCTGGATACGGCGCCTGGCGACGGCGCCAGCCTGGATGATCGATGCGACAGGTTTCCACCAGGGAGAATTATGAGTCAGCGGTTCAAAGTGCTGCAGCTGCAGCCGGACTACAACGTCAAGCAACACGATTTCGCCGATCTGGCGGAGCAGATCGTCAAGGCTCTGCCCAGCGAGCGCTACGAGGTGACGGCCGCCTTCCTGCGTGGTCGCCCGGGCCCTGGGGAGGCGGTGAGCCGGGCCGACCATTCGGTTTATTTCGAGTTTTCCGACAAGGCGCTGAAGGGCCTGCGGCTTCGCGCGATGTGGCAGTTGTACCAGTTCTGCCGCAGGGAAAAGTTCGACGTGGTCGTGTGCAACCGCTTCAAGCCCGTCAATATGATGCTGCAGCTCAATCGATGGCTGAAGATCCCGTTGTGCATCGGCATTTCCCACGGGTTCGGTGAATATGACCGGTTTTATCGTCGCCGCCAGACCGAGCGGCAAGTGGATCGCCACTGGCGATTCGTAGGTGTTTCGCCAGCGGTCAAACAGTACCTGCTGGACTGTCGTTGCGGTTTCACCGACGCCAACACCCATGCCATCACCAATGCCATCGACATCGAGCAGGCTGAAGCCTTGCAGCATCCGCGCGAGCGTGCCCGTGAACTGCTGGGTATCGAACCGTCGGTGAGGCTGGTTGGCGCTCTGGGCCGCTTGGTGCCGGTCAAGGGGCATACGTATCTGCTTCAGGCTTTCGCCGCGCTCAAGGATAAATACCCCGCGGTACAACTGGCGATCATCGGCGCCGGGCGCGAAGAATCCCGGTTGGCGGCCCAGATCGAGCAACTGGGCCTGGGCGGTCGGGCGCACCTGCTGGGTTTCAAGGAGAACGCCTTGCAATATGTGCGGGCATTCGACATCTGGACCATGCCGTCGCTGGCCGAAGGCCTGGGACTCGCGCTGCTGGAAGGCATGAGCGGCCATCTGCCGGTGGTCGCGTCTGATGTCCCAGCCATGCTGCCTTTGATCCAAGGCGCCGGGGGCTTGACGGTGAAGCCGGCCGATGTGCCAAGCCTGACAAAGGCGCTCGACACCTACCTGGGGCTGTCGGACACCGAGCTCAAGGCCTGTGGCGAGCGAGCCTACCGTTACCTGGTCGAGCAGCACGACATCGACGTGTTCCGCCGGCAATACCTTGAGTTGATCGAGACCGGCCTGGCTCAAGCCCGTGAGGAGCAACCATGAGTGCCGCACAACCTGTCGTCACGGTGATCATCGCGTCCTATAACCATGGTCGCTATATCGAAGAGTGCATCCTCAGTGTGCTGGGGCAGACCTATCCGAACATTGAGCTGCTGGTGATCGATGACGGTTCCACCGATGACAGTGTCGAACGTATCCAGCGCTTGCAGGCCGCCCATGGTTTCGACTTTCGCGTCCAGCAGAACCAGGGCCTGACCAATACCCTGAACGATGCGATTGCCCGCTCCAGCGGCAGCCTGGTCGTGCCGTTTGGTTCCGACGACATCATGCTGCCCGAGCGGATCGCCGTCCAGGTGGCGTACATGGATGGCAAGCCCGAAGTGGGTATCTGTGCCGGGAATATCGAACTGATCGATGCCGACGGGAACCTTTATCCCGAGAGTCGCCAGCGTCGGGATGTGCCTTTCCGGC
Source organism: Pseudomonas sp. RGM2987 (assembly GCF_022952855.1). Taxonomy (GTDB): domain Bacteria; phylum Pseudomonadota; class Gammaproteobacteria; order Pseudomonadales; family Pseudomonadaceae; genus Aquipseudomonas. The sequence continues at coordinate 15,186 of NZ_JALJDX010000192.1, read as the reverse complement.
GGCTCGATTTCGAAGATATGTTTATGGAACGCAAGCCTTACCCGCCTGCGCCGACATTGATGATTCGTCGCGAGGCCCTGGAGAAGGTCGGTGGGTTCGATCCACAGATTCGCCTGGAAGATCTGTTGATCGAGCTGAAAGTGACCCGTGCCGGGTATTTTATCGACGGACTGAGCGTGTTGATGGCGCGCTACCGAAAGCATGCGACCAACTCCTACAAGAACCATCGGTTCATGACCGACAGCATTTTGCGGACCTATGCGTTGTTCAGCGACCATCCGCTTTATGACGAGGTGCGCTACAAATTCCTCAATTCCATGTTCCTGAAAACATCGAACCGCGACCACGTGTTCGCTCGTGAGCTGCTGGCGCAGATTCCCTTCAGGGCCTGGAACAAGAAAACCTGGCGCGGCCTTGGGCGCATGTTTTTCTGTCCGCTGGAAAAGCACTGAATCGCGCCCCGTCGATCAGAGGGCACCGGGACCGCCGTTCAATGTTGAGCGACGGTCTGCGCCAAGCACGCCATTACGCCCGGGCTGGGTTGCTTCCCGCCAGGATGCGCTTTTGCAGGTCATCGACGGCCGGTCTGGAGGCGATCGTCGCGTAGCCTTCGAGCAGCGCATCCAGGTGCTGCTCGAAGAGCCATCCGTAATCTTCCTTGTAGCGCCGCATGTGACGTAGGTTGCGCTGGCGAAGTGCGAGCCTGAGCGACGACGGATAAATGTACATGTCGGCGATATCGATCAGGCCGAATTCAGCGTTCTCCAGCACCAGTACGTTGCCCATGTGCAGGGAGCGGAAGTACACGCCTCGCTCATGCAACTGCGCCAGGAATCTACCGAAGCCCTGGACCAGGGCATGGCGTTGCCCAGGCGTGGAAGCATCTTGCAGTGCCTGGCGCAAGGTCATCCCTGGCAAAGGAACGTAGTGCACGGCGCTGCTGCCGTCTTCCAAATGGTACAGGGCGAGTATCGTCGGGCTCTGGATGCCCAGGTTTTGCAGTAGCTGGCTGTTGACGGCAAAGCGCTCGGAATAAGGGTTGAAGCCGCCCGAGGTGTACCAGCGGCGTGCCCGGAACAGTTTGAGGAAGTCCCCCCCGGACAAGCGCAGGACCTTTGGGCCGAGTCCGTCGGATTCGATCACCTGGGCGCCTATCGAGAGGCTTTCCAGGGCCGGCGCAGTCAAGGGTCGCACGGGGATATTCAGCAGGCGCCTGGCGCGGTAATTGATGCTCAAGGCCGCGATCAACGCCAGTGGGATCCACAGCAGGAACCAATGCTCCTTTGGCCGGGACAGAATGCCGCCGCCTTCGGTGAGCGCTGCGCTCATGCCGTAGATCAGCCAGGTAGAGGCCACGACGAACAAAGGGTGAACCCGGTAACGCCAGCTGCTCAACAAGCCCCAGGCCTGGAAGAACAGCCATGGCACCAGCCCGACGATGCCGACGTAGTACAACACGCCCAGGGCAAAGTTATGAGGTTCGGACAGCATATAGCCGATGCCTGGATCAACCTGCAGGTCCGCGCCGTAACCGTGACCGATCCAAGGATGCTCGGCGATCTTTTGCAGCACGATCTGCCAGATTTCGAAGCGATATGAGACGCCACGGGCGAAAATGATATTGCTGAACAACACGCTGACGATGAATGCACCCAGGGCCAGCAGTGCGAACAATGCAATCGAGCGGCGATTCCAGCAAAGCAGACCTACCCAGATAATGGCTGCGGCCAGTGCGACCAAGGGCGTCCTTGAACCGGTCGCGACGATAGCCGCCAGCATGACCATGGCGGCAGGTATCGCGAGCCAGAGGATATGGCGATTCTTCCAGAGCATGCCCAGGCTGATCCAATAGACGCAAAAGAACCCGTACAAGTGAGAACTGAGCAGCGGATTGTCCAGGGCGCCGGAGCCGATCAGGCGCATGCCAGGCTCGTATATCCTGGCAAACATGTACAAATTATAGAGCGAGGCGATCAGGGCTACCGTGGCGGCGCAGAACAACAGGGGGTGAAGCAGGTCGCCACGATAGCGCACCAGCAGATAACAACCGGCAAACAGCAGTACAGTATGCAATGCGATCTTGAGCGGGCGTCCGATACTCTCGACCTCCGGCGTCCACGCCAAACTGATCAGCGCCCAGCCCGCAAATATCACAAGGGCGGTGAAAATCGGTTCGCGGACCAGTTCTTTCAGCAAGCCGGGCCTGATGCACAGGGCTACCAGGGTCGGAATGCTGAACAGGCCATAGAATAATTTATGGTGCTGGCTGCGCCCCGGCAGGAAGAACAAGGCGCACAGGAGTAGCAGGAAGCCAAGCGGAAGAATCCACAGGCAGATGAAATCGAAAACCCTATGGGGCGTGGCGTAGCGCTTGGATAGCATGCTCAGGAATTCATTTCTGGAATCGAGTGGACCATTCACGGTGATGGCTATGGAGTATTTGGCAGCCGCATAACAATAACAGCCTTACCGGTTTGCCAGAACACCGAAGAAGCTGTGTTAAAGTCAGCGACCTTTTTATCGACATTCGCGTGATATGGCCGACTCCAGTCTTGCTGCAAGCCCTTCGAGCTTGAAAATCTATTTCCGCCTGCTCGGCTACGTGAAGCCCTACATCGGCTTGTTCGGGCTGAGCATTGTCGGTTTCCTGATTTTCGCTTCTACCCAGCCGATGCTCGGCTACATCCTCAAGTACTTCGTCGATGGCCTTTCCAACCCGAACGCGGTGCTGTTCCCGTCGGTGCCGTACCTGCGCGACCTGCAATTGTTGCAGGCCGTTCCGTTGCTGATCATCCTGATCGCTGCCTGGCAAGGACTGGGTTCGTACCTGGGCAATTATTTCCTGGCCAAGGTTTCGCTGGGGCTGGTGCACGATCTGCGGGTGCAGTTGTTCAACAACCTGCTGACCCTGCCCAACCGCTATTTCGACAAGCACAACTCCGGTCACCTGATTTCCCGGATTACCTTCAACGTGACCATGGTGACGGGCGCTGCAACGGACGCGATCAAGGTCGTGATCCGCGAAGGCATGACAGTCATCTTCCTGTTCGCCTCGTTGCTGGTCATGAATTGGCGCCTGACCCTGGTGATGGTAGCGATCCTGCCATTGATCGCAGTCATGGTCCGCACCGCCAGCAAGAAATTTCGCAAGCAGAGCAAAAAAATCCAGGTTGCGATGGGGGATGTGACGCATGTGGCCTCCGAGACCATCCAGAGCTATCGCGTAGTGCGCAGCTTCGGCGGCGAGGTCTATGAGCAGAAACGTTTCCTCGAGGCCAGTCAGAGCAATACCGACAAACAGTTGCGCATGACGCGTACCGGGGCGATCTACACGCCCTTGTTGCAATTGGTGATCTACAGCGCCATGGCCGCGCTGATGTTCCTGGTGCTGTTTCTGCGCGGCGATGCTTCGGCGGGCGACCTGGTGGCCTACATTACCTTGGCCGGCCTGCTGCCCAAGCCCATCCGTCAGTTGTCGGAAGTCAGTTCCACCATCCAGAAAGGCGTGGCGGGTGCGGAAAGCATTTTCGAGCAACTGGACGTCACGCCGGAGACCGACACCGGTACGGTGGAGCGTCAGGCCGTCAGCGGGCGGCTGGACGTGCGTCATCTGAGCTTCACCTACCCGGACACCGACCGGCAGGTGCTCAACGACATCAGTTTCTCGGTCGAGCCCGGGCAAATGGTTGCGCTTGTGGGACGCTCGGGCAGCGGCAAGTCCACCCTGGCCAACCTGATCCCGCGTTTCTACCATCACCATGAAGGCGAGATCCTGCTCGATGGCGTTGAAATCGAGCAGTACAAGCTGCTGAACCTGCGCCGTCATATCGCCCAGGTGACTCAGCACGTGACGCTGTTCAGTGACACGGTTGCCAATAACATCGCCTACGGCGACCTGGCGGGTGCGCCGCGTGCCGATATCGAGAAGGCAGCCCAGGATGCCTATGCCATGGACTTCATCAGGCAATTGCCCCAGGGCCTGGACACCCAGGTCGGTGAAAACGGCGTGCTGCTGTCCGGTGGGCAGCGTCAACGCCTGGCTATCGCCAGGGCGCTCTTGAAAAACGCCCCGTTGTTGATTCTCGACGAGGCCACGTCGGCCCTGGACACCGAGTCCGAGCGGCATATCCAATCCGCACTGGACCAGGTCATGAAAGGGCGGACTACCCTGGTGATCGCCCACCGGCTGTCGACCATCGAGAAAGCCGACCTGATCCTGGTGATGGATCAGGGGCGCATTGTCGAGCGTGGAACTCATGCGCAACTGCTGGCGCAAAATGGCTATTACGCACGCCTGAACGCCCTGGGGCTGGATGCCCCGGCGCAGGATATGGCCTGAGGTGCAGCACGCTGTCGTTTGAGCCGAACCCCGCGGCGCGCAGCGGGGGCGGTACGGGAAGCTATGCTGGGGGCGGGCCCCACCGATTGATCCGGCGGGTGGCCCCATGCGACCAGGAGGTGCTCGGCTATGGATGACACGTCAAAGGTATTGAACCAACCGGCGCAGCGGATTCCCCATGTGCCAGCTGTCACGCCCAGGGACCGGGCGGCCATCAAGGCCCAGCGGCCCCGCTGCATCTGGCTGACGGGGCTCTCGGGGGCGGGCAAGTCGACCCTGGCCAATGCCCTGGAAGTGCAACTCAACCAACGAGGCTTGCATACGTCGCTGCTGGACGGCGACGACTTGCGCCAGGGACTGTGCCGCGGGCTTGGCATGGACGCTGAGTCGCGCAAGGAAAATATCCGGCGCATCGCCGAGGTCGCGCGCCTGATGGTCGATGCCGGGCTGATCGTGATCGTCGCCGCGATCTCCCCTTTTCGCGCAGACCGCGACGCGGCCCGACAGTTATTCCCCCAAGGCAGTTTTCTGGAGGTTTACGTGAGCACACCTTTCGCGGTCTGTGCAGAGCGCGACCCCAAGGGGCTGTATCGCGAAGCCCTCGCCGGACGGATCAAGCACTTCACCGGGCTCGACAGTCCTTACGAAGCGCCGCTTGAGCCGGACTGCGCAATCAATACCGCTGAAGTCGACCTGGCCCGGGCTTGTGAGCAGCTACTGGCCTTGTTGCAGGGTTGAACGAGCCTGCGCGGCAGTATCCCATTGCAGCCACGATAAGCCTTCGTCCAACCCTGTGCTAATATCGCGCCCCTGTTCATTTTGTATGTGGGATGCTCCATGAAGTTGTCCATGCCGCGATTCGATCAAGCCCCTGTATTGGTGGTCGGCGATGTCATGCTCGACCGCTATTGGCATGGCGGTACCTCACGGATTTCCCCTGAGGCGCCGGTTCCGGTGGTCAAGGTCGAACACATCGAGGATCGTCCCGGCGGTGCCGCCAACGTTGCCCTGAACATTGCCGCCCTCGGCGCCCCGGCGTCCCTGGTGGGCGTGACCGGTGATGACGAGGCCGCCGACAGCCTGACCAACAGCCTCAAGGGCGCGGGTGTGAAGGCCATATTCCAGCGGATCGCGCACCAGCCGACCATCGTCAAGCTGCGGGTCATGAGCCGTCACCAGCAACTGCTGCGGATCGACTTCGAAGAGCCTTTCGCCACCGATCCCCTGGCCCTCGGTGCGGATGTCGAGAACCTGCTTGAAGGCATCAAGGTGTTGGTGTTGTCGGACTACGGCAAAGGCGCCTTGAAGAATCACCAGGCGCTGATCCAGGCCGCTCGTGCCCGCAATATCCCGGTGCTGGCCGACCCCAAGGGCAAGGATTTTTCCATCTACCGTGGCGCCAGTCTGATCACCCCGAACCTCAGTGAATTCGAAACCATCGTCGGCGGCTGTGTCGACGAGCACGAGTTGGTGAGCAAGGGCGCGCAACTGATGCAAGAGCTCGACCTGGGCGCGTTGCTGGTAACCCGTGGCGAACATGGCATGACCCTGCTGCGTCCTCATCACCCCGCATTGCACCTGCCGGCCCGTGCCCGTGAAGTGTTCGACGTGACCGGCGCCGGCGACACTGTGATTTCGACCCTGGCCGCAGCCATCGCTGCCGGCGAGGAGCTGCCCCATGCAGTGGCCCTGGCGAACCTGGCGGCGGGCATCGTGGTCGGCAAGCTGGGTACAGCGGCCATCAGTGCCCCGGAGCTGCGCCGCGCGATCCAGCGCGAGGAAGGCTCCGAGCGCGGCGTGCTGGGCCTGGAGCAATTGTTGCTGGCCGTTGATGACGCTCGCGCCCATAACGAAAAAATCGTTTTCACCAACGGCTGCTTCGACATCCTGCACGCCGGCCATGTGACCTATCTCGAACAGGCCAGGGCCCAGGGCGATCGCCTGATCGTCGCGGTCAATGACGATGCGTCGGTGAGCCGTCTCAAGGGGCCGGGCCGTCCGATCAACAGCGTGGACCGGCGCATGGCGGTCCTGGCCGGCCTTGGCGCGGTGGATTGGGTGATCAGCTTCAGCGAAGGCACGCCGGAAAACCTGCTGCGCCAGGTCAAGCCCGATGTACTGGTCAAGGGCGGTGACTACGGGATCGATCAAGTCGTGGGGGCGGACATCGTCACGGCCTATGGCGGCACCGTGAAGGTGTTGGGGTTGGTGGAAAACAGCTCGACGACCGCCATTGTCGAGAAGATTCGCGGTCGCTGAGCCAAGCCAGGTTTCACCTCGGGAGTGCGCGAGAAAAGCGCCTCCCACGCAGGACGATGGATCCGTCCATCGCCTCTACTCTATTCGTTTCGTGGTCGATTAGTTTATGAAAGTCATGCTCCTGGTGATGGATGAACAGCGTGTGATCCTTGACCGCCTCTACGAGGTGGCGCGGGATAATTGCGACGACTGTGTCATCTATCGCTTGAGTAAACAGCAGCAGATGAACCTTGGTCCATTCCTGGCATCGGTCAATTACCAGGACTTCGACCGGGTGGTGATTTTCTCGCGGATCAAGCGCCTGGTCCGGCAACTGAGTGTACTGAAGTGCATCCCCGGCCTGATTTTCCTCGAGCATGACGCTTATCAGAACTACATGCGCGAAAGTAAATACATAGGTGTCTACTCGCGTTTGTATCGTCGCCTGCCCAGTTCTCGCGCGCTGGTATCGGGGGCCGTGGTCGCCCGCCGGATGCAGGCCGAAGGCATTGATGCGGTGTTTGTCTCCAAGGGCTATGACGAACAGATGCTGCACAACACCGGTGGTGTTCGCGACATTCCCGTCGGGTTCCTGGGTAGCCTCAAGAGCACCGAATACGCTCAGCGCAAAGCGTTGCTCGAGTCGCTGGCCCGGCGTACCAACATGTTGGTGACGCGTACCGCGTCGGGGCGCGAGTACCTGGAAACCCTCAATCGCATCAAGATCTTCGTCAGCGCCGACCTCGGCATGGGCGAGTTCATGATCAAGAACTTCGAAGCCATGGCCTGCGGATGTGTACTGCTGGCCTGGAGCCAGGGCGAGGAGGATGAGTTACTGGGTTTCGAGGACATGGAGAACGTGGTTTTCTATCATTCCGAGGACGAGGCGGTGCAGAAGCTGGAGTTGCTGCAGCGTGAGCCGGAGCTGGCGGCGCGGATCGCCAGCAAGGGCCAGGCCTTCGCCGAGAGCCGGTATTCGTTCGCTCGCGTCGGGCAGGACCTGGCCGCTGAAATCCAGCGCCAGATGCGTCCCTGGCAGCCACCCTCGGCGCTCATCCGCTGGTGGGTCAAGCTTCGCCATGGCATGCAGGTGCCGGGGTAGACGCTATGGAGGAGCGTGCGGCGCAATCCGGCGAAATGGCCCTGGACCGGCTGCCTGGCGGCGATCAATCGGTATTCGACGCGATCCCCCAGGCGTTGAAGGATTGCCTGGGCAGGGCCGCGCGGGTGTTGCTGGTGGCAAACAATCCGGCAATCACGGCAGCGGACTTCCAGGCGCTGGATGTCGGTCCGGACGATGTGGTCGTGACGTTCAACACCTGTGTGAAATCGGCGCTGCTCAATCACCAGAGCGTCAACGTATTCGTACATGGCTTCAACGCCCCCGATGCGTATTTCTTCGGTTTGCCGTACAAGCCCGAGGTGCAGCGACTGTTCCAACTGCCTGAGGCGCGCTGCTTCACGATGCTGGTGGGGTGCACGCAGCCCATGTCGCCGCTGCCAGGCGTCACCCTGTATCGCGAGCGCATTCCGTTGCCTGCGTTGTGGAATTATCCGGTCGACCGGCCTGGCGGCAAGCGTTACGTCGGTCCTACGACGGGCTTCAATGCGCTGGTGGTCTTCGACTGGTTGCGCGGGCGCGCAGGCTATACCTATCAACTGATGACCCTGGGTTTCTCCAACGAAGCGGGTAAATTCTGGGGCGGACACGCCTGGGATTATGAGCGGCAATGGCTGCTGGAGGCTGACGTGACGGTGGTGCCGTTGCAACCTGGCCGTTGGTGGCAGCGGTGGTTTCGTCGTCGCTGAGCCAGGCGGAACAGGTCGCATCGGCTGATGCGTCGTCGCAGGCATTTTCTTTTTTACAGCAGGGGCAGGACGCGTGTTGAAAGTTGCGGTGGCATTCTTTGGTATTCCGAGAAACTCGGAAATCTGCTTTCCTTCCATCCGGGACAACGTCCTTGCGCAGATCCCCGCGGGCAGCGACGTGCGGTGTTTCTATCACCTGTACAAGATCGACGAGATCAACAACCCACGCTCGGGCGAGCAAGGCGAGCTCAAAGCCGACAACTATGCGCCGTTCAGCACCATGACCGGTCAGCTCGACTCCACCGAGGGTGTCCTGGAGCGTTGGGACTTCGAACGGGTCAAGGCCCTGGGCGATACCTGGGCGGACGAGCACGCATCGCTGCGCAACCTGATCTACCAGCTCAACTCCCTGTACACCGTCACGGCAATGATGGAATCGTTCGATCCGGATTTCGTCGTGTTCGTACGCCCCGACAACTGCTACCACACCGCGCTGCCAACGTATGTGTTTGCGTACCCCGATGCCCGCCGGATGAACGCGTACATTCCGGACTGGCAGTGGTGGGGCGGCTTGAATGACCGGTTCGCGATCTGCGGGCGTGACGCCTACCGGGCTTATGGCCGGCGGATCGAACGCATTTTCGACTTCTGCCAGGCCACCGGCAGGAAACTGCACTCCGAACGGCTGCTCAAATACGCCTTGCAGCAGGCGCGTGTCAGGGTCTGCACCCTACCGACCACCGCCTCACGGGTGCGAATCAATGGCGAGTTTGCCGAGGAGTCGTTCTCGCCCAAACGCGGCATGGGCAAGCGCGAGAACCGCTACTTCCATCTGTTCGCCCGCTGGCGCACCTACCTCGATAAGCGCCGTTCTGCCTGAGACTACTTTTGCAGCGTCCCGCGGACCATGCGCATCAGGCCCAGGGCCTTTTTCCGTAGCCGGGTCAGGCCGTGGCGCCGGGCTGGAGGCATCTCCAGGCCCTGCTGTACCATCCAGTCCTTCCAACGGATACGTTCTTCGCGAACCACCCAACCTTCCTGGCTGGCGAAGCTTTCGGCCAGGTGCAGGCCGCGGGTGCTGGCCGGGATCAACTGATCGCGCTTGACGGTGTACAGCTCGCCGGTCGGCTTGCCATCCTTGAGTGGCATCAAGTAGAGGTCCGGGCGCTTGCGATCCAGGCGCGCCACCAACTGGTCGCCCTCCAGGCGCTCATCGACATGAAACAGGCTCAGGGACTTGGCTTCCTTGGGAACTTCCAGGCGCAAATCGTAAATCAACTGTAGCGATGCCGTCGGCAAGTGCACGTAGGCCCGTGGCCGTTCGATCAGTTGCAGGTTGCCCGTGCGCACCGGCCTCGCAGACCCCGACAGCGGTGTCAGGCGAAACGGCAGGGCTTCGCGATAGTGCAGGGCGGCGGCGTAGGGGGCCGGCAGCCAGGTGTCGTTGAAACGCCCGCCGAGCCAGCCTTCGGGGGTTTCCAGCAGGCACTCCTCGGCAATCTCACTGATGGCGGTGAGCAGCGGCAGGTTCAGCTCATGGGCCGGGACGTAACCGGAAATCAACTTGAGCACCACGTCGCCGCGATCCTGCCGACGCTGGCGCACCAGCACCCAATAGTCGCGATTCTGCCAATGCAGGGTCAGTCGCACCGACACGCCCAGGTTTGCCAGCTCAAGGGAAAAGCGCTCGGCATCGGCCACCGTAACCGGGCGTCGACGCTGTAGGGTCTGGGAAAAATTCAGCGGCATCCCGACACTCTGGTAGGTCAGGCCTTCGGGAGTCGCTTCGACGAGCAGGGGCAGGGTCTTGAAGTTGCTGGGGTTCTTCCTGATGAGCGTACGCGGCATGTCGACTCCTTCTTCATGCCGCGTCAGGCGGCGTCAGTTGTCACGCAGGACCTTGGCTACGGTCGCGACGTTATGGGCGAGGTGCAGCGGATTGATGGTGCCGACAATAGCACTGGTGACGCCGGGATGTTCAAACAACAGTTCGAAGCTGGCGCGCACCGGGTCCACTCCCGGGCTCAGGCAGACATGACCGCTGGCGAGGGCTTTCTTCACCAGGATCGCTTTGCCGTGCCCGGCTGCGTAGTCAATGACAGCCTTCTCGTTTCGTTCGTTCAGATTGTAGGTGACCATCGCGCAATCGCCTTGCTCAAGCGCTTTGAGACCACCGTCGACGGTCTTGCCGGAAAAGCCGAAGCCGCCGATCTTGCCCTCGCGCTTTAGCGCCGCCAGGGTCGGGTAGACCTCGCTGTCGTTGAGGATCGCCAGGTCGTTGCCGTCGGAGTGCACCAGCACCAGGTCGATGTAGTCGGTGTCCAGGCGCTTGAGGCTGCGCTCCACCGAGAACCGGGTGTGAGCAGCACTGAAGTCGTGGCGCGACTGGCCGTTGCTGAACTCTTCGCCGACCTTGCTGACAATCACCCAGTCCTGGCGTTGGCCGCGCAACAGCGGGCCGAGGCGTTCTTCGCTCAGGCCGTAGGCCGGGGCAGTGTCGATCAGGTTGATGCCCAGGTCGCGTGCCAACTTGAGCAGCATGCGCGCTTCGTCGTCATCGGGAATCCGGAAACCGTTGGGGTATTTGACGCCCTGGTCGCGGCCGAGCTTGACGGTGCCCAGGCCCAGGGGCGAGACCTGCGGGCCGGCATGGCCCAGCGGGCGATAGAGCTCGTGCAGGGTCGGCTGGCTCATGGCAGCAGTTGCTCCCAGGCAGCGATGCCCATGGGCGGTTTCGGCAGCTCGGGCAACGGTGCCGGATGGCTTGGCTGGATAGCGTCGCGTTGCAGTGCGTTGATCACCCGGTCGGCGAAATCCGGGGCCAGGGCCAGCTTGGTCGGCCAGCCCACCAGCAGGCGATCCTGTTCGGCGAGGAAGGCGTTGTCCGGGCGGGTCAGGCCCGACTGCAAGGGTTCGGCGCGATCAACCCGCAGCGTGGCCCATTGCGCGGTGCTGAGGTCGATCCAGGGCAGTAATTGACTGAGCTCTTTCTGAGCGGCGGCGATCTGCGCGGCCGGCTCGCGGGCCACGGCGTCGCCTTCGGCGAGGTCGCCCCCCAGGTACCAGACCCATTGGCCGTCTGCGGCCGGATGAGTGGTCACGGTGACGCGTGGCTTGGGGCCGCCGCCCAGGCAATGGGCATACAGCGGCTTGAGGCTCGGGCCCTTGACCAGGACCATGTGCAATGGCCGGCGCTGCATGGCCGGCTGGTCCAGGCCCAGGGCCTTGAGCAGGTCGGCGGTGCCGCCGCCGGCACTGAGGACGATGCGTTGGGCGCGGATCTCGCGCTCATCCACCTTCAGGCCCACCAGTTCGCCACCTTCGCGCAGCGGTTCGATGTGTTGCCCGGCCAGCAGGCTGTCGCCGGCCAGTTCCGCCAGGCGGGCGATCAGGCTGGGAACATCCACCACCAGCTCGGCGAGGCGATAGACCTTGCCTTTGAAACGCTTGTCTTGCAGGGCCGGCGGCAGTTGTTCGCCCTTGACCTGGTCGACCCGCCCGCGCACGGCCTTGCTGGCGAAGAAACTGGTGAGATTGCCGGCCAGGGTGCCTGGAGACCAGAGGTAATGGGCATCGGACAGCATGCGCACACCGGACAGGTCCAGCTCACCGTCGCCCTTGAGGGCTTCGCGCCAGCGCCGGGGCATGTCGGCAATCGCTTCCGAGGCGCCGGTCAGGGCACCGTGCAAGGCGTACTTCGCGCCTCCGTGGATGATGCCCTGGGATTTGACGCTCTGCCCGCCGCCCAGGGTGGCGCTTTCCACCAGCACGGTCGAAAAGCCCTGGCGACGCAAGCGTGCATTGAGCCAGAGGCCGGCGACTCCGGCGCCGACAATCAGAACGTCGGTGGAAATAACGGATGGCATGCAGCGACCTCAGTGTTCAAGACGAGGGCGCAGTATACAGACTCGATGCTATTGGGATTTGTTGAGAATCAACATCCGGGCGAGCGCTCTTGTGGCGAGGGAGCTTGCTCCCGCTGGGCCGCGAAGCGGTCCTCGCTCTTGGTGGGCGCTTCGCACCCAAGCGGGAGCAAGCTCCCTCGCCACAATGGTGTTTCAGCTTTATTGATCGGTGCTTTCAATGCCCGGCGGTCTTGGAAAAGAGTTGGATCACCACAACCCCCAGCACAATCAACGCCATCCCCAGCATCGCCGGCACGTCCAGCTTCTGCCCGTAGATGAACAGCGCCGCCACGCTGACCATGACGATGCCCATCCCGGCCCACACTGCATACGCCACACCCACCGGAACGGTGCGCACCACCAGGGTCAGCATCCAGAACGCGATGCCGTAGCCGGCGATGACCAGCACCAGGGGCAGGGGCGTGCTCAGGCCCTTCACCGCTTTCATCGAAACGGTGGCGATCACTTCGGCGCAGATAGCGATAGCGAGGTAGTAGTAAGCATTCATGGACAGTCCTCGGTAGAGTGTTGCGTCTTTCAATGGCGACATTTTAGAAGCTGGGCAGATGCGGTAAAGTCATTACCTATCTGTATTCGAGATAGGACGCGCCATGAACGTTCAATGGAATCTGGAGCAGCTGCGGCTGTTTGTCGGCGTCGCCGAAAAGCGTTCGTTTTCTGCGGTGGCCCGTGACCAGCGCAAGGCTCAGTCGGCCATCAGCAGTGCGATTGCCCTGCTGGAGACCGATCTGGGCGTCAGCCTGTTCGAGCGCAGCAGCGGTCGTCAGCCGCAACTCACCGAGGCCGGCGCGGCGTTGCTGGAAGAGGCGCGGGAAGTGTTGCGCCAGTGCGAGCGTCTCAACGGTCGTGCGCAGGCCTTGATGCGCGGTCAGGAAGCGCGCCTGCGCCTGGCCCAGGACGAAGCGATGCCGTACCAGCCGGTGATCGACAGCCTGGCGGCCCTGGCCGAGCAGTTCCCCACCCTCGAAGTGCAACTGGCCAGTGCCGCCCAGGGCGATGTGGCGCGCAAACTGGTGGAGCGTCGCGCCGACCTGGGGCTGCTGTTCTACCACGAGCAGATTCCCGGGGAGCTGGAGCGTCGGGTGCTGGGCAGCGTCGAGATGGTGACCGTGTGCGGTCGCGGCCACCCCATGGCCGATCTGGACTATGTGACCTGCCTGGAAATGGCCCGGCACCGGCAGTTGCTGATGGCGACCCAATCCAGCGTGTACCCGGGCAGTGAGCAGGCCAGCCCGCAGGTCTGGCGTGCCGACAGCTTCTACGTCCTGGCCGAATGGCTGAGAAGTGGCCTGGGCTGGGCCTGGCTGCCGCGCCATGTGGTGCAGTACCCGGCGTACCTGGGCGACATGGTCGAACTCAACAGCGAATGGACCCCGCCAGCGCTGGTGGTGGAGCTGGTCTGGCGGCGCGACGAGCCCCTGGGCCCGGCGGCGCGCTGGTTGGCGGAACGTTTTGCCGTGCAGTTGCAGGCGATCGGTTGAAAACCCGATAAACTCCGCCGCCATGAACAGAACTCTCTATAGCGCATTGTTTTATCTGGGGCTGCCACTGGTAGCGATTCGGCTGTGGTTGCGCTCGCGCAAGGCACCGGCGTATGCCCGGCGTATCGGCGAGCGTTTTTCCTGGGGCTTGCCGGCCATGGTGCCGGGCGGCATCTGGGTCCACGCGGTATCGGTGGGCGAAAGCATTGCCGCCGCGCCGATGATCCGCGCCTTGCTGCAACGTTATCCACAGTTGCCGATCACCGTGACCTGCATGACGCCGACGGGTTCGGAGCGGATCCAGGCCCTGTTCGCCAACGAGCCGCGCATCCAACACTGCTATCTGCCTTACGACTTGCCCTGCGCCGCCAGGCGTTTTCTCGATCGGGTTAGCCCGTGCCTGGCGGTGATCATGGAAACCGAGCTGTGGCCGAACCACATTCATCAGTGCGCCAGGCGCGGTATTCCCGTGGCGTTGGCGAATGCGCGATTGTCGGAACGTTCGGCTCGCGGCTACGCACGCTTTCCCAAGCTGACCCGGCCAATGCTCGCCGAGATGAGCCTGTTCGCGGTCCAGACCGAAGCCGAGGCCGAGCGTTTTCGTCAGCTGGGCGCGCGGGCCGAAACGGTCGAGGTCACGGGCTCGATCAAGTTCGACCTGACCATCGACCCGCAATTGCTCGAAAGCGCCAGTGCCCTGCGCAGCCAATGGCAGGCTACGGATCGTCCGGTCTGGATCGCCGCGAGCACCCATGAGGGCGAGGACGAGGTGGTGCTGGCCGCCCACCGTCGTCTGCTCGACAGCTATCCCGATGCATTGCTGATCCTGGTGCCGCGTCATCCCGAACGTTTCGACGCCGTGCACCAGCTATGTGAAAGCCAGGGCTTCGCCACGGTCCGGCGCTCCAGCGCCCAGCCGGTCACCGCGCAGACCTCAGTGTTGCTGGGCGACACCATGGGTGAATTGTTGTTCCTCTATGCGCTGGCTGACAGCGCGTTTGTCGGCGGTAGCCTGGTGGCCAACGGCGGACACAACCTGCTTGAGCCGGCTGCACTGGCGAAACCGGTATTGAGTGGCCCGCACCTGTTCAACTTCCTTGAAATCGCCGCGCAATTGCGCAGCGCCGGGGCGTTGCAGGAAGTCGACGATGCCCAGAGCCTGGCCCTGGCCGTGCAACGCCTGTTCGAGCTGCCCCGCGATGCCCAGCGCATGGCCGAGGCGGGGCTTGCGGTAATGCGCCGCAATCAGGGCGCGTTGCAGCGGTTGCTGGATGGGTTGGGGCGGTTGATCGGCTGAATGTACCCGCATCTGCCGAGAACCCTGTTGTGGCGAGGGAGCTTGCTCCCGCTTGGGTGCGAAGCGCCCACGGAGGCGGGGACCGCTTCGCGGTCC
>NZ_JALJDX010000193.1 GCF_022952855.1 Pseudomonas sp. RGM2987 | reverse complement strand
GCCGCTAAGCGGCTCAGGCCTGCCTGTAGGGTACCCCGATCTACGCTTTTGTCAATTCAACAAAATACACATATAAAAAAACCGGCAACAAACGGCCGGTTTTTTTACAGCACTCACTCAGCACGCCGTTTGCATTTGTCGCTGGGTAGCCTCGAAATGCCTTGTCTGAAAGGGCATCAGCGCTTGAACTTTCAAGCCCAACCCCTTATCTAGCCCCCAAGACAATGCCAATCGATCAACGCGGCCTTTTGTTGCAACGGCATGACCCTGCTTGTGAGATACGACAAGATTCAAAGCACGATTGGCCTCGGACACGCGAGAATCCGTAGCACATGTAAATTGAGTCAGTCGTTCAAACAGATAGCCAGCACGCCTAACCTCAACAGCGCTTCTGCCCTTACGCAAAAATGAGTTCAGTGCAGTTTCAAGGTTATCATTCGAGTACCAAAACGCACGAGCAGCTCTCACCAAGGCAGCGTCATCCGCTTGATCCAGAGGTTGCTTCGCCAGCCGTTCCAATTCAGTCGAGAGGACGGTGGCGCTATGGCGCTTCGTCATCATCGTGAGTCTCCAGATAATCCGCAATAATCCGCTTAAGGATCGAGTGTGGTGGTTCCTTGTTACCAACGTACACGTCAATCGCCTGTAAAGCCAGTCGATTCAGATCTGTGGTCAAGATTAGCCCCATCCGTAAGAGCTTTTCAATATCTTCGATGTCTTGCTCAGTAGCACGTCCGAGCTTTGAGATGGCTAAATCCAATGGGGCCGCAATGAAAATATGAATTGGAGAAGCGTCACCAAATTCTTCAAGGCGAATCGCACGATCGAGATAGTCCTCATGAAGTGGCCCAAGCGTCGTATTGAACGTGAGATCGTAGTTCAGGGCGAGGGTTCGCCCTGTAGGATCGACGAACGACTCAGGCGTAGCCCCTAGGCTTTCAATGAGCTCATCCTTGCTCAAAGATCGATCACAGTGAAAAATTTCGCCGTCAATATCTACCGAAACACGGTGATTGGTATACAGGTGTACCGCGACTCCACCAAAAATGATGATTTTCACAGCCCCTGGAGGATATTCCTCAAGCTCCTCTTCAACGCCTTTAAACATCGCCACAACTGCTTGCCCCAGCGGCTTGCTGGTATCAACGATGGCAGGAAGCACATCTGGAGCCTCTACAGTCACAGAATTCCCTCCCTGAGGGTACCAGTTGAAATTTAGAACGAAAATTGACACCGCTAAACCAGCAATTCAAGCAACGATCCCAAAAGACATTAACTGATTTATAAAAAGCCAAGCACTTATTGCTGAGCAAAATCGTATCAGATATCGACACATAATGCGTTACTCGATGCTCTAAGTGAGGGAGCACACGAACCAGCAAATAATAAGCGGTTGAAAAAACTCCACTCACCAACCAAAGAAATGAAATTGGCACACGGAAATCTCGTGTCCATCCCCACTTCCACAACTCAGCACCTTGATGGCGCGGGTGCGGGAGTTGATCGAGTCGTGACTCTCTGATGAAGTCGTCGATGGCACTGCCGTGATATCGGCCGACGCGTAGTTCACCAAACTAATTCCGGTCCTGAGCAATCAGGACCGGCGCTGGCAGTTCAGTCCAATCGGATATCCAACCCAAGCCCCGGCAGGCACCATTCCTGCCAACTTTTGTCTACGGCCGCACGCTCTTCAGCGTTGGCACAAAAATCCTTGGCCAACTCAAACAACGCCGCCACTCGCTGCCGGCGCTGCTCCGTGGTCATCTCGCCTCTGATCCCAACGGTCTGTACAGTCTGGAGAATTTTCGTGCATTGGGCCTCATCCAATCCCTCCGGAAAGATGGAAAAGCACGTTTTCTGACTGACATGAAGCAGCGGTGGCAGTACGCGCAGGATCAATCGGTGCAGTACTTTATCGCCCGTGACCACCGCAGGTGTGCCAATAAATGAATAACCCTGCTGGCGTAGCGTCGGCAGTATCAACCATAGGTTCAAATCCCCCGCCCGGTTGCGCAGGTACGGCACTGTGATGTGGCTACCCTCAACCTTTTGTCCCGACTGGAAAGCCAGGAAGGAATCCAGATACGAGTAGGCAGGCTTCGTATCCCCGTCGAGTTTGAGCGCCTGCTTACTTTTCAGCACAACCCCTAAGGCAGTCAACATAAGGCTGGAAGTGAAGCGCGGAATATCAGCCTGGCCAATTCGATCAAGCTCAGCCAGCGCCGTATCAACCGGCATCTTCCTCGACAGCAATGATTTCATGATCACCACATAGGGAAAAATGAGGCTGAACTGCGTCTTCAGTGCCGCTTCATTCCTGCGTAAAAGGGCCACTTGTTGCTCGGCGAAATTCGCTCGAAAGTTAAAGCCCAAATCGCACAAGGTTTGGGTCATCGCGTCTATTCGGGTAATCGGGTCAGCGCGAAACTCTGGATTGGAAAACCACTGTTCCATCAGCGCCGGCAACGGATTCAGAATGGACTGGTCTCGGACGTGCTGCGGCAGCTCGCGCGCCCAATCCACTTTACTCAGGGCATTGGTGTCCAGAAATAGCTCATAGGGACCATCGCCTTTCTTTGCATTCAGAAACGGCCACACCACTGCGCAACCACTTGGTGTGAGCACGCATCGTTCGTCATAAGGCACAGGGATATTAAGTTGCTGCATTGGAACACGAACCTCATCGCATTACTGTTTTTGACGCCCTAAATCTTATAGGTGACAGGCTACCCTTGCATGGCATCGTTCAAACGCATCCGCTGATTGATTATTGCGTATCCCAACTGTATTCCGGCCGGCGTATTTATCCGCCCTGCACCGACGGGGATACTGCACCACTGTCGCCTTTCGGATAAACGCTCATGACGAAGTCTGATTTCGCCGCCTGGTCCTGGACCGCAGGGGCAGGCATCGACGCAGAGATCCGGCTCTCTTCGATCTGGCCATCGACAGCAAGCTTCGAGCCTGCGATTTAATGAAGCCCAAGCTCCGCGTGCGCGATGTCGCTCCTGGCGAGTACGAATCATCACGAGTCATGGTGATGCAGCAGAAAATGCAGAGGCCGTCAGGATTACTAGCTCCTTTTTCTATATTTTCGTCGCAAGTTCATCGTAACGGCAGAAAGCATTGGCGAGTTGCATCTGGCGGGGTGTTCGGCATTGGGCCTCAAACAAAGTAGGCGATGCAACGAGTACACATACACATTTTGCACGTGATGTAGCGACATTCAGTCGGTTTAGGCTGTAGAGAAACTCCATGCCACGCGGTGCATCGGCGTAACTTGATGTTGTCATCGAGTAAATAACAATCGGCGCTTCCTGTCCTTGGAATTTGTCGACAGTTCCGATCCGAGCGCCCGAAATGCGGTCCTGTAGCTCGAACACCTGCGCATTGTAGGGAGCAATGATTAATATATCTTGAAGCGATATCAGTCGCTCAACACCATGTCTGTCGATCCAGGTAGTGCCTGACGCAAGGATTTCCTCCACGAGCGTTCGAACGCAATCAGCCTCTTCCGGCGATGAACTCTGATTGCCTTCAGAAACGACTGCAACATAGCGGAGGCCTGAACCATTGAGGCGTCCGGGTGAGCGAATTGCTTGAGCCTCCAATCCTGGGCGAGGATGAAGACGTCCCTCGTAGAATAGTTCGGACGTATAGGAGCAGATGTCCGGATGAAGACGCCATGTCTCCGCAAGAAAAAGTCCTCGGTCAGACGCAATCGTCTGCTCTTCACCTAGAATATGATGCAGAGCTGAAACATCAGTGCCTTCTGGATGACTACCCTGCATCGGCTGATCGAGTTGTTGCGGATCGCCTAGCAACACAACGCTATTCGCCGCTTGTGATACAGCAATTACATTCGCAAGCGCCATTTGCGCCGCTTCATCAATAAACAGCACATCTACGGATTGCGCTGCATCAGGCGACGCCCACAGCCAAGCAGTCCCTCCTGCCACATTTGCTCTGCTGCCGATGGCGTTTAGCAAATCAGCATTACTTTTTACAAATCGCAATCGCTGCTGATCTGGTTCCATCTCCGAAGGTTTTTGAAAGCAGCAAACATCAATTCCCATTTCTTCAGAAGCCTTCACAACTCCATCGAGAAGGTTACGGATGACCTTGTGGCTATTGGCAGTCACTCCAACAGTCTTCCCGGCTTGTACCAGAGAACAGATCATGCGTGAGCCTGTGTGCGTCTTGCCGGCACCTGGCGGCCCTTGAATTGGAAGCAGTCCACTTTCAATATGTGCCGCAACACGGAGTGCGGAATCTAGGGCAGACTCACCTTCATGCTGGATCGGTTGATTGCCTATACGAGGGGGCAGACGCATCAGAAGATCACGAGCGGCCTGAAAGTGTTCGCCTCCCTCCATCCCATGAGCAACGACATGTTCGCCGATGCGAACAAGCGCACTGGCGAGGACAGTCGTATTAATAACTGTGTGGGAAAAAACTGCCTCAGGATGAGTATTTGCACTGTCCCCTCTTTTCTTAATATCGACCCAACGTTCATCCAGAGAAATTGCGTCGACGCTGCCTAGCTTCCTGCCTCCCAAAGTGTGCAGATCCTCACTGCCGCGCATCTCCGTTTCTTGAGGAGGGAAGCTGTAGCGATGAATGGGTGCCTTAGCGGTTCCCCCATTCACGCCCACAAATGTTAGACCTGAAAGTCCAGCTCGCTCGTCGAGCAAATCTTCTGCCATAAGGTCGGAAAGGCGGAAATACTCCCACCAAAGCGCCTTCTGTTCTCGCCGGTGCCAGTCGAGCGAATGCGCGAGAATCCATCGAGCATTCTCCTCGGCCGTGCGCTCCGCCGCATCAGTAGGAACCCCGTCCGTCAACCGTTCGATAAGCCCATTGATCTTCTCTTGCCATTCACCAAGTGCCTCGCTTGGCACGCTCCCAGGGACTTCCGGTCGAGGAATGATATTGCCAACGTTGATCAAGTTGGTGCGCTGTATTTCTAGCCAGTCCCGAAGGCGCCATGTAGATACGCAATCATCTCGGTTGTATCCA
The DNA here is from genome assembly GCF_022952855.1 of Pseudomonas sp. RGM2987. Lineage (GTDB taxonomy): Bacteria > Pseudomonadota > Gammaproteobacteria > Pseudomonadales > Pseudomonadaceae > Aquipseudomonas. Next base: position 50,635 of record NZ_JALJDX010000193.1, on the reverse strand, counting down.
GTCACAACAGAACGATCAACATCATTGATGAACGCTAAATCTCCCAGCTCAAGACATGCTTGAACCTTAGCAAGCGCCTTGTTTGCTTCTGAAAGTTCTGTATCCCGGCTGAAATCGTATAAGGGCTCAAGCTTTTTGATCGAGTAACTTTCCACGCTCGCTCGTAGACCATTTCGTATCACGCTGTAAAGGTCAACAAAACGTTTAGAGCGCAGAAGAGCATCAATCTCTTCTTCACGACTTGCATGACGCCCCATTAACCGTTTTAGAGCAGCCGGCTCATAGGGTGCGAAATGGTAAATGTGCAGATCCGGATATTGCTCCTGTCGAGCGACGACGAAATCGATGAAACGCTCGAAATTCAGTTTTTCTTCCTCACGAGATAGCGCCCAGTCAGCCGTATAAGCGATGCCATTGTTACCATCAATAAAAGTATAACCAAACAAGTACTCAAGGCCGCCTTCCCCAGCAAATGGGTCGCCCTCCAGATCGAAGAAGATATCCCCGACTGAAGGTTCGGGTAAGCTCGCTAAACCGAATCCCTCCGTAACAGGTAAAAGTTCGTGAAGCACACTCCCTGCTTCGCGTCCCTCGACCTGAATGCGCGCCTGCTCTCGTACCCGCTCGTACGAATGTACTGCCCCGCGCGACGGCCTCCATGGAAGCGGAACCGGCATTGCTGCTAGATCCGTCATGGTTTCTATGCCGTGCCGTTTTAACTCATCGATATGGACTTTGGTGATCCCGGCCACAAGCGAGAGATGGTCATCCTCTCGACGTTTCCGGTCGCAACGACTCTGCCAACGACAGATGTCGCAATGCTCCTTCGGTTCAGGATAGATCACCTCCCCCGCGAGCTCGATAGCAGCTACAAGGCTGCTTTTGACTCGTCGGAAGTACGCTGCGTAATCGTCCATTCGATACATCTGTGGCTCATACCCAGACCATGGGGCAACTACATAGCTATGCGTCGGGCAATTCCCTTGGATGGTGCCGACCAGATCCGCATACAAGCAAAGCTGCAAGACAGTTCCACCTTTGGTCTCACGAGCGAGCTTGGTATCAATCACCTCATAAGACCATGCTCCGAGATCGCTCTCGGCCTCTATTCGCCTGAGGACATCCGTGCGCCCCACCCAACCATTCGCGCGAAACGCGCCTTGTACTATGATCTCGTCCCCAGCGACCATGGCGCTCCTTGTGCGCTCGACCGATTCGTCATCAACTCCGACACCGTCAATGATTGTGACGGATAGACCTTGAGATCGTAGGTGCTCGACAAAGCCTTGTTCATGTCGCGCGCCACGCTCCCAAAGAATCTGCAGCAATGGGTCCCAGATAGCGGGGCGTTCTAGCTCGCCATTCGCCACAGCTAAGTCAAGGCTCGTTAAATGCCGGCAGTTAAGATGTCCAACCAAGTCAGAAGCACTGAGAAAAATCGAATCGCCTTGCCTTTGCATTTGATTCCGACCTCATCAAAAGTCCATTCAGATGCTCTGTCGTCCAAATGCCAGCTCTAGTGACTTTTAGGATTAGCCAAAGCGATACCCGCTCGTCGAGTGTAGTCAATAGTGGAAAATTCACTGTGGACAGAAAAACAGGCACTCAAACATACCCCGTCGTGCGCTACCTTAGAGCTTCATCCAGACCACACCTATAGGGAAGGTCGCGTGTACTCAATCACTCAGAGGGACATTTCATGCCCTACGATTTAGAAAATCGTCTAGTCATCGGCGTTGCATCTAGCGCCGTATTCGACCTCTCCGAGTCGGACGCAGTATTCAGAAGTCAAGGTGAGCAACACTATCGAAAATTTCAGGAAGAAAACCTGACAACTCCTTTGCCAAAGGGTATTGCGTTCTCATTCGTCAGGCGCTTGCTATCTCTTAATGACCTGAGCACAGATCCCGAAAATGATCCATTGGTGGAGGTGGTTCTACTATCCAGAAATGATCCCGACACTGGACTGCGCGTTATGAAAACCATCGAGCATTACGGTCTGGGCATCACTCGCGCTATTTTCATGCAGGGGCGTTCGCCCTATGAGTTCATTCCCGCGTTGAACATAGCCTTGTTTCTGTCTGCCAACAAAGAGGACGTAGATGCCGCGATCAAGGCTCGCTACCCTGCAGGTCAAGTGCTGGACTCAACGATCGTCGACGACGAACAAGACAACTCACTGCGTATTGCATTCGACTTCGATGGGGTATTGGCGGGGGACGAGTCCGAGGCGGTGATGCAAAGCCAAGGTCTTACGAACTTTCATGCCCATGAGGTTAAAAACGTGATGCAACCACACAATCCTGGCCCTTTGCAGGAGTTTCTCGTGCGGATGGGGAAGATTCAGGCTGCCGAAGAGCAGCGTAAAAAAGCCGATCCCAGTTACGAAAATCGCTTCCGTGTTTCTATCGTCACAGCGCGCAATGCGCCTTCACATTAACGGGCTTTAAATACGCTAAAAAGCTGGGGCGTGATGGCCAATGACGCGTTTTTTCTGGGCGGCATCGAAAAGAGGAAGGTATTGGGTGTGCTAAGACCGCATATTTTCTTCGATGACCAGTCGGGCCATCTACGTTCAGCCAGCACAGTAATGCCATCTGTACATATTCCGTTTGGAGTCACTAACGAGGTTTAAAGCTCATTGCTCGTTGCTCCATTGGTCTTGCCCTTAGGCTGCTGGCTAGCACAAGGAGGATTTTCTTTACCCCGGCTGCTGGTGCCGTGCGGGCGTTTGTTTTGATCAAGTAACTGTTTTTAAAGGCTTATAACGCTGATTGCGGCCAAGGCACGGGCCACACTTCTTTCACTGAGGGTTAGTTATCTGGCTCTCAGCGCCTGATCCTGGGTTCGAGCGGTCGGCCCAGGTGAACAACGCCATTTCTACGTCTGCCACTCGCCAGCCTGTCTCTGTTGGCGCCGCCAGAAGATTACATCCCGGCCGGACGATCTTCGCCGCATCGAGTTGCGTAACCAGGTCGGCGCAGAAGGCCTGGAATGCAACGTAGCCTCGGACCATCGAATTTTCATTACTGTCGTAAATTTCTTTAAGCAATCCGGCTTTAAGCATTGCTTCGCGTATACGCCCATCAAGGCTAGCGTGCATATCCGGCCGCAAGAACCGCAGCAGCTTCGATGCGTAGGTCAACCCGCACCCGGGGATCTGAAGCGCCGCAGTGATCGCGGCCTTTGGACTACCGATATTGGCAACTACTGGCTCGAAGATACTCAGCAGTGAAACGTTGCCCAGACCGACCTCAAATCTCATTCGGGGATCGTTCTTTCCGGCGCCCCAGGCGAGAAGCTCACGGACATAGTCCGTCGGTGCATCAGTGATTATCGTCTGTTTAACAAGCCAACTGCCACGGTCTTCTAACGACTTTATCCATGGGAAGGCGGGATATATGTCGCCCGGATACCCTCGTGCCTTGTGGTTCACGTTCGACCAGTTGTAGGCACGAAAGAAGGCAGGAAACTCATTGATATTTATGACGGACAAAATGCTTCCTTAGCGCTGTCCTGCGCCGGTAAATTCTTGCTAAGAGGTAAAAATTACTCATCGACGACACCACAAGACGCCTGAGTAAGGGAATCGGTATCAATGAGACTTTGATTGGACCTTGCCATCCACCAGTGTCACCGTCATATAGACATACACTTCAGTGCCCCACGTGTAGACTTGAACCCTCCCCGTACTTGCGGCTTCTTTACCGGGTATTTTCACGATTTCTAGTACCTCGTCATACGTCATTCCCGGTTGTATCGCTTGATACTGCCGCTCACTGATATTAGGGCGTTGTGCCCTGATTGTTTCAGCGCTAGGGAACCCAGTCTGCGACTGGTAGTTAACGGTATTGCCGTTTCCAGAAATGACCGGACTATTGCGACACTGCTGCTCTGCGACACTGCGGTTCCTGGTAATACCAGCGCAGCTACTGACGCCAAAGCGCCTAAAATCCCCGCATACAAACCTATTTTTTTCATACTCACCATACGACGCTCTAAAAAGTAAGGAAATAAGGAACGTTGCCCGCAAGCACCCGAGAAACGATGCCATGGGACGTATTAAACTTAAACGCGGATCCACTCGCCAGGATCATCAGGTAACCCGAGAACAGACGTATCCAGCAACTCAAATGTTCTGGGGTGCAGCACCGAGCTAGTTGCATCACTTGTCAGATCATTGATCGCATCGGTAATGCTTCGATAGCTGCCCAGGCTCTCATCATCAAATACTGGGTGAAATCGCCCGTCAGTCGACTGGGCAATGTAGAAGGCGCCAACCTGCGTCGGATACCTCAAAAGAGCTCGCATCGATTTGCCTCCCTGCATCGAGGCCACAATGCCATCGATCGTTAATGAGCAATGTAGAAAAAGCCACTATAAAGCCATCACACCTATTTCAAACCAATTAGCGCAATCAGGCAAGAGCTGGAGCAAGCCGTTCTGATAGAAGATTCCAGCAAGAGCCAGTCGTTTTGTAGGGGGAAAAACGCTTTAAAATAAAAAGGGGTCGCGAGATAAAATCTCGCAACCCCTTGAATTATATGGTCGGGACGGAGTGATTCGAACACTCGACCCCTAGCACCCCATCTCCTTTTTCATACTTCCTGAAAGCTTCCAAAATTTTACTCTGGATTTTTCTAAGCTAGTATTTACTTGAGCTCCAGCGGTGTTCTGCTCTACGAGAGTCCAGGAACGTCCATCAAGAGCCGACGTTTTTGTGGGGGTAAAAGTAGGGGGAGTCCATTTCATGGCCAAAATCACCATCAAAGAACTCGAGTCGCTGACTCCCAACGATGCCGGCCGAATCCTCCGAGAGGACGGCAATCTGGCCGGTCGAATCTCAGCCCGCAAGGACGGTGTATCGGTCAGCTTTTTCTATCGTTATCGCTGGGGCGACCAGAACAAAGAGTACGCCTGCGGAACCTGGCCGCGCAAATCCCTGACGGACATCCGCAAGGCGCGTAACCAGGCCAGGGCGCTCATTGATGAGCAGATCAATCCCAACGAGCAAAAGAAAACCGCCAAGGCACAGGCATACGCTGCTGCTAACGTAGAGGCCGAACAAGTAAACACGACGAAGGTGAAAACGCTGACCGTCCAGGACCTGGTCAAGGCCTGGCTATTGGATGGCGTCGCGCGTAAAGACGGCAATGCCGAGTTGCAAAGACGCTTTAACAAGGACCTTTTGCCAGCACTCGGCAAGACCGCAGTGAGCAGCGTCTCCGAACACGATGTTCGGGCGCTGATCCGCACCGTGGTCAACCGCGGCGCTCACCGGCAAGCCATCAGCTTCTTCGCCGACCTCACCCAGATGTTTAGCTGGGCTAGAAAGCGACAACCTTGGCGGGCCTTATTGATCGAGGGTGATCCAACTGAGCTGGTCGACATCTCCCCCTTGATCCCTGCCGACTACGAAGCGGAAAGAAGCCGCATCCTTTCCCCGGCGGAGCTGTTAGAACTGCACAACCGCTTCCAGCAAATGACCGCCGATTACGACGCCCTCCCCGCGGGCCAAAAATACGACGGCATTCGTCCACTAAAGAAGGAAACGCAGCTCGCGCTCTGGATTAGCCTGGGCACGCTGTGCCGGATTGGTGAATTGCTCCAGGCCGAATGGAAAAATGTCGATCTGGACCGGCAGACGTGGTTCCTCCCCAGCGAAAACGTCAAAGGCACTCGCGGCAAGAAACAGGACCACTATGTCTTCCTCTCCCCCTTTACCCTGCATTTCTTTCAGGAACTCAAGACCCTGACGGGAGACTCCCAGTGGTGCTTTCCGAACAAGCAGGATGACGGACATGTGGACGTGAAAGTGGTGAGCAAGCAGGTGGGTGACCGCCAAGCCCGGTTCAAAAACCGCAAGGCCCTCTCCAGACGGTGCCATGACGATACCCTGGTCCTTGCCGACGGCCAAAACGGCGACTGGACGCCGCATGACCTGCGCCGCACGGGCGCGACCATGATGCAGGCTTTGGGGGTCAACCTGGACGTCATCGATCGCTGCCAAAACCATGTGTTGGCAGGCTCTCGGGTGAGGCGCCATTACCTGCATCACGACTATGCCGGAGAGAAGAAAAACGCCTGGAACCTGTTAAGCGATCAGCTCAGTGCCGTGCTGTCCTCAACTTACGCGCACACGCCAAACGAGTCGATGTTGTCTTTTCCAGCGTACGCGACGCCAGAGACGCGAACACCGTCATAGGCTGTTGCACCCAGAGTTTTCCGGAATTTAACACCGCGACACTCTGTGTCATGACCTTAAATTAGCCATGAGCAAAGGTGACAGACTGCATGTACAGATTCGTGAACTTCACCGTCGTGGAACTGTTCGAAAAAGTATGGCAAACACCCATGATCAAACTGGCCCACAACATTGGTGTTTGACACGCTTTTGCCGCGAGCTGATTGAGCCTTGGCAGAAAATTGCCCGAAACACTCATCAGGAATGGGAAGTCTGTTCTGAGTTGTTAGTGCGGACAGACCCGGCGTCGAAGCTTGATATGCCCCTCAATGTTTTTGCGGGACGGATAGATGGCTCTGGCCGAGTGACCTTGAGTACCTTACATAGCGCCAAAGGTCGCGAGTTTGACGCGGTCATCATCTTTGGTATCAATGCTCAAGACTTCCCCAACTGTCGCGACGCTAAGTCAGAACGAGGCATGCGCGAAGCTAGACGTCTGTTCTATGTCGGCGTAACGCGGCCTCGAAAAGAGCTCTGTTTGGTTTTTCAGAAAGCTAATCACTCGCCTTGGGTCACTGAGCTGTATCAGCGAAGCCAGCAGCTTTGAGTTCTTCCCTGATAACGCAGCTAAGCTTAGGCACTAGCATCGTAGTGAATATATTTTGGCAGTTGGTACGCGGGCACCTGTCTCGTCGCCATATGTCACGCGCCTTAGGCCAATACTGGTAACGGCCCCGTGCCATAGATATCATCGCCAGCTATTCCGGAAAGTGCGAACTGATGCCCATTTTGCAAAACCATCGGAAGTCTATGGCGCGCCTGTTGATGCGCTGCCTGGTGGACCGCCAGCTGGCACCTCGCGACCTTGCCCAACCCCTGCATATCGTGCTTCCCCGCTGGGACGCCAAACTGGGCGACGCGATCGTTTCTTCATTCTTCTTTCGCGAAGCGCACAAGCTCGGTGCCCGGGTCACCGTGCTCACCGTACCGGAGCTGGTCGACCTGCATCGGCTCGATTTCGGCGTCGACCGGGTCATCTCTGTCGCTTGCGCACCCACGCTGACCGGGCTGGGCCCACTGGTACGGGAATTGGGATCGGTCGATGTGTTTGTCCACCTAGTTGGCCGTATCCAACCCATCGAGATGCTGTTCATCCGCTTACTTAAGCCCGCCCGGGTCTACTCGCTGGATGATGCCTTGCACTGCGTCAGCGGCAAGCTTGGTGAAGCAACCGCGCAGCTCAACGTGGTCGAGCGCTATACCCGGGTCCTGCTCGACCTCGGTGCGACCCGTATCAACCGCGACTATATCGTCCCGCTTCCCGAACGACAGGACGACAACGTCGCGCACATCCTGGTCAACCCCTATGCCAGCCGACCTGATAAAAGCCTTGGGTTCGCCAGAGCGCTCTCGCTGGTCCGTGCCCTGGCGGATGTCTGGCCGCAGCACCATATTGGCATTCTGTGCAGTCCCGCCAGCCGTGCCGAGGCACTGCAGCTCGGACACGCCATCGCCCGCAGCAACGTCCGGACACTGGTCGAACTGGATACGCCCCGCGCGGTCGCGGGTTCCATCCAGCGGGCCAGAGTGGTTGTCAGTGTCGATACTGCCATCGTGCACATGGCCGTCGGACTGAAGGCGGCATTGGTCGCGATCTATCCGGCCAGCAACTCTTCCAATCCCTGGCTGCCGCCGCTTTCCCCCCATACCCGGGTTGTGTTTAGTCGCCAGGGACCACGTCAGTACCCGCACACCGGCAGGAAAAACATGAACGAATTCACTGATGCCGACGTGATTCAACCCGTCGCCGAACTGCTCCAAAAGTCAATCGATGCGGCCCTCGCAGTGGATGCGCATATCGTTTCAGGTCTGGGCGTGGCCACTGGCACGCTGGCCCGCCAGCTGCCCTTGATCAGCCGGTCTTTTCCTGAAATCGCCGATTGCCATCCGGGTACGCTGAACCTGCAATTGTCACGACCGCTGCGTTTGATCCATCCTCATCACCGCAGCGCACCGCTGGCTTGGACACCGAGCGGACGTACCAGGGAGGTGTTCGACTTGCTGCGTATCGAGCTGGAATTCGACCACCTTGCCCACCGCGTGCCGGCCTGGCTGTACGTCGCCCATGGCTCGCCACACCGGCAGACCCCGACGGTGCACGAGGTGATCGCGACTCGCCTGGAGCTAAACGGGGCCCAACGTTGCCGCGTGCACCTGCCGGCGCATGCGGTGGAACTGTCCTGAAACCCATCAGCCGCAGTGTTCGATCAAGCGCTCACACTCCCCCAGCCAGAAGCCAAGATCGGGTTCGATATGCAGGAAGATGCGTGACAACAGGGTTCCCTCTTCAAGGAACTCGGCCACCGACACATCGCGTGTCGCGGTCCGCTTGAACCAGGTGTTGTACAGCTTGAGCAGGTTCACGTCGCGGAGCAGAAAGTCGCTCACGGCAATGTCCGTGCGCCTCATCACCGCGCAACTGTCGAAGTTGTACAGCGGTCGATAACCCGGGTCGCATACCGATGGCGAAATTGTCACCAGCTGGTGCGGCGACCTGGCGACAAGCTCCTTGATCCCTCCCGGGTTGCCCCAGGCATGTGTCTCTACGGCGAGCCCGGTCGCCAGTGCCTCTGCGAGATCGGCGTTTCCCGGCAGTGAGGCGAACAGGCATTCGCTGTGCCAGTGCAGTCGCTTGTCGAGTCCCGTCGGGAACAACAACGAGGTCGGGTCGCGCAGCAGGATGCTGTCCGCGTCGATCCAGGCCCCGCCATGGCGATGAACGTAGGCCATGCGGATGAAGTCGCTCCTGGCGACGATCGCCTCGATCCCTTTGTCCATGCTGAAGGTCAGCGACTCGAAGCGCCAATCCTTGCCGAGGATAGAAGCATCTATGCAATTCTGCAGGCTGACCGGGGTTAGCAGGGTGAAATTGTCCCCCAGCGCCCGCTGCATTGAGACCAGAGCCAAGGCGATCCACGGCGGCATGCTCTGCCCCGCCGCCGTTTCCCAGTAGCTCACGTAGTTCACACGCACAACGTGGCCCTCTCTGCCGTCACGCCGCCACTGCCCAGTAGCCCAAGGTCCTCCAGGTAATTCCGCAGCAGCGTTAGCGAAGGTATGCATTCGGCCTGCCGCAGGAACTCGTTTCCCAGAGCCGCCTTGTACAGCCGCAACCAATTGGCCGCCGGCACCCGCGCCAGGAATGCCGGCAAGGCTTGGTAGTTGTCCGTCGAAAACAATAGACGCAACGTGCGCAGGATGGGTTGGTATTCCGCCGCCCCAAGGAGTTTGGCCAATGTGTCGTCCAGCTGATGGCTGATTTCCACCATGTTCAGGCGCTCCTCGACGGTGGCATTAGCCAGGGCAACCCGCGGATCGATGGCAATAGGGTAGATCGCCTGGAACGAGCGGGCACCGGCTAGCAGGGACTCACGCAACACCTTGTCGGCGGTCGATCCGGTCACCAGCACATCGTCACCAAAGATGACGTGCACGCCGCTCCAGCGATAGAAGTTCTCCGCGGGAATCACATGGTCCTGGACAAGATTGACCCGCTCGCGCTCTTCAGTACTCAGGCTCGCGTAGTTCTCGCAAGGAGGAGCGATGCGCGGCAGCTTGACGTTGATCAGGGTGGGCAGGCCCATATGGGCGAGCTTGACGTTGATCTCCTCCACCACGATGTCGTAGAGCACGTTGGCCGTCGAAGGCACGTTGCGCCAGCCAGTGGTCATCAGCACCACATTTTCGTCGTGCTCCCGCGCGCTGGTGAACAGCCGTGCCCAGTGTGACGCCGGGTCATCCAGCTGTCGCTCCAGATAGTTGATCACCAGGCCGGCGAGAAAATTGATGTCCTTCTGGCTGCCGTACTTGGCACGGCTGTAGATGGCCGTCAGCTCGGAGGCGCTTGCGCCACTGCTCATGTCGCGGAATCCGTCGGTGCCGTCGATCGTCAGACAGTTCAGGGCATGACCGCCGAGCACCGCGACATAGTTGTCCATATTGATTAGGTCTTGCGCCAGCAAGCCGCCAGCGAACGCGCGCAGACCTCCATTCACGTGCTCCGCCTGCGGCCGGGCCACGGCCTCGCGAAAGCGCGCCAGCTGTTCGTCGACAGGCGCCGTGGCGAGTAGATTCCAGTCATTCGATCGGGAGTTCACGGGACAATCCTTGTATCGGTGCCAGACGCCGGGCTGAAGAAATCCAGGGGCATGTCGATGCGTCGACGCCCTTCAAAGTAGCTGATCCGGTGCAGGCCCAGTGGTTGCAGTTCATCGACCAGGGTGCGGATGCCGGCCCCCGCGTCATGCGGATCGTGGGTGTCGGAACCTATGGTGAACGCCGCGCCGTAGGCGATCAGTTGGGGCAGCAGGGTGCGTGATGGATAGCTCCAGACACCCTGAACCTCACGAGTCGAACCGGGCAACAGGCTCGACTTGCGAATGCCCGAGGCATTCAGTTCATAGGCCACACCATTGCGGGCGAACAGCGGCAGCATCGGTTCCATCCGGCGCAGCACTACGTCTTCCGCCACCCCGCGCAGCAGCGTGTCGGCGTGCCCGACTGTGTCGAACAGCCCGCACTCCAGCAAGGCTTGCAGATGGGCGAAATAACGGTCGAGAAAGGCCGGGGCGGACAGCCTGGCCAACTCCCAAACCTTAGCCATGGGCTCGCCCGGTAACTCGACGTAGTGGATCGAGCCGATGGCGAAATCCAGATCGTACCGGGCCAGCAACTCGCGGTTGTAGGCATCCGCACCCGGCATGTAGTCGAACTCCAGTCCGCGCAGGATCTTGATCTGTCCCTGGTGCTCCTGTCGTGCCCGCTCAATATCGGCGAAATAGCGCTCCAGTTCCGCCTCCAGCAGGCGATTGTCGCTGTCCACCGGAAACGGCGCGTGGTCGGTAATGGTGAGGATCTTCACTCCGGCGGCGATTGACGCCCGCACCAATTCGTCCACCGTACCGACGGCATGCTTGGAATAAAAGGTATGACTGTGGGAGTCGATCATGCCGGCACCATCTGTTCTAACAGGCCATCGTGATTGGCCAGTTCCTTGACCAGCCAGTAGGGGTTATTCGCCTTGCGCAGGATCTTGTGCACCAGTTCGAGGTCGTCGAGACGCGCCAGCAGGTCCCTCAGTGGTTGGCTGTAAAGGGCGCGGACCAGGGGCGTGTCGCGTACATGGCTGGCCAGTCGCTCCCAGCCAATCCGGTCAAAGTGGATATTGCCCAGGCGCTGGTGCTCGATGCCGTACAGGTAGACGTCACCATTAGGTTTCACCGTCAGGTCCATGCCGTTGGCGTGAGGAGGCGGGTTGAGGCTGCCGAGGGTGAAGCGCTTGTTGACCCGGGCTTCGATCGCGTCGATGTAGCCATGCAGATCCAGATAACCTGGTGGCGTGTCGGCCGCCGGGTGGACCAGGTTCTTGTAGTCGATACCGAACCGTTCCTCGCCGACCACCAGCGTATCTTCCAGGGCATTGCCCGCGACGATCCCGGCGTCGAGGCCCCAGCGCGCCAGTTCCTCCCGGAGGTAGTCGCGGGTGAACTCCCGATCAGTGTCGATCGAGCGAAACGAAAAGCTCAGCCCGGCCGGTTTGTTTCGTCGCAGGTAATCCAGGCTGAAGCCATGAGCCCGCCATTTCACCTTTTCGATATGGTGGCTGTCCGAGCTCAGTCGGATATTGCAGGTGTCGCCCCGGCTGACCACGATGCGACTGGTGGTGTCATAGAACTCCGCCATCTTCTCGTGGGGAAAGAAACCGCTTGTGATGAACTCGAAACGCTTGCCGCCCTGGGAAAGCTCAAGAATCTCGTGGAAGACTCTGGCGTTGTTGAGGGGTTCGCCCTCTCCGCTGATGGAGATGCGCTTGACGTCGGGGGCGTTGATCAGCGCCGCCAGGTTCTCCCGGGCGAGGCTCGATAACTCCATGCTCATCCCCGTCTTGTGCTTGTCGGCGTACATGCAGAACGCGCAACCGATGCCGCAGATTTGGGTGATATCGATGTACAGCAGGTGGCCTTTCAGATCCATCTTTCTTGACTCGTTGCTAGCCTGCACGATTGCACGGGCGTGGGTTGCACATGACCGGTAGTCACCGGTCGCGTGGGGCATCAGTAAGGCTGCAATACCTGCAGCTGCGGGATCTGCACGGAGTCGCGATGGACCACTGTATGCAGTACCCGATCCTCTCGGACCGCAGCCATGTCCGGGTAATCGCTGTAGTGGTCGTTGCTGATCACATAGGTCTCGACATCGAACTCCGCGGCGGCCAGCACCGGATGGTCGGCGGTAAGGGTGGGCGGCATAACCAGTATCCGGGCCTGCGGAAACATCGCTTGGAGTGCGTTGTCGCTCATATCGAGCTGGCGGCGGATGCCCGGATCGAAGACCAAGGTCACGCCATAAGTCGCGGCCAGGTGAGGCACAAGTGTCTTGAGCACCTCCAGACCGATGAAGCGCCGTTTTCCGCCCGCTTCGTTCAGGTAGCAAAGATTATTGCCATCTACCACCAAGTTGCGGATTTCGTTTTCCAGCAAGCGAATGGTGTCGCGCAGGCGGCGCTTGCGTTTTTCCTCTTCCCGTTCCAGTTTGCGCTGGTGGAATTGCCGATCCTTCAACACCCTATCCGGACTGCGTTGCCCGACACCAAAGCGGTTTTCACATTCGTCATGGGCCATCCTTTTATCGAATGAGCTTTGCGCATTGTCCAACTGGTTGATGAAGCATTCGGCATCGATGATGTCCCGCTCCGTCGCCCGCAACTGGTCATGAGTAGTTTTCCAATTGCGATACACCTCTCCGGCCACCGCCTCCCAGTGGGCGCTGGCCTTTCTGACTTCGTCGACGACGCTCTGCAGGCGTTGCACGTCGTTGTCCAGTTGCGTGATGGTGGCCTTGGCCTGCAATGAATCGAAGCCCTGGTATCGCCGCGAATTGGCGCTCAGGCGCAGCTGCTCCCGTTCGCTTTCGCCGAGCCCGGATACCAAGCCCTCTTGCCGGCTCTTGAACTGCGCCAGCCGCTCCTGCAGGGTGCTGACCTGGCGCTCAGCCACGCGCCGTTCACTGGAAAACCAGTGCAACGGCGACCAGCCCGCCTCGGCAACGCCCTTGGCGCTGTTCAGCTCAGCGCGGCTGGCCTTGATGCTCTGTTCGACCCTGGCAAGCTGCTCCCGCGCGGCGAGAGTTTCCCGTTGCACCTGAGCGAGCCTGCTATGGTTGCTCTCCTGGTCGAATCGCTCGAACCATTCGAGGTCGGCACGCAGATTCTGGATGTCTGCATTGATCTTTATGATTTCCCCCTTGAGGGATACCAGTCGCTTGGCGTGATGGTTGCTGTACACGGTTCTCGCTCCTACTCAATCCGTTGGTTCAGGTGGCGCTCTGCGCGGCGCGTTTGCCGGAGGCATGCACGGCTTTCGCCGCAAGGCTCAGCGCGACCACCGTGGCCGCGCCAGCGGCGAAGCAGATGACGTTGGTCAGGAGAAATTCGAGAGGGGAAATCACAGGGTTCATTGACTCACTCCTTGGTCGTCTAAAGTGGGCATCAGGCGCCCAGGCGTATCCCGCATTTGCCACAGAAGTTGGCGGCGGCCGCGACTATCGCGTGGCAACCGGGACAGGTGGGTTTGAGCAACATCTTCTGGCGCATATGGCCGATCTGGATGACGCAGGGCACGGTGACCCGGTACGCCGGGCTTGCTAGGTCGAATGCCGTCCAGATCCCGGTGATGGCCCAGCCCACCGGGCCAGCCAGCACTGCTAGACCACGACCCAGGGTGCTCGAACCCGCCAGCACCACGCCACGCCCTACCAGGCTGCTCATGGTCGCGCTGGCGACCACCGCCGCCACGTTGTAGGAAGCCAACCCGGAACTACCGAGTGAAGCCAGCAAAGCCGCCAATGCCCCCGGCCCCATGCCGGGTCGGTACGTCAGTCCGCCCAGGGATTCGAACAGTGTTTTGCGGTCTTCCTCGCTCATCCGCGCCAGGGACTGGGCGAATACCTTGGTGATGATCGCCATTTCCATCTCGGCGCAGCTGGCGCTCGCCTTGTTCTTCGCGCCGACGTGCCCGGCCACATCAGCCAACAGCTCGCGGTACGGCACACCACTACCGCCGCGGAACAGGTTGACCAGTGAGTTGCCGCCAAAGCGGGTAAGCTCCTCGGCGAAAATAGCCCGGGTCGACTCGCCGACACCCTTGTCCTTGTCGGACATCAACTGACGACAGACTGAAGATGACAGGGAGATGCGGCCCTTGCCGTTGTCGGTGATCACATCTATCAACAGGCCCACGTCGTCGGCGCTGGCACTCATCAATACATCGGCAAGATCGGGGTCGTGAATGATCGGCATCCCGGCACTCCTTATTGTTCGCTAGAAGAAGGATCGTGTGGCGTGGTCTGGCTGACCCAGGCGCCCGCTATCGCGGCCAACCACTTGCGTGGGCCGGATTTTGAAATCTCGCGCAGCATCAGCGCATCGAGCTTGAGACATGCGCGTCTACGCCACTCATCGCGGGCATTGGCCCGGGCAACTTCCGGCGAGGCACCCACAATACTGGGGCGCCGATCCGGATGGACCTTGCATTCGCGCAAGACCTTTTCCACCGGATTAATCTCTTGAAGCCGCTCTTCGGCCTCCAACTTGTGAGCTGCAACCAAGTAATCGCCACTGTTGCCGATCGCGCTGGCCAGCAGTGCCCAGTCCTGGGGGCGCATCAACAGGAAAGCAGGTGGCACCCCCAGAGCCTGGGCAAGACGCTCGATAGTGCTCAGGTCCGGGTTGGCATCGCTACCTTGCGCTGGTGATTTCAGGGCCCGCAGCGTGCTACGAGCGATGCCGGTTTGCTGCTGGATCTGCACCGCGGACAAAGGCCCGGGGCCGTCGGCATCGTGTTGCGTTTCCCGCAGCGCACCTGCGACAGCGAGAACGGAGGATAGGTTGCGGCTAAACCATTGGCCGAGCGAAACCTGAATGGGTTGAGGCGTGAGGATATTCATTGCCATCATCTCGCTATTAGATAGTGGCACTTTAGTAATATTTTTAGCGTAGCGAAAGGCCTAACTGGAGCGCTGCCACTCCATTTTTAGGATCCCCCGATGGTGACTGGAGCGTTGTCACTCCATTATTCTGTGCGTTGTCAGGGTGAAGACAACAACGGAGCCCTGTAAATCCAACGCTACGCTTTTCCCGAACGCCGGGCGTTTGCCTTTCTGAGCATTTCATCCAACTGCGCTATGAGTTCATCCGGGTCCAATTCGGTCCAGTTGCCACAATCCGCGGCCACAATCATTTCGGCGAACTCCGGGCTGTACTCAGGTACCCGGTCAGCGACCACGTCGTCGACGAAAGACGTGAAAAACCAAGCGCCCTCCGCCTCTTCACCAACAAGCCAGCCTTTGACTTGCAAGGTGGCCAATTCCCCCAAGTAAGCACCATCGTTCAGGTGTGGGTGAACGCTTAGGACAGCAGATTTGAGCGCCGACGAACTAGTACCGCTTTTCGCCAACTCGACAATCATGAGTTGCAGCGAGGTCATCTCGGCCATTGGGGCCTCCGATTTAAGTTAGTGGGGGCGCAAGGGCGCAGGACGCCCCCTCGCCTCCTCCAGCAGGATGACTTGTGAGATCGTTTCACCAAAGCAATGGTGGTCAGTCGTTCACCGGCAAGTCATACCCAATACTGAACAGAGCCTGTTCGATGCTGCGAAGTGTTTGTTGGGTTGTTTTACCGACCCGGAAAGGACTCTCAGAACAGAGAGGATGTTTTGCCACTTGGCTGAGCACGTAGCTGGCGTGCATGTTCCAACGTGCGTGATGCGACCCTGAGCGCAGGCGTTTGAACTGAAGACTTCCGATACTTGGGTTACGGCGTTTAGGTGCGAGAGCAGTGGTCGACTCTTTCGCCCCGGCCCAAGGGAAATTAAGCGCCGGCGGAACTTTCGTCAGGCATTTGACATTGCAGTATTTGACCACCAGCAATCCCAATGCAGCGGCTACCCGGCTGTCGTAGATGATGAAATCAGGGCAAAGCAACGAATAGATTTTGGTCATTCCCGAATTGAAGCGCAGCGATTGATTACGAAGAATCGGGGCGTCGGGATCATTGTCTACCAATGCTGTAGCGACATCCGAAATCATCTTTGCAAGGCCAGTCTTGTTGGCTTTCAACCATTCGTTGTTGCGGGAGGTGACACCTCCCCAGGCCATGACGTCGAGGGACGCCTGGAGGATCAACGCATCGCTGCTGCCAGCAGCGATCAAGTCTGCGCGCAGTGCGGACAGCGCCATTTCGTTGCTGGCAGCGCTAACCCCTGGGTTGAACGCGAGGCGGGTATTACCCGGGTGATTCCAGCAATACGAGGTAAACGCGCCGTACAGGCTGTTACACGACCACCGTACTCCCGAGCGACGATCAACGTACTCATGCGTGATGAGCGTGTCCGAATCAAGATGACCCGCCAACCAGTCGATGAATTCGGGGACGTGATCAAGCTTAGCGTAGGGGTGTTTAGTGTTCATGAATGCTCCTGTGGGCTGGCATATTCAACGCCCAATTGCGTGCCAGCGGGGCTATGATGCAGCCCTACTAGACACTGATTTGTCCGAGTTGAAAAATTATGCGAATTATTTCAGATGAAACTGAACACCGAGAAAAGCGACGCAAATATTTGCGCAAGATTCTCCAACGTGCAGGCCGCGCTTTGTCGACCGAGGAGTTGCATCAAGAGATGCTCGAATGGGCGGACGGTACCGCCAATCCGAGGACAACTCGGCGTGACCTGTTTGAGTTGAAGGCGGAAGGGTTTGTAGAAAAAGTACCCGAAGAATCAGGACAGCGACGCAGAGCGCATCGCTGGAAATTGGGCAAAGGCAGTTTTGACTTGGCGCTTTCGCCGCAAGAATCGATGACCCTTAGCGCTATTTTCCAACATGCTGAACGCTTCGGTTTCTGGATGGACACGAAAGAGCTTACAAAGCTGCGCGAGTACGCGGCCTGGGAGCTGAAGTCTCGATCAGCCCGGCATTTAGTCGCCGAGGGTCGCATCATCACTGGCACGCGGTTCACTGTGCTGGAGCATGGGCAACATGACCATGAGCACCTCAAGCTCATACAAGGTGCAATGATCGACGATCATAGCCTGACCGTGCGTTATAGACCTCGAGATGCCAACGGCGTGGAGTGCTCCTACCTTCTGAAACCGCTAGCGCTCGCGTACCAGGACAGCAACATCTACCTGTCAGCATTTGTAGCAAAGGAGACCTGGCATGGAGAGGCGCCCGATCCTGGCTTGCCAAGAGGAAAGTACAGCAGCAACGGGATTGGTAAAACCTGTGCGCTGATGTTGCATCGGATGGTAGACGTGCGGGTGGCGAGGGATGCTATCCAAGAACCTGAAGGCTATGACGTTCGCTCCATCGAGGTTCAGCGAGACCTAATTTCTGTCCACGCGAACGAGACGATAGAGTTGGTGTTGCGGTTGAAGGAGAACCTTCACAATCGCCTTACGGAAAACGCGCTTGCGGCGAATCAACAGGTCGAAAGAGATGGCGATAGATGGTTGCTGCGGTGTGAATTGCTCGACACTCAGGGTCTTAGATTATTCCTGATGAGCAATGCCGCAGACGTCGAAGTCGTTTCGCCCGCGCACCTTCGCTGTCATGTCCGCGAGCAACTCGAAACAGCGCTATCGCAGTACACGTGCTGAAATCGACTGGAAAGGCTCCCGGCATCTGGCGCAAATTTTGTACATTCTAGCCCTACGCCAATGGTGGCTGGCCAAACCTCGCGCTCGGTCAACGCCTCTATGCTAGTCCGTTTTAACGGTCCAGGGCTGAATGGATGCTAATACAGCAGATCGTGGAGGTAATCCCTCTAAAGTCTGGAGAGTGTGCCCATTTTGGAAGCGATTGAGCGACGTAACAAACGGTTCGCATCGCAATGGTGGCATTGGTTTTTTTTGCGCCCAACCCGACAAGCCAGAAAGGAGCATGTGTCAGACCGGTGGCAACTGGACGCGCGCCCAGCAAGCAGAAGCTATCGGCCACTAGTAGACGCTCCTGCACTGAATATTTCAACTATCCGCCAAGCGATACAGCGCTTGAACGTGGCAACTGTGCTGTGGAATTCAATAAACCTTCACATCGTAGCCCAGTGCTCTCAACGCCTTGCTGGTGCGACCGTTGCGCGGTGGGACCACTTCCGGCCGGGCCCAGCCGATCACCTCGGCTAGAGAATTCAGGCCATAGCGTGGGATGCTGTACTCCCAGTCGCGCCCAGCATGGTACAGGCGCAACCAGATCTCATTATCTTGCCCTTCGTAGAGCACATGGTGGAGTAGTTTACGAACATCCCATCCCTTGCGGTTGCGCTGACGCAGGATGAGTTCGGCAAAGGGCCGCACACGTGACTCCCTGTCCAGCGTCTTCAGCTCAGGAAAGCCAAGCTCGGCGGTTGGCACTTTTATTATGTGCTCCATGGTCGCGTGGGTGTTGCGACACAGGACGGCGAATTCCTCACTAGATAATTCGAGCACCCTGTCCCGGGCCAGCAACTCACGCACCGCCGGTGCACTCTCATAAAGCGCGTAGTCTTCGTACGATGGCGCTTCCGACAAAGACTTCCACCACCTCAGTTCAACCTCCAGTGCAGCCTGCGGGTTGGCCCGATGGCTTTCGTGGAAGTCCTCGTATGGCTTGCGCTGGGCGTCGCCGACATGATTGTAATAGTAACCATGCAGAAATTGATCGACATGCCAAGCACTTGGGACATCGGCACTCACCCATTTGGGTCGGTAGTCACCCAGTTGTTGCTGGATGCTCTGCAGAATACCGAGCGTTTCTAACCACTCCTGCTTGAAATTGTCCTTCCGTCGGTCAAAGGCGGCCTTCTCTTGGACAAAGCTCGGCCCTTCCCATTCGGGATGGCTGCGCTTCTTGCGCGACTCGTCGTAGATGCCCTTGTTCCAGAGGTTGAAGCGCTCCATTTCAGCGATGTAATCCGCCGAAATAGGGATGGTCACTTCCAGTTCATGCAAGTAGTCGAAGAGGTCTTCCAACTGGTTGTCCATGCCATTTGCGAGCAACTCGTCCGCCGTCAGGAAAACTCCCGCTTCAATGTTCGTAAGCCACCCATTATCGGTATGGTTGGCCGAGCCAATATAGGCGCCGTAACCTTTCCACCAAATAACCTTGGGGTGGAAGCGGTCGGGGACAAAGCGCGTAAATACATTGTCTTTCTGATGCTTGAACAGGCGCTTGAGCAGCTCTACCGAAACAGGCACGGTGTGGTCGTAGCGCATCCATAGGTCCAGACGCAGCTTGTTATTGACGCAATGGCCGACCAGATCTTGGGTGATATCGGATGCACTACTGCCATAGGCCACGGCAGCCAATACGCCATCTATCTCGACCTCGGCCCCAGGTAATAGGTCGCGCAGGTGTACCCCGTTAATTCGATTGGCGATGAGCTTCATGTCGACTCCTTTCAACGTATTGCGTTGGACAATGCGCACACGACGCTACTATATCCGTTCAATCACAAATTGAGCGGTAAGCGACCGCCCAACTCACCTTGCGCAAGTCAGTCCGGTATCCACCGACGTGGCAGCAACTGATCAATCTCACTTACTCGCTGCGTCTGCAGCCGCGTCAGCACATCCTTGAGACAAGCATACGGGTCGTGCCCATTAATGCGCACTGACTGGATCAGGCTCATGATCCGCTGCTGAAGCTTATCCGAAGTAGGCGCATACCTTTTGCCAGACTTAATGGCCTTCCGATATCACTTTCGTAATAATCCTCTCAAGAAACGCGCATCGCCGCCGATGCGTTCGGATTGGACTGCCTCCATGCAGGGTCAGGCGCCACCTCGGCGACCTATCTGAAGGATGAGATGACATGGAAACGAAAGAGACCCTCGAACAGGGTGTTCTGTATGCTCAGGCTGGCTTCAACGAACTGCAGAACCAGTTCCTGACCGATGCATTGGATCAGTACTCGGTGATGCTCAAGCAATCGATCACAAGAAAAGACGGTGAGTATGCAAACTGGGCCCTGGACAAGCAGCAGGGCCGAATCGCAGAAGCTCACCACGCGGGCTCGTACAACATCGAAGCAGCCGGCAAGGGAGCCAACAACCACCGAGCCACGTTGGACGTAGGGCGACATAACGATCCAGTCACCGACATTCGCATCAACACCCCCGATGGCTCTAAGGACTATCAACTCAAGTTCTACAAGACTGCAGAGGAAAGCACCAAAGCCATCAACCACGGTGATTATCAGGACGTAGGCAAAATCGTCCCGGAGGAGCAGCTCGCTGACGCCCGAATCGTTGCCAAAGACGAGGCGACCAACAACGCCCAGAAGCGGCCGGAGGTAAGCGAGAACTACAAGAAGACCTCAGAGACCCTGGATGACTCGATCCATTCGGACGATCGCCCCGACATAAAGAGCAAGCCACTCAAGCGCCGCGGCAAAGGCAGCTCTGAGGAACTCGTCAAAGAAACCACCAAAGAAGGCAAAGGTCCCGAGTACGCAGAGAAAGATCGCGTGCGTGCTGAGTTCAATCGCATGCAATACGCGAATGCAGCCAAGGCTGGGGCAATCGGTGGCGCCACGCTAAGCGCCGCCTCCGAGCTACTTGGCATCATGCGCAGCGATGAGCCCCTCACGATGGAGCAGTGCTATGAGGCCGCCGAGCGTATTGTTCTGAGCTCGATCAAGGGGGCCGGTAATGCCGTCCTGGTCACTGGCATTCAGCACCTTGGCCAGAACCTGATCGACAGCGCCTCGCACACCGTACTCAAGAACGCAGGCGGCCACCTGATTAAAGGCAACGTAGCTTCGGCTGTCACCAACATCGCGGTGAGCCTCGGCCAGAACATCTACAAGTTCTCGCGAGGCGAAATCGACAGCCTGGAGTTCGGTGGCTCAATGATCAGCACCACGGTATCGGTGGTGGGCGGGTCCTTGGCGTACAGCGCAGGCACCGCGACGGCGACCTTCCTGGGCCAATGGGTGGCCTCCGAGATCGCCTCCACAGCTCTGTTTGGCACCACACTTGGAGCCCTTGGCCCAATTGCGCTGGGGGCCGTATTCTCGATTGGGTTCTCCTTCGCTGTCTCTGCTTATGTTGGCCACTTCGCCGGCCAAGGTAAAAAACTGGCGATGGAGGACATGCAGGCTGCGATGTCCCAGCTCACCAACGGCTCAATCAACCTATCGCAGTACGCGGGGTTGGTCGGAACGATGTCCGAGTTCAAGTTCGAGTGGAAGGACATGCTGCCGTTTTCCGGCAGTATCTCGGTATTCTCGGAATACCGTGCTCGCAAAGGTCAACTTATGGCCGTGCAGAAGCAGATCGAGAAGCAGATCGCCAGCCTACCTTCCCAAGAGGCAGAATCCCTCTATCAGCTTAAGGCCAGCTACCAGCAGAAAATTTTGCAGATCGAGGAGGACTACGAGCGTCAGCGCCAAGAGATCACTTGGCAGGCGGGGGAGCGCTATCAGATGCTGAGCAAAGACCTGAACGCTCACCTGGAGCTTCAGTTCCTCCTGTTCACCCCAATCAAGAACACCCTTCTCGGCGAGCGCAAGGCGCTCCAGGCTGCCGGTACCGAACAGCAACTCGAACAGGCGCGCATGGATGCCTATCGCGAGGAGCTCAAAACGCTGCAGCAATCCCTTGAAGCGACTGCATTCGGGGGTGGTGACACCGACAAAATCGCACGGACGATGCTGGCCACGATCGATGTCCGTCTCACGGACGTGCTGCCTGAGCAGACGTCGTGGGATCAGGCCTACGAATTTTTTGTGCGCCCGTAGTGCAAGGAGCCCAGAATGCTAAAGAAACTTGTCCATTACTTCACCAGCCGTAGCCTGGATAAACATCTGCAAAAAACGCAGTGCATGATCGATGAGTATGAGCGCGAAGCTGCGGCTAGCCAGGCCCGGGTTAAAGCTCAAGCCGACGCGTACAAATTGCAGATCCAACAGCTCGCCAAGCTGCGCGAGGAAGAGCTCAAGCAGTATGTTGAGTTCCTCAACGATCACATCGAGAAGACCACGGACTACATTGACCACCTCAAAGACCTCCCGCAGGCTATGTTCCTGTGTATCGAGGCATGGTTGCGCAAGAACATCAGCGAGCTGCGCTGGAATCTTGAGAGAGACAAAATCCAGGTCATCCGATCCACGATTTCGTACCTGGATGAGCTCAATCAAGAGATGATCCGGCTTTCGCGCGCCGAGGAACGCCGCACCTGGCAAGCACAAATTGCGGATCGTCCGCCTCGCGTCACAACCCCGGAGATAAACAAGCTCGTCAAACAGTTTGCAAGAGATGCCAAGTCCGATGCCAAGGACTATGAGCGCGATCTGAGCCGTATCAAAAGCTATCAGAGCAAGCTGCGAAAGCAGCTAAGTGACCTCCGAATTTCCACCTCCGCGCTCAAGGCAGAGAAGGAACGAAACAGTGAGCAACACCAGCTCGTGAGGCAGCGTGTGAAGAACCTCTACGAGCAGTGCGGTACCAAATTCAGAGCACTGCAGGATATTTTCGAAAACTACTACCAGTTCTTGGACAGCGAGTCGCCACTGGCCAACCTGTGGATTTCACAAATGCCCAATGGCGGCACGCTCAGTGAAATCAATCAGGTGCTCATCGATACGAGGCCCGATTGGGAAGACGCCAAGCGCAAGACATCAGACCTCAAACATCGTAAAGCGATTATCCAAACGCGCATCAAGTGGGCTCATGACTTTCAAGAGTTTTCCACACTCGACGCGGACAAGGCAGCGCGCTCGGAGATTTTCCATTCGCTGGCAGCCGCTCGCGAACACCAGGACAACTTCTACGCAGCCCGCCAGGTGTTCACATTTCGCCGCGATGAAATCAAGAAACTCATGGGTTGGATCAACGACCTTCACCCCTCAAAAACCATCGAGCAGGTATTCACCTTGCTCGCGCGCGACGACGCAGACATCTACTGGCCAGCGATCGGCCTGGCGACCAAGTCAGTACGTCACCCAGCAAGGAGGCAATAGTGAGCACATCAAGCACAATGCGCGTGAAGCTCAGCTTCCAATGGGGCGCCTGGCAATTCAGGGAGTGCTTCATCGCCATTTCCGAAGCCGTACGACAGGGCTACACCACCAACGATGAGCTGATCAACGTCCTGCCCCAATTTACGGTCAACCGCCTCGTCTTGGGTTTGGACAAACTGCTCGCAGCGGAGATGGCCCACCTCAACATGGACACGCTCTCCATCAATGATGACATGCGCATCGTCGAGGCACTCGCGGCTGGCCAGGTACTTGAGTTGCCGCTGAGCATCGAGCAACTGGAACGAAACGACTCACTGCTGAGCAAGATTCTGATGGGCATTGGCGTACGAAACCCGGCGGGTGCATTGTCGCTCTTGAAGCCAAAAGTTGAGGGGGTCTGAAATGACATCCAAAGAGCACTTCAACAAGGGTGACCTGAGCACATCCCCCTCCCCTGTCTCACCGGCACCCGACCTCATCGATCACATCGACGACTGGCTGGAGTACCTGGTCAAGCTCGTCGAGATCACAGCCGATCCGATCACCCGCGCAAAGTATGAACGGCAGATCAAGTACATCCTGCGATTCCGCAGTGGTGCTAACTGCAACGTCGCTCACAACAACATCTTGGCCAAGTATTACACCGAGGCGGCAGGATCCGGAGACGATGCATCGGGCAGCAAATCGGCTGAGAAAACCCACGCTACCGCTCGCAAAACGAAGGTAGGTGCTGAGCTTGCCGAACTGGGCCTGCACCATTCGATGGCTATTCACGCCACGGCACCGGTGCAGGAGTGCTACCTGGCTGACATCTATGCCTACTCCCAAATCCAGAAAGCCCTGGCTGGCGAAGACATCTTCTTCCTTCAAGGGCCTCCAGGTACCGGTAAAACCACCGCAATCGTGGAGATCATCCTCCAGACCCTGCGCAGCAAACCCGACGCGCGAATCCTCATCAGCTCCGAAACACACGTCGCGGTCGACAACGCTCTTGATCGCCTGACCACTCACCTTTCAGTTGCCGATATGTCCATGGTGATGCGCTACCCACGCTTCATGGTCTCCACCCTGGAAAACCCAGCCTCCATCGAAGTCCAAGCGCTTGATCGGGCTGATGCCGTATGGAGAGATGCGTGGGAGAAAGCGCCGGAGCTCACAGAGCGTTTGTGGCAAAAGCTGGATCGCGGACGCACGAACAGCGATGGGAGTATCGAACTTCCTCGGTGGTTGGTGCGCAACCTCGCCGACCGGCATCAGATCATCGGCGTGACCTGCAACCAGGTGGATCACTTAATCGACAAGGACAGTGACATGTTCGACCTGGCCATTGTCGATGAGTGCTCCAAAGCCACCCTGCCCGAGTGGCTCATGGCACTCACAGTGGCCCGCAAGTGCGTGCTGGTGGGCGACCATAAGCAGTTGCCACCGACCTTCTGCAAGGAAGAGTCTGCCGCCCTCTCGGCACTCGACAAGGCCCAGGAGAAGCTCATCAGAGGCGGCGTCATCGAGCGCATCTTCGAGAACTTCCCCGAGCACATGAAAGGCACGCTGCTCAAGCAGTACCGGATGCTGCCAGAGATCGGCAAATTCATCTCCAAGCACTTCTACAACAACGGCCTCGATCACAGCCGCACGGAGGGTAATGGCCTGTTCGAGCAATTCGCCTGGCTGACCTACGACTCCAAGGGGTACTTCGTCCCCCCTGAACGCGGAGAAGAGGAAAAGACATTGATCAACCAGCGCGAGATTCAGATCATCGTTGATCGCCTGACGACGATGTGTGAGCAAATCAGCGAAGCAAAGTCTGCTGTGATTGCTGAAGCCTCAGCCCGCGGCGATACCGTGGGCTCCGGTGATGTGATGATGGATGCCAGCACCACCGTTCTTCAAAGCGAAGAGTCCAGGCCCTACTTCAGCGACGGCAAGCGATTGAGCGTAGCAGTGATCACGCCTTACCGCGCACAGTGCAGGCAGCTCAAGCTCGCCCTGGGCAAACTCGATTTCCGCGAGCATCTGACAATCGAGGTAGATACCGTCGATGCGTTCCAAGGGCGTCAGGCTGACGTCGTCTTCTTCTCGTTCGTGCGTACCGTCGGGCCCGCCACGTTCTATGCAGACGACCGACGCATGAATGTCGCCATCTCCCGGGCCAGAGACTGTGTCTACCTGGTGGGAAGCATCGAATACATCCGAAGCAAGAGGCTGCCGGCACTGACAGCGCTTGTGGGAAGACCGGTGATTTCTATGGTTGGATGAATCAGGCCGCGCAAGCCACGCTCTCAACCGCAGCCTACCCTGGTCACGCGGTTTCAGGTGGATCGATAGGGGCTCAGAGTCGAATGCATGGGCTTCGAGCCCCAGATCTTCTAGCCCCGATTTGCTGACATTTCGTCTTATAGGGTTATTGGGACTTCTCGGTTAGCGCGGCCTCCCCACAGTCAAAGCTGGAGACTGCTGACGGGCCGTAATTAAGGTCCCCTCAACCCCCATCGCCGAACTTACTGCGGGGGGGACTCCGGCACCCAGAAATCTCGCGCCCATTTTCTTTGAAACAGACGAGGATTCCATCCAAAGCCAGTCGTTTTGTAGGGGTAAAAACACTTAAAAATAAAAAGGGTCGCGAGATAAAATCTCGCAACCCTTTGATTTATATGGTCGGGACGGAGTGATTCGAACACTCGACCCCTAGCACCCCATGCTAGTGCGCTACCGGACTGCGCTACGCCCCGACTAGGCGTGAATCTTGTTCCGCTTCTCAGCGGAACGCTCAGGAATATATCGCAAGCTTTTGAAAACTGGAAGTATTTAAAAGCAGAAATTTATTTCTTGAGCACCACCAGCACATCTTCAAGCTCGGCGATCATCTGGCGGATCATCTGTTTGTACTGGGTTGTATCGTCTTTGGCCTCGTCACCGGAGAGGCGCAGGCGTGCGCCGCCGATGGTGAAGCCCTGGTCATAGAGCAACGCGCGGATCTGCCGGATCATCAGCACGTCCTGTCGCTGATAATACCGGCGGTTTCCGCGGCGCTTGACCGGGTTGAGTTGAGGAAACTCCTGCTCCCAATAGCGCAGCACGTGCGGTTTTACCGCACACAGCTCGCTGACTTCACCGATGGTGAAGTAGCGTTTGCCCGGGATGACGGGTAGTTCGTCGTTATGACTTGGTTCCAGCATAAGCCTCAACTCGGGCCTTCAACTTCTGCCCTGGACGAAAGGTGACCACACGGCGAGCCGTGATCGGGATTTCTTCTCCCGTTTTTGGATTGCGGCCAGGCCGCTGGCGTTTGTCCCGCAGGTCGAAATTGCCGAAACCGGACAACTTGACCTGTTCGTTGTCTTCCAGAGCGTGCCTGATTTCTTCGAAAAACAGTTCGACCAATTCTTTGGCCTCCCGTTTATTCAGGCCCAGCTCCTCATACAGACGTTCCGCCATCTCAGCTTTCGTCAGAGCCCCCATACGTCACTTCCTTAACGTGGCGTTCAACCTGGTTTCGAGCGAGGTGAGGATATTTTGCGTTGCGGCATTCACCTCATCGTCATTAAGAGTGCGCGATGGATGCTGCCAGGTCAAGCCAACAGCAAGGCTTTTTCTATGCGGATCAATGCCTTTACCCTGATACACGTCAAAGAGCCTGAGGTCCGTCAGCCATTCACCTGCATTTTCACGAATTACTTCCAGCACAGCGCTGGAAGCCACCTCGCGATCGGCCAGCAACGCCAGGTCACGACGCACTTCAGGAAAGCGCGATAACTCCTGGAATTTCGGCATTTTCCCCGATGCCACTTCGGCCAGGATCAGCTCGAAGACGAACACCGGGTGATCGAGGCCCAAGGTTTTCGACAGTTCAGGGTGAATCGCGCCGACATAGCCGACTTCACGCCCGTCACGCTCGATGCGCGCCGTCTGCCCGGGGTGCAGGGCGGGATGCTTGCCCGGCACGAAGGTGAACGCGTCGAGCGCACCAGCGAAGCCCAGCACCGCTTCCACGTCTGCCTTGACGTCGAAGAAATCGACGACCTCGCGGCCTTGTGCCCAGCCTTCCGGCAGGCGACTGCCGCAGACGACACCGGCGAGCATTGGCTCTTGCTTCAAGCCGTCCAGTTGGCCCACGAAGCGCAGGCCGCTTTCGAACAGACGCACGCGGTCCTGTTGGCGATTCAGGTTGTGTTGCAGCGACTTGACCAGGCCAGGCCAAAGGGACGAGCGCATGGCCGCCATGTCATTGGAAATCGGATTGGCCAGCAACAGCGGCTCGACACCCGGGCTGAACAGCTCGAACTGGCGAGGATCGATGAAGCTGTAGGTGATCGCTTCCTGATACCCACGGGCCACCAGCAGGCGGCGCAGCTCTGGCAGGTCGCTACGGGCTTCGGCCTTGGCTTGTGGAGCTAGGCGCGCTTGCGGGTAACGAACCGGCAGGCGGTTGTAGCCATACAGGCGGGCCAGTTCTTCGATCAGGTCGACTTCCAGGCTGATATCAAAGCGATGGCTTGGCACTTCGACGCGCCATTGCCCTGCCCCGTCAGCGCTGATGTCCAGGCCCAAGGCACTGAGCAGGCGCTCGACTTCGGCGGCGTCCATGTCCATACCCAGCATCTGCGAGATGCGCTGGGCACGCAAAGTGACCGGTGCGATCTTCGGCAGGTGTTGTTCGCTGACAGTCTCGATGATCGGGCCGGCTTCGCCGCCGGTGATGTCCAGCAGCAGGCCAGTGGCGCGCTCCATGGCTTCACGGGCCAATTGCCAGTCCACCCCACGCTCATAGCGGTGCGAAGCGTCGGTGTGCAGGCCGTAGGAACGGGCCTTGCCAGCGACGGCAATCTGGTCGAAGAACGCACTTTCGAGAAACACATCACGGGTCGTCGAGGAGACGCCGCTGTGCTCACCACCCATGACGCCGGCAATCGCCAGGGCGCGGGCATGGTCGGCAATCACCAGCGTATCGCTGCGCAAGGTGACTTCCTGGCCGTCGAGCAGCACCAGTTTTTCGCCTTCCTCAGCCATGCGCACGCGGATGCCGCCATTGATTTCGGCGAGATCGAACGCGTGCAGCGGTTGGCCCAACTCCAGCATCACGTAGTTGGTGATGTCGACGGCGGCGTCGATGCTGCGCACGTCGGCGCGGCGAAGGCGTTCGACCATCCACAGCGGCGTCGGCTTCGACAGGTCGACGTTGCGGATCACGCGGCCCAGGTAACGCGGGCATGCCGAGGGTGCCAGTACTTCCACCGAACGCACTTCGTCATGGCTCGCCGGTACAGGCGCAACAACTGGACGAGAAACCGGGGCGTCGTACAAGGCGCCGACTTCCCGGGCCAGACCGGCCAGGGACAGGCAGTCACCGCGGTTCGGGGTCAGGTCGACTTCGATGCTCGCGTCGTCCAGGCTCAGGTATTCACGGATGTCCTGGCCCACTGGCGCGTCGGCCGGCAGTTCCATCAGGCCGTCGTTGCCCTCGCCGATCTGCAGTTCAGCCTGGGAGCACAGCATGCCGTTGGACTCGACGCCCCGCAGCTTGGCTTTCTTGATCTTGAAGTCGCCCGGCAGTTCGGCACCGATCATGGCGAACGGGATCTTCAGGCCCGGGCGCACGTTGGGCGCGCCGCAGACGACCTGGAAGGTCTGCGCACCATTGCTGACCTGGCAAACTCGCAGTTTGTCGGCGTCCGGGTGCTGCTCGGTGCTCAACACCTCGCCCACTACCACACCGCTGAATTGACCGGCGGCCGGCGTTACGCTATCAACCTCAAGACCGGCCATCGACAGACGAGCAACCAGCTCGTCCCGGCTTACCTGCGGGCTTACCCAGCCGCGCAGCCATTGTTCACTGAATTTCATCCTGCTCTCCTAATAAGTTCGTGACGGCTAGCGAAATTGCGCAAGGAACCGCAAGTCGTTGTCGAAGAACAGGCGCAAGTCATTCACACCGTAACGCAGCATGGCCAGACGCTCGACGCCCATGCCGAAAGCAAAGCCGGAGAATTCTTCCGGGTCGATCCCGGACATACGCAGCACGTTCGGGTGAACCATGCCGCAGCCCATGACTTCCAGCCAGCCGGTCTGCTTGCAGACGCGGCAGCCTTTACCGCTGCACATCACGCATTCCATGTCGACTTCGGCGGATGGCTCGGTGAACGGGAAGTACGAAGGACGGAAACGCACCGCCAGTTCTTTTTCGAAGAACACCCGCAGGAATTCTTCGATAGTGCCTTTCAGGTCGGCGAAATTGATGTCGCGATCAACCAGCAGGCCTTCGACCTGGTGGAACATCGGCGAGTGGGTGATATCGGAGTCGCTACGGTAAACACGGCCTGGGCAGACGATGCGGATCGGCGGCTGCTGCGACTCCATGGTGCGGACCTGTACCGGCGAGGTATGGGTGCGCAACAGCATGTTCGCGTTGAAATAGAAGGTGTCATGCATCGACCGGGCCGGGTGATGGCCTGGGATGTTGAGCGCTTCGAAGTTGTGGTAGTCGTCTTCCACCTCAGGGCCTTCGGCGATGCCATAGCCGATGTGGGTGAAGAACTGCTCGATACGTTCCAGGGTCCGGGTTACCGGATGCAGGCCGCCGGAAGTCTGGCCACGGCCAGGCAGGGTTACGTCAATGGATTCGGCGGCGAGCTTGGCAGCCAGATCCGCTTCCTCGAACAACGCCTTGCGCGCATTGAGGACCTCTGTGACACGTTCCTTGGCAACGTTGATCAGCGCACCGACCTGCGGACGCTCTTCGGCCGGCAAATTCCCCAGGGTCTTCATCACCTGAGTCAACTCGCCCTTCTTGCCAAGGTAGTGAACCCGGATTTGCTCCAGGGCATTGATATCTTCAGCGCTTTGCACAGCCTCTAGTGCTTGAGAGACCAGCGCGTCCAGGTTTTCCATGTACAGACTCCAGATACAAAATAGGGGAAGAGCTTTAAGGCTCTTCCCCTATTTATGACGTTTGACACCCGGGCCTGCAGAGGCAGGCCCCGGTGACTGCCGGGGGTACTTAAGCCAAGGTGGCTTTAGCTTTCTCGACAATCGCAGCAAACGCCGCTTTTTCGTTCACTGCCAGATCAGCCAGAACCTTACGGTCGATCTCGATGGACGCTTTTTTCAGGCCGGCGATGAAACGGCTGTAGGACAGACCGTAGGTACGAGCACCAGCGTTGATACGAGCGATCCACAGAGCGCGGAACTGACGTTTTTTCTGACGACGGTCACGGTAGGCGTATTGGCCTGCCTTGATTACGGCTTGCTTGGCAACACGGAATACGCGGGAACGCGCACCGTAGTAGCCTTTAGCAAGTTTCATAATTTTCTTGTGACGCTTACGGGCAATGACGCCACGCTTTACACGAGCCATGAGTTACTTCCTCTATTCTTGATCCAAAAATTAACGAAGGCGCAGCATGCGCTCGACTTTTGCCACGTCAGACGGATGCAGCAAGCTGCTACCGCGCAGTTGACGCTTACGCTTGGTCGACATTTTGGTCAGGATGTGGCTCTTGAAAGCGTGCTTGTGCTTGATGCCGTTAGCAGTTTTCAGAAACCGCTTAGCAGCACCACTTTTGGTTTTCATCTTTGGCATGTTCGGATACTCCGCATTCAGTTGATAAACATAATCGCAAGGCCTGCCGTGCCCTGGTGATTACTTCTTCTTTTTCGGGGCGATGACCATGATCAGCTGGCGTCCTTCCATCTTAGGATGCTGTTCGACCGAACCGTACTCGAGCAGGTCTTGTTCAACCCGCTTGAGGAGTTCCATCCCCAGCTCCTGGTGGGCCATCTCACGGCCGCGGAATCGCAAGGATACCTTGGCCCTGTCCCCATCACTCAGGAAACGTACCAGGTTGCGCAGTTTTACCTGGTAATCCCCTTCCTCCGTCCCTGGACGAAACTTGATTTCTTTTACCTGAATCTGCTTCTGGTTTTTCTTCGCCGCGGCAACCTGTTTCTTCTTTTCGAAGATCGATTTGCCGTAGTCCATCACCCGGCAAACCGGTGGGACTGCGTCTGCGGAGATTTCTACCAGATCAAGCTTGGCTTCTTCAGCAATTCGAAGCGCTTCATCAATCGAGACGATGCCAATCTGCTCGCCGTCAGCGCCAATTAACCGAACCTCGCGTGCCGAGATATTCTCGTTGATCGGGGCTTTCGGTGCAGCTCGTTTATCTTGTCTCATATCACGCTTAATAATAATTACTCCGAATCTGGGCGACCACGCCGGGAAACCGCTTGCGCGAGAAACTCGGCGAATTGGGCGACGGGCATCGAGCCCAGGTCAGCACCTTCACGAGTACGCACAGCGACAGTCTGCATCTCGACCTCCCGATCTCCAATAACCAAGAGAAAGGGAACCTTGAGCAAAGTATGCTCGCGGATTTTAAAGCCGATCTTTTCATTTCTCAAGTCGGACTTGGCACGAAATCCGCTTTGGTTGAGAGTTTTTTCGACCTCAGCGGCAAAATCTGCCTGTTTATCAGTGATATTCATGATCACTGCCTGGGTCGGCGCAAGCCACGCAGGGAACGCACCCTCGTAGTGTTCGATCAGGATGCCGACGAACCGCTCGAAGGAACCGAGGATCGCGCGGTGAAGCATGACCGGGTGCTTGCGACTGTTGTCTTCGGACACGTATTCGGCGCCCAGACGGATCGGCAGGTTAAAATCGAGCTGCAGGGTACCACACTGCCAGACACGGCCAAGGCAATCTTTCAGCGAGAACTCGATCTTCGGACCGTAGAACGCACCCTCGCCCGGCTGCAGATCGTACGCAAGGCCCGCGCTGTCGAGGGCTGCGGCCAATGCGGCTTCGGCGCGATCCCACAATTCGTCGGAACCGACGCGTTTTTCCGGACGAGTGGACAGCTTCATCTCGACTTCGGTGAAGCCGAAGTCGCGGTAGACATCCATGGTCAGCTTGATGAACGCAGCGGACTCGGCCTGCATCTGTTCTTCGGTGCAGAAGATGTGGGCGTCGTCCTGGGTGAACGCCCGCACACGCATGATGCCGTGCAGCGCACCCGAAGGCTCGTTACGGTGGCAGGCACCAAACTCGGCCAGGCGCATCGGCAACTCGCGGTAGCTTTTCAGGCCCTGGTTGAACACCTGCACGTGGCACGGGCAGTTCATCGGCTTGATGGCGTAGTCGCGGTTTTCCGACTGGGTGGTGAACATGTTGTCGGCGTAGTTGGCCCAGTGCCCGGATTTCTCCCAGAGGCTGCGGTCCACCACTTGCGGGGTCTTGATCTCGAGGTAGCCGTTTTCACGCTGGACCTGGCGCATGTACTGCTCGAGCACCTGGTACATCGTCCAGCCGTTCGGGTGCCAGAACACCATGCCCGGCGACTCTTCCTGGGTGTGGAACAGGCCCAGGCGCTTGCCGATCTTGCGGTGGTCGCGTTTCTCGGCTTCCTCGATGCGCTGGATGTAGGCCGCGAGCTGCTTCTTGTCGGCCCACGCCGTGCCATAGACGCGCTGCAACTGCTCGTTCTTCGCATCGCCACGCCAGTAGGCGCCGGACAGCTTGGTCAGCTTGAAGGATTTCAGGAAACGGGTGTTCGGCACATGCGGGCCACGACACATGTCGACGTATTCTTCGTGGTAGTACAGGCCCATGGCCTGCTCGTCCGGCATGTCTTCCACCAGACGCAGCTTGTAGTCTTCGCCACGGGCCTTGAACACTTCGATGACTTCGGCGCGCGGGGTGACTTTCTTGATGACGTCGTAATCTTTCTCGATCAGCTGCTGCATGCGCTGTTCGATGGCGGCCATGTCGTCCGGTGTAAAAGGACGCTCGAAGGCGATGTCGTAATAGAAGCCTTCGTCAATGACCGGCCCGATGACCATCTTCGCGCTCGGGTACAGCTGCTTGACCGCGTGGCCGACCAGGTGCGCGCAAGAGTGGCGAATGATCTCCAGCCCCTCTTCATCCTTGGGCGTGATGATTTGCAGCGTGGCGTCGTGGTCGATCACGTCGCTGGCGTCGACCAGCTTGCCGTTGACCTTGCCGGCCAGGGTGGCCTTGGCCAGGCCTGCGCCGATGGATGCGGCGACCTCGGCCACGGAAACCGGGTGATCGAAGGAACGTTGACTGCCGTCGGGAAGAGTAATAGTTGGCATGGCGCCTCCTCTCCTAGTGGTGACCCCTACCAAAGGTCACGTGGGTTGGGATGAGCCAGTACAAGATCCAGTCCAGGCCATTCAATGACGAACGCCTGCCTTACAGCGGCAGGAGCCTTGCGGCCAACCGGGGAAACCGAACCAGAGTGACTGGGATTCAAATCAGGGTTATTCGAGCATTTGCCGCCGCCGGAACCTGTGTCATCCGGAGCCTGAAAATGCCTGAGCCGGGGATCCTAGCACAGATGAACGGTCGCCGCCGTGCTCGAATTGATGCGGGCGTAAATCCGAGGTATTTATGCCAGAGTGCTGAACTGAAGCGAGCGCAACGCCTCAGATAACAAGACATCGACCCGAAAGGAGCATCTTCGCATGCGTCTGAACACCTTATTCGCAGTAGTCGCCCCCCTCGCCCTGCTGCTTCCGTTGACCGCCCATGCCGACTGGCCCAAGGGCGAGCGCGAGAAGTACATGGCCCAGTGCACTGAGGCGGCAACGCCACAGATCGGCGCGGCAGCAGCCAAGTCCCACTGTGCCTGCGGCGCCGACGCCATCAAGTCCTATCCGGCGGGTGACATCCAGGCGCTGATGGACAACAAGGCGACCCCCGAACTGCAGCAGAAAGCTCTTGGCCAGATCGCCAAATGCAAGGCCAATGCACCTGCGAAAAAATGAGTAGGCGGGGCCTTTGAAGCGGGTCGGCACCGTTAAAAAAGCCGGAAAAAACCCTTTTCCAGACGTTTTTTTTAGGTTTTACAGCTTTTTTTATCGCCTTTACTTTCAGCTGAAACCCTTTAAAACCGGGGCCTTCAGCGAGACTGGGCGACAAAGAGAACACGACTGATTGGCAAACAGCGTGTCCGGGGGGCTCCCAAATCGAACATTTCGACTATGATACCCGGGTGTGCCCAGTTGGCCTGAGCAGCACAGTACACTGAAAATATATGTTTCTTGGAGATACACCATGTCTAATCGCCAAACCGGCACCGTTAAATGGTTCAACGATGAAAAAGGCTTCGGCTTCATCACTCCTCAAGGTGGCGGTGACGACCTGTTCGTACACTTCAAAGCTATCGAAAGCGACGGTTTCAAAAGCCTGAAAGAAGGCCAGACCGTTTCCTTCGTGGCTGAGAAAGGCCAAAAGGGTATGCAAGCTGCACAAGTTCGCCCAGAGTAATTTCTCGGCGCGCTAAAAAAACCCCGTCCATGTGACGGGGTTTTTTATGCTCGATTGAAAACCGGCGATCAGCCGCAATTCACCCGATTGACCACCAGGTTGGCGTCGGTATTGAGGTTCAGGCGATCGGAGCGGTACTCAAGTGTGACCATGTCATTGGGCTTGAGGATACGGGCATTCTGCGCACCCGCGCGGGTACGGGCCTGCTCCAGCAATTGTGGCGAAGCCTGCTTGCCTATCGCGAACTCGGCGCCCTTTGCCTCGCAGCGGCTATGACCGGTCTCGGCTGCCACAGGATCGGGGGTCGATTCAGAGGTGCTGCTGCAACCGCTCAAGAATGCGGCAGCCAGCAAAGTACCCAATGACACGAGCTTCCAAGGCATGAAGCCTCCTTTTTCTAATGGATAAACAGAGAACGTGCGACAGCCCGGACGGCGCTTGGTTTCAACACCGGACTATCAGCTTGCCCTCATTGGGAAAACCGGCAGTTTGCCTGAGCCAGACATCCTGTTCAGAGCTGAATCGTGACTGAATATGAACAACGCTCAATAAACGTCGATGTAATCAAAGGGCGGGTTGGGCCAGTTATCCTTCAACGCATTATAGATCTGCATGACCCAGACCTCGTCGCTGGCGGCGACCCGTCCGACATACCCCGAGCCTTTCGCCCACGTCTCGAGGCGAAACAACAAACCGTCGATGTCAGTGCCACCGACCACACCCGAAGACAAATAGGCAATACCGCCCTTGGTCACCCGCAACTGGGTATGTTCGTCGTCGCTGGCCGACGCCAGCAGTTGGCGCACTGCGTCGAGAGTCAGGCCGCCAGGCGCGTTCAAATCAATCTGCACTGCAGGCTCCTCGTCAATAAAAAAGCCAGTGTCGCACAGGCCTCCTGCCCTGCCTAAGTCGCAGTGCCAAATCCATGGCAAAAATGCTTAACTGCGCCTACAGACCTCCAACTCGCGAGTCCGACCATGAACACCGTCAGCATCGAAGCCACCATCAATGCCAAATGGTCGGAGGGCCACAGCTCATACAGCCCGGGCAGCCCCGAGGAACTGGCAATCATTGGGATAGAACTGCTGGTGAAGGCGCTGGGAACGGAAGTGGCCCGCGACTTTATCCAGCAGGCGTTCGAGCGCTATCCGAGCATCGTTGACGCCGTGGATTGAGACGCCGCGAACCTGTGGGAGCGGGCTTGTTCGCGAAAGCGGTTTGCCAGCTTGCATCTGCGTTGGATGTGCCGCCGCCATCGCGAGCAAGCCCGCTCCCACAGGTCCTGCACTGGCTGCCTGACCTTTTGAAGGCAGGCTACTTGAGCCGCGCCAGGCGCTCAGTCAGCAAGTCAAAGAACCCCTGGGCATCACCGTTCTCCACCCAGAAGGCATTCTTCGGCGCCTTCAGGCCGTCGTACCAATCGACAATCGTCTGCCCGAACGTCGGGCCCTCGCGACTGTCCACCACGACGTTGACCGAACGACCGGTAAACAGCTGCGGCTTGAGCAAGTAGGCGATCACCGTTGCGTCATGCACCGGCCCACCCGACATGCCGTAGTGTTCCATGTCACCCTTGACGTATTCGTTGAGGATATCGCCGACGATTTTACTGGCGTTATTGTTCACCGCAGCAATCTGCTTCAGCCGCGCCTCACTGGTGAGAATCTTATGAGTCACGTCCAGCGGCAGGTACGTCAGCTTCACGCCACTCTTGGCCACCACTTCGGCGGCCTGCGGGTCGGCGAACAGGTTGAATTCCGCCACCGGCGTGATATTGCCACCGTTGAAGTGCGCCCCGCCCATCACGATCACTTCCTTGATGCCCTGGACGATCTCAGGCTCCTGGATCAATGCCAGGGCCAGGTTGGTTTGCGGACCGAGCATGGCAATAGTGATGCTGTGGGGCTTGGCAGCCTTGAGCGTGTCGATCAGGTAATTGACGGCGTTACCCTTCGCCAACCCTTGCTTGGGCTCATGCACGGTGACACCCGACAGGCCTTCCTTGCCATGGATGTTTTCCGCGTAGATCGGTGTGCGCATCAGCGGCTTCGGCGCACCGGCGTAGACCGGCACTTCCTCGCGCCCTGCCCATTCCCGGGCCAGGCGCGCGTTGCGCGAGGTCTTGTCCAGGCGCACATTGCCGGCGACGGTGGTCAGGGCGCGGATGTGCAGTTCCTCAGGCGACGCCAGGGCGAACAGCAGCGCCACCACGTCGTCGGCACCGGGATCGGTGTCGATGATCAACTCGATTTTTTCCGCCGCCTGGGCGCTTGTGGCAGTGATCAGTGACAAAAGCAGCAGGCTCCGGACCAGTTGATGCATTTTCTGAGCATAGCGGCGCATGGCGCACTCCTTGTGCAGGGTGGACGAATCTAGAACGTGACGCCGGCAATCAGCACGATGTTGCAGTACGGCGAGCATTCGCCTGTACGAATGATCGCCCGGGCCTGTCGGCTGAGTATCTTGAACTGTTCATGGCTGACCAGTTCCCGAGCACCCAGCGCGCCTTCGGCCGTCAACGCCTCCAGCGCCACCAGGGCCGCCGGCTGTTTATCGTGGATTTCTTCGGCCAGTACATGGCTTTCAACCTGCATTTCACTGAGCACCACCTTCAAGGTGCTGACAAAGTCAGGAATGCCATGGGTCAGGGCCAGGTCGATCAACTCGACCCCGGGCGGCACCGGCAGGCCGGCGTCACCGATGACCACTTTGTCGCCATGCCCCAGGGAGGCGATCAGTCGAGACAGCGCCACATTCAACAGCGGAGTTTTTTTCATGATTTGAACGCCTGTACTTCCGGCAGCGTGGGAATGGAAGGTTGCGCGCCTGCCCGGGTCACCGACAGCGCGGCGGCAACCTGGCCGAAGCGAATCGCCTCGACCTCGCTTTTGCCTGCGGCCAGTGCCGCAGCGAAACCGCCGACAAAGGTGTCGCCTGCCGCCGTGGTGTCCACTGCCTTGACCAAGGGTGCCGGGAAATGCTCGAAGCTTGAGCCATTGGCAAACATCAGGCCCTGGGCCCCCAGGGTCACGATCACCTTACCGGCACCGGCGGCGATCAGATGCGTTGCCGCGGCCTCGGCGGTTTCCAGCGAGTCCACCGCCAGCCCGCTCAACATCGCGGCTTCGCTTTCGTTAGGGATCAGGTAATCGACGTAGCCATACCATTGCGACGGCAAGACATGGGAGGCTGGCGCCGGATTGAGGATGACGATCTTGCCAAGCTCACGACCGCGCTTGAGGGCATGACCCACGGTGGCATCCGGCACTTCGAGCTGGCAGATGATGACGTCGGCGCTTTGCAGCACCGCGTCGAAACGGTCCACGACTTCAGGCGTCAACACGCCGTTGGCCCCGGCCACGATCACGATGGCGTTCTGGCTGTTGTCGTCGACCACGATCAGCGCCACGCCGCTGGAGCCGTCCACGACGCTGACCGCCTGGCAATCGATGCCCTCGGCCAACAGCGCACCGCGCAATTGCTCGCCGTAGGCATCAGTGCCCACGCAGCCAACCATGGATACCTGGGCGCCGAGGCGTGCGGCGGCGACGGCCTGGTTGGCGCCCTTGCCGCCGGGGATGGTGCAGAACGACTCTCCGATCAGCGTTTCACCGCCACGGGGCAGACGCGGCGCCCGGGTCACCAGGTCCATGTTCAGGCTGCCTATTACCACTACTTTTGCTGGCATACATCACTACTCATCAATTCGGTTCAGCGGTATTGGGCGAATGCACCGGACAGCGGCGCAGTCGACTCTCGCAGGACAATGCTCGGCGTCACGATCCGCTGGTCGGTGGCAGTCCCCGGCGTAGCGATCCGCCGCAGCAACACTTCAGCGGCCATTTCGCCGAGCTGCAGGATCGACTGGCCTACCGTGGTCAACGCCGGATAGACATAGCGACTCATTTGAATGTCATCAAAGCCGATGACCGATAAGTCGCTGGGCACCCGCACGTTGCGCTCGGCGGCGGCGCGCAGCACGCCGATGCCGATCATGTCGTTGGCGGCAAAGATCGCGCTGGGCGGCTGTTGCTCCAGCAAGCGAGCGGCAGCGCGGTAGCCGCCGGTGCTGGTGAAATCGCTTTCGAGCATGCGTTCCACTGGCAGCTCGATTCCCGCCTCTTTCAGGGCACGGCAGTAACCTGCCAGACGCATTTGCGCCACGCTGGTTTCGGCGGGGCCGCCAATGAAGGCGATGTCGCGATGGCCCAGCTCCAGCAGGTGCTGGGTCGCCAGGTACGCGCCATGTTCATGGTCGATGCGCACCAGGTCGGCGTCGAGGCCGTCGAGGCCACGGTCGACGATCACCATGGGCGTGCGCACGCCGGTCAAGCCCTCGGCCAGGCCGACGTCGCCACCGGCGGAAGCGACGATCAACCCGTCGATACGTTTTTCCAGCAGCACCCGCAGGTAACTGCGCTGCTTGTCCGGGTTGTCATCGGAATTGCACAGGATCACGCAATAGCCATTGCGCTCACAGTAATCCTCGATGCCCCGGGCCAACTCGGCAAAGTACGGGTTGAGACTGTTGGGCACCAGCAAGCCGATGGTTGCCGTGGTCTTGGCCTTGAGTGATCGGGCCACGGCGCTGGGCACGTAGTCCAGGCGCTCGATGGCCGCCTCGACCTTGCGCCGCACCTCTTCACTGACCGGTCGGGTCTTGTTCACCACGTGGGACACGGTCGTGTAGGAAATCCCCGCGAGCGCCGCCACATCCTTGATCGTTGCCATGGTTCAAGCCCGCCGACTGGCGCGCTGGCTGCGATAGGTATCGAGCACCACCGCCACCACGATCACCGCACCGGTAATGATGCGCTTGGTCGGCTCAGTGGCGCCGATCTGCGCCAGGCCCGCCGCCAGCACCGAGATGATCAATACGCCGAAAAAAGTGCTGATGACCGAACCGCGCCCGCCCATCAGGCTGGTGCCGCCAATCACCACGGCCGCGATGACCTGCAATTCAAGCCCCGAGCCGGCGTTGGGATCCGCCGCTTCCAGGCGCGAAATCTGGAACAGCGCCGCCACACCGGCGAGCAAACCCATCAGACTGAACACCAGGATCTTGTAGGGCTTTGGATTGATACCTGCCAGACGCACGGCTTCTTCGTTGGTACCGATGCCGATCAGGTAGCGGCCGAACACGGTCCGGGTCAACACCGCCTGGGCAATGAAGATCACCAGCAAGGCGATGATGAACGAAGGCGAAATACCGAAGGCGATGGGATTGGACAGCCAGGCGAACGAGTCGCCAATGTAGGCGGTCCGCGAGCCAGTCATCTGGTACGCCAGGCCCCGGGCCATTTCCAGCACGCCGAGGGAAACGATGAACGAAGGAATTCGCCACGCCACGGTGATCGACCCGGTCACCGTGCCCGCCAGCGCAGCCACGGCCATGCCGAGCAATGCCGACGGCCAGACGCTCCAGCCCCAGCCGAGGACCGCGACGCTGACAGTCGATGCCGCAAGCGCCAGCACCGAACCCACCGACAGGTCAATGCCGCCGATGATCAGGATGAAGGTCATGCCGACCGCCAGCACCATGAGGTCCGGAATCTGGTTGGCCAGGGTGCTGAAGGTGTCATAGGACAGGAAATGGCTGCTCAGCGCCGAGAACAGCGCGATCATCGCCAGCAAGGCGCCGGCCAGGCCCAGGTAGGTGCCGAGGCCATAGAAGTTGCCAGTGGATTTACCGACGGCAGATGCGGTTTTCATGAAAATTCCCTAGGCGCTGCTTCGTTGAGCAACGCATCACGTTTCTGGTAGCCGGCGAAGGCGGCGGCAAGCAAGTCGTCCTGGGTCCAGCTGTCGCGCTCGAACGTATCGATCAGACGCCCGGCGGACAGCACGCCGATCCGGTCGCAGATCAACATCAGTTCGCGCAGGTCACTGGACACCACGACTAACGCCTTGCCCTGGCGCGTCAATTCACCCAGCAGCGCATAAATGTCGAATTTGGCGCCGACGTCGATGCCACGGGTTGGCTCGTCGAACAGCAGCACCGAGCAATCGCGTTCGAGCCAGCGACCGATCACCACTTTCTGCTGGTTACCGCCCGACAGCTCGGATACCAACTGCGTCGGGCTGGAACTGCGGATCCGCATGGCATCGATCTGCCGCTGGGCCAAGCCCAGTTCATCGCTGCCGTTGACGATGCCAGCACTGGAAATCTCCGGCATGTTGCCCAGGGCTATGTTGGCGGCAATGGATTGCGTCAGCAGCAGGCCTTCGCCCTTGCGATCTTCAGTGATCAGCGCGATGCCGTGGGCCACCGCATCGGCCGGGGAACGGATGCTCACGACGTTGGCCGGTGAGCCGAGTGCGACCGTACCGCTGTCGGCCGTGTCGGCGCCGAAGATCAAGCGCAACAGCTCGGTGCGTCCTGCCCCGATCAGCCCGGAAATACCGAAGATTTCACCACTGCGCACTTCGAAGGACACATCGCGGACCTTGTCCGAACGGGTCAGGCCGCTAACGGTCAGCGCCGGCGCGCCGATCTGCCGTGGGCCCAGGTCGATGTGCTCGCCCAGTTCCCGGCCGACCATCAGGGTCACCAGTTGCTCGCTGTTGTAGTTGGCCATCGGCTCGACGCAGACCAGGTTGCCGTCGCGCAGCACGGCAATGCGCTGGGCCACCCGTGCCAGTTCTTCAAGGCGATGGGAGATGTAGATGATCGCCACGCCCCGAGCCTGCAAGCGAGTGATCTGTTCGAACAGCATCTCGACTTCACGGGCCGTCAGCATCGCAGTCGGCTCGTCGAGAATCAGCACGTGGCAATCGCCGATCAGGTTACGGGCGATCTCGACCATTTGTTGGTGGCCGATGCCCAACTCGCCGACCAGGGTGTCGGGGTCAATCGCATCGAGCCCGACCTGGGCCATGGCTTCGATCGCCGCTTTGCGCAGTTGCTTGCGGTCGATCCAACCGCAGCGACTGGGCAGGTTGTCGAGAAACAGGTTCTCGGCCACGGACAGGGTCGGCAGCAGGTTGAGTTCCTGCATTACCATGCGCACGCCGAGGTCTTCAGCCTGGGTACGGCTGCCGGGGCGATAATCCTGGCCTTGGAACTGCATTTGCCCGGTGGTCGGCGTCACCAACCCACCGATGATCTTGGACAGGGTGCTTTTGCCAGCACCATTTTCGCCGGTCAGCGCCAGCACTTCACCGCGCATCAACGTCAGGTCGATGCCGGTCAGTACCGGCTGGGCATAGGTCTTGCCGATGCCGCTGACACACAGGACAGCGTTCGGGTCGCGAACGGACATAAAAAACTCTCCATGCGCTCGCCCGAGTGGGCGAGCGCCGTTTTGTCGCCAGGATTACTGCTTGGTCACCAGCTCGACTGGAGTTTCGATAACACCGTTGTCGCCGATCTCGACTTTTTCTTTCTTGAGGATCTTCAGGGCTGTCTCGATGCCGAATACCGCCTGCTTGGCGGCAAACTGGTCGGCGGTAGCCAGGACACGACCGTCCTTGAGCATCGGTTTGATGGCATTGATGTTGTCGTAGCCGACCACTTGCACCTTGCCCGCCTTACCCGCAGCGCGCACGGCCGATACGGCGCCGACCGCCATGCTGTCGTTACCGGCCAGCAACGCCTTGATATTCGGGTACTCGCTGAGCATCGAAGCGGCAACCTGGTTGCCCTTGTTGATTTCCCAGTCACCCGATTGCAAGGACACGACCTTGACCTGCGCCGCTTCCATCGCGTCCTTGAAGCCCGCCGTCCGCGCCTGTGCGTTGGTGGTGGTGGACACGCCCTCGATGATGCCGACTTCGTCACCGGCCTTGAGCTGCTTGGCCAGGTACTCACCCACCAGTCGCGCACCCTTGCGGTTGTCAGGGCCTACGAACGGGACGTTGATGTTTTTGCTCTTGACCACGGCAGGATCGAGCTGGTTATCGATGTTGATGACCGTGATGCCAGCGTCCACGGCTTTCTTGATCACCGGCACCATGGCCTTGGAGTCTGCGGGCGCGATGATGAGCGCGTCGACCTTGGACACGATCATCTGCTCGACGATGCGGATCTGGTTGGCGGTGTCGGTCTCGTCCTTGATCCCGTTGGAGATCAGCTCGAAATCGGCGGAATGTTCTTTCTGGTAGGCCTTGGCGCCGTCTTCCATGGTCAGGAAGAACTCGTTGGCCAACGATTTCATGACCAGGGCAACCTTGGGCTTTTCAGCGGTCTGGGCGAATGCCGAGGAGACAGGCAGTGCAGCGGATGCGGCCGCGAGCATGGCGACAGCGAGAAGGCGTCCAGCGAATGGCAACTTCATGGGTTCACTCCGATCTTATGATTATTGTGAGCAAATCATCGCACGGAACGCCGCGCAAACGTTTGCGTGGAATGAACTATGGTAAGGCTTCGGGGATTTGTCAACTTTGAAAATCCGCCTTTGCGCAGCACACCATAGCCCAGGCTTGATCGTCTCGCTTGTTTATTCAACTCAATAAAAAAACCGCCTCCTCCTACACCAAAACGAAAAAAGTGCTGTCAGACGATTTTCTTGAATTTTAAGTAGTTGCGTAAACGCCTACGGTTAAATACTGTATGCCCGTACAGCTTAATAAGGATAATCCTGTGGCAACGCCCTCCGCTGCAACTACCCCCTTGGATTCCTATACGCGACTCGGCCTCCGGGTTTCGAAAATCATCAACGCCCCCACCGCGCAAAAAGCCAAGGCCGCGTTGATCTTCCGCTTGCCCGATGAGCCGGTGGATGAGTGGGAACGCCTGTTGGAAGAAATCGACGAGAACGACAACGTGACCCTCGCCTATCGCGACGATGGTGGTGTGCAGGTTTTCTGGGTAGTGCCGAAGGAAGATTGAGTCCGATGAGTGTTCGCTGTTTAGCGTTAGTGCTTGTGTTTGTCGCCATGGGCGCACAGGCCGGTGCCCCGCGCACCTTCAACGAAGCCAAGAAAGTCGCCTGGAAGCTCTACGCGCCACAATCCACCGAGTTTTACTGCGGCTGCAAATACACCGGCAATCGGGTCAACCTGGCGGCCTGCGGATATGTACCACGGAAAAACGCCAGCCGCGCCGCCCGCATCGAGTGGGAACATATCGTCCCGGCATGGCAGATCGGCCATCAGCGGCAATGTTGGCAACAAGGCGGTCGCAAGAATTGCACCCGCTACGACCCGGTCTATCAACGGGCCGAGGCTGACCTGCACAACCTGGTGCCAAGCATCGGCGAGGTGAACGGTGACCGCAGCAATTTCAG
Source organism: Pseudomonas sp. RGM2987 (assembly GCF_022952855.1). Classification (GTDB taxonomy): domain Bacteria; phylum Pseudomonadota; class Gammaproteobacteria; order Pseudomonadales; family Pseudomonadaceae; genus Aquipseudomonas. Next base: position 6,885 of record NZ_JALJDX010000193.1, on the reverse strand, counting down.
TTTCGGCTGGCTGCCAGAACAGAAAGGCCAGTACGGTTCATGCCTGACCCAGGTGGATTTCAAGGCCAAGAAGGTCATGCCCCGCCCTTCGATCCGGGGGATGATCGCCCGCACGTATTTCTACATGAGCAAGCAGTACGGCCTGCAATTGTCGAAACAGGACCGACGCCTGTATGAAGCCTGGGACAAGACTTACCCAGTGGAGAGCTGGGAGCGCCAGCGCAACCAGAGCGTGGCGTGCGTCATGGGGCGCGGGAACGAGTTCGTGGGGCCGGTGGATATGAAGGCCTGCGGTTGATCTGACATTTAACCTGTGGGAGCGAGCCTGCTCGCGATAGCGGTGGATCAACCTATGCAGATGTTGACTGATCTACCGATATCGCGAGCAGGCTCGCTCCCACAGTTGATGGAGTGCCACCCGATCATTGGGCAGTCGGGTAATCCACGACTTGCGTTTCAATATTGCGCTTCTTGGCCCGGACCAGGGCAGCGGTAATCTTCTCCTGACCGGCTTCAGCTTCGGCCTTGGAGCTGAAAGGGCCGACCAGGACCCGATCCTTGCCGTTTTCCTTGAAGACGTTCGACATGAAACTGTGCTCGATGAGCCAGCCGGTCAGGTCGCTGACAGCCTGCGGCGTCTCGCCTCGAACTTCGACAGCCCACTGCGGCGCGGCAGCGGCGACCGGTGCGGAGGTCGCGGCGGGGTTGGGTTTCGGCGCCTGGACATCCCGCCCTTCACCGCACCCTGCCAACACCAATACCGCGATAACCCAAGCCAATTTGCGCACAACGTTTCCCCTGGAAGACATGAGGCGGGAATTTTAGCACCCACGCCCGACAAGAACCCCCGCAAACAGCGCTCAAAACACGAGAATCCTGTCCGGCGTCTCTGTATAGTCGCACCCTGGGAATTAATGCTGCGTCTGCACGTCAGAAAGAGGCACTCACATTGTGACACTTAGCACTAATCTATAAGCAGTACCGACATCTGCACTGTCAATCAGGTGCCCTATAAAGCAATCAAGGAGAACACCATGCTGATACTCACCCGCAAAGTCGGTGAAAGCATAAACATTGGTGACGACATCACGATCACCATTCTGGGCGTGAGCGGCCAACAAGTCCGGATCGGCATCAACGCCCCGAAAAACGTTGCGGTGCATCGCGAGGAGATTTATCAGCGGATCCAGGCCGGCCTTACCGCCCCCGACAAACCGCAATCCTGAGCCTTGCGGCAGTCCGTAGCCAGCCCGTTTGCATCCCTGCAATGGCTGGCTAAAGATTCCGGCCGCCCTCGCCTCCCCCCGCTATCCCCCGCCTTTTGCTTTTCGTCCAGCCCGTGAACCCGATACTAATGGCATGGCTCATAGCATGGCTGTCAGACATTTCGTTTTAATGGCGATGAAGCGGGCGTTTGCGGTCGGTCAGTCCAGGCCCACGCCGCGAGCCATGCCCGTGGCCGCGATCATCATCAAGAGCAGCAGCAAGGCTTCGATGTGGCTGATGCGGGCAAACCGACCGGCCCGAGAAGGATCGATAGCCGCCCCCTTGCCCAAGCCTATCCGCCATTTGATCAGGGCGATCATCGGCGCGATTTCCAGCAGCAGGATCAGCAGCAACAGCGTCATCTTCAGGTGAAACAGCGGCTGGTGCAGGTAATAGTCCGAGCCTTTTTCGAACCCGCCAAACGCCCGCATCCCACCGGTCACCAACAGCACCAGCGCCGACAGGCCCCACACGTTATCCGCCATCAACACGTTGCGCACCGCATCCGCGCCACCCGCCAGGCGCCGCAGCGCCGTGCCGCGGGTGAGCACTGCCCAGAAGCCGAGGGCGAAGGCCAGGAGATGGATTGCTGCCAGAGACCAATGAGCCAACATGGGAGAGACGCCTGTCAGTGAACGTCGGATTGACCTGACAGTACTAGCTCATAAAAGGGGGATCAGCAGGCTGAACACAAAAAAACTGTGGGGGGTGGGTTTGCTTGCGAAGGCATCGGCACACTCACCACAGATGCAAGCTGACCCACCGCTATCGCGAGCAAGCTCAGCTACCACAGGGGAATGACGGCGGTCATCGGTCTTGCGTCCACCACACAACCACTGTGGGAGCGGGCTTGCTCGCGAAAGCGTCCTCACTGCCAACATCATCGTTGACGGTTAGAACGCCTTCGCGAGCAAGCCCGCTCCCACTGGGTATCGTGCGTAGTCGGACTCAGTCCGCCAGGCGCCAGGTCGTTGTGCCCTTGCCGTCTTCCAGCACGACGCCCATGGCGGTGAGTTGGTCGCGGATGCGGTCGGATTCGGCCCAGTCCTTGTTCGCCCGCGCGCTCAGGCGCGCCTGGATCAAGGCTTCGACCTGAGCGGCATCTACCCGCCCTTCAGCCCCAGCTTGCAAGAACTCATCGGCCTCAAGCTGCAACACACCCAGCACGCTGGCCAGTTCCTTCAGGCGCGCTGCCAGGCCCGCCGCTGCATTGAGATCGCTCTCGCGCAGGCGGTTGATCTCGCGCACCATCTCGAACAGCACCGCGCAGGCTTCCGGCGTGCCGAAATCGTCGTTCATCACTTCGGTAAACCGCGCCACGAACGCTTCGCCACCGGCCGCCGGCACACTCGGCAGGCCCTTCAACGCGTGGTAGAAACGCTCCAGGGCACCCTTGGCGTCCTTGAGGTTGTCTTCCGAATAGTTGATCGCGCTGCGATAGTGGCTCGACACCAGCAGGTAACGAATGACTTCCGGGTGATACTTCTCCAGCACGTCGCGGATGGTGAAGAAGTTGTTCAACGATTTGGACATCTTCTCGCCGTTGATCCGGATCATGCCACAATGCATCCACGCGTTGGCGTAGGTCTTGCCGGTCGCCGCTTCGCTCTGGGCGATTTCGTTTTCGTGGTGCGGGAATTCCAGGTCACTGCCGCCGCCATGAATGTCAAAGGTCTCGCCCAGGCAGCAGGTGGACATCACCGAGCACTCGATATGCCAGCCCGGACGCCCGGCGCCCCATGGCGACTCCCAGCTCGGTTCGCCCGGCTTGGCGGCTTTCCACAGCACGAAGTCCAGCGGGTCCTGTTTCGATTCGTCGACTTCGATGCGCGCGCCGATGCGCAGGTCTTCGATCTTCTTGCGCGACAGCTTGCCGTAGCCCATGAACTTGGCGACGCGGTAGTACACGTCGCCATTGCCTGGTGCATAGGCATAGCCCTTGTCGATCAAGGTCTGGATCATCGCCAGCATGCCCGGAATGTGGTCCGTGGCACGCGGTTCCAGGTCCGGCTTGAGGATATTGAGGCGCGCCTCGTCCTCGTGCATGGCCTTGATCATGCGCTCGGTCAGCGCATCGTAAGGCTCGCCGTTCTCCCGGGCACGGTTGATGATCTTGTCTTCGATGTCGGTGATGTTGCGCACATACGTCAGGTCATACCCGCTGAAACGCAACCAGCGGGTTACCAGGTCGAAGGCGACCATGCTGCGGCCATGCCCGATGTGGCAGTAGTCGTACACGGTCATGCCGCAGACGTACATGCGCACTTTGTTGCCATCGAGCGGCTTGAAGACTTCTTTGCTCTTGGTGAGCGTGTTGTAGATCGTAAGCACAGGGTTTCCCTTAAGACTTGATCACTGACCCCAGGAATCACGCAAGGTCACGGTACGGTTGAATACCGGAGCACCTGGCTTCGAGTCCTTGATATCCGCGCAGAAGTAACCTTCGCGCTCGAACTGGAAACGGTCTTCCGGCTGTGCGTTGCCCAACGAAGGCTCGGCACGACAACCAGTGAGTACTTGCAGGGAGTCAGGGTTGATGTTGTCCAGGAAGCTGGCGCTGTCTTCGGCCTTCTCCGGGTTCGGCGAACGGAACAGACGATCGTACAGGCGCACTTCGCACTCGACGCTGGCGGCGGCCGGCACCCAGTGGATCACACCCTTGACCTTGCGGCCTTCCGGGTTCTTGCCCAGGGTGTCGGGGTCATAGGAGCAACGCAGCTCGACGATGTTGCCGTCGGCGTCCTTGATCGCTTCGTCGGCGCGGATCACGTAGCTGCCGCGCAAGCGCACTTCACCGGCAGGCTCCAGGCGCTTGTAGCCTTTTGGCGGCTCTTCCATGAAGTCGTCGCGGTCGATGTAGATTTCCCGGGCGAACGGCAGCACGCGCACGCCCATGTCTTCCTTCGGATGACGCGGCAGCTCGAGGTTCTCGACCTGGCCTTCCGGGTAGTTGGTGATGACCACTTTCAGCGGGCGCAGCACGCACATCGCACGCGGGGCGCTCTGGTCGAGGTCGTCACGGATGCTGAATTCCAGCATGCCGAAGTCCACCACGCCGTCGGAACGGTTGGTGCCGACCATCTCGCAGAAATTGCGGATCGATTTCGGCGTGTAGCCACGGCGACGGAAGCCCGACAGCGTCGACATGCGCGGGTCGTCCCAGCCGTTGACGTGCTTCTCGTCTACCAGTTGCTTGAGCTTGCGCTTGCTGGTGATGGTGTAGTTCAGGTTCAGGCGGCTGAATTCGTACTGGCGCGGGTTGGCCGGCACCGGCAGATGCTCCAGGAACCACTCGTACAGCGGACGGTGGCTTTCGAATTCCAGGGTGCAGATCGAATGGGTGATGCCCTCGATAGCGTCCGACTGGCCGTGGGTGAAGTCATAGTTGGGGTAGATGCACCACTTGTCACCGGTCTGGTGGTGATGGGCGTGGCGGATGCGGTACATGATCGGGTCGCGCAGGTTCATGTTCGGCGAGGCCATGTCGATCTTGGCCCGCAGCACGCGTGCGCCGTCCGGGAACTCACCGGCGCGCATGCGGGCGAACAGGTCCAGGTTCTCCTCGACGCTGCGCTCACGGAACGGGCTGTTGCGGCCTGGCTCTGTCAGGCTGCCGCGGTATTCCTTGGCCTGTTCGGGGGTCAGGTCGCACACGTAGGCGTTGCCGGCCTTGATCAGCTCCACAGCCCAGTCGTGCAACTGGTCGAAATACTGCGAGGCGTAGCGCACCTCACCGGACCATTCGAAGCCCAGCCACTTGACGTCGCTTTCGATCGCGTCGATGTATTCCTGGTCTTCCTTGGCCGGGTTGGTGTCGTCGAAACGCAGGTGCGTGACGCCGCCGAACTCCTCGGCCAGGCCGAAGTTCACGCAGATCGACTTGGCATGGCCGATGTGCAGGTAGCCGTTAGGCTCAGGAGGAAAGCGAGTGACGATCTGTGTGTGCTTACCCGAGTCCAGGTCCGCCTGGATGATCGGGCGCAGGAAATTGACCGGCACGGCCGGGCCGGTCTTGGAATTCGCGGTAGGGTCGACAGTGGGCTTGCTCATAGGATCCTTGAACAGACAAGTGCGCGGCCGGGTGCGGCCTGATAAATCAAAGCCCGTATCATAGCCGATGCTGTCAAGCGGCTGACAGGCCAGGCCGGTAAACGATTGAATTTAATCGACGGCCTGACGAAAAACAGCCTCGAATTTCGCGCCTGGCAGGCTAAACTGCCGAACCTGGCCGATTGCAGCCAGACCGGTTGCGGGCGCTCGCGCCCCGAAACCCACGAATTCCTTGAAAGAGTAGTCATCATGAGCAAAGTCAAACTGACCACCAACCACGGCGACATCGTTCTGCAACTGAACGCCGAAAAAGCGCCGCTGACCGTTGCCAACTTCATTGAGTATGTCCAGGCCGGTCACTACACCAACACCGTTTTCCACCGCGTCATCGGTAACTTCATGATCCAGGGCGGTGGTTTCGAGCCAGGCATGAAAGAAAAGAAAGACAAGCGCCCGAGCATCCAGAACGAAGCCGACAACGGCCTGCCGAACAAAAAGTACAGCATCGCCATGGCCCGTACCATGGAGCCGCATTCGGCCTCCGCGCAGTTCTTCATCAACGTGGCTGACAACAGCTTCCTCAACCACAGCGGCAAGACCGTGCAAGGTTGGGGCTACGCCGTGTTTGGCGAAGTGATCGAAGGCACCGACGTGGTCGACAGCATCAAGGGCGTTTCCACCACGTCCAAGGCGGGCCACCAGGACGTACCGGCAGAAGACGTGATCATCGAGAAAGCCGAGATCATTGAGTGATACTGCTGATTTCAGATCTGCATCTGGAAGAGGAGCGCCCGGACATCACCCGGGCGTTTCTGGATTTACTGGCCACCCGCGCCCGTGCGGCGCAAGCGCTGTACATCCTGGGCGATTTTTTCGAAGCCTGGATCGGCGACGATGCCATGACGCCGTTCCAGCGTTCCATCTGCCAGGCCCTGCGCGAACTGAGCGACAGCGGCACGGCGATTTTCCTGATGCACGGCAACCGCGACTTCATGCTGGGGCAGGCCTTCTGCAAAGCGGCCGGCTGCACCCTGCTCAAGGACCCGAGTGTCGTGCAGTTCAACGGCGAGCCGGTGCTGCTGATGCACGGCGACAGCCTCTGCACCCGCGACGAAGGCTATATGAAGCTGCGCCGCTGGCTGCGCAACCCGGTCACGCTGTTCATCCTGCGCCACCTGCCGCTGGGCACTCGCCAGAAACTGGCGCGCAAGTTGCGCAGTGAAAGCCGTGCGCAGACGCGGATGAAAGCCAACGACATCGTTGACGTCACGCCCGAGGAAATCCCACGGGTCATGCAGCAGTACGGCGTAAGCACCCTGATCCACGGCCACACCCACCGCCCCGCTATCCACAAACTGCAACTCGGCGAACATGCCGCGAGACGCATAGTGCTAGGGGATTGGGACAAGCAAGGCTGGGCGTTGCAGGTGGATGAACAAGGGTTTGCGCTGGCACCGTTCGGGTTTGGCAATCCGCAATTGGCATTGCCAAGCACTTAAAGCATCCGCCGCCCCTGTGGGAGCGGGCTTGCTCGCGAAAGCGGTGTGTCTGTCGCCCAAAATGTTGAAT
>NZ_JALJDX010000221.1 GCF_022952855.1 Pseudomonas sp. RGM2987 | reverse complement strand
GGTGTATCAGTTAACAATGATGCTGACTGACACACCGCCTTCGCGAGCAAGCCCGCTCCCACAAAGTCGAGCTGAATCCCTAAGCTATCTGCGCCTTCGAAGCCAGATCATCAAACGTAAACTCATCCAGCGCATCTTCCTGCTCATCCAGCACCTGGCGCGGATGATCATTACCCGGAATGCTACTGTCGATCAGGCTCAACAACCGCGAACCACGGGGCGTCAGCACAAAATTCTCGCCATTGCCGCCCTCTTCCTCCGGACGAGGCTCGATATAGCCGCGCTCAAGCAGTAACTTTTCGTACTCCCCGGCGACCGCTTTCAGATGATCGAGGTTCTCGATGTCCTCACCCGCGGCCGCTTTCTCTGCGGCGTACTGCTCTGCATAAGGCCGAGGCGTAAAACTGTGGCCGGCGCCGTTCTGCACTTCGTGCAACAACTTTTCGATCAAGTCCCAGTTATAAGTCGTCATCCTGATCCATCCTCCAAAGAGTGAGATGCCTACCTAAGCTGTGACCCAAGCGCTGCGCCGCCGTTCAGCCGAGGTTCCCGACGCAATCCTGCCCACTCAAGTGAACCTATTGTGGCGAGGGGATTTATCCCCTCGCCACAGGTCCACCTATATTCCCAAGTGAACGGCATTCGCTCAGCAACGGATCGCTTCACAAACCGACCAACGGCCTGTCGAATTCCCCCCAGGCCAAACGACCAATTCCTGAAGCCCCTCTGCCAACAGGAGAAACCACCATGAACGTAGAGCACCATCGCGTCGTTTCGCGAGAAGAATGGCTCGCCGCCCGCCGCGAACACCTGGCCCATGAAAAAGCCTTCACCCGCGAACGCGACAAACTCAGCGCCGAACGCCGCACCCTACCCTGGGTCAAAATCGACAAACCCTACCGCTTCCAGGGTCCCCACGGCGAACTGAGCCTGGCCGACCTGTTCGGCGGCCGTAGCCAACTGATCGTCTACCACTTCATGTTCGGCCCCGGCTGGGAAGAAGGCTGCCAAGGCTGCTCCTTCCTGTCCGACCACATCGACGGCGCCAATCAACACCTGGCCCACCACGACGTCGCCGTGGTCGCGGTATCACGCGCGCCCTTCGCCGAATTCCAACCCTTCAAACGCCGCATGGGCTGGACCTTCGACTGGGTCTCGTCGCAAGGCTGCGACTTCAACCACGACTTCGGCGTCAGCTTCGACGCCGAAGACCTCGCCAGCGGCAAAGCCACCTACAACTACGAAAAAACCGACACCACCGCCACCGAACTCCCCGGCCTGAGCGTCTTCTATCGCAACGAAGCCGGCGACATCTTCCACACCTACTCCACCTACGCCCGCGGCCTGGACATGCTGGTCGGCACCTACCACTACCTCGACCTGACGCCCAAGGGCCGCAATGAGGACGAGATCATGGATTGGGTACGGCATCACGATAAATACGAAGACGCCAAGCCCCACAGCTGCTGCCATAGCTGACGCCCAGGCCACCAGTCGAGCACCGCCCCGTGGCGAGGGAGCTTGCTCCCGCTCGACTGCGAAGCAGGCGCCTACATTGCCAGACTCAACGCAATCACGAAGCCGACCGCATACAATCCCCTACCTGCTGCAAATCAACATGCTGGCGAGCAAGCCAAAGATCGTAAGCACCTTGCATAGCCAACCAACTTTCCGGCGAGCGGCCAAGCGCGACCGACAGCCGCAACGCCATTTCAGGCGAAACGCGGCGTTTCCCCTTCAAGACCAGACACAGAGTCGAGGGCGACACGCCAAGATTTTGCGCCAGCTCACGACCACTTATAGCGTTCGGCTCCATATAGAACTCGGTTATGAATGCACCGGGGTGGGGTGGGTTGTGCATATTCATTTGTAGTAATCCTCACATTCCAAGCCATAAGCGTTTCCTTCACGAAACTCGAACGTCAGCTGCCGGTTGCCGTTCACCATGATCAACTCGGCGCGGCGAAAGAAGTCCTCGCCCAATTCAGGAATGTCACTGGTATCGACATCCTCATCATCCATCCTGGCCAGATACTCCCAATTAGTTTTCGATGTTACGAACACAATGTTGTGCTCCCCTCAACCTGAAGCCAAACACCGTCCCGTGGCGAGGGAGCTTGCTCCCGCTCGACTGCGAAGCAGGCGCATGCAGAATGAACCCAATCAAAGCCCCTCCAGCGTCCAAGTTTCCCAGCGCCGAGCCTTGATCGCCTGATACAGCATCGCAATAGTCAGCGGCTCACCGACGCCCCCCTTGCTACCCAGAAGCCCGTCGAATATCGACAGCGGAAAATAACGGCAAGACCGGTACTCAGAAAAATCGATCCCGAAATCCTGTCGTAGCGCCTTAATCAGATAGCGAGCCTCCCCCCTGCTACATCCGAGGTCGAGATTAATCGCCATGTCCAAACTGATAACCCGGTGCTTGGGAAGGCCAATCTCTTCGTGCAGCAGATTTAACAACTCCTGCATATCCGAATCGCAGGGAAAGCCATCGGCCAGATTCGTCGTTCCCATACGTCGCAGCGGATGAAGGGGCAATCCGGACCGCAGGCGACGGTACTTGTTCTGGGTAACGAACAGCCCCACCCCCATCAGGAACGTACCGATTGAAATGATTGGGGTGCTGAAAAACAACATCATGTAAGGCAACCATAGAATCAGAACCAACCCGCCCATTAGGAGCACCAGCCCTGACCACTTTCTAAAAAATCTGTCCTTGATCTGGTAATACAGGAAGAGGTAGAGGCTTAGAAAAAATAGCAACTGAACCCAATAAATCATCAGCGGTCTATTCCGGAAGGTAAATGACCATGGAGGACGTAGACCGCTGAGGACCCGGCGCCTCTGATTTGAGCATTGAGGTCAACAATAAATAGGTAATGGGTTCTTTCGAGGTCCACTTTCTTCTGCCGAGTAGATTGAGTCGGGCAAAGAGTCTGCCTCAGAAACAAGCCATCTGGATGTAGACGCGAAGAGCAGAAAAAGCACTTTGGGAATGGGCTGACGAGGCAGAGTGTTTTTTCCCACAACTTGATGTGTGTGTTTAATGTCCGCCCATTTAGTGGCCCGACGGCTTGCAAACCCTGCCAAAAAATCCTACGTGAAGCTCGGAAAGCGGCGGCTTGTTGCGCTGGAACGGGGGAGCCTATAGTCCGTTGTCGCCTAATGGCGGTTCAGGTTTGGCGACCTGTCAACGAGGTGCGAAAGCGATCTGCTTGTTTGCAGGCGTCCCCGCATCCGCGATACTGCCTCGCTTTATGGCAGTTGTACGCGGGAGATCTCCGGGTCTGCCGGTACCTCGTTCCGGTTCGCCAACCTGCGTACAGCTGCCACCCTTTCGTTTGGCGACGGATGGTTGGTAGCTCTCACTAAATCAAACGAGGCTACAACCTATGAATCGATACATGCCCATCACCGGCATCGACATCACCCCTGCCACCCTGCTCATCGACACCGAAGCCCCACTCGACGTCCTCTTCGAAACAGCCGACTACCGCATCCGCACAGTGACCCAACTGCTTGAAAATCTAGCGTTCCGCTCGGATATTAGCTCCGACACGTTGGTGCTTACCGATTTCTGCAAAATGCTCACGATATCGCTGCGCGATGGGTGTGATGTGATGGACGTGATTGGGAGACGCTTGCGGGCGCAAGCGGCGGAGTAATGAAAACGGGCGACTTGAGGGTCGCCCGTTTCACGCTTCAACAAGCAAAGTTGCCATCATAGGATGCGATTTAACCTGTATAACGTAGACACGGAGAGCACATGACCAAGGCCAGCCTTGGTTTCATTTTTTACGCCATATCAGTGAGTTAGCTGTTAAGTAAGTGCCATTCGGAACAGATTTATTTATGCCCACACCTTTAAAATATTGGCACCACCCTAACCATCATTCAACCCACAAAGAACAGCAAATTCTGATATCGGCATTTCCATGCAACTCCCCTCCCCCGACTCGAGAACATCTTGAACAACCACAATTCCTTTTAAAAAATCAAATTCAACATCAAAGCAGTTAAACTCACACTGCCTAGCTAAAACCTTTTCAGATTCAGCGCTTTGCTGAAGAGCCTCCCGCAACACCGCACGAACGAAAAAAGGGGACAGATTTATTTTTCTACCTCATACCTCAGTCCTTGGCCGCCCCTGTCCTCGCCGCTCTACCCGCACGCCAACAATTCGCTCCACCTCATCTACGAAACGGCTTGTCCCCGTCAATTGACCTCGCTGCAAAGCATCGCGGATTAACCGAAGCTGATCACACGGAATGGCTTGGCGCACATATTCCTCATACCGAAGCCGCCGCTCCAGCGGGGTATCACCCAAGGCCAAGAAGCATGGATCAGCATCTAACCAGCACCTACCAGGCTCATCACCTACCCGGCTTCGATAGCTCGACCATGCATAGTCTGCGACATCGGCGACCATGCGAGCGCGTACAGGATTCAATTCAATGTAACGACTACAGGCGAGCAAATATGAATCCGACTGCACCACGCTGGATTTATAACGGCTTTCCCACAAAGTGCCTGAACGCCCTTCCAATCGATTTCGATAGCGCGTTGCACGAGCGGCCAACGCTTTCATTAACTGCCCCAGCCCAACGGTCGATTCACCCGGAGCCAGCAATAGATGGACATGATTCGTCATCAGGCAATAGGCATAGACCTTTACACCGAAAGCATCCTTTAGCTCGCGCAGATCAGATAGATAGCGCTGATAATCCTCTGCCGCTGCGAACACTACCTGCCGATTATGGCCGCGTTGTACTACGTGGTGGGGGTAGTTTGGTAAAACAATACGTCCCATTCTGGGCATATTTTGGTTCCTCCATCCTTGGAAGCCTTCAGCGTAGCAGAGGATTGAAAAATAAATCTGTCCCCTTTTTTTGTCCCCTTTTTTTGAGTTTCTCTCCCCCCAGCTCTTTATACTGGGTTTCTGGGGATTTCGTACAGAGCTTAGGGCAACTTAACTATAACGACCTCTTCAGAACCTTTGGGCAATTCTAAAAGGTATTTCCAATGCTCCAGAACCTTGCGCCATTCATGTAAGGTAAACCTGCTTTCTGGCTGACCGGTCCATTCTTCATTGACCAAAATATCGACCTGCACACCAGAGGCGTCGATATTCAATAGGACATCATTCCCGCCCTCAACGATTGAAGTTAGTCCACCCTCTTCGACAGCTGCGATAGACTTCAGCATTCGATCACAGCTCGTCGGAGTTTGAGCGATTGCACTTAATACGCTGCAAACATAGAGACTGTAACGATCCGCGTCCTGCTGACCGGGTGAAACTTCAGCTTCGGCGTGAAAAATTTGTCCCGCAGGAGGGTATACCCCCCCCGATACGTGATAAAACTTTAGCTCCATATAACACCATCAAAATTAAGGATTATAGACAGGATACACCGTTGTTCTTGGAGAAATATATCCGGTGACCGTGACGCCTGAAGGAGTCTCTGAACGCCACATTGTACCGTTAACTGTTTTTTTAGGGCTATTCCACGCAGCATCTACTTCGTAAATTAGTCTTTCTTTATCCCAAGCAGCAGGAAACATAGAATTCCTTGCATTATTAGCAGGCTTGACAATCCACTGTCCAGGATTTCTTGGGTCTGGTACCTCCACGGTAGCTTGGTAAACGCCGAAAGGGTCAGGCGCTGTCTGAGTCCCAGGCACGATTCTCACATCCCCATTCAATAGGGTATGTGCGCCAGTGGGTTTATTATTACTTGTATAGTCCGCACCAATAATATGGTCATAATCCACCGGACTGCTATACATATTCCCCGGTGACAAGTCCGGGTCCACCGCAGGTGAAGTGGTGCTCCAGCCGCCATTATCCTCGATCGTACTCCCCCCGGTACTATTTGGCCCTGAAGGCAGTACGATAGATCCACCCGCACTAACAGGATGGAGCGAGTCGTTATTTTCTGCCAGGAATTCCAGTACGCCATATTTGGGATCAAGCAGATGGACCGGGAAGGTGGTTTTAAAAATGAACAGCCACAACTCTGCCGACAAACTCAACTGTTGTTGCCCGGTGTAGCCCGCATCCCCAAAAGACAGTACCACCGCGTTTGCCGCGTCCTGCATGTTTTCCTGATTCTGCGGCGAGCTCGCTGTAGTTAACAGCATAGCCCCTAACGCACCAATCGCCCCACCAGCCGCGAGCGCTGGCAAAAAGCTATTGCTCCCTAAATGACGTTGTTGCGAATCTTGGAGTAAATCTAATAACCTTAAAGCCTGATCAGGATTATCGCCCGCAATGGCTGTAACTCTTAGGACTAAAGCTGTTATTTCAGGGGATTGAGCACCATTGGTAATTTTTTTCAGCGCGCTATCGACAGCAGCCATTCTGCGTTCGGCATCTCGACTTCCAAGCTGCCTTTGGAAAGCACGACGCAACATTATCTCGTCCGCAACCTGAAAGTCCTGCCACTTAACAGCCGCCGCAGAACCAAACAGGAAGTCGGTTAAAACATTCAATGTCTCAAGGCTATTCTCACCATAGTTTTCAACGTTCTTCTGCCATCTATCGAGGGTTTTCCGAGGGCTAACCACAGCCTCAATAGAGGTATTGGTTACATACAACTCCGTCCGATGCTCCTCATCCCGAGTCACCTCGTACGCCTTGCCCACATCCCGGTTTAGCCCCGCCGCCGAGTCCTCTCCCGTGACCTTGTCGTCACGCACAACAATCTCACCCGCCCCCACTGTCGCACGGAGGATCTGCTCCCGGTCCTTGTTGTAGTTGTAACCCTCAAGCGCCCAGCTATTTTTGTCTTTCCCCTCCATACCCTTGTTGGGTTTGTCAGCTTGCGCCCCACCACCGTTGCTGTAGCTACCGCTGACGTTGAGGTAATAACCATGCTCATTGTCTTTACCGGTGATATCGCGGAAATCCAAGGTATCGGTATCGAGCTTCAGGTTGCCGTTGTCCGCAGCTAATACCGCCCCGTCCAGCTGGGTATGGTTTTCGGTGCGTATATCGACTTTTTTCTCGCCGCTGATAACGGTCTGGTTTTCAACCCAATTGGTTTTGCCATTGGTCTGACCGTAGCCAACCGAACCGCTGACGGTCATGCCATAACTCACGGCTACCGTGAGACTCGCATCGAACTCTTTGCCTTCGGCTTTGCCTGTATTCGGCACCGAGGTTACTGTGAGGTTGCGGCCCACATCACCGATCACCTCATCCCCGCGTAACGTGGCACCGGCAACGGTGGTGTCGCGACCGCTCTCAAAGCCCAGCCGGTTGCCCGCGTAGAGATAGGCCTCTTGCTGCTGGACCCCTTCTCGCTCCAGATTTCCAAGACCGACATTAGCGCTGCCATAGACACCGAAGCCGTCTTGACCTGCAATAAGACCGCCCTCAGCCCCCCAACTGCGCCGGCTACTCTCACTGCTGGAGGCGTTTTGCGCCGACAGGATTTTCAGGTCATCGCCGGCTTTGAGTTTGATATCCCGCTCAGCTGTCACTTCGGTGCCAATCAGGGTCAGATCTTTTTTGGCATCCAGGTTGACGTCACGGCCTGCGTTGAGTTGCGTTGCCGTAGAGGTCCCCTGTGTAGACTCGTCCTTCCCGCCGGCATTGCTCATACCTACGCCCAGCTTGAAGCCGCCAGTGGTGCCTCCTTTCACGCCCCCTTTGCTTTGGGTTTGATTGCTATCAGTGCTTTGCGCCCCATGAGCCACATCGAGCGTAATGTTGCGACCGCTTACATTGATGTCACGCACCGCGTCAAAGCGACTGCCGCTGACGTTCACATCGTTCCCGGCCTCAAGGCTGACATCGTTGCCTGCCGAAAGGCTGGAAGGGCGATTAGTCAGCGAAGTTTGAGTCTGGCTCTGGCTGGTACTTGAACCGCCAATGTGCCCGTCGAACTTGGGACCGCTGAAGAATTGGTCAAGGGCATCGACGGTTTTCAACACACTGGAAACTTTGCTGACACCGTCTTCGCCTTTACCCGTCCCGCCCAAGGCATCTATCGTGTTGCCAAGGTTATAGGCGACAGTAGTCGTGGTGCCGTTACGCTTTACACTTTCGGTAGTAGTGACTCGATCCCGCTCGTTGACCGCGAGGATGTTGATGTCACGTACCGCTTTCAAACTGATGTCGTTGTCAGCCTGCAGGTCGGAGCCAAGTTGATTGATGTCACGACCGGCATCGATCCGTACATCGTGTCCTGCGTCAATAAGGCTGCCTGCTGCGGTATTACCGTCGGCATCACGCCCTTTCTTAATCGTTTCATTGCCGACGAACGTGGTGTAGCCATTGTTGTCGACATCCTGCTTGATGCCGTAACTTTTATTGGTTTTCCAATCATTGCTTCTGTGCTGATTGGTGCCGGCGAGTATGTTTACGTCGCGCCCGGCATCAAGCGTCGCATTTCGGTCAGCGCTTACGCCGCTGCCAACGATATTGATGTCTCGGGCAGCGTCCAGCACAGCATCGTTCCCTGCGCTGATCTGGCTACCGACACTGGTGCTGCTGACTACTTCACGACCTTTTTTCTGCGAGGCACTCAGGGTGATGTCCGCCCCAGCCCCAGGCGTACCGGCAAAAAGCCCAACCGTGTCCTTGAGAGACAGACCAACCTTTTTCTTGTATTCCTCAGTCCGGCTATAGGCTTGGTCATCTGCTGCGGTGAGATCAATGTCACCGGTCTTGTCGATCAGGCCGGCGTGTAGCTCAGCATTGTTTTTCGCTGTGACTTCACTTGCCTGCATACCGATGTCATGACCAGCAATAAGCACCACATCGTTCGCCGCACTCAGCTCACTGCCCACCTGAGTCACGTTGGTCTGCAACTGGCTTTTGCCGCTTTTGGACAGGCCGAACAAACCGGTTTTGGTTTTTTTGCTATACGCCCCGCTTTCTTCGCTGGCGGATAGCACCGTCACGTCATTGGTAGCGCCTACGATCAGATCATTTCCAGCCTTTAACTCACTGCCCATGATAGTGACATTGCGTCCGCCGTTCAGACTGACGTCGCCGTCTCCATCCATGGCTGTATTAACGGTCAGGTCCCCTCCCGCCTCGATGACAGACGCCACATTGGTACTGCTGTAGCTTTGTTTCTCCGTCGTCTTACTACGACCGAACGAACCTTTCTTTTTCTTGTAGTAATAGGAAGAAGCTTCGTCTTGGGCTGAGGCGATTACGACGTCTCGTTCCGCATCCAGGCTGACGTCATCCTTGGCTTTGATCCGGCTGGCGATGACGCCCAGATCGTTACCTGCGGAGAGCGCAATGTCGCGACCGGCGTCAAGCACGGACGCTTGTTGGGTGACATTGTGTGCCTCCTGCGCGCTTCTCTTGCCACGTGAGACGAAGTCGCTTGTATTGGCCGCCGAACTGATCGTGAGATCGTTGTCGGCACTGATGTCGAGATCCCGCTTGGCATCCAGGCGACTGGCAATCGCTGTCACATCACGACCAGCATCAATGTAGAGATCTCGACCGGACGTCACTTCCGCACCTTGTTGCTTAACGGTTTGATCAAGAAAACTGCTGCCTCGCGCATACGTAGTGCGGTCCTGGACCGATGTGATGTTCACGTCGCGCCCAGCCGTTAGCTCCAGATCACGTCCGCTTTGCAGAACTCCACCGATGTTGTTAACGTCCCGAGCGGCGTCTATTTTCAGATCATTGGCTGCTTCGATCCTCGCTGCACTGTCGAGATAATCGCGATGATTCAAGTTAGCGCCGAATCTGACATCGATACCCGTCACATCGCGCTGATTAATCACATCACCACGGGTTGTGGTCAGGCTCACATCCCGCCCTGCAATAATCCCCCCAGCCTTGTTAACAATGTTATTCCCCGCCAACAGATCCAAGCGCTCCCCCGCTTCGATCAGTCCGCTGTTAACGATGTCATTACCGGCGGACGCATCAAGGTTATTGCTTGCCCGCAAAGTGCCGGAGTTCTTGAGATCCTGACCAGCAATCAGCTTGACATCCGCCCCCTGAATCAACGCCCCGTTCGGCGCCAGACGATTGTTCACCTGGGCCATATACAGCACCGGCACCAGCACCTTTTCGCCATTCACCTCATGCTCTTCCAGCCAGACGATGTCATGGGTCAGCGCGGCGACTTGTTCCGAGGTCAGCGTCACGCCCACCGACAAACCGAGTTCCTGTTTGCTGGCGATGGCGTTGTCCATCAGGTACTTGAACATCCCTTCGTCGCTGGTCTGGCCGTCGATGAAGCGTTGGCCGGTGCGGGCGACGACCGCTTGCTGGATCAAGCGCTGTTCGTAGAGGCCGTCGCCCAGGCGCTTGGCGCTCTGGTCGGGGTCGTACTTGAGTTCGCCCAGCAAGTAGTCCGAGCTCATGAACGACTTGAGTTCAGTGAGCGCGGGGTTGGTTTCGATCAGGTATTTCTGTGGATTGGTCTTGAAGGAGGTATCCGGCACACCTTGAACCCGCGCCACTGTCTGGCTGGACGCCGGGGTGGCAACCGCATTACCCACCGTCGGGACGACCTGGGCGGTTGGGGTCAGGCTGATGCCCGTGACATTGACTCTTTCCACTGGGGTCGCAACGACCGTACCGCTGTTGCGGCTCGGCATTGGCAGCGAATGACCATTTTCGACAGGCGCGCTTGCATCAGGCACGCGGGTGCTCACATTGCTGTCAGCGGCTTGGCGAGTGACTTGAGTCAGCTGCCGGTCAGCCGTGACCAATTGCGCAGCCTCACCGACCTGGACGCTGCGAGCCTGGATGTCCGGCAGGTCCTGTTGGCGCTGGGTGGTACTGATGGCGTTGCTGGCCATGCTCCAGCTTTGCGGCACGCTGTTGGCCTGGGTCGCCTGTTGGGCCGAGCCACCCTGGCCGCTCAAGCGAAACAGGCCGTTCTGCCCGGTAGGCAAGCTGAAACCCGGCAGGGTCAACGGGTTGAGCTGTTGCTGCGCGAGGTTGGGTGGGAGCTGTCCATTGATCTGTATGACCGCCGGAGTCACCTGGCCGGTGAGTTGGGTCGAGCCAACTTTGGAGGCTCCGCCATTTAGAGTGACGCCTTCACGGACGACACTGTTGGTGAGGTTTTGAGTTGCATTGATGTGTACCGTTCCGCCAGCTTGTACGACGGCACTGGCAAAGCTTGAGGGGCCGTTGTAGGTGATGGTGTTTTCGAAGAAGGCAGCGTTTTTGACAGAAGCCGGAGCGTCGGTACGCACCCCGTCGTTGTAGTGTGCCGGGTCAAGATTGTCAGGGCCGCCATCAACATGAACGATGCCAAAGGAAGTGTAGGGATTATCCCCACGCCCCCCAGGCTTCGAAAGTATCGTGAACATGGACTCGACATTGACAGCGTTCCAGGCATGCAAGCTGGGACGCTGGTATTGGTTATAGTAAAAAGGATCATTGGCGGCGTTGTAGTTCATCACCGCCTCCCAAAAGGCCATATTCTCATCGGCGTTGTGGGGTAAGTTGAATGAGCGCCGCACACTGTAATCACCTACCGACGCACCGCTGTTGGCGAAGGTCCGCAGGCTAAGGGTCAAGTTGCCGCCGGCGCTAACCGTCGAGGCCTGATTGAGAAAATCGCCCCCATTGGTCAGGAAATTTTTTCCGGCCGTCATACTGGCTGACGCAGAATCCTGAACGATCTGAGACGTATAGTTTTCCACCCAGACCATGTAACCGTCTTCCTTGTAACCAATGTACGGAACGAACTCTGCACAGGCGTAACACTGGATCCCGATGTAACCCGACACCAACCCACCCGTAGCCTCGAACACATCCTTGCGGTTCTCGATACGATCCGCCGCCAGGGTCAAGTCGCCGCCGCTTTCAATCGATGCCGAGATATTGGCAATCGAAGCGCTCCAGGCGTTGCTGTCATCGCGACTGACGCTGATGTTGCCCGTGCCATAGACGTCGGCAAAACGGTTGGTGAAGTCGTTGACGCGTAGCGCCATGTCCGCACCGCTGAAGATCAAGCCATTCTGGTTGAGCAGGCTGGTCGCGCCCAGGCGCAGGTTGCCGCCGCTGCCCAGCGTCCCGTAGTTGTTGATTGAGCCGGCGTTGACGGTCATGGCAGAGGCGGCAGTCATGCGGCCGTAGTTGTTGAGTTGCCCACCGATATTGAGAGTGGCGTCTCCCCCACTGGCGATGCTGCCCGCGCTGCCCAGATTCATCGAGGCTGCCGTCAGGGCAAGGTTGCCCAGGCTGGTGTAGCGTCCGTTGCCACCATAACTCCCCTCTAACTCAAGGCTGATCGAACCATCACTGGCAATCAGCCCATCGTTACTCCAGTTCCCCCCGCTCCCCACCAAACTGCTGGAAGCCAGCAACTGCCCGGTCCCGGTCTGAGTCAGGTTGTTCACATTGACGGTCAGTCGCCCGGCCTGGATGACGCTGCTGTTGGTCCAGCTGTCAGCCGTCAGCGTCAAGCCACCGCGGGTGACGAGGCTGCCGCCGGCGTTGGTCAGGTTGGCGGTGGAGATGTCAAAGTCGCCACTGCCGACATGCAACAGCCTGCCGCCAAGGTTCTGGAAGTTGGCGGCGTTGAGGATCAGGCCGTTGTTGGCGGTTTCCAGTGTGCCGTTGCGGTTGTCGAACAGCCCGCCAATCTGGAAGTTGGTGGTGCCGCTGCTGCCCAATGCACGTAACTGCCCGGTCTGGTTATCCAGGCTTGCCGCCTTGATCGCCAGGGTGCTGTCACTCTCGATAATCCCCAGGCGGTTGTTCAAGGCGCCGGAGAGGTTCAGGTCGATCTGGCTGCCGGCAATCTGGCCGTCGTTGTCGCCGCTATTGTCGAAGTCGTTGGCCGTGACGTTGACCTTGCCTTTGGCGTAGAGGCCGCCGTTGCGGTTGTCGAAGTTGCGGGTGACGACGGTCGCGTCGCCGGTCTGTGCGGAGATGCGCCCGCCGTAGTTATCCAGCCCACCCAGTGCGATCAGGTTCAGGCGCTGGGCCTGGGTGATGCCGCCCTGGCGGTTGTTGTTCAGGTCGTAGCCGTTTTTCAGCACGCCGCTCAGTTGGGTGGTGAGTAGGCCTTGCAGGCTGGCGAGCACGCCGCCTCGGTTATCGAAATGGCGACCCGTTACGGTTACATCGCCGGCCTTGGCTTGGATTCGACCGCTCTGGTTATCGATGTCCGCATCGATGGTGAGTTTCAACCCTCCTTGGCTTTGCACCACACCCTTGCCGTTGGTAAGGCTGGCGGCGTCGATTTCCACGCCGCCGTTCTGGCTGTAGATCAAGCCATCGGCGTCGTTCTGTACCGCGCCGGAGGTGTTGAGGATCAGTTGATCATTGGCCGCAACGGTGCCGCGATTGCGGTTGTCCAGTCCAGCAGTGAGCAAGGTCAACAGGCCCTGGCTGGCGATCTGGCCGCCCTGGTTGTTGATTTGCGTGGCGCGCTCGACCCGCAGTGGGCCGACGCTGGCGATCTTGCCATTGGTGTTGGTCAGTGCACCGAGCAGGTCGAGGGTGACGGCGGCGTTGCCGATCAGGTTGCCGCCGCTGTTGTCCAGGCTGGTGCCGGTGAAGTTCAGGGCGTTTTGTGCGTTGATGGTGCCGCTGGCGTTGCCCAGGGTCATGGCGTTCATGACCAAGGTGGCGCCGCTGTCGATCAGGCCGCCTTGGGCGTTGTTCAGCGAGCCGCCGGTGACGGTCAGGGTCTGGTCGCTGCCGCTGGACAGGATGCCGCCACGGTTGTCCAGGCTGGCTGCGTTGACGGTTAGTGTTTTCTGAGTAACCAACGCACCGGCGCCGCTGTTGAGCAGCGCACCGCTGAGGGTGACGCCGAGGTTTCCGTTACGGCTGGAGAGTGTGCCGTTATTGCGGTTGTCGAGGCTGGTGCTGTTGATGTCCAGCCCCTGCCAGCCGGAGATCAGGCCGTTCTGGTTGATCAGGGTGGTACCGGTCACGCCGAGGCTCTGGCTGCTGATCAGCTTGCCGCCGCTGTTATCGATTGTCTGGCCGTTGAGGTTGAAGCTTTGGCTGCTGGAGATTTCGCCGCCCTGGTTATCCAGGTTGCGCAGGCCGTTGACGGCCAGTTGGCCTTTGGCGGTGATCAGGCCGTTGCGATTGTTCAGGTCATGACCGCCGAGGTTCAGCGTCAGGGCTTGCTCGCCCAGCAGACGCCCGCCGTTTTGGCTGAGCGCTGCCAGGGACAGGGTCAGGTCGCCCTTGGCCGACACTTCACCGCCGTCGCTGGAGTCCAGCGAGTCGGCTGTGAGAGTCAGGCTGGATTGGGCATTGATCAGGCCGTTGGCGTTGTTGTTCAGCGCCATGGCGTTGAGGACCAGCGCGCCGCCCGCCAGCACGCTGCCGCCCTGGTTGTGCAGATTGCCGCTGTTGAGTGTCAGCCGTTGCGCGGCGCTGATCAGGCCTTGGGCCTGGTTATCCAGTTGTTGGTCAACCATCAGGTCGAGGTTGCCACGGCTGGTAAGGGTGCCGCCGTTGTTGTTCAGGCTTTGCGTATGGGCATCGATGCTGGCCGCGCCGATCAGGCCTTTGACGTTATTCAGCGCCTGGGCGATGCGCAGGGTCAGGCCCTGGTTGCTGAGCAGCCGGCCGCCATCGTTGTTGAGGTTCTGCGCCGCCAGGGTGAAGGCTTGGGCGCTGGAAATTTCACCGCCCTGGTTGTTCACGCCGAGGAGGTTTTTCAGCAGCAGCGTGCCGGGAGCGTTGATCAGGCCGTTCTGGTTGTTGAGCTGGCCGTTGTTCAGGTCCAGGCTCAGCGAGGTGTTGCTGAACAGCTTGCCGCCTTGCTGGTCCAGACCGGAAACCGAGGCGGTCAACACGCCTTGACTGCCGATGCGGCCGCCGTCCTGGTTGGTGACCTGACCGGCCTTGAGGTTCAATGTGGCGCCGCTGCTGAGAAGGCCTTTCTGGCTGTTGTTGAAAGCCCCGGTGGTGACGGTCACCGCGCCTTTGCCGCTGATGTTGCCCTGCTGACGGTTGTCCAGCGCCGTGCTGGTGAGCAGCAACGCGCCGTCGGTCACCAGTTCGCCGCCCTGGTTGTCGAGGCGGCCCAGGCTTTTAACCGTGAGGTTGGCCGCACTGGACAGGCTGCCGCCGGTGTTGCTCAGGTTGGCGGCGCTGACATCCAACGTGCCTTCGCTGCTGATTTGACCTTGGCTGTTGATCAGGTCGCCACTCAGATCGATGCGCTGGTTCTGCTGGCTGACCAGATAGCCACCGCTGTTGTCCAGCGAGGCGCCCACGAGGTTCAACTGTGTCTTGGCACTGAGCAGGCCCTTGTTGCGGTTGATCAGCTTGTCCACGGTGAGCTTCAACGCTTGTCCGGCGAATACCTGGCCGCTGTCGCTGTTGTCGAGGTTGTTGCTCACCAGGGTGACGCCGGTATTGCCGCTCAGCTCGCCGCCACGGTTGTCGAGATCGTCGACGTTGAGATCCAGCGCTTTTGTTGCGCCGATCAAACCGGCTTGGCGGTTGTCGAGGCTGGATGCCTTCAAGGTCAGGTCCGTGGTGCTGACCAGCGTGCCTTGACGGTTGTCCAGCGCAGTGACCGTGACGTCGAGCCCGGCTTTGCCGGCGATGCTGGCGGCGCGGTTGTCCAGGCGATCAGCGTTCACTGTCAGCGCGCCGTCGGCGATCAGCGAACCGCGCTGGTTGTCGAGCGACGTATCGACAGTCAAATCGAGCTGATCGCGACTGCTGATCAGGCCGTCGCTGTTGTCCAGGCTGGCGCTGTGGCTGTCCACGGACGAGGCCGAAATAATCCCTTTGGCGTTGTTCAACGCCTGCACTGTTCGAAGCGTCAGGCCTTGGTTGCTGAGCAGTTTGCCGCCGCTGTTATCGAGGTTGCGCGCCGCCAGGGTGAAGGCTTGCTGGCTGGAAATTTCACCGCCCTGGTTGTTGACGTCCTTGAGGTTGCTCAGCAGCAACAGGCCCGGAGCGTTGATCAGGCCGCCCTGGTTGTTCAGCTGGCCTTGGTTCATGTCCAGGCTGACGCTGGTGGTGCTGAACAGCTCGCCTTGCTGTTGGTCCAGCCCAGTGACCGATGCAGTCAGGGCCTGACTGCTGGCGATACGGCCGGCGGCGTTATTTACTTGGGTGGCCGTGAGCTTGAGGGTGCTGCCCGATGTCAGACGCCCGCCCTGGCTGTTGTTGAAAGCGCCGGTGTTGACCTGGGTGGCGGCGCTGCCCGAGACCAGGCCTTTCTGGCTATTGTCCAGGCTGGCGCTCTTGAGACTCAGGCCGGCATCGGTGCTGATGGAGCCGCCCTGGTTGACCAACCCGCCCAGGCTGACAATCGACAACGCGCCAGCGCTGCCCAGGCTGCCGGCGGTGTTATCGAGGCTGCCGGCGTTGACGGTCAGTTCACCTTCGCTGCTGATCAGGCCTTTGTTATTCAGTAGTGCGTTGTCAAGTGTGACCACCAGAGCATTAAGGCTGCTAAGCGAGCCAGCGCTGTTGTCCAAGGTGCTGCCGGTGAGCGTGAGGCTGCCTTGGGCGTGGATCAGCCCCTGGGTCTGGTTGATCAGTTGCACGACTTTCAATTCAAGAGCGTTGCCGGCAATCAGTTTACCGCCGTCGCTGTTGTCCAGGCGCTGACCGCCGACCTTGACGCCCAGCCCTGCGGACAATTCACCCGCCCGGTTATCGACCTGCCCAACCTGCAAATCCAGCGCTTTTGTGGTGCCGACCAAACCACCGTTGCGGTTATCCAGAACGCTGCCGGAAAGCTTCAGGTTGCCTTGCGCTACCAGCGCACCGCCCTGCTGTTGCAGGGTATCGATTACTGCAGTGAGATCGGTCTGGCTGGAGATGCGACCGAGGCCGTTCTGCACTTCCCCGGCCTTCAAGGTCAGCGGGCCGACGCTGCTCAGCAGGCCGCCGCTGTTGTCCAGCCGTGTGCTTTGGACGTTGACGCCGGCCTTGCCGGTGATGACGCCGTTGTTGCGGTTGTCCAGTTGTGCGACCGTCAGTTGCAGCGCTTTGTCGGCGCGGACATTGCCGCTGCGGTTGTCGAGCGAATCGCTGCGCACGGTCAGCAGGTCAATGCCGGTGAGGCGACCGCTACGGTTGTCGAGGCTGCCGGTTTGCAGGTCCAGTGCACCTTTGGCAATCACTTCGCCCTGGCTCTGGTTGTCCAGCAGGCCGCTGATGCGAGCGCTCAGGCTACCGTCGCTGATCACCTGGCCGTCGTTGCTGTTGTTCAGGCTGGCCGCCTGGATGTCCACGACCTTGCCCGAACCGAGCACGCCCTCGCGGTTGTCCAGCGCACCACCAAGGGTGATGTTCAAGGCGTTGTCGCCCAGTACCTCACCGTTGCGGTTGTTCAGGGTCATCGCGTTGAGCCGGGTCAGGCCGGCGCTGGAGACTTCGCCCGCCAGGTTGGTCAGCGCGCCGTCGAGGTTCACGCTCAGGTCGGCGTCGCTGCTCAAGGTGCCGCCGCTGTTGTCCAGACTGGCTGCGCGCACGGCAAGGCCGTTTGCCGAGACCAGCCCTTGGGCGTTGTTCAGCGCCTGGGCGATGATCAGGTTGAGGCTCTGCTTGCTGACGATCTTGCCGGTGCGGTTGTCCAGGCTGACGGCGTTCAGGCTGAAGGCCTTGTCGCTGGAGATCTCGCCGTCGCGGTTGTCCACGGCGGCGAGGTTGTTCAGCAGCAGCGCACCGGGGGTACTGATCAGCCCGCCCTGGTTGTTCAACTGCCCGTGGTTGAGGTCGAGGGAAAGACTGGTGTTGCTGACCAATTGGCCGTTCTGTTGCGCCAGCCCGGTGACGCTGGCATTCAGCGCCTTGGCACTGGCAATGCGACCGGAGGCGTTGTTCACCTGACCGGCCTTCAAGAGCAGCGTGTCACCGCTGATGACGCTACCGCCCAGGTTGCTCAGGGTCGCAGCGCTGTCGATGGTCAACGCACCGACGCTGGTCAGCTGGCCCGCATCGTTGGTGATCGCGGCGGCTTTGACGCTGGCGCTGGTGTCGCTTTTGAGGCTGCCTTGGGCATTGAGCAGTTGCCCACGCAAGTCCAGGTTCAGCCCTTGCCGGGCGTAAAGCGAGCCTTGGCGGTTGTCCAGTTGCCCGGCGTTGACAGCCAGGGCGCTCCGGCTGGAGATCACCCCTTGGCTCTGGTTGGTCAGGCGCTCCAGGGTCAGGCGCAGGTCGCCGTAGGCAATCAGTTTGCCGCTGTTGCTGTTGTCCAGCTCGGTGCCGGTCAGCGTCAGGACGCCCTGGCTCGACAGCTCGCCGCCGCGGTTATCCAACTTGCCTACATTGAGGCTGGCGGCCTGGGTTGTGGTGACGACGCCGTTCTGACGGTTGTCCAGGCTCGCCGCATTGAGGGTCAGCAGTCCGGCCGACGACAGCAATCCCGCCTGGTTCAGCAGTTGCGCCGAAATGCTGGCGGTGAGCGCGCCGTCACTGAGCAAACGACCTGCGGTGTTATCCATCGACGCAGCGCTGAGCTGGACGCTCTTGCTTGAAGTGAGCCGGCCGCTGCGGTTGTTCACCTGGCCGCTGGCGTTGATATCCAACCCCTGCCCCGCCGCGACCAGGCCTGCGACGTTGTCCAGCGAGGCAACGCGCAACGTGACGCCGCTCAAGCCGGTGAGTCCGCCACTGTTGTTATTGAACTGACTGACATTGGCCGTCAGGTTGCCATTGCTGCTGAGCGTGCCCTGGGTGTTGAGCAGTGTGTTGGCGGTGACGTTGAGCGTATTGCTGCTAAGCACCCGCCCTTTGCCTTGGTTGTCCAGGGTCGCGGCGTTGACCATGGTGGCCTGCCCGGCGCTCAGGGTTCCGCTCTGGTTACTCAGGGTCTGCGCAACGTTGGCGGTGAGGTTACGACTGGCAACAACGCTCCCGCCGTTGTTACTCAGACTCTGCGCCGTCAGGCTCACATCCCCCGCCGCATTACGGGTGTTATCCGCATTAACCCCGGCCTCGATAATGCCGTTGTTGGTCAGTTGTCCCCCCGCGCTCAGGGTGATGCTGTCCCGCGCCGCAAGGCTCTGCTGGTTGCTCAGGTTGCCCTGGGTCTGGGCGTTCAACGCGGTGCCGGCATAGATCGGGCCTTGGGCATCAAGGCTCGCGGCCTTGACGTTGACCGCGCCGGTGGCCGAGGTCTGCGCCAGGCTCAGGCGGCCGTTGGCATCGAGCTGAATATCCCCGCCACTGGCAATCAATTGGCCGTCCAGCTTCACCCCGACACCGGCCTCGGTGCCCACCAGTTTGATGCTGCCGGCGTACATGCCACCCAGGGCCGAGGAGTCGATTGCCAGTTGCGGCTTGGCGCTGCCGTCGTCGGCGCGGGCGGTGGCGTTAAGGGTGTCGGCGTTGACGTCGTTGCGCCCAGTGACGATGGTCAGGTTTTTGGCCTGGATCTCGGCGTTGATCTTCGCGCTGCGGGTGATGATTTCGAAACTGTCGACGTTGTTGGCGTTAAGCCCCGCGCCTTCGATGGCGACGCTGCCCTGGTCAACCTGGTAGCGGCTCACCTGACCGTTCTCGATGATCGGCTTGCCGGTGGTCAGGGTCGTTTTCGGGGTGTTGATGAAGCCGCAACCGTTGCAGGTAATGCCATAGGGGTTGGCGACGATGACTCGAGCCGATTGCCCCGCCACTTCGGTGTAGCCGCGCAACTGGCTGGGGTTGCCGCCGTTGACTTCGTTGAGGATGGTGGTGGCGGCCGCGCCGTTGAAGTTCGGGTTGCCTACGATGATCCCGCCCAGTTGCGTGGATTGGGTGCGGGCGGTGGCGTTGTTGAGGATCACGCCGTTGCTGCCGACGTTGTAGTCGCTGAACTGGTTGTGGGACAGACCGCTGCCGTTGGGCCGGGCGATGTTGACGATGGGCACGCCATTGCCTGCCTGGCTGAGGCCGGTGCCCGGTGCGCTGACGACAATACCGTCAGCCTGGGCCCACATCGGTTGCCAGAACATGACGTTGGCCAGCAAAAACGCCAGGCCGCGCTTGGGCATGCCCCAGAACCGCTCACGGGTTTGCAGGGCAGCGGAAGGTTGGCGGGCCAGCAAGGCGTATTGGCGTTCGTCCATGGTCAAGGTCTCGTTACAGCAGAATTAGAGAAATGCATCGATGCGGAAGTAGATCGGCGCTTCGCGCTCGGTCAGGGCGTCCGGTCGTTCCAGGGAGTGGGCGAAGGTGACGCTGGCGCTGAGGTGCTCACCGCGGGCGAACAGCTCCAGCGAGTTGCTCGACATGCGCCCGTGTTGTTGGCCGTTGTAGCGGTCACCGCGAATCACGCCCTGGTCATAACCGAGGCTGGTGCCATATTCGGCAAATACCGGGCGCAGCCACTCCAGCGTCACCGGACGGCTCCAGCGCAAGTCGTTGCGCCAGTAGCCGCCGCTGTCGCCAGACAAGGATTGGTCCTTGTAACCACGAATCGACGACTGCCCGCCCAGGCTCATGCGCTGCGGGCTGAACAGCACGTCTTCACTGCGCTGGCCGGTCATCAGGCTGCTGAAGCTGAACGACTCGTCCCACAGCTTGAACGGTTGCAGGTAGCTGGCGGTGGCGGTGTATTTGCGATAGCGCGCGTCCGGCACGCCGGGGCCCGGGTCGTGATCGCCCTGGGCATCGAGGGCACCGATGCCTTCCTGCATTCCCAGATCGAGGTTGACGAAGGCACTGCCGACCCGCCGTCCATGGTTGATGCCGAACTGGGCCTCGCTGATGCGATTGCTGCTCTCGCGAAGCTTGCTGTCTTCGATGAAGTTGTTGGTGCGCAGGTACGAAAGGCCAGTGTTGAGGGAGGTCTTGCTCAGCGCATCGCGGTGGATTACCCGCTCGACCCGCAACTGATGGTTCTGGCTGTCGCCGGTCTGCTTGAAGTTGAAACCGTTGGCGGCGATCTGCGAGCGGTACTCGCTCTGGCTGTAGGTGTAGCTGACGTTCCACCAGCCCCAAGGCAGGTTGTAATAGAGCATCGCGTTGTTGGAGGTGTGCTGGTGGTCGGTCATTGCGTCGTGACCGCCGCGCAGCATCAACTGGTCAGCCAGGCCCAGTGGGCTGTCCCATTCAAAGCTGCTGCCCCACTGCTGCTCACCGGTGCTGCGCTGGCCGTCGTTGCTGCGCGACAGCCCGGCACGCCAGGGCTTTTTCGGCTCGTTGGTGACGCGCACTTCACTGCCGCCGACGTTCTGGCCGGGGGTCAGCTCCATTTTCGCCTGGTTCGATGGCAGGCGATTGAGCTGATCGACCATCTGTTCGATCTCTCGCAGGTTGACCAGCTCGCCGGTCTGGCCGGGGAATGCCATGGCCAATTCGCGCTCCGACAGTTGGCTGTTTTCGGCGCCTTTCAGACCTTCGAGCCGTCCCTCGACCACCAGCACTTGCAGGTGCCCGCCGGAAAGATCCTGCTGCGGAAGGTAGGCACGGCTGGTGACCAGGCCTTTTTCGATGTAGTGGTCGGTGATGACCTTGAGCAGTTCGTTGAGCTGCGTCACGCCCAGGCATTGGCCGATATAGGGCTTGAGCAAAGCCTGGCGCTCGCGTTTAGAGAGACTGTCGGCGCCCTTGAGTTCGATGGTCTGGATCGGGAAGCAACGGCTGTCGGCAGGCGCCGTGGACTGGGTCGGCTGCGTCTCTTTGCCAGGCAGGTCCTTCAAGTCTTCCAGACGCCGACGCTGCTCTTCGAGCAGGCGATTCTGGCGCTCGCGGATCAGGTCCGTGTCACCGGGCGTGGTGGCGGCGTTGGCAAGGCTCAGTGGAGAAAGGCATAGCAAAGCCAGGCACAACCTCGCCCAAAGGGCGGGTGAGGACATGTTCGATCCCTCGAGCGAAAGTGATATCAAAATAGCGGCGCGATATTAGTTAGCCATCATTTTGACGTCAATTAAATAATTGAGCTTTGAGGCTATCGCTGGGACCGCTCATCTGAAATCAGCTCCTTCTCTCTATACGGCAAGAAATGTCTCGTCGAGCGACTGGAAGGGTCGTAGGAAGCTGCGGGAAATGGACGACAACCAAGCCTTGGCAATGAACTTTCCACCCGACACCAGCCTCAACCCATTACCTGCCTACAAGGAATACGAGGCCCCCACCATGAAAACCCTCATGCAGCTCACCCTCGCCGCCGCCCTCGCCAGCGCCCTGCCCGCCTGGGCCTGCACCCCCGAGGAGGCCACCGTCAAGCGTGAACAACTGGCCCAGGAAGTGACTCGGCTCACCCAGCAAAACCCGACCAAGGCCAAGGAAATCAATGATGAATTGCAGGCCATGGACCTGGACACGGCCAGCAAGGATCTGCCGGACAAGTGCCAGTTGATCGATAAGCGCTTGGGTGAGTTGAAAGACGCCGAGAAAAAGGCTGGCTAATCAACCAAAGCCAACCCCCCGGCTCTTGTGGCGAGGGAGCTTGCTCCCGCTGGGGTGCGAAGCGCCCCCTCTGCTCAGGCAGTCAACCTATGAGGCTGATGAGCAGGCCGCTATCGTTGGGCCTGCTGCGCAGTCCAGCGGGAGCAAGCTCCCTCGCCACGGGGGCAGTGCCAAGCTTGAGTGTGGGTTTCCACCCATAAAAAAACCGGACACAGGTCCGGTTTTTTTTGTGAAGCAGTGCCGCCGATTCACTCAGCCGCCGGAGCCTCTGGCTTGCGGCGTTTGAGCGGGGCCATGCCGTCCTTGCTCACCAGCGAAGGCGCTTCGGCTTTCGGGCGGTTGGCGGTCTTGCGCTTGGTCGGGGCCTTGGCGGCGGTTTTCTTCTTGTCGCCCTTGGCGTCGACCTTTTTCCTCTTCACGCCCACAGCCTTGCCCGAGGCCTTGACCTTCTTCGGTCCGCCGTAGGTGCCTTTGACTTCCTTGATGGTGCGGCGCTCGAAGCTCTGCTTGAGGTAGCGCTCGATGCTCGACATCAGGTTCCAGTCGCCGTGGCAGATCAGCGAGATCGCCAAGCCATCGTTGCCGGCGCGGCCGGTACGGCCGATGCGGTGCACGTATTCGTCACCGCTGCGGGGCATGTCGAAGTTGATGACCATGTCCAGGCCATCCACGTCCAGGCCACGGGCGGCGACGTCGGTGGCGACGAGGATTTTCACGCCGCCCTGCTTGAGGCGATCGATCGCCAGCTTGCGGTCCTTCTGGTCCTTCTCGCCGTGCAGCACGAACGCCTTGTATTCCTGAGCCACCAGGCGACCGTAGATGCGGTCGGCCATGGCCCGGGTGTTGGTGAACACAATGGCTTTTTCGTAGGTTTCGTTGGCGAGCAGCCAGTTCAGGATCTGCTCTTTATGGACGTTGTGGTCAGCCGTGATGATCTGCTGACGCGTCGTGGAGTTCAGTTGGCTGACCGCGTTGAGTTGCAAGTGCTCCGGGTTGTTCAGCACCTTGGCGACCATCTCCCGCAGACCCGAACCACCGGTGGTGGCAGAGAACAGCATGGTCTGCTGGCGGTTGACGCATTCGTCCACCAGGCGCTGCACGTCTTCGGCAAAACCCATGTCGAGCATGCGGTCGGCTTCGTCCAGCACCAGCACTTCGACTTCTTTCAGGTCCAGGTTGCCGGCGTTCAGTTGCTCGATCATCCGCCCCGGGGTGCCGATCAGGATATCCGGCACCTTGCGCAGCATGGCGGCCTGGACCTTGAAGTCTTCACCGCCAGTGATCAGGCCGGACTTGATGAAGGTGAACTGCGAAAAGCGCTCCACTTCCTTCAAGGTCTGCTGGGCCAGTTCACGGGTCGGCAGCAGGATCAAAGTCTTGATGCTGACGCGAATCTTGGCCGGGCCGATCAGGCGATTGAGGATCGGCAGCACGAACGCGGCGGTCTTGCCGCTGCCGGTTTGCGCCGTCACCCGCAGGTCACGCCCCTGGAGCGCGAGCGGGATGGCCGCTGCCTGCACGGGCGTTGGCTCGACAAATTTAAGCTCGGCCACGGCTTTGAGCAGGCGTTCGTGCAGGGCGAATTCGGAAAACACGGGTGCTACCTCGAAGAAATGCAAAAAAACAGCTGCATAGGGTAACGGTTTCGAGCGCGAAGGCCGAGTTTCTTTCTGCAAACGCCGACAATCAGCGGCATTTTTTTCAACCGGTACGCCGCAAACAGTCACCTGGACCGGCTTAAATGCTCTAATCGCGCCGTCGCGTCCTTTATAGAAGAATCGTTTCGTCCATGGATATCAAACAGCTCTGGGTCAACCTCCAAGACCTCTGGGGTGCCCTAGACCAGCACCCGCTCCTGCATTCCAGCCTCGGCCTGTTGTTGCTGCTGACCATCGCCCTGGTGTTCGGGCGCGTGGCGCGCTACCTGATCCTGCACGGTGCCAAGCTGCTGGGACGCCAGCCCGCCTTGCACTGGGTCAATGACCTGCGCCAGAACAAGGTTTTCCATCGCCTGGCGCAGACCACCCCATCACTGATCATCCAGTCCGGCCTGCACCTGGTGCCGGAACTCGGCAAGACCAGCCTGGTACTGCTCGGCAATGTCGCCACGGCCTTCACCATCCTGTTCATGGTGCTGGCACTGAGTGCCCTGCTCAGCGCCCTGCTGGATGTCTACGCCCGCACCGAACATGCACGTACCCGCTCGATCAAGGGCTATGTGCAACTGACGAAAATGGTGCTCTATGTGTTCGGCGCGATCATCATCGTCGCCACGCTGATCGACCGCTCGCCGCTGTTACTGCTGTCGGGTTTGGGTGCGATGTCGGCGGTAATCCTGCTGGTCTACAAGGACACGCTGTTGTCCTTCGTCGCCAGCGTGCAATTGACCAGCAACGACATGTTGAGGGTTGGCGACTGGATCGAGATGCCCCAGGTCGGTGCCGATGGCGACGTGGTGGACATCACCCTGCACACGGTCAAGGTGCAGAACTTCGACAAGACCATCGTCTCGATCCCCACTTGGCGGCTGATGTCCGAATCGTTCAAGAACTGGCGCGGCATGCAGCAGTCCGGCGGGCGGCGGATCAAGCGCAGCCTGTTCATCGACGCCAGCGGCGTGCGCTTTCTACACGATGAGGAAGAACAGCGCCTGACCCAGGTGCGTCTGCTAACCGACTACATCAGCCGCAAACAGGCCGAACTCAAGGCCTGGAACGAAGCCCAGGGCAACGTCGCGGTCATGTCGGCCAACCGCCGGCGCATGACCAACCTGGGCACCTTCCGCGCCTACGCCTTGGCGTACCTGAAGAGCCATCCCGAGATCCAACCGAACATGACCTGCATGGTCCGCCAGTTGCAAACCACGGCCCAGGGCATACCACTGGAAATCTACTGCTTCACCGGCACCACGGTGTGGGCCGATTACGAGCGCATCCAGGGGGATATTTTCGATTATCTGCTGGCGGTGATGCCGGAGTTCGGGTTGAACCTGTACCAGCAGCCCAGTGGCATGGATTTGCGTTCGGGGATGCTGCCGGCGGTGTTGGGGGCGAGTCACATAGCCGAGCCACAGAAAAAGGTCATCTGAAACCCACACCACCCCTTGTAGGAGCGGGCTTGCTCGCGAAGGCGGTGGGTCAGTCAATCAGATATCAACTGATACTCTGCTTTCGCGAGCAAGCCCGCTCCCACAGGGATTCGGTTCGTATACCAATACCGGGCACACCTCGCTCCCACAGGGGTTACCGCTTCGGTTGGTTATTTGGCCTGACGCTGCGGTGCCTTGTGCACCATGGTGTAGGCGTAGTCCACGCCCATGCCGTAGGCGCCGCTGTGTTCCAGGACCAGTTGCATCACCGCCTCGTAAGTTTCTTTGTGCGCCCAGTCACGCTGGTATTCGAGCAGCACTTGCTGCCAGGTCACCGGTACCGCACCGGCCTGAATCATGCGCTGTACTGACATGTCGTGGGCTTCTTTGGTGGTGCCGCCGGAGGCGTCGGTGACGATGTACACCTCGTAGCCTTCAGCCAGTGCTTCCAGGGCCGGGAAGGTCAGGCAGACCTCGGTCCAGAGCGCCGCGATGATCAGTTTCTTGCGGCCGGTGGCTTTTACTGCGTCGACCAGCGCCTTGTCTTCCCAGGAGTTCATCGAAGTACGTTCGATGGGTTTCTGATCCGGGTGAACGGCCAGCAACTCCGGCCAGATGTAGCCGCTGAAGCTTTCGGTTTCGACCGAGGTGTAGATGGTCGGTACGTTGAAGATCTTCGTTGCCTTAGCCAAACCCACGGTGTTGTTCTTCAAGGTCTGACGGTCGATCGACTGCACGCCAAAGGCCATTTGTGGCTGATGGTCGATCAGGATCAGGGCGGAGTTGGTTGGGTTCAGCAGTTCGCGGTTAGACATGGTGTGTTCCTTTTTAATGTCAAGATTTCAATCAGTTAGGGGTGGTCGACGTTCGCTTCAGCGGTGATGTCGTCGCCATGGGTGCTACTTTAGGGGCTAGCCATAAAAGGGACAATTACCTAAAATCGAGAATCATTGATTCTAAAATAGGGACAATCATGGATCGCATCGAATGCATGCGCGCGTTCGTCGTCACGGTGGGCGAAAACGGCTTTGCCGCCGCCGCACGGGCCATGGACGTGCCGAGGTCGAAGGTCAGCAAGCAGATTCAGGCGCTGGAAGAAGCGATCGGCGTGCAGCTGCTACAACGCACCACCCGCAGCCTGCATCTCACCGAGGCGGGCGCGGAGTATTTCGAAGCGGCAAGGGAAGTCCTGGCGGCACTGGATGAGGCCGAACAACGAGCCCGGGATGGAATCGGTGAGTTGCGCGGGGTGTTGCGGGTCAATGCGCCGATGTCGTTCGGCCTGCGTCGGCTGGGCAAGCTGATCCCGCTGTTCCATGAGCAGCATCCGAACATCGAGTTGCAAGTGGTGCTCAGTGACCAGCAGGTCGACCCGGTGCGCGGCGGTTTCGACGTGACCATCCGCATCGCCAGCATGCCGGACTCAACCATGATCGCCCGGCAACTGGCCCCCGCGCCGCGGATCATGGTCGCCGCCCCCGCGTACCTGGAGCGCGTCGGTGTACCGCAGACGCCCCAGGACCTGCGCGCCCACCAGTGCCTCAACTACGGTTATCTGCAAAGTGGCGTGAGTCTGCAACTGAGCAACGGCAAGGAGACGCAGCGGGTCACGGTCACCGGCCCGTTGCACGTCAACAACGGCGACTTGCTGGCCCAGGCCGCCGAGGCTGGCATGGGCATTGCGCTGTTGCCGGACTTCATCGTCGAAGAAGGCCTGGCTGCCGGGCGATTGGTACCGGTACTGTGCGAATGGCAGGCTCCGGCGATCAGCATCAACGCGGTGTACTCGTCAGCCCGGCGCCTGCCGCAGAAAACCCGGGCATTCATTGAGTTCCTGGTGGAGCAATTGGCGGCTAAGTAGCCTGGGCGCTGCGCAGGCCCAGACGGCTGATCCATACCGCCGCCAGAATGACCGAGCCACCGAGGAACAACCGACCCAGTTCCTCGTGCTGGTTCCAGATCAGCAAGTTCAGCAACAGCCCCACCGGGACGTGCAGGTTGTTCATCACCGCCAGCGTCCCGCCGTTGACCAGGCACGCGCCCTTGTTCCACCAATAGAGCCCCAGCGCGGTGGAGACCAGGCCAAGGAACACCAGCACGCCCCATTGCAACGGCGCTTCAGGCCAGAAGTTCGCCTTGCCGAACAACAGGAAGGCCGGCAACGCCACCGCCAGCGCGCCGAGGTAGAAATAGCCGAACCGTCGGTAGTGCGGCAGATCGCTCGGATGGCGCGCCACCAAGTGCTTGTACAACACCTGCCCGGCCGCGTAGGTGAAGTTGGCCAGTTGCAGCAGCAGGAAGCCCATGAAGAAATCCGGATTGATCCGGTCGTAGCGAATCACCGCCGCACCGGCCACGGCCACCAGCGCCGCGATCAGCGCCCAGGGATTGAAGCGACGGTTCAGGGCAGCTTCGATCAAGGTCACGTGCAACGGTGTGAGGATGGTGAAGAGTAGGACTTCGGGCACGGTCAGTACCCGGAAGCTCAGGTACAGGCACACGTAGGTCACGCCAAACTGCAAGGCACCGATCACCAGCATGCCGCGCATGAACGCCGGCTCGACCTGGCGCCAGCGCGTCAACGGAATGAACACCAGCCCCGCCAGCAGAACCCGCACCAGCACCGCGAAATAACTGTCGACATGCCCGGCTAGGTATTCGCCGATCAGGCTGAAGGAAAATGCCTGGATCAATGTCACAAAAAGTAGATAGCCCATACGCCCCCCGGTTTCGAATGGCGGCGAAGATAGCGGGTTTGAGCGGTGGGGGCGAGTTTGCTCGCGATGGCGGTGTGTCAGTCAACAAAGGTGCTGGCTCAACCGACGCTATCGCGAGCAGGCTCGCTCCCACAGAGGGGGCTTCTTCTACAGGGGGGCTGTGTGAGTGGAATCGCGGGCAAAAAAAAGCCCGATCTCGCTAAAGCGTTCAATCGGGCTACGGCACTCAGGAGCAACAAGTGCAAAGGGAGGTTCGATGCGCAAAACGGTTTGAAGGGAAGCGCCAGGCCACTAGACCACCTGGCGATTACCCGAGGATTAACGGATCAGGCGACCTGGGCCAGTTGGGCGTTGGCCTGATTCATGCCCTTCTCCTGGAAATCGCCGCCCAGGTTCATGCCTTCGGCATGGATGAAGGTCACGTCGTGGATACCGATGAAGGCCATGACCTGACGCAGGTACGGTTCCTGATGGTCCGTGCTGCCACCGGCATGGATGCCGCCGCGGGCGGTCAGCACAAAGGCGCGCTTGCCGGTCAACAGACCTTGGGGGCCGGTCGGGGTGTATTTGAAGGTCACGCCGGCACGCAGCACGTGGTCGAGCCAGGCTTTCAAGGTACTGGGGATGGCGAAGTTGTACATCGGCGCGGCCATCACCAGCACGTCGGCGGCCAGCAACTCATCGGTCAGCTCGTTGGAGCGCTCCAGCGAAGCGTTTTCGATGTCGTTGCGCTGCTCGGCGGGCTTCATCCAGCCACCCAGCAGATGAGCATCCAGGTGCGGGACCGGATTGATCGCCAGGTCACGCACGCTGATTTCGTCGGACGGGTGTGCGGCTTTCCACTGGCTGATGAAGGTCTGGGTCAGTTGACGGGAAACCGAGTCTTGCTGGCGGGCACTGCTTTCGATGATCAGAACGCGGGACATGGGATGTAGGCTCCATCTGAGAATGTTGTAAGTCGATGGAGTGAAGGTTAAACGCGGTCGTATCGATGAAAAAGCGCAAATAATTGCTGCAAAGCATCGATAAATTCGTTTATAAGCGGAGCATGCGTTGCGCAGTGCTCCGCCGCCGGGCTATTTCGGCTGGCAGGTCAATACGATGCGCAGCTTGATGATGTTGCGATTGAATTTGGCCGTGGCGTTCTTGAACTTGCCGGCGGCGACTTCGATCTTGCGGGTGCGCGGCGCTTCGGGTCCGTTGCGGAACACCACGGTGCAGGCCGCGTCGGTGTTGCCGTAGTTGTTGACCTGGATCGAACCGATGTCGGCGTCGGTGTCATAGGCGTTGTAGTCGATGCTCAGCCCGTTGAGGTGTTTTTCCACGTCGATCGGGTAGGCAAAGGCAGTCAGCGGCAGCAAGGCCAGTACCGCGCAACAGATTTTCTTCATTCGGCAGTCTCCACCAGGGGACCGCCAGCTTAGGACAAGAGGAGCTCAATGTGAAAGCGCCCCGCGTGACCCTTGATCAATGGCGAACGTTGCAGGCCGTGGTGGACCATGGCGGTTTCGCCCAGGCAGCTGAAGTGTTGCATCGCTCCCAGTCATCGGTCAGCTATACCGTGGCCCGCATGCAGGATCAGCTCGGCGTGCCGTTGCTGCGCATCGACGGGCGCAAGGCGGTGCTGACCGAAGCCGGCGGCGTGCTGTTGCGCCGTTCCCGGCAACTGGTGAAACAGGCCAGCCAACTGGAAGACCTGGCCCACCATATGGAACAGGGCTGGGAAGCGGAAGTACGGCTGGTGGTCGACGCCGCCTACCCCAACGCCCGCCTCGTGCGCGCCTTGACCGCCTTCATGCCGCAAAGCCGCGGTTGCCGGGTGCGCCTGCGCGAAGAGGTCTTGTCGGGGGTCGAAGAAGTGCTGCTTGAAGGCGTGGCCGACCTGGCGATCAGCGGCTTCAGCATCCCCGGCTACCTGGGCGCGGAGTTGAGCGACGTGGAGTTCGTCGCGGTGGCCCATCCCGAACACGCCCTGCACCGCCTCAACCGCGAGCTGAACTTCCAGGACCTGGAAAGCCAGTTGCAAGTGGTGATCCGCGACTCCGGTCGCCAGCAACCGCGCGATGTCGGCTGGCTGGGCGCCGAACAGCGCTGGACCGTGGGCAGCCTGGCAACCGCCGCGACCTTCGTCGGCAGCGGCCTGGGCTTCGCCTGGCTGCCCCGGCACATGATCGAACGGGAACTCAAGGAAGGCCTGCTCAAGCGTCTACCCTTGGAGCAAGGGGGCAGCCGCAACTCGACCTTCTATCTGTTTTCGAACAAGGAAAAACCCCTGGGGCCAGCCACGCAGATCCTCATCGAACTGCTGCGCACCTTCGACACTGCGCCGCTGGATGCGCCGTTCGCCGCCCCTGAACAAGCCTGACAAGGATTTCGCCGATGGCCTATTTCGTCCACGAAGATTGCAACCTGCACTACGAAGAATATGGCCACGGCGCGCCTTTGGTGCTGGTCCACGGGTTGGGTTCCAGCACCCGGGATTGGGAAAAACAGATCCCGGTATTGTCGACCCACTACCACTTGGTCGTGGTGGATGTACGCGGCCATGGGCGCTCCGATAAACCCCGTGAGCGCTACAGCATCGAAGGTTTCAGCGCTGACCTGCTGGCCCTGATCGAGCACCTTGGCCTGGGGCCGGTGCACCTGGTGGGCTGGTCCATGGGCGGGATGATCTGCTTTCAACTGGCGGTGGATGAACCCCGGCGAGTCAAGAGCCTGTGCATCGTCAACAGCGCGCCCGAAGTCAAAGTCCGCACCCTCGACGATCGCTGGCAATGGTTCAAGCGCTGGAGCCTGATGCGCCTGCTCAGCCTGGAAAGCATCGGCAAGGCCTTGGGCGCCAAGTTGTTCCCCAAGCCCGGACAATCCGAGTTACGCCTGGAAATGGCCCGGCGCTGGGCAAAGAACGACAAACATGCTTATCTCGCCAGTTTCGACGCCATCGTGGGCTGGGGTGTACAGGAACGACTGTCGCAGGTCACCTGTCCAACCCTCGTCGTCTGCGCCGAGCACGACTACACCCCGGTGGCGCTGAAAGAAGCCTATGTAAAGCAGCTACCCAACGCACGGCTGGCGGTCATCGCCGATTCACGGCACGCTACCCCCCTGGATCAACCCGAACGTTTCAACCAGACCCTGCTCGAATTTTTGACCGCAACCGATTCCACCACTCAGGATCACTGACCCATGCTGAAAAAGATTGCCCTCGCCGCCGGTACCGTGCTGTTTGCTGCCAACCTGATGGCCGCACAACCTGCCAAGGCCCCCCACGTACTGCTGGACACCACCAACGGCCAGATCGAAATCGAACTGGACCCGGTCAAGGCGCCCATCAGTAGCAAGAACTTTCTGGAGTACGTGGACAGCGGCTTCTACAACAACACGATCTTCCACCGGGTAATTCCAGGCTTCATGGCCCAGGGCGGTGGCTTCACCCAGCAGATGCAGCAGAAAGACACCAAGGCGCCGATCAAGAACGAAGCCAGCAACGGCCTGCATAACGTGCGCGGCA
The DNA here is from genome assembly GCF_022952855.1 of Pseudomonas sp. RGM2987. Taxonomy (GTDB): domain Bacteria; phylum Pseudomonadota; class Gammaproteobacteria; order Pseudomonadales; family Pseudomonadaceae; genus Aquipseudomonas. The sequence continues at coordinate 162,213 of NZ_JALJDX010000221.1, read as the reverse complement.
CACTGTCGATGGCCCGTACTTCCGATCCGAACTCGGCCACCAGCCAGTTCTTCATCAACGTGGCCGACAACGCCTTCCTCGACCCGGGCCGTGACGCCGGCTACGCGGTCTTCGCCAAGGTGGTCAAGGGCATGGACGTAGTGGACATCATCGTCAACTCCCAGACCACCACCAAACAAGGCATGCAAAACGTGCCGATCGACCCTGTGATCATCAAGTCGGCCAAGCGCATCGACTGAACCCACAGGGCAAGCCTGAGCGGCGACGGCAATCGCGCGCCGCTCACAGCAGAAAAGGAGAGCCCTGCCCGGGCTAGTGACCCATGGTTTACCGCCGTTTCGAAAAACTGATCGACATCTTCCGCGACGCCCCGAGTTCGGCCCCGCCGAACCGCGTCCTGCCCTTCTACACCTATTACCTGAAACAAGTCTGGCCCAGCTTCGCCGTGCTGCTGGTGGTGGGCCTGATCGGTGCGCTGATCGAGGTGGCGCTGTTCAGCTACCTGAGCCGCATCATCGACCTGACTCAAGGCACGCCCAACGTCGACTTCTTCAAGATCCACGGCCTTGAGCTGGCCTGGATGGCCGTGGTGGCGCTGATCTTCCGGCCGATCTTCGTGGCCCTGCACGATCTGCTGGTGCATCAGACCCTGAGCCCCGGCATGACCAGCCTGATCCGCTGGCAGAACCACAGCTACGTGCTCAAGCAGAGCCTGAACTTCTTCCAGAACGACTTCGCCGGGCGCATCGCCCAGCGCATCATGCAGACCGGCAACTCCCTGCGCGACTCAGCCGTACAGGCCGTGGACGCGCTGTGGCACGTGCTGATCTACGCCGTCAGCTCGCTGGTGCTGTTCGCCGAAGCCGACTGGCGCTTGATGATCCCGCTGTTGATGTGGATCGCCGCGTACATCGGTGCACTCTGCTACTTCGTGCCGAGGGTCAAGGAACGCTCGGTGGTGTCGTCCGACGCCCGCTCCAAACTCATGGGCCGGATTGTCGATGGCTACACCAACATCACCACGCTGAAGCTGTTCGCCCACACCCATTTCGAACAGCAATACGCCCGTGAGGCGATCCAGGAGCAGACCGAAAAAGCCCAGTTGGCCGGTCGTGTAGTGACCAGCATGGACGTGGTCATCACCAGCATGAACGGGCTGCTGATCGTCGGCACCACCGGCCTGGCGCTGTGGCTGTGGACACAGTCGCTGATCAGCGTCGGCGCGATTGCCCTGGCCACCGGCCTGGTGATCCGCATCGTCAATATGTCCGGCTGGATCATGTGGGTGGTCAACGGCATCTTCGAAAACATCGGCATGGTCCAGGACGGCCTGGAGACCATCGCCCAGCCGGTCAGCGTCACCGACCGCGACCAGGCCAAGCCCCTGGCGGTGGCCCGTGGTGAGGTGCGCTTCGAGCATGTGGACTTCCACTACGGCAAGAAAAGCGGGGTGATCAGCGATCTCAATCTGACCATCAAGCCCGGCGAGAAAATCGGCCTGATCGGCCCGTCCGGCGCGGGCAAATCCACCCTGGTCAACCTGCTGCTGCGCCTCTATGACGTGCAAGGCGGGCGGATTCTGATCGACGGCCAGGACATCGCCGAAGTCAGCCAGGAAAGCTTGCGCGAGCGCATCGGCATGATCACCCAGGACACCTCGCTGCTGCACCGCTCGATTCGCGACAACCTGCTCTATGGCAAACCCGACGCCAGCGATGCGCAACTCTGGGAAGCGGTGCACAAGGCCCGCGCCGATGAGTTCATCCCGTTGCTGTCGGACGCCGAGGGGCGCACCGGCTTCGATGCCCACGTGGGCGAGCGCGGGGTGAAACTGTCCGGCGGCCAGCGCCAGCGCATCGCTATTGCGCGAGTGCTGCTCAAGGATGCGCCGATCCTGATCATGGACGAAGCGACGTCAGCGCTGGACTCGGAAGTCGAAGCGGCGATCCAGGAAAGTCTCGAGACGCTGATGCAAGGCAAGACTGTGATCGCCATTGCCCACCGCCTTTCCACCATCGCGCGGATGGACCGCTTGGTAGTCCTGGAGAATGGCCGCATCGCCGAAACCGGCAGCCACGCCGAACTGCTGGCGCACGGCGGGTTGTATGCGCGGCTTTGGCAGCATCAGACGGGTGGGTTTGTGGGGATTGATTGAATAGATCGAACACCACCAACCCTGCCGATAAGGCAGCGCCGCCCTCGCCTCTTCGGCATACGCCAGCACCCCCTCATGCTCGCGCGCCAGGAAATCCGCCACCGCCGCCTTCAACCCCGGATGGCGCAAGTAATGCCACGAGCGGGTAATCACCGGCTCGAACCCACGAATCAGCTTATGCTCGCCTTGGGCGCCGGCGTCGAAGCGCTGCAAGCCGTGGGCAATCGCGTAGTCCATCCCTTGGTAAAAACAGGTCTCGAAGTGCAGGCGGTCAAACTCCGCCAGGCAGCCCCAATACCGCCCATAGAAACTGTCACCCCCCACCAGGCTGAACGCCATCGCCACCGGCCGTGAACCTTGCTTGGCAAGCACCACGCGGATCGCCTCGGGCATGCGCTCGGCCAGTAGGCTGAAAAACGCCCGGGTGAGGTACGGCGCCTGCCGACGCACCGCATAAGTGTTGGCGTAACAGGCGTAGACAAAATCCCACTGCGCCTCGTCCAGTTGATGGCCTTCGAGCCATTCGAACTCGATGCCCTGCCCCGCCACCTGCTCGCGCTCCTTGCGCATCTGCTTGCGCTTGCGGGAACTGAGCGCATCGAGAAAGTCCTGGAAGTCGCGATAACCGCGATTCTGCCAGTGATACTGACAACCGATCCGCTGCAGCCAACCCTCCTGCCCGGCCAGCGCGGCGTCGGTGAACGCATCGGTGAAGTTGATGTGGGCGCTGGAAAGCCCTTCGACTTCCAGATACCCCGGCAGGTTGCCCAGCAGTTCCAGACCATCCTCTGCCCCAGCCGCCAACAGCCGTGGGCCACTGACTGGACTGAACGGCACCGCTGTCAGCAGCTTGGGATAGTAATCAATCCCGGCCCGGGCACAGGCGTCGGCCCAGCCGTGATCGAACACGTACTCACCGTAGGAATGCCACTTGCGATAACTGGGCAAGGCCGCCCGCAAACGCCCGTCCTCGATGTGCAACAGATGCTCGGCCTGCCAGCCGGACTGCGGGCCGAGGCTGGCGCTGTCTTCCAGGGTGCTGAGGAAGGCGTGGCGCAGGAACGGTTGATTGGCGGGCACCAGCGCGTCCCACTCCTGGGGCGTGATGGTGGATAGATTGTCCAGTATGTGAAGCGGCATGGGGTTCCCGGCATCCAGCGGCGTATGGGGGGAGTATCACCGATCTGGAGAGAATGGGCAGAAAAACATAAAAGTCTTCAGGCCGGATGAAATCGCCCGGTTTGGGAAGCGATAGGCAACTCGTTGCCATCCACTCCGAACAGTTGATTATCCGAAACCATCAAACGTAGGCACCCAAGAGCCTCGTTTGCCCAAGACCTGGCCGAGGTTGGTCATAGTTTTCCAGAGCAATTTTTCGCAACCATTTAGCATAATTAATGTCGCTCATTTCTTTATCTGCCGCTCTCTCTGCATCCCTTATAGACGCCATCTCCTTTAGCTTTGTCTTAAGTTCCTTCACCGCATGCTTGGTAATCACCTTCTGACCTACATGCTTGACACCGTACCGAAGCGCATTAACGAATTCGTCCCTTCGACTCTTAATAACAAGCAAGTTCGGTGAGTTCATAAGCTCAGCTCTCTCAACATCACGTTCATAGAACGCTGCTTGTTGCAGAACCCGCTTGTTATCTTTAATCCTCAATGGCACCAAGGTCGCTGCCTTGTTTGCTTTTGGCCTGGACAGAAATATGGCGGGGATTTCTCCAGCACCAGGAGGAGGCGATGCAGTAGTTGGTCTGAAGCTGCGCAGAAACCGCCCAATAAAAGTGTGCCCCGCCGGATCCACATTATTAATCGGATCGCCACCACAATACTGATAGGCGTTCAGTCCTCCCGTACCAAACGGGCTCAAATTATCCGGACTGTGGAACCTCATCAACCGAGGATTGAAAACCCGATAGCCATTGCCCAATACATACCAACCGAACTGCATCTCTCTCCGCTCGCCGTTATAACCCAAAAGGCTGCCGGCCAACGGCTCATTACTGCGATGGCCGTACGCTGAATAAGCACTGCCCTGGAGGCCCTGCGAACTGACCTCGCATAGCACGCTGTTCTTTTCATCGCTCGCCAGCAGAAGCAACGTTTGACCCGCATCTTCCTGGCGCTCGGCAAGCACAACGTCTTCTGCCCGGACGAAAGCGCTGCTGGCGGAGCCTCGGATCTCGGTCACCAGCTCTTCGTTTCGGTAGAACCGTTGCTCCTTGCCGTTGGAAGTAGCGCGTCCGATCAAAGAGTCCAATGCGTCATAGTGGAAGCTCACCAGAGTTCCACCAGACGTGCTGGTGTCCGCAATAGGTTTATCAGAGGCTGATTGAGCGGGTTCATCTAAATCACTCTCCACCTTTTTAATAATATTGAGGACCATTACGTCTGTTCCCATTGCCACTGTTTCTTTCCACTTGATGGATTCTCGGCCTTCCACCCAGCTTCTCGTATAGCCATCGCTTGTTTAGACATTTTCGCCCCCCTGTAAAGATTTCGACTTACAAGCTCCTCCGTATTCTTCTTAAGTATATCAGCCCCATACTTTGTAATACCTTTCTCACCCACCTTCACAATCGCTTGGGCCTTTTCGGTATCCTGTATTTGATGCTCAAGACCTACAACATCTTCTGCGTTATTACGACGTTTAGCCACCTTAAGATCTTTCTCTAATAGCTCGATTCTATGTTTCAGCTGCTTAACATGCTCAGGCTTAAAAGTATGCATAGTTGTAGGCCTGTTATGAGGGTTTTCTCGAAGAATATCTGGATAATTTTTAAAGCGCGGAGATGCAGTAGTAACTCTAACCCCAATAAGGCTCCTGAAATTTCGTGAAAACGCACTAAAAATAAAGTGCCCCGTCGGATCCACATTATTAATCGGATCCCCCCCACAATACATATACGCATTCACCCCACCTTCCCCGAACGGACTCAAATTGTCCGGGCTGTGGAACCGCATCAAGACCGGGTTGAACACCCGATAACCCTTGCCTAACAGATACCACCCGGTTTGCGCCTCACGCCGCTCGCCGTTGTACCCCAGCAGGCCGGCGACCAGCAGGGCAAGGTTGCGATGCCCGTAGGGTGAATAAGCCATTCCCTTGACAGCCTGCGAACTGACCTCGCCGATCACGCTGTTCTTTTCGTCACCTGCCAGTAACACAGGTGTTGGACCGGCACCTGCCTGACGCTCGGCGAGCACAACGCCTTCTGCCCGGACGAAAGTGCTGCTGGCGGAACCCCGGATCTCGGTCGCCAGTTCATCGTTCCGGTAGAACCGTTGCTCCCTGCCCTCGGGGATGTCGCGTCCGATCAGCGAGTCCAGTGCGTCATAGCGAAAGCTCACAACTGTCTCCCGGGACGCGGGCTGACCTGTTTTATCTGAACCCGCCATGTTGCTCTCCCTATTCACCGTAGGCTGCCATGTGCTGTACATGGCGCTGCATTTCGACAAGCAGATCAGGAGCCTCATCGTTCTGCCGTTGAAGGGAGTAAGCACCCTTTCGCGCTGCCTTGAAACTGTCAGGGTTGACAGGTGACTGCCCATACAGTGCTTCACCCAAATGCAGCTCAAAAAAAACCCCGCCAGCGGCGGGGTTCAAAGGAGCATTAACGGATGAAGCAAGAGCGGTGTATCAGCTACGTGGCTTAGAACACGTACTGGGCACGAACCACGAAGCCATCGCCGTCGTCGTCGCCGTTGACGTTGGTGACTTTGTCAGTCTTGGCCTTGATGTAGGCGGCGGAGATTTTCACCGCTTCGTTGGCGTACCAGTTCACGCCCAGGTTGTGCACCTTGGCTTCGGCATCGCCGACGTCACGGGTGGCGCTGGCGGTGGTGATGTTGTCGTCTTCGACGGTCAGGCTGTCGTAGCGATAGAACACTTCCCAGGCGCCGATGGACTTGTTCTGCGGCTTGATGGCGTCGAACTTGCCGACTTTATAGCCGCGCGATTCGCCGGTGAGGGTGTAGGCGCCCTGGACATAGAAGCCGTGGCCCTTGATGTCTTCGAAACCATCGGCATCAGCCTTGGTCTTGCGGGTGATGTATTCACCCTGGATCGACGCAGGGCCCATGGCGAAAGCGGCTTCCAGGCCGAACGCGGTGTCGCGGTCGTAGGAGCCGGCCGGCGAGTTGTTGGCGCCGCCCAGTACCGGACGGTTGCCGTTAGGACCGGCATCGTTGCCGCCGAGGGTTTCCACGCCACGCATGCCCAGGCGGGAACGATAACGAGCGTCGAACACGGTGTCGGAGACGTCACGCGAAGCCACGTTCACACCGAAGTGCAGCACGTTGCCGGCGTCGTGCATCGGGGCGAAGACGAAGCGACCGTTGACTTGCTTGACACTGTCGCCGTCGGTGTCGTCGGTGTCTTTGCTGAACACACCGGCCGAGGCGTAGAACGAGTCGGCGAAGGTGCTGGAGGCTTGCAGGCCCAGGCCGTTCTGGTGGCTGTTGGTCCAGTCGATCAGGTCGTAGGCGGCGTTACGCTCAGGTGCGGTGACCCACTTGGAGCTGGTGGCTTTTTCCAGGCCGAAGTCGGGGTCGAAACGACCGACCTTGATGGAAACCGGCTTGAAGCCGTTGTAGGCCAGGGACGCTTCGTCGAAATAGCCGTTATCGGAGTCGCCACTGTTGTGGGACATGTCGTAGTTGATGGTGTAGGCCCAGTCCGTGTACAGCACGCCGGACAGCTCCAGGAAGGCGCGACGGATGTAGGCGGCGTCAGCCGATTTGCCGTTGTCGGTGTAGATCCCGTCGAACTGGCTGTAGTCAGCCTGCAAACGACCGCCGAGCTTGAAGCTGAACTCTTTGTCAGTGGTGGCAACCTCAAGGCCGCCCTTGGTTTTGACCACGATATCGGCGCCGTCGGTGGTGACGGTGCCGGCGAAAGCCTGGGCGGTAACTGCCATTGCCAGTGCGCTGGCGGCAACACCTGCGAAGTGCTTACGGATCATCGAAGAATTCCCCTGTTGGTAGTCTATGCGTTAGAAAACACGCGGAAACGGGCCCGCTGGTGTTGGGAGGGGATCTTGGCGGCAGGTTGTGTCAGGCAAGTTGCCATCAGATAAAGATTTTATGACAGGGGAACTTTTTACTTCGAAAGTGAATAACCAGTCACCACAAACCCACAGGGTTTTGTACTGGCTAATGCGATGGGGAAGAGGTTGAGAGGCCTGAGGCTGCTCTTTGTGGCGAGGGAGCTTGCTCCCGCTCGGTTGCGTAGCGACCGCAAGCTTTGGGGCTACTTCGCAGCCCAGCGGGAGCAAGCTCCCTCGCCACAGCAAGCTCCTTTGCCACGACAGCTCCACTTGCCACAGAGGATGGCCGGACCGGATCAGCGCCTGCGCAGAATCACGCTGCCAATCGAATACCCGGCGCCAAACGAGCTGAGGACCGCGACCGAGCCACCGGGCAGGTCGTCCTGATATTTGTGGAAGGCAATCACCGAACCTGCCGAACTGGTGTTGGCGTAGCGGTCGAGGATCACCGGCGCTTCCTCTTCGGTAGCCTCACGGCCCAGCAGTTTTCGCACGATCAGCTGGTTCATGCTCAGGTTGGCCTGATGCAGCCAGAAGCGCTTCACATCGGCGACGTTCAGCTGGTTTTCCTCCAGGTGGGCACCGATCAGCTCGGCGACCATCGGGCAGACGTCGCGGAACACCTTGCGGCCTTCCTGGACGAACAGCTTGTCGCGGCTGCCGATGCCCTCTTCTGCAGCGCGGTTGAGGAAGCCGAAGTTGTTGCGGATGTTGTTGGAGAACTTGGTGAGCAACTTGGTGCTGACCACGTCGAACTGGTGCTTGGAGGTGGCCTGGTCGGCCCGTTCGATGACTACGGCGGTGGCCGCGTCGCCGAAGATGAAGTGGCTGTCACGGTCGCGGAAGTTCAGGTGACCGGTGCAGACTTCCGGATTGACCATCAGGATCGCCCGGGCCTGGCCCAACTGCACGCTGTTGGCCGCCGCCTGGATGCCGAAGGTCGCCGAAGAACAGGCAACGTTCATGTCAAAGCCAAACCCCTGGATGCCCAGGGCTTCCTGGACTTCGATGGCGATGGCCGGGTACGCACGCTGCAAATTGGAACAGGCGACGATCACGCCATCGATATCGGCGGCCGTGCGACCGGCACGCTCCAAGGCCTGCTTGGCGGCACCGACGGCCATTTCGCAAAGAATCGACCATTCATCGTTGGTGCGCTCGGGCAGGCGCGGGGTCATGCGTTGCGGGTCGAGGATGCCGTCCTTATCCATGACAAAGCGGCTCTTGATGCCGGAGGCCTTTTCGATGAACGCCGCGTTGGATTCGGTCAACGCCTCGACCTCGCCGCGCGCGATGGCTTCGGCGTTGTCGGCGTTGAACTGGGCGACATAGGTGTTGAAAGATTGCACCAGCTCTTCATTGGAGATGCTGTTGGCCGGGGTGTACAGGCCGGTGCCGCTGATGACGACGTTATGCATGGTCGTGTCTCTGATCTGTTCAGGCAGAAAGCATTGGCACCGACGTACCAATACGCAAAGGGTCTTTTCCCATCCAGGGGAGGCAGACCTGGCATCGCTTTATTCCGATCCGCCCGTGGTATTGAAGCGCAAAACCACGGGACCGGCATTTATAGGCGCGAAGTTTGCCATAAACGCTGGGTTTGGCCCATTCCCATGAGCTGTCGCACATCTCCTCTTGATGTGGGAGCGGGCTTGCTCGCGAATATGGTGGCACATTCAATATTTATGTCGACTGACACACCGCTTTCGCGAGCAAGCCCGCTCCCACAGGGATCAGGGGTGTTGCCCGATGCAGATCAAGGCTCCACCTGCCCCCACTGCTTGCTCAAGCGCTTATCCGAAATCGGCACCTTGGTCCCCAACTGCTGGGCGAACAGCGAGACCCGGTATTCCTCCAGCCACCAGCGGTACAGCTCCAGTTGCGGGTCGCGCTTGCCTTCCTGGGCGTGTTTGCTGGCGCGGGCCTGGTATTGCGTCCAGAGGTTCGACAGCTCGCCGCTCCAGACCCGGTCCTTCTGCACCTGGCTACCCAGCTTCTCGAAACGCTGCTCGATGGCCTTGAGGTAGCGCGGCAGTTCCTTGAGCCATTGATGCGGGGTTTCGCGCACGAAGCCCGGGTACACCAGGTGGCTGAGCTGTTGCTTGATGTCGTTGAGCGCCACGGCCTGGGCCAGGTCGATCTTGCCCTTGAAGCGTTTTTGCAGGCCATGCCAGAGCTTGAGAATGTCCAGGGTCAGCTTCGCCAGACGCTCGGCGTGCTCGGTCCAGCCGCCGCGCTTGCGCTCGGCCAGGGACGCCAGCGCCGCGCCGTCGCGGGGCAGGCTCGCCTCGCCGTCCAGCACGCAGCTGTCGAGGCTCGCCAGCAAGATGTCTTCCACCAGGCTGTCGATGCGCCCGAGTTCGCGGTACAGCAGGCCCAGCTCGGTCAACCCTGGCAGCTTGCCGCGCAAGAACTTGGCGGACTCGGCCAGTTGCTGCATCAACAAGCGTTGCAAGGCGCGGCGATGCTGGAACTCGGCTTCGGCTGGGGTCGGGAAGCGGCCTTCCTTGACCACGCCGCCCTCTTCGACCAGCGCCGGGTAGACCGTCATCGACAGCCCGGCGATCTTCTGTTGGGTTTTCTCGGCCACCGGCGCGAAGACTCTCGCCTCCACCGGCGCCTGGCTCTTGGCCGTTTGTGGCACGGCCAATGCGGCCTGGCTGGCCTCGGCAAAACGCGCCGTCAACTCGGCCAGGTCGCGGCCCTCGCCAAGGAACTTGCCCTGGCCGTCGACGATTTCCAGGTTCATGCGCAAATGGCTCTCCACTTGCTGCGCCGCTTCGGCCCAGGCTTCATCACTGACCCGCGCCCCAGTCATGCGCAACAGCTCACGGCCCAGGGACTGCGGCAACGAACCTTCGGCAAAGGTAATGCGTTGCAGCGCCGCCTTGACGAAATCCGGCACCGGCACGAAGTTCTTGCGCAATGCCTTGGGCAGGTTGCGCACCAGGGCGATGCACTTGGCCTCGATCATCCCCGGCACCAGCCATTCCAGGCGCTCCGGCGGCAGCATCGGCAACAGCGGCGCCGGCACCCGCAGGGTCACGCCGTCGCGGGGATGGTTGGGCTCGAAGTGGTAGCTCAGGGGCAAGGTCAGGTCGCCGACGCGCAAGGTGTCCGGGTAATGCGCGGCGGTGACTTCGCTGGCCTCGCGGGCCAGCACGTCTTCTTCGCGCATGATCAGCAACTGCGGGTCTTTCTGGCTGTTGATCCGGTACCAGCTGTCAAAGGTCGCGGTCTGGTGGATCTCGGCCGGCAAGCGTGCGTCGTAAAACGCGAACAAGGTTTCTTCGTCGGCCAGGATGTCGCGACGGCGGGCCTTGGCTTCCAGTTCGTCGAGCTGTTCCAGAAGCCGGGTGTTGGCTCCCAGGCATTTGGCCCGCGACTGGATCTCGCCGCGCACCAGCGCCTCGCGGATGAACAGCTCCCGCGACACCACTGGGTCCACCGGACCGTAATGCACCGGCCGACGACCGACCACGATCAGCCCGAACAGGGTGATCTGTTCATAGGCCACCACTTGCCCGCGCTTCTTCTCCCAATGGGGTTCGAAATGGTTCTTCTTGATCAGGTGCCCGGCCAGTGGCTCGATCCAGTCCGGCTCGATCTTGGCGACCATGCGCGCATACAGCTTGGTGGTTTCCACCAGCTCAGCAGTCATCAGCCACTGTGGACGCTTCTTGCCCAGGCCCGACGAGGGGTGGACCCAGAACCGACGCTGCCGGGCACCGAGGTAATCGCCCTCTTCGGTTTTCTGGCCGATCTGGCTGAGCAGGCCCGAGAGCACCGCCTTGTGCAGTTTCGGGTAATCCGCCGGCTCCTTGTTGAGGCTCAACTGCATGTCGCGACAGATCAGGCTCAGTTGGCGATGGGAGTCACGCCACTCGCGCAGGCGCAGGTAGTTGAGGAAATTCTTGCGACACCAATTGCGCAGCGGGCTGGCGGTCAGCGCTTGACGCTGCTCTTCAAAACCGCGCCACAGATTGACCAGCCCGGCGAAGTCCGAATCCACGTCTTTCCATTGGGCGTGGGCCTGGTCGGCGGCTTGCTGGCGCTCGGGTGGGCGCTCGCGCGGGTCCTGGATCGACATGGCGCTGGCGACGATCAGCACTTCCTGAAGGCTGCCGAGTTTGGCCGCTTCCAAGAGCATGCGGCCCATGCGCGGGTCCACCGGCAGGCGCGCCAACTGCCGACCGAGTGGGGTCAACTGACCGTTGCGGTCCACCGCCGAGAGTTCTTGCAGCAGGTTGAAACCGTCACTGATGGCCTTGCCGTCCGGCGGCTCGATGAACGGGAAATCGGTGATTTCCCCGAGACGCAGGTGCAGCATCTGCAGGATCACCGCCGCCAGGTTAGTGCGCAGGATCTCGGGGTCGGTGAATTCCGGCCGGCCGAGGAAATCCTCCTCGCTGTACAACCGCACACAGATCCCCGGCTCGACCCGCCCACAGCGGCCCTTGCGCTGATTGGCGCTGGCCTGGGAAATCGCTTCGATGGGCAGGCGCTGGACCTTGGCCCGGTAGCTGTAGCGGCTGATGCGGGCGGTGCCGCTGTCGATCACGTAGCGGATGCCCGGCACGGTGAGCGAGGTTTCGGCGACGTTAGTCGCCAGCACCACACGCCGGCCCGGGTGGGATTGGAAGATTCGCTGCTGCTCGGCCGGCGACAAGCGCGCATACAGCGGCAGGATCTCTGTGTGCTTGAGCTGGGCCTTGCGCAGCATTTCCGCCGCGTCGCGAATCTCCCGCTCGCCCGGCAGGAACACCAGCACGTCGCCCGGACTGCGGCGCTCGCTGCGCTCATGGGCGGCGATTTCATCGAGGGTGGCAAGGATCGCCTGGTCGACGGTCAGGTCGTCTTCGACCCGGTTGCCCTCCTCGTCCTGCTCCAGGGTCAGCGGCCGATACCAGGTTTCCACCGGGAAGGTCCGGCCGGAGACCTCGACAATCGGCGCATCATCGAAATGCTTGGAAAAACGCTCAAGATCAATGGTCGCCGAGGTGATGATGACTTTCAGGTCCGGGCGGCGCGGCAGCAGCGTCTTGAGATAGCCCAGCAGGAAATCGATGTTCAGGCTGCGTTCATGGGCTTCGTCGACGATGATCGTGTCGTAGCGTTCCAGGTAACGGTCGTTCTGGGTCTCGGCCAGCAGGATGCCGTCGGTCATCAGCTTGATCAGGGTGTTGGCGTCGCTCTGGTCCTCGAACCGCACCTGATACCCCACCAGCGCGCCCAACGGCGTCGCCAGCTCCTCGGCGACCCGGCTCGCCACGCTGCGGGCGGCGATCCGACGGGGCTGGGTGTGGCCGATCAAACCATGCTGGCCGCGACCGATTTCCAGGCAGATCTTCGGCAACTGGGTGGTTTTGCCCGAACCGGTTTCGCCGGCGATGATCAGCACCTGGTGCTTGAGCAGCGCCTCCTTGATCTCGTCGCGCTTGGCGGCAATCGGCAGATTGTCGTCGTAGCGAATCAGCGGCAGGCTGGCCTTGCGCGCCAGCACCTGGTCACACGACGCCTGCATGCGCGCCACCCACTGGGCCAGCTTGGCCTCGTCGGGCTTCTTGCGCAGCTCGAGCAACTGGCGCCGCAACCGGTGACGGTCGGCGAGCATGGCGTGGTCGAGGTTTTTCAGCAGCTTGTCGAGAGCGGGGGCTTGGTCAGTCATCAGGTACGCAAGGGTCGTCGGTTTTGTGCAGTGGGCGATTGTCGCAGATTTGCGCGCGGCACGACGAATTCAACCGCTTTGTGGGAGGAACACTTGTGGCGAGGGAGCTTGCTCCCGCTCGGTTGCGCAGCAACCGCCCAAAAGCCGGGGCCGCTTCGCAGCCCAGCGGGAGCAAGCTCCCTCGCCACAAGAGCATGCTTGCTATAGGTCTACTAAAACGAGGTTATTCGCTGTCCAGATCCTTGCGCCGATAAGGGAATACATCGATCACCTTCCCGGCCCGGATCGCCTCTTGCAGGCCTTTCCAGTAGTCGGCGTTGTACAACTCGCCGTGCAACTGGTCGAACAGCTTGCGCTGGCCCGCGTCGGCAAACAGGAACGGCGGGAATTCCTCGGGGAAGACGTCCAGCGGCCCGATGGAGTACCAGGGCTCGGAGGCCATTTCGTCTTCCGGGGTGCGAGGCTGGGGGATGTGGCGGAAGTTGGCTTCGGTCAGGAAGCAGATTTCGTCGTAGTCGTAGAACACCACGCGGCCATGGCGGGTCACGCCGAAGTTCTTGAGCAGCATGTCGCCGGGGAAGATATTGGCCGCCGCCAGTTGCTTGATGGCCAGGCCATAGTCCTCCAGCGCCTCGCGCACCTGGGCTTCGTTGGCGTTTTCCAGGTAGAGGTTCAGCGGGGTCATGCGCCGCTCGGTCCAGCAGTGGCGGATCAACACTGTGTCGCCTTCCACCGAGACCGTGGACGGTGCCACCTCGAGCAATTCCTCGAGGCACGCCGGCTCGAACTTGCTCAGGGGGAAACGGAAATCGGCGAACTCCTGGGTGTCGGCCATGCGCCCGACCCGGTCGACGCTTTTCACCAGGCGATACTTCTCGATCACCGTGGCCCGGTCGACGTTCTTCGAGGGCGAGAAACGGTCCTTGATGATCTTGAACACGGTGTTGAAGCCCGGCAGGGTGAACACGCTCATGACCATGCCGCGCACGCCCGGTGCCATGATGAATTGATCGTCGGTGTTGGCCAGGTGATTGATCAGCGCCCGGTAGAATTCGGATTTGCCGTGCTTGTAGAAGCCGATGGAGGTATACAGCTCGGCGATGTGCTTGCCCGGCAGGATACGCTTGAGAAAGCCGATGAATTCCGCCGGCACCGGCACGTCCACCATGAAGTACGAGCGGGTGAACGAGAAGATGATCGAGACCTGCGCCTCATCGGTGATCAGCGCGTCGATCTGGATGCCCCGGCCCTCGCGGTGCAGCAGCGGAATCACCAACGGCCATTGGTCATCGCGGGTGTAGATCCGGCCCACCAGGTAGGCGCCCTTGTTGCGATAGAGCACCGAGGAGAACAGTTCCACGGTCAGCTCAGGATCCTTGCAGACCCAGTCCGGCAGGTTCTCGCGCAGTTGGGCTTCAAGGCGCTGCAAGTCGCCCGGCAGGTCGGCGTAGTCTTCGCTGAAACGGTAGTCGGCGAAGATCTGCGCGAGCATCCGGTCGAGCTGGCCCTGGGGCTTGTAGGTGCGGGTCTGGGCGGCACGGGCCCGGCGCAGGCTGGGCCGGGTGGTGTGGATGAACATGGTGCCGTCGCTGATCAGATCATGGCTGAACAGCCCGCAGAAGATCGAGTTGTACCAGGTCTCCGACAGTTCATCGTCGAACCGCAGGTCGATCAGGCTGATGTAGGCGCTCTTGACCAACGGCCAGCAACTGACATCCATCAGCGCTTCGGTGTCGAATGCCTGGCGCAAGCGGGCCACGGTTTCGAAGACCTTTTCTTCGTACAGGTTGATCCGTGCCGCCGATGCCGCCTGCGCCTCCTGCCACTGGGCCTGCTCGAACCGGGCGCGGGCGCCGTCGGTAATCTGCCGGAATTGCTCGCGATAATCGTCGAAACCGTCAAGTATCGAACGGGCGATAGCGGTGGCGGGCCATGGCTGCGGCATAGGGTTAACCTCGGCGGGTCATGCTTGTTATTGGCGACTGAGCTTAGAGGCCAATCAGGCGGCAACGCAACCATTGCCATCGGTATCGGGGGCGGCGACACTTGCCGGCCCATCCAGCAAGGAATGCCTCGTGAACCCCGTCGATATCCTGCGTCTGCTGTCTCTGGCCGCCATCTGGGGCGCGAGCTTTCTGTTCATGCGCATTATCGCCCCGGTCATTGGCACGATCCCCACTGCATTCTTCCGGGTGTCCATCGCCTTCGTTGGCCTGCTGGTGATCCTGGCGCTGATGCGCATCGACTTCAATTTTCGCGGCAAGCTGAAAGTCGTGATGGTGCTGGGCCTGATCAACTCGGGTATCCCGGCCACCTTCTATTCAGTGGCGGCCCAGGTGCTGCCGGCCGGCTATTCGGCGATCTTCAACGCGACGACGCCGCTGATGGGCGTGCTGATCGGTGGGTTGTTCTTCAGCGAAAAACTCACCGCGGCCAAACTCAGTGGTGTGTTTCTTGGATTGCTCGGCGTCGGCATCCTGACCGGCGCCGGCCCGGTGGCCTTCGACCTGCAGTTGCTGATGGGCGCACTCGCCTGCCTCCTCGCCACCACCTGCTACGGCTTCGCCGGCTTCCTCACCCGCCGCTGGCTCGATCATCAAGGAGGGCTGGACAGCCGCCTCTCGGCCCTGGGCAGCATGTTCGGCGCCACGCTGTTCCTGCTGCCGCTGTTTGGCTACAGCGTCATCAACCAGCCACCGGTCAGTTGGGGCGGCTGGAGTGTCTGGTGGTCGCTGCTGGGGTTGGGGCTGGTGTGCACGGCCCTGGCGTACATTCTTTACTTCCGCCTGCTCAGCTCGATCGGCCCGGTGAAGTCGATGACCGTGACCTTTCTGATTCCGCCATTCGGCGTGTTGTGGGGGGCTTTGCTGCTGGATGAGCCGCTGGGGATGGCGCATTTGTATGGCGGCGTGTTGATTGCGGCGGCGTTGTGGTTGGTGTTGAAACCGGGTGCGGCGAAACCGGTTGAGGGGGCTGGCCGGTAGTTTATCGGCGCGGCTGACAGCGTCTTCGCGAGCAAGCCCGCTCCCACAGGGATAGCGCGTAACCTGTGGGAGCGGGCTTGCTCGCGAAAGCAATGTGACCACCACTGGAGGTCTGCCCGGTAAAACACGCTGCTGATGTCACCAGCGTCCACTGCCCAACATCAACCAAACAACCAGTACCCCAACGCCGTCAACACCGCCACCGCCAGCACCGGACGCATCACCCGGTACGCCTTGGGGTGCTTGCGCTTGAACTGCTTGACCCGGCCGCTGAAGGAGTCGCTGAACGACTTGCTCCAGGCGTAGGCCTGGTTGATCCCGCCGACGCGTTCGTCATCCAGGTTCTGCGGCGCGGTGGCGCGGCCGAGGAAGGCGCTGATGGCGCGATTGACGCGGGTCATCAGGCGGTTGCTCAGGGGCCGCTCGATGTCACAGAACAGGATCACCCGCGTCTGCGGGGTTTCGTTCTTGACCCAGTGCACGTAGGTTTCGTCGAACATCACGTCCTCGCCGTCACGCCAGGCATAGACCTGGCCGTCGACGAAGATGCGGCAGTCATCGGAGTTGGGCGTGGACAGCCCCAGGTGATAACGCAGGGAACCGGCGAACGGATCGCGATGGGGGTTCAGATGGCTTCCGCCCGGCAGCAGCGCAAACATCGCGCCTTTCACATTGGGGATCGCACTCACCAGCTCGACGGTTTTCGGGCAGAGCAGCTCGGCGGAGGGCAGCGGTTTGTCGTACCACTTGAGGTAGAAACGCTTCCAGCCCTTCTTGAAGAACGAACCGAAGCCGGCGTCGTTGTTCTTCTGCGCAGCGCGAATGTAGCCCTCGTCGAACAAGTGCAGGGCCTCGTCGCGGATGACCTGCCAGTTGTCCTTGAGCACATCCAGCTCGGGGAACTTGCTGCGGTCCAGGTAGGGCTTGGACGGCACGCCGGAGAACAGGTACATCAAGGCGTTGTAAGGAGCGAAAAGCGCCGAATGATTGACGAACTGGCGCAAGACCGGCAAACGCGCCTTACCG
Source organism: Pseudomonas sp. RGM2987 (assembly GCF_022952855.1). Lineage (GTDB taxonomy): Bacteria > Pseudomonadota > Gammaproteobacteria > Pseudomonadales > Pseudomonadaceae > Aquipseudomonas. The sequence continues at coordinate 145,329 of NZ_JALJDX010000221.1, read as the reverse complement.
CGCAGATGCACATACAGCGTGCTGCCGAGAAACAGCAGCAGGACCGAGGCCTTGGCGACAAACGAAAACGTCATCTGGAACTCCTTGTCAGAAAACAACTTACGCGATGCCATCGGGCCAGCGCAGCGGCCGGCCATGGTATAGATCGTGGGCGGCGTAAGGAACCGCCCGGCGTAATATTCATTGTTGAGGGATGCGCAACAATGACTTTCATAACATCCCTGGCCTGAACCTTGACTGACACCGGTCAAACACCATGGCTCAAACCTGGTAAAGCTTTCAAACCTGGAGCGGCTTTTGTGGCGAGGGAGCTGGCTCCCGCTGGGGTGCGCAGTACCCCCACTGCGATAATTGCCACAAGACCCGCAGGCGCCTGCTTCGCAGTCGAGCGGGAGCAAGCTCCCTCGCCACAATAACGTTCACTCACCTGCGCAGTGAGGCCTGCGTTACTGCTGAATTTCCTGCTCGGTAAACAGATCACTGAACAACATGCTCGACAAGTACCGCTCGCCCGAATCCGGCAAGATCACCACGATGGTCTTACCTTGCATTTCCGGCTTCTCCGCCAGGCGTGCGGCCACCGCCATTGCCGCGCCACAGGAAATGCCACAGAGGATGCCCTCCTCCTGCATCAGGCGCAGGGCCATGGCCTTGGACGCTTCATCCGTGACCCGCTCGACCTGATCGACGATTGACAGGTCAAGGTTCTTCGGCACGAACCCGGCGCCGATCCCCTGGATCTTGTGCGGGCTGGGCTTGATCTCCTGCCCGGCCAGCGCCTGGGTAATCACCGGCGAAGACTCAGGCTCCACTGCCACCGACAGAATCGGCTTGCCGCAGGTGTTCTTGATATACCGCGACACCCCGGTGATCGTCCCGCCGGTGCCGACGCCCGAGACCAGTACATCCACCGCGCCGTCGGTGTCGTTCCAGATTTCCGGGCCGGTGGTCTTTTCGTGGATCGCCGGGTTCGCCGGGTTTTCGAACTGCTGCGGCATGAAGTACTTGGAAGGGTCGCTGGCAAGGATTTCGGCGGCTTTTTCGATGGCGCCTTTCATGCCCTTGGCCGGTTCGGTGAGCACCAGTTCCGCGCCCAGGGCCTTGAGGACCTTGCGCCGTTCGATGCTCATGGACGACGGCATGGTCAGCATCAGCTTGTAGCCACGGGCAGCGGCGACAAACGCCAGGCCAATGCCGGTATTGCCCGAGGTCGGCTCGACAATCGTCATGCCAGGCTTGAGCCGGCCCGAGCTTTCCGCGTCCCAGATCATGTTCGCGCCGATCCGGCACTTGACCGAATAACCCGGGTTGCGCCCTTCGATCTTCGCCAGGATGGTCACTCCGCGTGGGGCAATGCGGTTGATCTGCACCAACGGCGTATTACCGATGGAATGGGCGTTGTCAGCGAATATGCGGCTCATGGCTGGGGTCCTTGATTCAGCGGGAATTTAACGCCTAAAGGTATGCCTGTTGCCCGAGTGCGTCCAGTTGCACCGAACGTTCCGGTTGCTCCAACAGTCAATGGCATTAACAACGCTGGGAGTGCTGACATGAAACGCCGATACAGCTGGCCACTGTGGATATTCGCCGCCATCGTCGCGGTGCTGGTGGCCCTGCATTTCACTTTGCCATACCTGGTACGCGACTACCTGAACGACAAACTGGCCGATATGGGCGATTACCGCGGCCAGGTCACCGATGTGGACCTGGCGCTGTGGCGTGGGGCCTACCGGATCAACGGCCTGAAAATCGTCAAGGTCGACGGCAAGGTCCCGGTGCCGTTCGTCGATGCGCCGCTGATCGACCTTTCCGTCAGCTGGCACTCGCTGTGGTACGACCATGCGGTGGTGGCCGAAGCGGAATTCGCCCGTCCCGAGGTGAACTTCGTCGATGGCGGCCCCAACCGCCAGAACTCCCAGACCGGTCAGGGCACCAACTGGCGCGAGCAATTGAGCAAGCTGCTGCCCATCACCCTCAACGAAGTGCGGATCAGGGACGGCAAGATCACCTTTCGCAACTTCAACTCCCAGCCGCCGGTCAACCTGCGGGCCACCGAGGTCAACGCCAGCTTCTATAACCTGACCAACGTGGTCGACACCGAAGGCAAGCGCGACGCCCGCTTCGAAGGCAAGGCCCTGGTGGCCGAACACGCGCCGCTGGAAGTACAGGCAACCTTCGACCCGCTGAGCAACTTCGAGGATTTCGACTTCCGCTTGCGGGCCAGGAATATCGAGCTCAAGCGCCTGAACGACTTCGCCGCAGCCTATGGCAAATTCGATTTCAACGCCGGCCATGGCGACCTGGTGATTGAAGCCCAGGCCGACAACGCCCGGCTCAGCGGCTACATCAAGCCGCTGTTGCGCGATGTGGACGTGTTCGACTGGCAGCAGGACGTGGAAAACGAGAAAAAGAACATCTTCCGCTCGGTCTGGGAGGCGTTGGTCGGCACCGGGGAAACCGCCCTCAAGAATCAGCGCAAGAACCAGTTCGCCACCCGGGTGGAACTCAGCGGCAATGTCCACCAGCAGAACATCAGCGCCTTCGAGGCCTTCCTGCAGATTCTGCGCAATGGCTTTGTCCAGGCGTTCAATGCCCGCTATGAGCAGCCGCCGCCTTCCAAGGATTAGGGCTTTCGCGTGATGGTATAGCGGCCGGTCGATTCCGCTACCGCGATGCCCGTGCCACGCTGCAACGAGTCCCAGCCTAGACAGGCCAGGGCCAGCGAACGCGGCACGGCATCGCGACCACTGCTGTAGCGACTGATGCTGCGAGCGCTGACCCCCAGCGCTTCGGCGGCCTTGTTCAATGGCAAGCCGGTGCGAGCACGCCAGTCAATAAAGATTCGGGTATTTTCATCGACCGCGTTCTGGGCCAACGCATCCAGGTACAACGTATCGGCGCCAATCTGGATATCCAACTCTGGCCATTCCACGCTCCAGCCATCGTCGCCCAAGGCGGCGTGCGCAAATGCTCCTTCTTCAGCTAATGGCTGTAAGCCCGGGTAGCGTTGTACATCGGCGCTCAAGTCCAGCGCCAGTCGCTGTCCATCGATGAACGTGAGCTCGAGACTGAACGGCATGATGGCCTGCACCGCCAACAGCCTGGGTCGTTTCATGGGTAGCATCGTTGCCATTCCTCCAACAGTTGCGCTTGATGGGCCCTGACCCACTCCAGCGCTTCCTTGATAATCGACGGCGGCGCCCATCCCATCATCACTTCGACGGTTTCGAGGCTCAGGACCACATCCAGCCCGCCGCCCGTGAGATGGACATGGGGCGGTGGATGGTCTCTTTCACGCAGTTGAATGCGGTAGGTATTCTTGAATCGATATTTAGTAGACATGTCGTCAACATATCGCCAAATTGGCGATATGCAATACTGGCAAGCCGCCGAGACTGAGTCAACATGTGACGCTCCATTCAGAGACTGAATACGGCGTCTGCGTTCACAGGCGGCGCGGCGGCGCGTTATAGTCGGGCACGACATTTATTTCGCGCGCCCCGCCTCGCCGGGCCGGCGACACCCCTCGAGGAAATTGCAGATGAAGTTCGAAGGCACCCGCGCATACGTGGCCACCGATGACCTGAAGCTGGCCGTGAACGCCGCCATTACCCTGGAGCGGCCGTTGCTGGTCAAGGGCGAACCGGGCACCGGCAAGACCATGCTGGCCGAGCAACTGGCCGAGTCCTTCGGCGCGCGCCTGATCACCTGGCACATCAAGTCCACCACCAAGGCCCACCAAGGCCTGTACGAGTACGATGCGGTCAGCCGTCTGCGGGACTCGCAACTGGGCGTGGACAAGGTCCACGACGTGCGCAACTACCTGAAGAAGGGCAAGCTCTGGGAAGCTTTCGAATCCGAGGAGCGGGTGATCCTGCTGATCGACGAGATCGACAAGGCCGACATCGAGTTCCCCAACGACCTGCTGCAAGAACTCGACAAAATGGAGTTCTACGTCTACGAGACCGATGAAACCATCAAGGCCAAGCAGCGCCCGATCATCATCATTACCTCCAACAACGAAAAAGAACTGCCGGACGCGTTCCTGCGCCGCTGCTTCTTCCACTACATCGCTTTCCCCGACCGCGTCACCCTGCAGAAAATCGTCGATGTGCATTACCCGGACATCAAGAAAGACCTGGTCAGCGAAGCGCTGGACGTGTTCTTCGACGTGCGCAAGGTGCCGGGTTTGAAGAAAAAGCCTTCCACCTCCGAACTGGTGGACTGGCTCAAATTGCTGATGGCCGACAACATCGGCGAAGCGGTGCTGCGCGAGCGCGATCCGACCAAGGCCATTCCGCCGCTGGCCGGCGCCCTGGTCAAGAACGAGCAGGACGTGCAACTGCTCGAACGCCTGGCGTTCATGAGCCGTCGCGGCACGCGTTGAGCCCTCTTCGTCAACAAGCGCGAGGGCAACTGCCATGCTGCTGAATCTGTTCAATGAGATGCGCGCCGCCAAGGTGCCGGTGTCGGTGCGTGAACTGCTGGACCTGATCAACGCGCTGAAACAGCGGGTGATCTTCGCCGACATGGACGAGTTCTATTACCTGTCCCGGGCGATCCTGGTGAAGGACGAGCGGCATTTCGACAAGTTCGACCGGGCGTTCGCCGCTTACTTCAATGGCCTGGAGAAGCTTGACGACCACCTCCAGGCGCTGATTCCCGAAGACTGGTTGCGCAAGGAGTTCGAGCGCTCGCTGACCGACGAAGAACGCGCACAGATCCAGTCCCTCGGTGGCCTGGACAAGCTGATCGAAGAGTTCAAGAAGCGCCTGGAAGAACAGAAGGAACGCCATGCCGGCGGCAACAAGTGGATCGGCACCGGCGGCACCAGCCCGTTCGGCTCCGGCGGTTTCAACCCCGAGGGGATCCGCGTCGGCGACGCCGGCAAGCGCCAGGGCAAGGCCGTGAAGGTCTGGGACCAGCGCGAGTACAAGAACCTCGACGACCAAGTGGAACTGGGCACCCGCAACATCAAGATCGCCCTGCGTCGCCTGCGCAAATTCGCCCGCCAGGGTGCGGCCGAAGAACTGGACATCGACGGCACCATCGACCACACCGCCCGCGACGCCGGCCTGCTGAACATCCAGATGCGCCCGGAACGGCGCAATACGGTGAAGTTGTTGCTGCTGTTCGACATCGGCGGCTCGATGGACGCCCACGTGAAAATCTGTGAGGAACTGTTCTCGGCCTGCAAGACCGAGTTCAAGCACCTGGAATATTTCTACTTCCACAACTTCGTCTACGAGTCGGTGTGGAAGAACAACCTGCGCCGCACCTCCGAGCGCACCTCGACCCAGGACCTGCTGCACAAGTACGGCGCCGACTACAAAGTGATTTTCATCGGCGATGCCGCCATGGCGCCCTATGAAATCACCCAGGCCGGCGGCAGCGTCGAGCATTGGAACGAAGAAGCCGGCTATGTGTGGATGCAGCGCTTCATGGAGAAGTACAAGAAACTCATCTGGATCAATCCGTACCCGAAGGACACCTGGGGCTATACCGCCTCGACCAACATCGTCCGGGAACTGGTGGAAGACCGGATGTATCCGCTGACCTTGCGGGGGTTGGAGGAAGGGATGCGGTTTCTGTCCAAGTAGTCTTCGGGCGACTGTCAGGGCCTCTTCGCGAGCAAGCCCGCTCCCACACTGGATCTGTGTAGCACACAAAATCCTTTGTGGGAGCGGGCTTGCTCGCGAAGCTTTTAGCTTTTGGAAAACACCTGCCGACATTCAACCTGCTGCCGATGCGCAACCTCCTGCACCACAGGCCGCAACCGCACCTGCGCCCCCGGCAGGCATTGCGCCAACCGGGCCAGGGCCAGCGGCGTCAAGGCGCCCAGACGCGGATAGCCGCCGATGGTCTGCCGGTCGTTGAGCAGCACGATCGGCTGGCCGTCCGGCGGCACCTGCACGGCGCCGAGCGGGATGCCTTCGGAAATCATCGGCGAGCCCTGGTATTGCAACGGTGTACCGAGCAGGCGGATGCCCATGCGGTCGGCGCGGCTGTCCAGTGTCCAGGCGGTGTTGAACGCGTCGAACAAGCTGCGTCCGCTGAATGCGCCATTCTGTGCCCCCAGGATCAAATCCAGCGGCGCCTGTTGTTGGAAGTCCGGAATCCGCGACTGCGGCATGGGCCGGGGCGTCGCCGTGCCGCGATAGCTCAGGTGTTCGCCGCGCACCAGCGCCCTGCCCTGACCATCCAGGCCGCCGAGTTCTTCGCGCACCACGGTCGCCCGGCTGCCGAGCACCGCAGGCGCATCGAACCCGCCGGGGGCCGCCAGATAGGCCCGGGCGCCGAGCACCGGTTGGGTAAGCGACAAGACCTGGCCTTTGCGCAGGCTGAAAAAACGCCACGATGCGACCGGCTGGCCGTCGATCCGTGCTCCCAGGTCCGCCCCGGCCAGCGCCAGCACGCAATCTTCTTCAGCCACCACCGTGAAACCACCGAGGGTAACCTCGACCACCGCCGCGTCCAGGGGATTACCAAGCATCCAGTTGGCCCAGGCCATCGACAGCCAGTCCGCCGCCCCGCCCTGGGTCACGCCCAAATGCCTGACACCAAAACGGCCGGCATCCTGCAACAGGCACAGCGGGGTGCTCGCCTCGATCAATAAACGGCTCATGCCAGGGCCTCCTGCGGGGTGTCATCGCCGCCCAAGCGGATGAACTCGGCGTGGTCCACGGCGGTAAAACGCACCGTGTCGCCGGGTTGCATCAGGCTGTAGCCGTCGCGCTCACGGTCGAACAGTTTGGCCGGGGTACGCCCAATCAGGTTCCAGCCCCCGGGCGATACCAGCGGATACGCGGCGGTCTGGCGTTCGGCAATGCCGACGCTACCCGCCGCCACCCGCTTGCGCGGCGTGTCCAGGCGGGGTGCAGCCAAGGCTTCGTCCACCAGCCCCATGAAGGCAAACCCTGGCGCAAAGCCCAGGGCAAACACCTGATATTCGTGCTCGCTGTGGCGACGGATCACCTGCTCCACTGTCAGGCCGCTGCGCTTGGACAGTAGCGTCAGCTCCGGCCCGACACTGAGGTCGTACCACACCGGCAGCACATGGCATTGGCCGGCAGTCCGGTCATCAGGCGACAGGTTATTCAACGCCTCGCCGATCAATTCCCGAGCCTGCACCGGGGTCAGCGCCAGTAAATCGTAATGCACCATCAGCGTGGTGTAGGACGGCACCAAGTCGATCAACCGCTCGGCAAACACTGCCCGCAGGCGCTCGCTGGCGGCGAGCATCCACGGCATGTTGGCTTCGGCGATTTCATCGAACAGGCGCACCATCAGGCAGTCCACCGCCACCACTTCCACACGTGGGTTCATGGCGCGGCCTGCCGGTCCAGGGCTTCACGGATGCGCTGCACGGCCGCCACGGAGCTGGCGTTGTCACCGTGCACGCACAGGGTGTTGGCGTGCAGTATCAGGGCGCTGCCATCACTGGCCGTCAACGCATCGCCGCGGGCGATGCTCAGGGCCTGGGCGACGATGACCTGCGGGTCGTGATGCACCGCGCCCGGCGCTTGGCGCGAGACCAGGTGCCCGGCGCTGTCGTAGGCACGATCGGCAAAGGCTTCGAACCACAGGGTCAGGCCGTACTCATCGCCCAGGGCCTGGGCGGCGCTGTTGTCGCGGGTTGCCATCAGCATCAGTGGCAGTTCCCGGTCATAGGCGGCCACCGCCTGGATCACCGCACGCAACTGCGCCGGGTTCGCCATCATGTCGTTGTACATCGCGCCGTGGGGCTTGACGTAGCTGACCCGCCCGCCCTGGGCCCGGCAGATGCCGTCAAGGGCGCCGATCTGGTAATGCAGCAAGTCCTGCAACTCCTGGGCGCCATAGGCCATGGAGCGGCGGCCGAAGCCCGCCAGGTCCTGGTAGGCCGGGTGCGCGCCGATCCGCGCGCCGTGGCTCAGGGCCAGGCTGACGGTCTTGCGCATGATGCTCGGATCGCCGGCATGAAAGCCGCAGGCGATGTTGGCGCAATCGATGAAGGGCATCACCTCGGCGTCCAGACCCATGGTCCAGTTGCCGAAGCTTTCGCCAATGTCGCAGTTCAATAGCAGGCGGTTCACGCTGAACGCTCCTGTAAGTGTGCTTTTTACTGACCATGGGGCACGCGCCCACGGTTATAGATTATTCGGCTTCGAGCTGCTTGCCTTGGGTTTCCGGCAGGCTCAGCGCCGCCAGAATCACCACGCCATAGGACACCGCCGCGAACGCCCCGATGCCGACACTCAGGGGCACCTTCTGGCTCAGCAAGCCGATCAACAGCGGGAACAGCGCCGCCACCGCCCGGCCAATGTTGTAGCAGAAACCCTGGCCCGAACCCCGGATGCGTGTCGGGAACAATTCGGTCAGGAACGAGCCCATGCCGCTGAACATCCCCGAGGCGAAGAAGCCCAGGGGAAAGCCCAGCCAGAGCATCACGTTATTGCTCACCGGCACCTGGGTATACAGCAACACGATGGTGAACGAACCGACGGCGAACAGGACAAAGTTCTTCTTGCGACCGAGGATGTCCGACAGGTACGCGCTGATGACGTAGCCCACGTAGGAACCGACGATGACCATGGCCAGGTAGCCGCCGGTGCTCAGCACGCTCAAGCCGCGCTCGTTCTTCAGGAAGGTCGGCAACCAGGACGTGATGGCGTAGTAGCCGCCCAGCGCACCGGTGGTCAGCAGCGAGGCGCGGATGGTGGTGAAAAGGATGCCGGGGGCGAAGATCTCGTAGAACTTCGCCGGGTTGCTCGGGGTTTGCCGGGCCTTGGCCTGGTTATAGACCTCCGGGTCCTTGACCAGCCGGCGGACGAAGATCACGAACACCGCCGGGACGATGCCAAGGATGAATAGCGCGCGCCAGGCGTCTTCCGGCGGCAACACCGAGAACAGCAGCGCATACAGAATCGCCGTCATGCCCCAGCCCAGCGCCCAACCCGATTGCACCATGCCCACCGCCTTGCCGCGATCCTGGGCGCGGATCACTTCGCCCATCAACACCGCGCCGGCGGTCCACTCGCCGCCGAAGCCAAAGCCCATCAACGTGCGGGCGATCAACAATTGTTCATAACTCTGGGCGAAACCGCAGAGGAAGGTGAAAAACGCGAACCACAGCACCGTCAGCTGCAAGGTGCGCACCCGACCGATGCGGTCGGAGAGAATCCCCGCCACCCAGCCGCCAATGGCCGACGCGATCAGGGTGCTGGTGTGGATCAGCCCCGCCTGGCCGGTGGTGATACCCCACATCGCGATCAGGGTTGGCACCACGAAGCTGAGCATCTGCGTGTCCATGCCATCCAGGGCGTAGCCGATCTTGCAGCTCCAGAAGGTGCGGCGCTCTTGCTGGTTGATGTTGCGATACCAGTCGAACGGACCGGAACGGGCCTGGGATTTGGGGACGCCGAGCGTGTCGGGTGCACTCATGGTGGTTCTCCACGTTTTATTGTTCTAAGCCTCGACGCTGCACACGTGGAGACCGGTTGCCCCGATTCTTGAGCGCGCACGCCGACGCGTCCAACTAATAAAACAGCGGCCGGGTCATAAGAAAAAGTTGATTGGGTAGAACTACCCGCAGAAACGGCGCAAAGCCATTGTGGCGAGGGAGCTTGCTCCCGCTGGGCCGGGCTGGCGCTCCAGCGCGCAGCGGCCTCAAAAAAGCGATGAGCGCTTCGCACTCAAGCGGGAGCAAGCTCCCTCGCCACAAAAAGCTCGTTTTCTGCGGCGTTACAGCCCGCGCAAATCCCGCTCTTCAATCGGCCGGCTCTGGCGCAGGCGCTTGCCGCCCAGCACCACCCAGTCGATCAGACGGAACAGGCATTCCAGGCCGAACGACAGCAGCATTGCGCCGCTGATGCCCCAGATCATCGCCTCGGGGGTCAGCAGGATCTGGTAGCTGTAGCCGTTCCAGGTTTCCTTGCGGATGTCCGGGTCGGCGGCCAGCGCCACTTGCAGCAAGCGGATGTACCACGGGCCTTGCATCGCCTGGAACTGCTTGTCCAGGGCCTGCTGGCGCACCAGCAGGGTGTTCAGGCTGTCGGCGTCGCTGCGAAAGATCGGGTCTTCGCTGGCGCGGTAATGGGCCACCAGGGCCTGCATGTCGCCCTTGAAGAACTGATTGGCGGTGCCCTGGAAACCTTGCAGGCCGGTCTGCGCCTCGATCAGGTGGGCTTCGACCCGCTTGGCGTAGTCATTGATGAAACCCGGCACCTGGACCCCCACCAACAGGCCCACTGCAAACAACACCAACCGCAGATAACTGAGCAACATAACGTGACGTCCTTATTCGGTCCGGCCCTGGCTGACGCATTCACCGCGTCGCCACAAGCTCCATTGGCCCGGTTCGTAGCGGGTCCAGGTTTCATTTTCGGTCAAGGGCTCAGTGGCGATCACCGTGACCACGTCGTTGGGCGTGGTTTCCGCCTGGAAATCGACAATCACATCCACATCCTTGAGCCGCGCCGGGCCGAACGGCGCACGACGGGTGATCTGCGCAAGTTTGGTCGAGCAATAGCAGAACAGCCAGTCACCGTCGCTCAGCAGGCAATTGAATACACCCTTGCCACGGTATTCAGTGCAGGCCTGGAGCAACGTTGGCAACAACTGTTCGACCTCCACCGGTTCCGGAAAGGCTTGGCGCACACGGTTGAGCAGATCGCAGAACGCCGCTTCGCTGTCGGTATCGCCCACCGGTCGGTAGAAACTGGCGCCCGGCTGGAAATCGGCGAGCTGGCCGTTGTGAGCGAAGCACCAGTTGCGGCCCCACAGTTCGCGCACGAACGGGTGGGTGTTGGACAGGCAGACCTTGCCGACGTTGGCCTGGCGAATGTGGCCGATCACCACTTCGCTCTTGATCGGATAGCGCTGCACCAGGTTCGCCACTTCCGACTCGCTGCTGGCGGCGGGGTCCTGGAACAGGCGCAGGCCACGGCCTTCATAGAAGGCGATGCCCCAGCCGTCGCGGTGCGGCCCGGTCTTGCCGCCACGCTGCATCAGCCCGGTGAAGCTGAACACGATGTCGGTCGGCACATTGGCGCTCATGCCTAGTAATTCACACATGCTCGGACTCTCGCTTCAAAGGCAGGCCAGGCTACAGACGCGGTTCGATACGCGAACGCTGGGGGTTGCTCGGCACGGGTGGGCGACCGTAGCGGTCGTCACCGGCCACACCGAACGGCGGCTCATCATCACGCTCATCGGCCGCAGCGGCGGCCTTGGCGGCGGCCGCGCGCTCCTTGCGAGCGCTCGACGCACGCTCGATGGGGAAGCGGATCAGCACGAAAACCAGGTAAACACCGAAGGCAATCATGCCGTACATCAGCAGATCGGAGGCGGCCCGCCAGACGTTATTGCCAACCTTGAACAGCACATCCAGGGCGACAATGGCCACGGCCGGGGCAAATTTATCCTTCACCGGGTCGATGATCGTCGGGCTGAACAGCAGCACCGCCATCAACAACCGCAACGGCTCGCGCAACCAGCGCCACATCCAGCGGGTCATGCGCATCCATACCAGCAGGCAGCCCAAGGCAGCGAAGGCGTAAAGGCCCCAGGCGATCAGATAGTCGTTCTCGGTCATGGTGTCCGTGGCAAGGCAGGCAAAGAGGCGCTTATAGTAACGGCTTTTCGCTCCTCGGGCTGCCCCGTGAGTGGACGAGTCCAATTTCAGGCACCAGGGTTGTTATCTGCGAACTATCCGCACAGGCCACTGGTCCCTTTTCGTACAACGTTCGAGAGCCTTTCATGTCCTTATCCGCCCAAGATTCCAACGCCCCGATTGCCCGCAAGGCCCCCGGCGTCGACCCCTACGCCTGGCTGCAGGAGCGCGACACCGACGCCGTGCTCGACTACCTCAAGGCGGAAAACAGCTATCAGCAGGCGCAACTCGCCGATCAGGCTGTACTGCGCGAAACCCTGTTCGAGGAAATCAAGGGCCGGATCCTCGAGACCGACCTGTCCCTGCCCTCGCCCTGGGGCCCGTACCTGTATTACACGCGCACCACGGCCGGTGACGAATACCCCCGCCATTACCGTTGCCCACGCCCGGCCGACGACAGCCTGACGGTCGACGAAAGCCACGAACAACTGCTGCTGGACCCGAATGCACTGGCGGGCGGTGGTTTCTTTTCCCTCGGGGCATTCAGCATCAGCCCCGATCACCAACGCCTGGCCTACAGCCTGGATACCACGGGCGATGAGATCTACACGCTGTTCGTGAAGGAATTGTCCAATGAGAAGGTCAGCGAACTGTCCTTCGAGAATTGCGACGGCAGCATGACCTGGGCCAACGACAGCCTGACGCTGTTCTTCGGCGAACTGGACGAAACCCATCGCCCGCACAAACTCTGGCGCTACCGCCTCGATGGCACGGCCGCCGAAGAAGTGTTCCATGAGCCGGACGGGCGATTCTTCCTGCATTGCTACCACTCCAGCTCCGAACGCCAATTGATCCTGTCCCTGGGCAGCAAGACCACCAGCGAAGTCTGGGTGCTGGATGCCGCGCAACCCCAGCAACCTTTCACCTGCCTGGCGCCACGGGTCGAACACCATGAATACGACGTCGACCACGGCCTGCTCGACGGCCAGTGGACCTGGTTTATCCGCAGCAACCGCGACGGCATCAACTTCGCGCTGTACCAGGCGGTCGATACCGGCGTGGCGCCGAGCGAAGCCGACTGGCAGAACCTGATTCCCCACAGCGACACGGTGATGATCGACGGCTTGAGCCTGAACGCCGGCGCCATGACGTTGAGCCTGCGCGAAGGCGGCTTGCCGATCATCGAAGTACACCCGCAGGATCTGCCGAAATATCGGGTGCAACTGCCGGACGCGGCCTACAGCCTGCACGTACAGAACAGCCTGGAATTTTCCAGCGAGCGTATTCGCCTACGCTATGAGGCCCTCAACCGCCCGGCACAGATCCGCCAGTTGGACCTGGCCAGTGGCGAACAGGTTGTGCTCAAGCAAACCCCGGTGCTGGGGCCGTTCGACGCCGATGCCTATGTCAGCCAGCGGCTGTGGGCGACGGCTGCGGACGGCACACAGGTGCCCATCAGCCTGGTGGTCAAGCGAGAAGCCCTCGGTCAGCCGGTGCCGCTGTACCTGTACGGCTATGGCGCTTATGGCGAGAGCCTCGACCCGTGGTTTTCCCATGCGCGGCTGAGCCTGCTCGATCGCGGCGTGGCGTTCGCCATTGCCCATGTGCGTGGCGGTGGCGAATTGGGAGAGGCTTGGTATCGCGCCGGCAAACAGGAGCACAAGCCCAACACCTTCAGCGACTTCATCGCCTGCGCCGAGCATTTGATCGCCAACGGTTTTACCACCGCCGACCAACTGGCGATCAGCGGTGGCAGCGCTGGCGGCCTGCTGATCGGTGCGGTACTCAATCAACGCCCGGAACTGTTCAAAGTGGCGATTGCCGAGGTGCCGTTCGTCGACGTGCTCAACACCATGCTCGACCCGGACCTGCCATTGACCGTCACGGAATACGACGAATGGGGCAATCCGCAGGAGCCAGACGTTTATGATCGGATTCGGGCCTACGCCCCGTACGAAAACGTCAAGGCCCAGGCGTATCCGGCGCTGCTGGTCATCGCCGGCTACAACGACAGCCGCGTACAGTACTGGGAAGCGGCCAAGTGGGTGGCGAAACTGCGCGCCACCAAGACCGATGACAACCCGTTGCTGCTCAAGACCGAACTGGGCGCCGGCCACGGCGGCATGAGCGGGCGCTACCAGGGATTGCGTGACGTAGCGCTCGAATATGCATTCGTGCTGAAGGTTTTGGGGTTGGGGTGAGGAACTCTGTGGGATGGCCGGGTCTTAGCTCCATGCGCTGGGCATCCCGGTCAAATAACTGTGGGAGCGAGCTTGCTCGCGATGACGTCGGCACATTTGATATTGATGCAAGCTGACCCACCGCTATCGCGAGCAGGCTCGCTCCCACAGGGGATCTACCATGGATCTTTTTACACCCGGGCCAAACTGAACCTGCAACAGCCACAACAAAAAGACCGTGACGACATGTCAGAACCGACCTTACTGAACAAAGAAATCCGCGACTGGCTGATGGACTGCGGTCTGTTCGACCAATTGCTGCCCGTCGACTTCGCCGCCGCGTCGGGCTATTTCAGCATCAGCGCCATTGCCGAGGGTGAGGCGATCTTTCGCGAGGGCGATGCCGGCAGCTTCATGTGCATCATCCACACAGGGCAAGTGGCCGTGCAGAAAACCGGCCCCGACGGCCAGCCCGTGACCATCGCCACGCTGCGCAGCGGCCGGGCGTTCGGCGAAATGGCGGTACTCGATGGCGAGCGGCGCTCGGCCAGTTGCATCGCCGCGAGCCACTGCCAATTGCTGAACCTGGGCAAGGACTCGTTGGAGAAAATGCTCAACGACGCCCCCAAGGTCGCCGCCAAGATCATCCGTGCCCTCGCCGTTTCCCTGTCCAAACGCCTGCGCATGGCGGATGGGCAGTTGCTGTCGCAGCAGGTTTGACGGTCGCACCGCAGTCCTTGTGGGAGCGGGCTTGCTCGCGAAAGCGCCAGGCCAGTCACATCGACATTGACTGACACACCGCTTTCGCGAGCAAGCCCGCTCCCACAGGGGGTTTGCATTCACCTCCTCGATTCATCCGCCGGGCGACTTAACCCTCGGTGGCACCGTCTCCATACCAGGTATCGGCTGATCCCTCGGCGGCCTGGGCATTTCAATCGGGGGCAACAATGGCGGGCCGGCGCTGCCGGGGCCTGCCTTGGGTATGCCGCTGGGCGTAACCGGAGGGTAAGGCATGGGAGTGGCGGTGCCGGGCGAACCGGGAATGCTCGGTGGATTGACCGGTATCGTCGGCTCCTGGGCCTGCGCGCAACTTAACGAGAGCGTCGTCAGGACAATGGCCGTTAGAATGATGCACTTCATCAATGGCTCCGTGGCTTTGTCTACCTTCAGGCTAGTCCTAACCGCGCTGGTTCGCCCTTCTTCATGAGACTTCCATGAAACGTTTTGTCCTGCTCGACACCACCCCCATCCCCGATAATGGCGGCGCCCTGTGCCTGTTCGAATACGGCGAGGACTTCGTCATCAAGATCCAGGGCGGCGACGGCGGGCAACTGATGAACACCCGCATGCACGGCTCCGAAGACGCCCTGGCGGAGATTCCCTGCCGCAAGGTCGCTGGCAGGCCCGGCTCGCGGGTGTTGATCGGCGGCCTCGGCATGGGCTTCACCCTCGCCTCCGCCCTCAAGCACCTGGGCAAGAACGCTGAAGTGGTGGTAGCCGAACTGGTGCCCGGTGTGGTGGAGTGGAACCGCGGCCCCCTGGGCGAAAAGGCCGGGCGGCCGCTATCGGACCCACGCACCGTGATTCGTATGGAGGACGTGGCCAAGGTCCTGCAAGCCGAGCCCCAGGGGTTCGACGCGATCATGCTCGACGTCGACAACGGCCCCGAAGGCCTGACCCAGAAAGCCAACAGTTGGCTGTATTCGGCCGGTGGCCTGGCGGCGTGCGCCAAGGCACTGCGGCCCAAGGGCGTGCTGGCGGTGTGGTCGGCCAGCGCTGACCGGCAATTTTCCGACAAACTGAAGAAGGCCGGGTTCAAGGCCGAAGAGATGCAAGTGTTCGCCCATGGCAACAAAGGCACCCGCCACACGATCTGGATTGCCGAGAAGCTCAAGGGCTGAGCTAAACTCTGTGCAACCGTCATCAGTCTTTTTTACAAAGGTGAACCCATGAGTTCGTCAACGCCGCCGTCCAACACCGCCAAGCTGGACCGTATCCTGGCCGATGCCCAGCGCGACCGGGAAATGGGCTACCGCGACAAAGCCCTGAAAATGTACCCCCACGTTTGCGGTCGCTGCGCCCGGGAATTTTCCGGTAAACGCCTGAGCGAACTGACCGTTCACCACCGCGACCACAACCACGACAACAACCCACAGGACGGTTCCAACTGGGAACTGCTGTGCCTGTACTGCCACGACAACGAACACTCGCGCTACACCGACCAGCAATACTTCGGCGACGGCTCACTGAGCACCCCGAAAATCGCCAAGGCGACCCATAACCCCTTCGCCGCGCTGGCTGGGTTGATGAAGAAAGACGAGTAACCGGCTGACGAGAGCAGGCTTTTGTGGCGAGGGAGCTTGCTCCCGCTGGGTTGCGAAGCAACCCCCGCTTTAGAAGGGGACTGCTGCGCAGTCCAGCGGGAGCAAGCTCCCTCGCCACAGGGGATTTTGTGAACGACAGAATCCCATGTGGGAGCGAGCCTGCTCCGGGCGGCAATCCGACGATGACGATGCAACGGCCACCGTCAATCTCGAAACTGACCACCCTCCCCCATTCCCCGTATAATCGCGCCTTTTCCCCAAAGGCACCCCGCCCGTGGCCAACAAACGCTACAGCTGCATCGGTCTGTTCAACCCCAAGTCACCGGAAAACGTCGGTTCGGTCATGCGCGCCGCCGGTTGCTACGGCGTGGCGTCGGTGTTCTACACCGGCAAGCGCTATGAACGCGCCGCCGACTTCGTCACCGACACCAAGAAAGTCCACTACGACATTCCCCTGATCGGCATCGACGACCTGAAAAAGATCCTGCCCCTGGGCTGCGTGCCGGTGGCGGTGGAACTGGTGGAGGGTGCCCGGCCGTTGCCCGAATACACTCACCCGGATCGGGCGCTGTATATCTTCGGCCCCGAAGACGGCTCGCTGGACAAGGAGATCCGCGACTGGTGCGAAGACGTGGTGTACATCCCCACCAACGGCTGCATGAACCTGGCGGCTACGGTCAACGTCGTGCTCTATGACCGCATGGCCAAAGGCAACAACACCCGTTCGGGGCCGCAATTCCGCTGATCGGTGTGAAATCCGATTGAACGAGGCAATCGCTCAGACAGTCAGCTTTATACCAATCCCCACACTGGAGACAGATCATGAGCGATAACAATCCATTCGAGCCGATTGAGACCACCCCTTTCCAATCCCACCCACCGAAGAATGTCCATGGTTGGGAACGTATTGGCTCACTGGCTGGTGGTGTGCTGATGATGGGCAAAGGCTTGCGCCGTGGTGGTGTGATCGGGCTGGCGCAACTGGCCATCGGCGGCGTGGCGCTTGCGCGGGGCATCACCGGGCATTGTTCGGCCAAGAGTCTGCTGGAGAAAAACCGCCAGAACCTCGACAACGCCCGCGCCCGGATCGAACAGGCCGGCGATGAACTGAGCCGCATGAAGGCCAATGCCGAGGCCGCCACGGGGACGGCTACGGTGACGGGCAATGATTCGCTGGTTTCGCCGAAAGCCGGGCTCTGATTTTTTGCGCCGGGGCTGATGGCCGCATCGCGAGCCGGCTCGCTCCCACAGTGTTTTTTTGGCGAACTTAGAAATCCGACACACCACAGCCCCCTTGTGGGAGCGGGCTTGCTCGCGAAAGCGGTGGATCATCAAAAACGATGTCAACTGACAGGCCGTCTTCGCGGGCAAGCCCGGCTCCCACAGGTGGGGCTGTGGTGGATCCGGGATCCGGACACACCACAGCCCCACCTGTGGGAGCGAGCCTGCTCGCGATAGCGGTATTACTGGAGTAACCGGGTATCGAGCACAGTAGAGCTGCCATCCAGCACATTCTCACTGAGCTGCACGAACTCCTTGGTATCCACCGTCTCCAGCCGCATCGCCCCCTGTAATACATCATCCAGTGAGCGCTTATTGCGGGTTTTCAGGCGGATCTCGCGGTCCAGTTCCTGGAGCAGCACCACCGCCTTGGCCACCGTGGCGGGGCTCAGTTGCTCGCCGCGCAGGGTCGTGACGCCTTTGCTGTCCCGCGCCAGCCGTTCGTTCAAGGCCTGGTAGCGCTCGTCGCTCATACCGCCGGCGCGGCGCAGCAGTTCGATGGCGTAGTACTCAGTCAGGCCTTCGCTGATCCAGTCGCTGCGATCACGGTCATTGACCCGCGCCAGCACTTGCATCAACTCCCGCAACAACGGGCTGCTGCCCCGCTCGCTCACAAGCGGTGGACGGCTGTGCAGGTAGATCGAGTCATGCCCGGACTGGGCCCCGCGCCACAGCGGATCGCCCGCGCCGACTATCAGCAGCTTGGCCGGATGGCGCGGCACCACCGCTTGCACCTGCGGCCAGACAAACGTGAGCAACGTCAGTACGTCCATCCGGCGCATGCCCTGGCCTCGGGGCGAAGCGACGGTGACTTCGGTCTCGCCCAAGCGCGTGCGGAGGCTGCCGAGCTTGCCGGCGAGCATCCAGCCCGTCGGGCGATCGAACAGGCGCGAGGGGTTGTCGATGCGAAAACGCTGCTTACCGATGCGCGGCCAGGGGGTTTCGATGCTTTTCCAACCGCTGGGCAATTCAACCTCCAGGCGGGCCACCAGTTCGACGCCGTCCTGCTGGTCGAGCCTGGCCGACGGCACCAGGTCGTCACCGCGCAGCAGGGCCCAGGTCGGGGTCATCCGGGTCTCGAAGGTGCCGCTCTTGCGTCCATGACTGATGCGCACCCGGTAGCTCAGGCTGGCCGTGTCGGCTGTCGGACGCCAAGCCCCACGCGCCTGCTGACCGGGGGTGAGTTGCCATTGGCCGTCCGCCTTGAAGTCGCTGTAGCGGCTGCCATCGCCGAGGTCGAAATCCAGGCTGCGCACCGCCGAACCCCGCGCCAGGGTCAGGCGCACTTCGGCCTGGTCGCTCTGCGGCAACAGCTGCACGTGATAATCCAGATTAACCTTCTGAGCCGCCCATGACGGCCCGCACACCGCCAGCAGCCCGACCGCCAGCATCCGTTTCAATCCTGCAGCCATGGGTTCTCCCGGTCGTACGGCGTCCGGACGCTCAGCCGGCGCGAAAAATCAGATGATCTTCCCAATCCTCTTCAGGCACGCTGCCTTCGGCCAGCATACGCCCGGACTGGGAAATGCGTTCATGGTGCACGGCGTCGCGATCACCGCAGACCAGGTGGTGCCACAACGGTAGATCCTTGCCCTCACTCACCAACCGGTAACCGCAAGTTGGCGGCAGCCACTTGAATTCATCGGCCTTGCCCGGCGTGAGTTGAATGCAATCGGGCACAAATTCGCGGCGGTTGGGATAGTTGGTGCACTGGCAGGTGTTCAGGTCCAGCAGTTTGCAGGCGATGCGCGTGTAATAGACGCTGTTGTCATCTTCGTCTTCGAGCTTTTGCAGGCAGCACAGGCCACAGCCGTCGCACAGCGATTCCCATTCCTGCGCATCGAGCTGATCGAGGGTTTTGCGTATCCAGAACGGTTCGACTTTGGCGGCCATGGCTCAAGCATCAACATCAGGTGGTGAAAAGGCCGACAGTCTAGTGCCGGGGCCTCTTGAGGCCAAGCACGGGCGACTGTCGGTAGTGCGGGGCTTGCCAGGCTGCGCGCCGGGACGTAGGTTGCTCAATTCCTCTTCCCCAATCCGGTCAGGTAAGCCCATGAGCGCCAATTCCCGCATCGCCGACTACGCCATCCATCCTCAGTTCATCGAACGCTGGTCGCCCCGTGCCTTTACCGGCGAGGCCATTGCCGAAGAAACCCTGCTGGGCTTTTTCGAAGCTGCGCGCTGGGCGCCGTCGGCGTACAACTCCCAGCCGTGGCGCTTCCTCTATGCGCGCCGCGACACGCCGAACTGGGAGCGCTTCCTGGGCCTGCTCAACGAGTTCAACCGCGGTTGGGCGCAACACGCCTCGGCACTGGTGATCATTGCGTCGAAAACCACCTTCGCCGTGCCCGGCGCCACCGAGGAAACCCCGGCGCTGTGGCACACCTTCGACACCGGTGCGGCCTGGGGCCACCTGGCGCTGCAAGCCAGCCTCAGCGGCTGGCACACCCACGGCATGGCCGGTTTCGACCAGGAACTGACCCGCAAGGAACTGAAAATCCCGGAAGGCTATGCCCTGCATGCTGCCGTGGCGATTGGCAAGCTGGGGGACAAATCCACCCTGGCCGATTACCTTCAGGCCCGCGAAACCCCGAGCCCGCGCCGGCCATTGAGCGAGCTGGTGGCGGAAGGTGAGTTCACGCTGTAGCACCCGCTGAAATCCCTGTGGGAGCGGGCTTGCTCGCGAAGGCGGTGGGTCAGCCACATCAATGCTGACTGATCTGACGCTTTCGCGGGCAAGCCCGCTCCCACACTTGGGCTCGTGGTGGACGCAAACCCAACCTTCACTGGAGCTTCCTGTGGGAGCGAGCCTGCTCGCGATGGCGGAGTGTCAGGCAACAACAATGTCGGCTGGTAGATCGCTATCGCGAGCAGGCTCGCTCCCACACTGGATCAAGGTGAGCCTCAATACCCCCGGGTGAAATCCACTTCCCCACGCAATACTTCGCCGGTTTGATAAGCCCGCAGGTTTTCCAGGAACAGCTGTGCCATCATCGACGGCGAGGTCGGCGCCGAGCTGTGGCCGGTCAGCAGCAGGCCCCAGGCGGTCCAGAACGGGTGGCGCTGGGGCAATGGTTCCTGGCGGCAGACATCGATCACCGCACCGGCCAGATGACCGTCCTTCAGGGCTTGCACCAGGTCGGCATCGACCACGGCGACGCCGCGACCGACATTGATAAACAATCCGGTCGGTTTGAACTGCTTGAACAGCGCTGCATCGTACACATCATGGGTATCGGGGGTGTTGGGCAGCAGATTGATGACGTAATCCACCTCCCCCACCAGGCGCGGAAGATCCGCCAGCCCGCCCACCTTGATGAACGGTGCCAGCTCCCGGGGTTCCCGGGCGATGCCATACAGCTGCACACCAAACGGCACCAGGAACTGCGCCACGCGCTGGCCGATATCACCGGTGCCGACAATCAGCACCTTGCGCCCCGCCAGGCCCTGCCCCTGGCGATTGTCCCACTTGCGCTCCACCTGGCTGACCAACCGCGCCAGCACCTCGCGCTCATGGCCGAGCATGTAGGTGAGCACGTACTCGGCCATCACCTGGCCAAAAATGCCGACCGCCCGGGTCAGGCGGTAATCACGGGTCAGGCCCTCGGCCAGCAACGGCGTGATGCCGGCCCAGGTCGATTGCAGCCAATGGGGCCGGTGGCCCTGGCGCAACAGGGTCGCCAGCAGGTCCGGCTGGCCGAGCCAGACCGGGCAATCGCCGGCCAATCGCGACAGTTCGGCGGAATCGCCGCTGGTCAGTACTTCAAGATCGGGTGCCGCCTGACGCAACAGCTGGGCATACACCGCGTGGTCGTGTTCGGCAATCAGAACGCGCATGAATCAAACCTTTCAAAAACAGGGCAGACGAGCGCCGACAGAGTGTCACTCCATCCATGCGATCGTCGCCAAAAATCATTCCGTATTTCAAGAACCCCCAGGACGAGTGCCTGGGGTAGCGTCAAACGGGGTCGTTGCGGCGCAGCAGCTCTTCGGGCAAATGCTCGATGTACTCGTCTTCGGCCGGCGGCATCTGTAGGTGATAACCCTGGGTGTCGAGGTTCTCCAGCACCTGGTTGATGTCTTCCCGGGACAGCTGCCGCTCGGGGCTCAGTACCAGGTCAAAAGCATGGATCGCCTTGCCAAAGGCCGCCATCAACGGCTCCGGCACGCGGGCCAGGGCATCGCTTTTGAGCACATACAAGTACATCTCGTTTTTCTTCGAGCTTCGGTAGATGGAGCAGATACGTTTCAAGGCGGTTCTCCGGCAGTGGCCAGGCTGTCGAGCAGCGCCTGGCCCATCAATTCGCGGCGCCAGCCACGCAGCGAATCGGGCAATTGGTAAGGGCCCTCGGGAAAGCCGCTCTTGATCAGCGCTTCGAGGGTTTTCTTGCGCAGCATCAGCTCTGGAGCAATCCCCAGGCGCTCGGCTTCAGCCTGCCCCAGCGCCCGCAGGCGCTTGACCAGCGCCGAGGCCTCGATGGGCAGCGGCTCGGCCACGGCCGGCGGCCACTGCTCGGGTGGTACGTTGGCGGCGCGCTGGATCAGGCCCAACAGGAACTCGCCGTCCTGGCGCACCGTGCGCGGGTGCATGTCTTCGATTTTTGCCAACGCGCCGAGGTTGTCCGGCTGCGTGCGGGCCAGCGGCCACAGTGAATGTTCGCGGATGATGCGATTGCGCGGCAGATCACGGGCCCGCGCCTCGCGCTCGCGCCAGGCACACAGCTCGCGCAGCACGGCTAATTGGGCACGGGACAGTTTCCAGGCCAGCTTGGCTTCGCGGTACACCTCGTACGGGTCGACTTCGCGACGCAGGTTGGCTACCAGCTCGGCGCCATCCTCCAGGACCCAGGCATATTTTTCGTCAGACAGCTTGGGACGCAACTGTACGAAAACTTCCGCCAGATGCACGGCATCTTCCGCGGCATAGCTGATCTGCGTCTCGGACAGCGGCCGTTGCAACCAGTCGGAACGGGTCTCGCCCTTGGGCAGTTCGATGCCCAGCACTTCCTGCACCAGCCGCGAATAACCCATGGAAAAACCGAGGTTCAGGTAAGCGGCCGCCAATTGTGTATCGAACAACGGCGCGGGCAGGCTGCCGGTCAGGCGCAGCAGCACTTCAAGGTCTTCGCTACAGGCGTGCAGCACTTTGAGCACCGCCGGGTTTTCCAGCAGGGCCGCCAAAGGCTGCCAGTTGTCGATGGTCAAGGGGTCGATCAGGTAGGCACGCTTGCCGTCACCGATCTGCAGCAAGCCGGCGATGGGGTAAAAGGTGTCGACCCGCATGAATTCGGTGTCGAGGGCGACGAATGGCAACTGCTGCCATTCGGCGCAAAACTGACCGAGGCTATCGTTGTCGCGAATCCAGTGAATATCGATGGCCACACGGCTCTCCCTTGAAGAATGGCGCGCAGTATATATCGCCGTCGGCGATTGCGAGCACCCATAGAGCAAGAGCCTGAGAGAAATCGCCTACGCAAAAGCAAGAATAGTCCTACATCAGGAGTTATCCGGTCTTACGCAGTACATAAACCCGGGTCAGCGCGAAACCGGGCAGGAAATCCTGATGCCACAGCACGCTGAAACCGGCCTGGCGAAACTCGGCCTCGATGTCAGCCTTGCCGGCCAGGTTTCGCTGCGGCGGATGGCCGATCTTCAGGGGGCCTTCGATCCGGACCGACACGATCACCGTATCGCGACTGACCCGATGAAATTCGCGCAACAACGCCAGGCGATGCTCGCTGGCGCAGACGTGGCGAAACAGTTGCAGACAACAAATGCAGTCCACCGCATTGGCTGACAGCCCGATGGTGAACGCTGAACTGGGAAACGTCTTGACCCGCTTGAGAAACGCGCCGCCATGGTGGGTGAGCGCGTGCTCGAGCATGTCCGGCGACGGGTCCGCCGCAAGGATCACCCGGTTGGCGTGCTCGGCCAGTACCGGCCAGAACCGCCCCGCGCCACAGGCCACATCCAGCACCAGCCCGGGCTCTCCCGCCACTTTCAGGGCGTTGCGCACCATTTGCTCGTCACGCCAGTACGCCAGGCGCATCCGACGAGGCGCTGGCTGGCAGCAGACCTGCGCGTGCTCCTGATCGTGATGCCTGGCGAACTCAAGCTCGACGGTGGAGGGAGGTAACCCGGACATACGAACCGCTCTTGGAATAGTTGGATGACAGGTTAAACACTCATTCGTGAAAAAAAGGTGTAGGAATTATTCCCGCGCCAACACCCCGTCGATAACCGCGCCGCGACAGTTGGCAAACATGTCCAGATCCCGGTTGTAGACCTGGCTGTTGACCTCCAGCAGTCCGAGCATCGAGTGAAACAGGTTGTCCTGGCTCAGGGGTTTTTCCCGGCTCAATTGCAGGCAATGGGTGTCGACCGAGAACGACTTCTGATAGCTGTCGGAGAACCAGGCGAGCATCGCCACGTGTTTCTGTTGCTCGGGGGCAAGCATGTAGGGCGTGCCATGGAGAAACAGGTTGTATTCGCCCAACGACTCACCGTGGTCCGAGAGGTACAGCATGGCGGTGTCGACCTTGTCCTGATTGGCCCGCAGCAGGTCGATCAGGGTCGACAACACATGATCGGTGTACACCAGGGTGTTGTCGTAGCCGTTGACGATGCTCTCGCGGCTGCAATTGTTCAGCGCGTTGCTCTCGCACACTGGGGTGAAATGCTCGTACTCCTTGGGGTAGCGCTTGAAGTATTCCGGCCCGTGGCTGCCCATCTGGTGCAGCACCAGCACGGTGTCCTTGTCGAGGGTGTCGATGAAATGCTGCAAGCCCTGGAGCAGGATCTCGTCGCGGCATTCGCTGTTGGCACACAGGGCCGGATCCTTGAGGTTGCTCACATCCTGCAAGGTGACCCGGTCACAAGTGCCCTTGCAGCCGGACTGGTTATCCCGCCAGATCACGTCCAGGCCGGCGCGCTTGAGCACATCCAGCAGGCCCTCTTCATTTTTGGCCTTGCTGGCGTCGTAGTTCTTGCGCCCCATGTTGGAAAACATGCACGGCACCGACACCGCGGTTTCGGTACCGCAGGAATGCACATCGGTGAAGGCGATCAGGCCGGCCTCTTTGTCCAGCGTTGGCGTGGTGTCACGGTTATAGCCCAGGATGCCAAAGTTCTCTGCACGGGCGCTCTCCCCTACCACCAATACCGTCAGGGATTTACGTGCATGGGACTGCCACGCCGGGTTGCGGCTGGCGTCCTCGCCCAACGGGATGAACGGTTGCTTGGCCGACGCGACCTGCTCGCGCAAGTAGCCGATCGATGCACCGATGTAGTTGCTCGGCACCACCATCAGGCGCAATTCATGGTGATTGCGAAACAACGAAGACAGGCCCTGATAGTTGGCCAGGGCAACCCCACCAATCACCGCCGCCGAAGCCACGCCCACCAGCAACTTACTTAACAGCTCCCTGGGCCAGCGACGGTATTTGATCGGTGTTTTTAACAATAACCAGGAAGGCAGAACACCGAGCAGTGCAAGATAAGCAAACAACTTCAGGGATAACAGATCACGGACTTCCGTGGCATTGGTTTCGGCGAAGTTACGCAACATCCCTGCATCGATCAGCACGCCGTACTGGGCCATGAAATACGCCACCCCGGCGCTGATCAGAAACAGCAGCACCAGCACGGGCTTGAGCACCGGACGGAACGCCACGAGGGTGAGTACCAGGTTGAACGCGCAGAAGATCATCACGCCAAACGCCACGCACATCAGCATGCCACGGCCGTCATCTGCGGTGATCGAGAGCAGGTGTTGCCACAGAACAATGTTGAAGCCTGCCAATAAAAAGGCACTGGCAACCAGCGTCACCCATTCCGGGCGCACGGCTTTAATAGTCAGCATGATAGTTGACGGCTTCCTGAAAGTTGCTCTTTGGAAAAGAAGTGCCGGAAAAGGAATGTGAAAAATTCGTTTCCTACGGCAGCACAAACTTTAGGTAACCCACCATCAATTTTTCGTGAAAAAGTTGCTAGTAAATTATTTTTTAAGCGAATGGACTGGACGAACCGAGCAACGGATAAACGCCCGGCTGTTGATCGAACGTCGTGTTCCCTACACTATCTGTCCCACTCCTGATCGTTGAACGGCCTGCCGGGCATTCTCCTGGGACTATCGTTCCGCTAGGATCACCAGCCTGGTTTGCGCACGATCCGCGCAAGGAGCACAGCGAGAGACAGAACGGATGCTGAACAGTAACGCCCTAAGAAAGCTCGATATGCAGGACCTCATGGTGTTTAGCGCGGTGTACGAGCAAAGCAGTGTCAGCGGTGTATCCGAGGCGCTGTGCGTCAGCCAGTCCACCGTCAGTTATTGCCTGAAGAAACTGCGGACCTGTTTCGACGACGAACTGTTTACCAACACCCGCAGCGGCATGCGCCCCACCTGCAAGGCCGTGAGAATGTACGACCATGTGCAAGCGATCCTGCAAAGCATCAACCTGTGCCATGCCGGTACGCCAACATTTGATCCGACACGCCAGGCGGTGACCTTCAACATCTGCGCGCCGGAATACTTCGAGCATTTGATCCTGCCGCAACTGCTGCAAGGTTTCGATTACGCCGACCTGCCGGTCGTCGTGAACGTGCACAAGCTCGAGGCCGACATTCCGGCCGATGGACTGCGCGACGGCAGCCTGGACCTGGTGATTTGCTTCGGCCCCAACTTCCACAGCAATCATGCCGACCTACTATCCCGGCAACTGCTACAGGAGGATCTGGTCTGTGTCGTCGATAAACGGGCAGCGCCCCTGGAACCGCAATTGAGTCTTCAGACGTTCGTACGGCGCCGGCACATCTTTCCGACGCCCTGGAC
Source organism: Pseudomonas sp. RGM2987 (assembly GCF_022952855.1). Classification (GTDB taxonomy): domain Bacteria; phylum Pseudomonadota; class Gammaproteobacteria; order Pseudomonadales; family Pseudomonadaceae; genus Aquipseudomonas. The sequence goes on along the minus strand of NZ_JALJDX010000221.1, from coordinate 119,121 downwards.
GTCACCCACCAACATGGTGGACGGGTGGCTGGCGCAACAGGCCCAGCAACGGCAAATCGCCGCCCGCGCCAACAGCTACAGCGCCGCATTGAAGATGATCAGCGGCACCGACTTCATCCTCACCCTGCCCCGACGCATTCAGAGGCTGCTGGCCAGCGAGGCGACGTTCAATCACCACGAAGCGCCCAATGGTCTGCCTGGGTTTACCCTGGACATGCAGTGGACCCAGGCGGCCAATCAGGACAGTGCCAATACCTGGCTGCGCGAACAGATCATCAAGGCCTGCGCCGGGCGAGACGCCTGATCATCACTGGCCGGCCAAGGCCTTCCCATAGGAACCTCTGTCGAGATCGACGATTTCCACGCACAACTGCACGGAAACCTCAGCCGGCCACTGACAAAGGTCCTGGAGCACGGCCAGCAGACTATCGGACAGCTGTTTCTTGATCGTCGGTGATCGACCGCCCAGCAAGGCCAGCTTCACATAAACGAAACCACGCTCACCCATACCGGTGCCGACCCGGAACGTCTCAAGCTTTATGGCCCGGCTCTTGATGTCCGGCTCGGCGGCAAATTGGCCGGAAGCCACCAGTGCATTATTCAGGCGCAGCAGCGCGACATCGGCCTTGAGCTCCGGCAGGTTGGCGGTGTACTCCAGGTGCAGGTGAGGCATGTGTTCGACTCCATTTCGAAAATATGGTGAGGTGATTCCAACCGTCGCAACCTTACCGCGACTTTATTCCTGGCGGCAGATTTTGTTTCGCCGCGCGCCGTTCACGGTTGCCCACGCTCCCCCATGAACGCCTCCAGCCGAGAGCGCAACCAGCGTTCAGCCGGATCGCTGTCGACATGGCTCAGCCAGACCATGGACAGGTCCAGGTTCGGGGTCTTGAAAGGAAACGGTTCACTGAACAACTGACCCGACGCGGCCATGGCGGCGGCGGTGTAATCCGGCAGGCTGGCGATCAGGTCAGTGCCGGCCAGCAGCGCCGGCAAGGCGCTGTACTGCGGCACCGACAACACGACCTGACGCTGGCGGCCGATCTCGGCCAGCCATTCGTCAGCGAGACCGGCGACATTCGCAGTGTGGGACACCAGCACATGGGGTCGTGAGCAATATTCGTCGAGGGTCAGCGGCGTGTCGGACGCATCGGCGCGCAACACCCGAGGCTGGATATGTCGCAACAACTTGCGCTTGGCATTGGCCGGCAACCCGCGCGTCTGGCTGATACCCACGGTGATATCGCCCGATGCCAGCAGATCGGGAATGCGCCAGTAATCCGCATGCTGGACCACAAACACCACGTTCGGTGCTTCCTGGCGCAGACTGCCCAACAACGGCGGCAGCAGCCCGAACTCCACGTCGTCCGAAAGCCCGATGCGAAAGGTCATGGTGCTGCTGGCAGGGTCGAAATCATGCGTCAGGCTCAGGGCCATCGACAGCGAGTCCAGCGCCGGCGACAGATGCCGAATGATCTCCTCGGCCCGGGCGGTCGGTTCCATGCGATGGCCGACGCGAATGAACAGCGGATCGTTGAACATCTTGCGCAGCCGATTGAGCGCCGAGCTGATGGTCGGCTGGCCCAGGAACAGTTTTTCCGCCACCCGGGTCACGTTGCGCTCAAGCATCAGCGTTTCGAACACCACCATCAGATTGATGTCAGCCTTGCGCAATTCGTTGCGGTTCATCTACTGCTCCTTTTCCCTGAATGCATGCAGTGTAGGAACGGGGACGGGGACGCGTCCATCCACATCAAGCCCAAGCCACAATCTCTGCCGGACCGATCCCTCGGTAATATCTGATAACCAATGGAAACGAATTTCCCGTAGCCAAAAACTTCAGCTTGGCTAGGCTTGCAGCCACATGTGCAACACATGTCTTGAATGAATCAATCGCAGGGAGCGAATCGATGTACTTTGAAATCTACCGTCAGACCCGAGGCACCCAAAGCAGTGGAAGAGGCCAATGGCGCTGGCGCCTGAGGGCCGGCAATCACGAGACCATCGCCAGCGGCGAGTCCTACGTGAACAAGAGTGACTGCCTGCACGTGATCGGGCTGATCAAGAACGTCCAGGGCGAGACGCCTGTGAAGGAGATCTGAACAGCCTCGCGCTGTATCGACAGACAGGCTGTCTCCAGGGCCTGTCTGGTCTTTGTATTCGCACTTTCTCCAGGCTCAGGTATGGTGCGCAGACAACCGTGAGAGGCCGGTCGCAATGACCCTATCCAACCACCATCGCGACTGGCTGCTGCGGGCTCCAGAGTCGAAGAAACTGGAACGCATCGAAGCCTATTTCAGCGGCCATGGCTACAGCGCACACCGGCATGACACCTATGCCATCGGGGTCACGCTTGCTGGCGTGCAGAGCTTCAATTATCGCCACAGCAAGCGTCATAGCCAGCCCGGCGGAACCATCGTCCTGCACCCGGACGAAATCCACGATGGCGAAGCCGGGACAAGCGACGGTTTTCGTTACCGGATGTTCTACATAGAGCCGTCGGTGATCCAGCAAGTGCTGGGGGGCAGGCCGCTGCCCTTCATCGAGGGGGGACTGTCTAGCGATCCTCGTCTCAACATCGCGACCCGTCGGTTACTGAGCAGCATCGATCACTCTCTCGATCCGTTGGAGGAAGAAGACGCCATCTATGATGTGGCCCAGGCCCTCGACCTCGCCGCCGGCAACCGGCGTGGCCGGCGGTTGCTCGACTACCCTGCGGCAGAGCGCGCACGCCTGTTCATCCATGATGCCCTGGACCAGGTGATCACCCTGGACGGCCTGGTGCAGGCCAGCGGCCGGGATCGCTGGAGCCTGTCCCGGGATTTTCGTGCGTTGTACGGCACCAGCCCCTATCGCTACATCACCCAGCGCCGCCTCAACGAAGCCCGTCGCCTGGCCTTTCAAGGCGTGGCATGGAGCGAGGTGGCGCTGGCCTGTGGCTTTTTCGATCAGAGCCACATGACCCGCCTGCACACCCAGGCCTTCGGCATTTCACCGGCGCGTTGGTTGAACATGCTGCGATGAATTCAAACTCAGCCCCCCTGTGGCGAGGGAGCTTGCTCCCGCTTGAGTGCGTAGCGCTCACAAGGAGGGTTTGCTGCGCCCGAAGCGTCGGACCGTCCCAGCGGGAGCAAGCTCCCTCGCCACAATCGATTCTCGTAAGCTGCACAATCGTACAATCCCTCCCCGGTGCCGGGCAGTAAGGTGGCGCTTTCCACCTCATTCGAGTCCTCGCCATGACCCATTACGCGCCTATCAACTTCGCCGAGAAATACGCCCTGTTCCACGACCAATGGGCCCCTAAAGTCGTGGCCGAGATGAACGACTACCAGTTCAAGATCGTCAGGCTGGAGGGGGATTTCATGTGGCACGTCCACGCCGACACCGATGAAACCTTCATCGTGCTGGAGGGCGAGCTTCGAATCGATTTTCGCGACGGCGCGGTGACCATCGGCACGGGCGAGATGTACGTGGTCAAAAAAGGCATCGAGCACAAGCCCAGTGCCGAGCGGGAAGTGAAATTGTTGCTGATCGAACCCCGTGGCGTGCTCAATACCGGTGAAGAAACCAACGAGCGAACCGCGATCAATGATGTCTGGATCTGAGCGCACACCCAGCGCAATCACCGGATGATGATTGCGCTGGGCTCACGCTCAATAACCAGGATGGACCGAACTCAGGTGCGGAAGCGGCCGGTCAGCTCCGCCAGGTTTTTCGACAAGCTGGAAAGCTGCCGGCTGGCGTGCATGCTCTGGGCCGAGTTCTCGGCGGCTTCGTTGGACAAGTCGCGGATGTCGGAGATATTGCGGGCAATTTCCTCGGTGACGCTGCTCTGCTCCTCGCACGCATTGGCAATCTGCGCGGCCATGTCGTTGATCCGCTGGATTGAGCCGCTGGTGCCGCTGAGCACCTGATCGACGCCGGCGGCGCGTTCGACGCTGTCCCGGGCCTTGTTGCTCCCGACCTGCATGGCCTGCACCGCCTTGGCAACACCGGACTGCAGGCGTTCGATACGGACCTGGATGTCCTTGGTCGAATCCTGGGTACGCGCCGCCAACGCCCGGACTTCGTCGGCCACGACGGCAAACCCCCGGCCCTGCTCGCCCGCCCGCGCCGCCTCGATGGCCGCGTTCAACGCAAGCAGGTTGGTCTGTTCGGCAATGCCGCGGATCACTTCGAGCACCGCGCCAATGCTGGAGGTTTCCTGGGCCAACGCCTCGATGGTGCCCGAAGCGCTCTCCACTTCCTGGGCCAACTGGCGGATCGATTCAATGGTGCTGCTGACCACCTCGGCGCCATCGCGAGACTGGCTGCTGGCTTGTTGCGCAGCGTCCGAGGCACCCACGGCATTTTGCGCCACCTCATGCACGGCGGCGCTCATCTGGGTCGCGGCGGTACTCACCTGATCGAGCGCCGCATGCTCACTGCTGATCAGTTGATCGTTGGTCGCCGCCATATTGGCCATCGCACGTGCCGCGGCATCCACCTCACCGGTGACCCGGCCCACTTCGGCGATCAATGGCTGCAATTTATCGAGGAAGCGGTTGAAGGCGCTGCCAAGCTGCCCCAGTTCATCAGCCGAACGCACCTCAAGACGCCCCTTCAGATCACCCCCACCCTCGGCAATCTGCTCGACGCGATGCAGCAAACGACGCATGGGGCTCAACACCACCATGGGCAAGGCCACGATCAACAGCGCGCACCCGAGCAGACCGATCAGCAAAATGCCACCCTGTTGCACGCCCACCGCCTGCCCGTGATCTATGGCCGCCTGACCCTCGCGGTTGGAGGCCGCATCTTCCAGCTCACCGAGCTTGTCGATGGCGTCACGCATGGTATCGAACTTACTTTCGCCCTCACCGAAACTCAGCGCACTGGCCGCCTGCGGATTGCTCGCCGCCTGCTCGACCACTTGCCGGGAAATCTGCGACCACTGGGCAAAGCGATCATTGAACTGACTGACCAACGCCATCGCCTCGGCCCCAGGCTGCATCGCCGCATATTTCTGCACGCGGTCATAGGCCTGCTTCAGATTGTCCCGATGACTGGCGCGCAACGCCTCCGAATGATCCCCGGCATTACCGCCCAACAGGCTGCGCTCGGCGACGAAAGCCTGGTAGAGATCCCGGTCGGCGTTGAGCAACAGGCTGATCGCCGGCAGATACCGTTTGGTCAACTGAGTACTGGACTCAGTCACCTGCCCAATCCCCCGCATGCCTGACCACCCCATCAGCACCAGCAGCAACGCCAGGAACGCAATGGGCAAGGTGATTTTCCAGCGGAAGCCCAGATCGGCGAAAAACCGTGGCATGGGTACTGCTCCTTTTCGAGGGTATGTCTTTAGCTATCGGCAGAGGTGGGTTCTGCTAGAGAGACGGTAGACCAAATTGTCACAGGGTGGTGACGTGCGATGGAGAATCGCACTGGGAACTGCTTGGCTCGGTGAGGGAGAGAACGATCAGGATCTGCTTGGCTTTCCGTGGCGAGGGAGCTTGCTCCCGCTGGGCTGCGAAGCGGCCCCTTTTCTGTGAGTGCTTCGCACTGGAACGCCAGCCCGGTCAAGCGGGAGCAAGCTCCCTCGCCACGGGTGCACTCCAGCTTTAAACAGTGGGCGAGTCTTTACTTATAGGCGCCGTCTCAGCAAGACGAGTAGCCAGTCCTACAACCATACATACCCGGAAACACCAACCCCATGGATCCCGGCTACGTTACCTTGCGCCTTTGCCTACAACTAAGCCAGAATCCGCCCGCTTGTGCGCCTTGGTTCCCGCCCCTATCGTTTCCAGGTCGCTGAAAAATCAGCGATCGGGTTTAGCGACTCGGATCATTAGGACATGAGCGCTCCATGCTTTTTGCAGGCTTCACTGCAATTACGTCATGGCGGCTGTATGTAGGAGACCTTCGGGTCTGCCGGGTGCCTATGACCGGTTCGCTAACCTGCGTACAGTCGCCACCATTCTGTTTAGCGACAGATCTTGGCGGCTCCATACTTATAGGAGCGTCACCATGTTCAAGGCCACCCCCAACCCACCGGAAACGGACGCCAGCTCCGCCGGCCTCGATCCAAAAAAAGTCCAAGAAGCTACCGACAGGGCGCTGGATTACTACTTGAAGCCAAAGGAAGCCGACACTAAAAGCGATCCATCACCGGCTCAGCTCTTCACAGTCGTTGAGGGCATCGACAATGAAACCCTGCTCGCCAACCTCAGCGAAAACCTGGCCTCGGCCAACGCCATGATCAACGACCTGACATTCGACCTCGAAGGGTCACGCCGACGTGTGGCAATGGGTATTCTGCAGGTGATCGAACTGAGCGAACTGTTGGCGAATCGAGTGTTGGATAACATCGATCCGCGCTAGCGAAGCAAACCTCAAACGATCAGGCCTCTGGAGTGCTCAGACATTTCAGAGGCTTGATCGACGGGTCTCTCAATCTTCTCCAGATTTACTCCCTCGAAGCGACTGACCAGATGAGATAGAGCGCTTCTCAGCGGCGAAAGCCGTAACCCGCGCAAGGCGGTTCGCAAGTGGTGTCTGGATCTGCTTTACCGAACACGAAAAAAGGCACCTATGGCATCTTTTTTCGTTTCTGCCCAAGTAATACCAAGAGGCTATCTAGAGAACTCCGATGAAGACCATAAAAGCCGACAGCACACACAAAAAAATCGCTCAAGACCAGCTGACGTTTGCTGACGTCCGACAAGCAGCGCGTGCTGGTCTAAAAGCGTTCGATAAATTTGTACTCACTGGCAAGCTTCCTATTACTCATAATCGTGGCCTGCTCCCAATCACCACTGTCCAATCCCTTCTTCAGGCAGGTGAATGATTAGCCGCATGCCCAGGCTGTGCATGAAGATCAATGCCTAGCGCATGAATGACCTTGAGTACGGTATCGAATCTCGGTTTTGATCCGGGGGCGAATGCCTTGTACAAGCTTTCTCGTCCCAGGCCGGAGTCTTTAGCGATCTGCGCCATGCCTCGGGCCTTGGCTACATAGCCGATCGCTCGGAGAAACTCCTCGCTATCACCATCAGCCAACACCTGAGAAAGGTATTCACTGATCGCTTCGTCGCTATCGAGTAGTGCCGCCATGTCGAATGTCGTCAGGTGTTGGCTCATGCTCAAATCTCCTTTGCCAATTTCTTCGCTCGCCGGATATCAGCACTCTGTGAAGACTTGTCGCCTTCAGCCAGTAGCACGATGACCACTCCACCGCGCATGGTGAAATAGACCCAGTAGCCAGCGCCTACATCCACACGCAACTCTGAAACACTGTCACCGACAGGTTTCACATCGCCCAGGTTACCTGCTGCGGCGCGATTGATGCGGCGGGCGATTGCGATTTTTGCTCGCAGATCACGAACCGATGAATGCCAAGCAGTAAACGTCTGCGTTTGCTGAATGAGATAATTCATGGGCGGACCGTATCCAGTTGGATACAGAAAGTCAAGATGCTGATGCTGGTCATCCCTCCGTATTCTCAATCCGGGATGAGGGAGGAAATGGAACAGACCACGATCTGATATGAGTGAACTCAAACTGTGGTCTGTCCCCAGTCTTTGTGCGCTCATAGAAAAGGGGCCGCTTCGCAGCCCAGCGGGAGCAAGCTCCCTCGCCACGGATGCATTCCAGCTCTAAACAGTGGGCGGGCTTTTACTTATAGGCGCCGTCTCAGCAAGACGAGTAGCCAGTCCTACAACCATACATACCTGGAAACACCAACCCCATGGATCCCGGCTACGTTACCTTGCGCCTTTGCCTACAACTAAGCCAGAATCCGCCCGCTTGTGCGCCTTTGCCGGCACGGGTAGCTTGGTTCCCGTCACTGCTCATCAGTGATCGGGTTTAGCGACCCGAAGGGTATGGACGCATCAGCACTCCTGATCTCGTTGCAGGTATTCATGTCTGCAACGGTTGCAATGGTGGCTGTGCGCGGGAGATCTTCGGATCTGCCGGGCTCCTGTACCCCCGGTTCGCTAACCTGCGTACAGCCGCCACCCTTACTTGTTTAGCGACAAGTCATGGTGGCTCAAACAGGTACAGGAGTTTTACTATGTTCAAGGTCACCCCCAACCCACCGGAAACGGACGCCAGCTCCGCCGGCCTCGATCCAAAAAAAGTCCAGGAAGCTACCGACAGGGCGCTGGATTACTACTTGAAGCCAAAGGAAGCCGACACTAAAAGCAATCCATCACCGGGTCAGCTCTTCACGGTCGTCGAGGGCATCGACAATGAAACCCTGCTCGCCAACCTCAGCGAAAACCTGGCCTCGGCCAACGCCATGATCAACGACCTGACATTCGACCTCGAAGGGTCACGCCGACGCGTGGCAATGGGTATTTTGCAGGTGATCGAACTGAGCGAACTGTTGGCGAACCGAGTATTGGATAACATCGATCCGCGCTAGCGAAGCAGATCCCCGAGACCAAAATCCCCTGAAATATTCAACTATTTCAGGGGATCAGTCGCATTCAATAGTGACGCAGAGATAGTCAGCTCACCTGTTCACCGAACGCTTTGACACCCCATCCATCAGGTAGCCTCGGGGATGGCCTGAGCCTTTTCCGGCGGTTTGATTGAGCCGATGTACACCGCGAAGATCGTCAGCAGCGCGCCGACAATCTGTAGCGAGGAGCTGGCCTTGCCGAGAAAAGCGACGTCGATGAAGTAAGTGATCACCGGTTCGAGCAGCAGGATCAGTCCAGCCAGCCCCAGGCTGATGGCGCCGATCGAACGGTTTACCAGCAGCCAACCGACGAATTGCACCAGCACCCCATAAATCACCAGCATCACCAGGGTTTGTCCGTCCACGATGGCCAGGCTTTCCCCGGTCGCCAGCGCGTACACCAGCAATACCAGCGCCGCCCACAGGCTCAAATTGAGCATCTGGGCAATCTTATCACCACCACCGTCAGGCAACTGGGTATTGATCTTCAGGAAGTACACGCAAATGGCATATGCCAGCCCCGACAACACCCCATACACCACGCCCTTGATCCCGATCCCGCTGGTCATTTCCGGCAACAGCAACAGGTATAGCCCGACGAAGGCCAGCGAGATGGAAATAAGGAAGTAGATCGAGGGCTTTTCCTTCAACAGGTACAACCCCAACAGGGTCATGAAGAACACTTGGCAGTTGGTCAGGATCGAGCCGATGCCCGGGCCAACGATGTAGATGCTCTGATGCCAAAGCACCAGGTCGATCGCCAGGAATACCCCGGCCAATGCGGTGTAGAGCTGGGCTTTGACGCTTTTTAGTCGCACCGGCGTCTTGCGCACCTTGAGGAGTAGGAAGAACAGGATCGAGGCGAACACCATCCGATAGAACCCGGCGCCACCCGCGCCGATATGGGCGAAAGCGACGGCTAGAGCAGACAGACTGAGCATCAGTCCACCGATGGTCAATTCAATGATTGCCCGATTGTTATTAGTCGACACGAGCAACCTCATTGATAAAGACCGGTATTAATTTTATGAACACTCACAACTTCTCCCGGGCAACAAACATCAGACTCGACAAAGCAGAAAAGCCCCAAAGGTCTTTTCTGCCACAAGCCCAAAAAACAGCTAATAATTGGCTTTAATAGTTAGCAGCAACACAACTCTTTAAACCTCTTGCGCGGCCAACTTCAACCATTGTTGTACCGGTGCATAACCCAGAATATTTTCGACATAGCTCTGTAGTTGTGCAGGGATGGCAATACCATAACGACGGAAGCGGAACACCACCGGAACAAACATCGCATCAACAATGCCAAAGTCACCACAGAGGAACTGTGTTGAACCACTCACCTCACGGAGCTGGTTCCAGATAGCGAATACCCGCATGATTTCCTCTCGGGTCTCGGCGGTTAGGCTTTCTGGGATGTCACCGGTGTTCAGGCCAAACGACATGTGCGTGCGCAGGTAGGTGAAACCGGAGTGCATCTCTGCCGCAGCAGCTCGTGCCAGGGCCTTGACCTGCAACTCTTGAGGCCAAAGATTGGCAGTCGGATAGGTGTCGGCAATGTATTCGCTGATGGCCAGGCTGTCGTTGATCACGACATCATCAAGCAGCAGCGCCGGCACCTTGCCTGAAGGCGAGTGCTCCAGAATGCGCTGGCGGGTGTCGCTTTGTTCCAGTTTGATCTGAAGGGTTTCAAATGCGACATCCGCAGTCACAAGAACCAGCCACGCACGAAATGACCATGAAGACTTATTAAAATCCCCAATTACCAGTTTTGTAGACATCGCATCCCCTAGCTTGTGTTATGAAATAGGTGCTAAATTTAGCGACCTTTTTTTCATACGTATTGCACAAAACTGGACAATTCATGGACGAGAATCGCCATAACAAAGCCCCTCAAAAAGACAAGGACTTTGTTCAATTCTGGCGCATACCTGAAGGCGATTGTGAGTTGCTATCCGCGCGTTACAGTACTCAATCTTTCGGCCGACATTCACATGACCGGTACGCTATCGGCGTTATAAGTAGCGGTGTTGAAAAACTTTTTTATCGCGGTAGTTACTGCATGGGGGTCGCTGGCAGCGTGGTCACCATTACCCCTGGGGAGATCCACGACGGCTTGCCGGGCCATGATGAGGGCTGGATGTATCGAATGCTCTATATCGACCCCGACTGGGTCAATCGAATGGTGTTTCAAGGGCGCTTTTCAGACGATCATATTCATCTTTTTCAAACAGCCCTGAGCCAGGCCCCCGAGTTCGCCCGGGCTTTTTTGCATCAACATCAAATCATGGAAAAATCCCCCTCCAGTCTTGAACGGGAAACTATCCTGCTGGATCTGGTGACACAGCTCTTCGAGCGCAGCGGAGCGCCCATCGAACCAGTCAGTGCGGCTGAGCAGCACGCAGTGCAAAGGATCAAGAGGAAGCTTGAAGACGAGTTCGACAAACATCTGTCTCTGGAAGAACTGGCGCAACTGGTGAACCTTGACCCTCTTTACCTGATCCGGGTGTTCAAAAAAAGCGTTGGCGTGTCCCCCCACAGCTATCAAATCCAGAAAAGAATCGCCCAGGTCCAAAAACTGCTGCGCACCGGGTCCAGTCTCGCAGAAGCATCATTCACTTGCGGCTTCTTCGATCAAAGCCACATGACCCGCGCCTTCAAAAAAGTAGTCGGCATCACACCCGGCAGTTTCCGCAACAACAGTGCCTGAGGCTGTAAGCAACCCCACAGCTTGACTCGTTTGAGTCAGTCCTGAAAGGCTTTGCAGTATCTGGCGAAATCCCAATGTGCGTGGTGTTACACGCTCTGTATCGGTCACCACCCGAGCACTGATAGGGTGTTGTCTTATGCGTTTTTGACCCCGTGCCGATACAAGACTGCCCCAATTCCAGTCAGCAGCAATCCGCACGGGAAATGGCCCAATGTAAGGGCAGGTCTTTTTTCTGGAAGCACAGAAACAGAAAAGCCCTGAATATCAGGGCTTTTCTGTGTATACGTATGGCGGAGAGATAGGGATTTGAACCCTAGGTACTGTCGCCAGTACAACGGATTTCGAATCCGTTTTCGCACCAAACAAACATTGGGCGACACCCTCCAGGAACCCTTGAGGGTCTGGCTTTCAACATGGACCAACACAACACCATTCCACACCATTTGGGGGAGTAGCTCCCCCATTTTTCCCCCGGCGTCCTGCCGACCCAAAACAACCCCATCACTCAGCACGGCACCACCACGACTGTGCGTAAAACGCATCTCCTATTTTTTCCACACCGGTCAGGTTCATCCCACCTTGGGCCATCCCCGTTATCTTCACGTCGAGCAACGGCGGGATGTTGTCAGGGTCAGGCCCCGAATTGAAAATCTTAGCTACGACCGCTGCCCTGCCAAAGTCAGGCTCCAGCGATTCACTTATGATGATATTTCCGCGAAACGCCTCAGCATTCTTCAACTGATCCTTCGGGATGGCTACGCCCAGCTTGCGGCGTGGAGTGATTAAGAAGTACATGGCTTGGCTCAATACTGTACAAACAAACAGTATCAAGCTGAGCACATAACATCTTCAAATCGCACCGATGGGCGGTTTCGCGCATCGTTACTGATTTAATCCTCTGACATACGCCTGGCACGCTTTCAGCGCGATCAGCCCCCGGTTGCCGTCGTCGGTGATGGCGATAATTCTTTGAGCATGCGCTGGGTCAAGTTGGGCTCTTGCTCTTCCATGAACCACGCCGCCGGCGCCGGCGGTGGAAGGCACTGGGCTGCAACTGGCTGAATCCTCGAGGAGGACTGACAGCCGCAGATCAGAAGTGGCAAGGCGATCGCGCTGGCGAGCCTGTTGTTTTTCAGCATCAGTCAGTTCCTTGTAATGGGTTTGCTCGCTGGCCGACAGTCGCTGCTCCAGGGCCAGGCGCTTGTCCTGCTCGGCCTTGGCCTGGGCGGCGGCTGCGTTGCTGATGGCCGTGAGGTCATCCTTGTGCAGGCTGGCCTGGTCGGCGAGCTTCTTGCCCATCCGCCATTCCTGCACCTGCCAGGTCACGCCGGCGGTGCCGACCATCAGCGCCAGCACCAGCACCAATAACGCGGCCAGCCTCTGCACCGGTGTCATGCCAGAGCCCGCCGCACGCCTTCAGCCAGCACTGCGTCAGGGTAGGCATACCCTGCGTTCTCTTGATGGATGATCGCCTTGACGAAGCCCGCCATCACCGCTGGCTGGCTCAGGTCTACCTCCGCGCCCGGCCGGGTGCCGATGTTCGTCTCGACGGCTCGCACGTAGGCGGCGGTGTCGTTCTCCACCGACGGCGCCCAGCGACTGATGATTGCCTCCACGGTCTTGAGCCCGTGCTTGCGTTGGTAGGTCAGCAGCAGCTTGCCCAGGGCGCGGATACCATTCTCCGGCGTATCGAACCGGGCAAAGCGCTTCTCGATCGCCGGGTCTGGCTTGAGCTGGCCTTGCCACTGGTTGGCCGGGTTGTAATCGATGTTTCCAGGGTTGTTGTTGCGCACTCCGCGGGTTTCGGTGGAAGGCATGGGTTTCTCCAGGCAAAAAAATCCCGCTCAATGGCGGGTTGCGGTGACGGCTTCGCGTCAGATGGTTTCGTCGACTCGCAGCATCGGCGCGGCGACGATTTCGGGAATGGGCGGCTCCACCGGCCACACCGGCGCCTGGTACCATGTCGGTTGGACCGTGACCTTACCCAGGTCATACTTGTACTTCTTCCAGGCCTTCAGTGTGATCAGCAGTGCGGCCTGCTCGGCCTCTTCCTCCTCGGTCGCTTCGCCAACCTCGATGCCGAACCCGATGGTGTCTATGCGCTCCTGAACCCGAGCGATCTGCGCAACCGCCCTGGTATTGCGGGCCAGCAGATCCGCCTTGGCTGCGGCGAGCTGTGCGGCCTGGTCGGCGGCGTCCTTCATGGCTTTCGTGATGAGCTGTGACCAATCAATGTTCATCTTCGCCCTCCGGCATCGTTTCAGCATCAGGAACAGGGAGGGGCAGCGGAAACTCAACGGGGCCGTCCTGAATGTTCTCCAGCGGCACTGGGAATGCCTGCTCCTGGCTGTAGTTCCAAGGAAGCGGCAACAGGATCGTAAAGACCAGTTCACCGCCGACCCTGTCCACCTTGTCCAGAAACCACTGAGAGGAAATGGCCGAGGCCGGCAAGGTGTCACCCTCACCGATCTGCGAGAAATCAAATGACTCGCCGTTTACTGACAGAACGTCGCCGGCCTTAACTATTTCCAGCGTGTCATCACGCCGCTGCGGGGACAGAATCATCCTCATCAGAACCACCTCCCGATAGCGAACCATTTGCGAGTGACTGACGCACCCGATACAGATACGAAGTCAATGATATAAAGAGTTGCTGCACTCACAGAGGAGGCCCCGCCGCCCGTGGCAAAAACACCGGATGTGCGGTTAGCCTGCAAAGAAACAGTTGGCGACGCGGCGAACTGGAGAGGGAACGTCCAGGCTGCGGCTCTATAGAAGATCGAGGCGTAACCGATGTCGATGTTCATTGTTACGACATCTGTGAAGCTCGCCAGCATCGTCCCGTCGGCGAATTTCACGTACTCGCCATTGGCATTGCTTCCACGCTCAATGATGGCTCCCGTCGGGATACCTGAGCTTTGGCTAACCGTGCCCACCATTGCGCCTGGCGCTATGCGTTGTGCGATACCTGCGTTATTGCCAGTACCGCCAAACGCAACACTCAGTGGCGTCGTCATGCCTGTCAGCGAAGTGATGTCGCTATTGGCGCCGGACTTTGCCCTGGAATCCCATGCCGACCATGTTCCAGCCACCTGATACCGGGTGTATTCCGGCCCGCCGGTTACCGCTCGGCAAGTCTGGTACGCGTATCCGTTGCTCGGGTTGTTCCAGTGGAACACGTAGCTGTTGATGTTGGCAGGGAGAATTCCGAGCCCAGCGGCCGACACGATGTTCAGCTGTGTCTGCCGAGTGCTGTTGAGGCTGGCTTCGGCAATAGAAACGCCAGTGCCGCCCCAGCCGAAAGCACCCGGCGTCAGCAAACGACCAGCTGTTGTATCGCCCGTATTCTGTTGCGGGACAAGCCCCAGACCAGACTGCGCGGCAGCTTGGGTTGTTCCTCCTGTGCCACCCTTTATTACCGGAAGCACGTCGTAGTTGCCTGTGGTCCCCAGGCCCAGCCCTGCTCGAGCAGTAGCCTGATCAGTGCCTCCGGTTCCGCCTTTGCTGACCGGCAAGACGTCGTAGTTGCCTGTCGTGCCAAGTGCGGCAAGCTGAGATCCGTAGGTGTTGACCAGCGCCCTCAGTGCGTCCGCCGAATCCTTCACGTAGCCCTGCATCGGCGCAAGCGCATAGCTGCCTCCGGAGACGGTAGGCCCCAGGTATGGCGGATCGATTGATAGGGAAGTGTTGCTGGGTGCGTTGGTCACTTCGTACCAGCGACCGTCCGGCCCGCGAAACGCATCACCAATCCTGCAGTTCGCGATGAAAGATGTTCCAACACCTGTCACAGCATTGGAATTCAGGACGATAGAGACCGTCCCGGTTTTATACCAGGGCATGCGCAACCCCTCAATTAAGTGTTGAAGTATCTGGAAGCAGGAAACTTGCACACAGGAATTGCCAGGCAAGTGCCATTGGTTCCTTGGTAGTACCAGTCAGCCGTGATTTTTAAATTATGTATTTCCAGCGTGCGAACGCCACCCGACAACAAAGTTAAACCTGCGTATTTGGAATGCCCCGCAAACCAGCTAACACCTTTATCTATTGAGGAAATAGAAACAAAATCATCCTCGTCAATAACAAGACCACTGCTATAAACATCCAATGTATCGCCTTGTGTAAAAGCCCAGGACTTTGTGAACTTCCCATACCTAATTACGTTGTCACTTGAGGAGTAGATAACCCCACCCAGATAGTCGTACAGTTCTATTCCATAATTTGAAACACTCCTCAAATTTGAATACATGCAAACGACATATTCCATATTGTAATTTTGCAGATTGGGGTTACCCCTTACCGCAGAAACAACTTGGAATCCAGTCCAGGAGCCAGGACCTCCAAGAATGGTGGTGAACAGACCAAGGTCAGCATGCACCCCGCTCACGTACCTGACGAAGATCTGAGGCGGCTCCTGAGTAGTGATCGGCTTCACGAACGTAACCGCACCAAAGCCTTCAGCGTCGGTGTACTGGGAAAGTATCTTGAAAGTACCTCTTTCCGAAAACACCATTATCTTGTATTCGCTGGATATCACCACCGACCCAAAATCATTAACAGCAGACAAGCCGAAATCAGCCATCTAGATCACCCTAACCACCTCAATAACGCACTCGACTGTGCTTTCCACCCACTGCTCTATCCAACCCCCAGTGCCATTTGGCATTCTGTAGTTCGCATATGTGAATATCGCAATCTGCGTACCCCCCAAATCTTTATAGGTTGGAATTACTGACCTTCCAAATTGCGCTCCGGTGTTGTAATAGCGCGGCGTTATAGTTACAAAGCACGTTGATGGGTTGTATCCAGCTACATCCATCAAAATATAATCGGTGCGCGGCGCGGGCCTGACTACGCCACCTGAAGGATTGGCAGGCAGCACCATCACAGCCAACTTCTGCAATGTGAAATCGCCCATATCCAGTGTGAGCGCCCCGCTCCCGTTCCAGACATTTATGCCGAAACTCATGCCGATAAATCTCCCAACTGGACACGTTTCACGCCGTTCTGGTCGTAGACCTTGATCGCGCGATTGGTCATGGACAGGCGTCCACCGCCAGGGGCGGGTCCGTTGAACTCAAGATTCCCAGCTTTATCCAGACGCCAGCCCTGCACCCCGGCGACATAGTTGTCGGATTGAAGGTACTGGCCAATCTTCAGCATCGTGATGCTGCCGTCCTGGATGAAGGCAGAGTTCATGAACACCTGGCCGCCCTGCACTGCGAACGGAACCGAGATGGAGCCGCCAGCGATGGTGTTGACGATGGCGAACCGGTCGGCACTGACCAGGAACTGGCTTTGCAGTCCAGCGGGCCCATTTTCAATGCCCAGCCCGAAGCCCGCGACGATGTACTGCCCGGTCCCGGAGTTGTACTGCATCTTCACCGACCAACTCGCCGCGATCTTGCCGTCCACATCATTGATGATCGATGCGTTCTGCTCGATAGCGGTTTGCTGGTCGCCGACCGTGGTGCTGAGCTGGGTAATTTGCTGCGCGGTCGCCTGCTGATTGGTGACCACCACCTGTTCCAGCTGGGTCACGTTGGCGGCGTTGTCAGCCACCTGCGCATCCAGCGTGGTCAGGCGCTTGGCTGAAGCCTCCGTCTCTGAAGCCCGAACCTTCGCCTCAGTGGCGATTGCCGCCGTGCTAGTCCAACCCTTAAGCGCATCGGCAAGGTCCCCTTCCCCGTTGTCGTCGCGATAAGCAGCCCGTAACGCCTCAAAGGCCGTGGCCTGGGCGGTTACCACTCCGTCAATCTCGCTTATATCGGCGGTGTTGGTCGCCACCTGCTGCGCCAGGCCGTTGGCCGTCTCGACCGACTGACCGACATCCGCCCAGTACGTCAGGTTTGGCGGCGGACTATTGGCCGGCACGGCCGACTTGGCTTGATAAAGCCGCTGACCCAGGCGCACGATATCGTTCTTGGCATATGCCTTTGTCGGGTCATAGACCAGGATGTCGTCGAGCGCGTCGATCTGAGCCTGAAGGCCTGGGATCTTTTCGATCTCATCAAGCAGGTCCTGCCCAAGTTCGGTTTCGGTGATCTGTCCCTTGATCAGATCCAGGATCGGGCCGGCGTTCGAACTGGCCTGCCCCATCACCCCGTTGACCACGGGATACCAAGGGCCGATATTCCCGGTCCGGTCCACCAGGCGCGCCCAGAAGAAGAACGTCGTGCCCGCCAGCAGGCTCTGCAACGCATAGTCGCTCTGCGGATACGCCAGGTCGGCCAGCTTCGTGGCGTTCGCCAGCACGTTCGTAGGCCCGTACCAGATCTCCGTCCGCTGGGCGTCCTCGGCGCCAGCAGGGAAGCCCCACTTCAGGCCGATGCCGAACAGCAGCGACGTTGCCGTCAGGCTGGTGACCGCCGGCGGGAGGCCTTCCTTGCCCTTTAGGTCGGTGAGCACGGAATTGCGCCAGGTCGACGAGATGTCGAAGGCACTCACCGCACGCACGCGGGCCACGTAGGCGCCGGCATAAATGCCCACCACGTCCACACCAGTCGAGCCGGTGCGGGGGACCTTGATCCAGTTGCCGCTGTCCTTGCGCCATTCCACGTCATAGGCCACGGCCCCGGGCACGGCGGGCCAGGTAATGGTCATGGTGGCGACAGCGAGTCCCTGGGATATAGCCGAAGTCGCAGACAGCGAGACGCTGGCCGGCGCCGGAACGACGGTGATCGGGATGACGCTGATCGGCCGCTCCTCCAGACGTGCGCCGGTGTCGATGTGGGCAAATTTGCTTGGGTCGTACTGGACGGCCGAGATCTCGAACACGCCGGGCTCTGGTCGGGCGACGGTGACCACCCGATACAGCGGGATAGCCAGGTCATCCGCGTCAAGCGCCCACACCAGTTCAGGCTCGGGAGCGACGGAGTAGGCAAGTGTCACGGTTACCTGCCGGCCGCTGACCAACTGAACGGTGCGTCCTTCACATTTGCCGTCTGGCAGGTTGAGGATTAACCGATCACCTGGCTTGGCCTGGGTGTCGCGGTCCAAAGTAATGACTCTTCCGTTCACCGCCGAGATGCGCCCGCCGATTGCGCGGCCCGCCAGAAGCTCGTCGGCGATCGGGATTACGTAGCCAGGCAGCGGAATACGCCCGTCGAGGCCGACCTTGAAGGTGACGGCACGGTCCTTGGAGTTGGTGAGCAACGCCCACTTGCCCCGGCGCTGCGCCTCGGACTCGCGGGTGCAACCGATGGCGCTGATCTCCAACGGGTTGTCGCCATAGCGTCTCTGGAGCTTCTGGTCGGTTACCGCCGTGACGTCGGTGTCGTAGTTGTTCAGCGGGTTATCGTAGCTGATCAGCGCCCTGGTGTACCGGGTGCGCTCAGACGCACTGGAGTAAGTGAACTTGCCATCGATGACATTCGCCCGGGTGTATGCGAAGTCAAAGTCGGTGACGCGCGGCATATCAGCCAGGGTGAACACCTGACCCTGGGCCCAGTAGGTCATGCCCCGGTAGATCGTCGAAATATCGCGCAGCAGTGACCAGGCGTCTGCTTTGCTCTGGAGGTTCAGGTTGCAAATGAAGCGTGGCTCCTGGCCGCCCTTCCCATCCGGAACCAGTTGGTCGCAGTACTGCGAGATGCGGTACAACTCCCACTTGTCCACCATCCAAGGCTTGATGCGACGGCCCAGGCCGAAACGATCGTTGGTCGTGATGCCGTAGGTGTGCCAGACCGGGTTATCGGTCCACGCTTCTTTGAAGGTTCCGTCCCAGATACCGCTATAGCTGCGGGATACCGGATCATAGTTACTCGGCACCTGCCACTTGCGGCCATCGCAATCAATCGTCACCGCCGGGATGCTGCGGAACTGCTCGGCCGAAAACTCGATGTAAAGGAGCGCGGTGTTCGGGTATCGCAGTTTTGCGTCAATCACCTCAGTGAAGCCAGCGATCTGCATCGTGTCCGAAATTTTGTTGTTGTTTTGGTTGGGCGTGATTCGGGTGATGCGCATCAACCAGCCGGACGTTGCTTTCGGCAAGTCAATGCGGCGGGTTCGCTCGTAAATGCTGGTGGTTTTCCCGTCCACGGCCTCGCTTAAGACCTGCTGGTAGGCGCCGCCATCGGTGGCTAGCTCAACCTTGTACTCGATGCGATACCCATTGATATTGCCGCTGGCATCCACGGACTGGAGCGCCGGCCACGCGAAGCGCACACGAACAGCCGAAAGCTGGGTGTTGCTGATCGCCCGAACCCACGGTGTACCACTGCGCAGCTCGGTACTGATCGTGGTCTCGTTCTCTACCGACGGGATTCCCTGTATATAACTCTGATCAACCGATCCGGTGCGCCACTCCCACTTCACATTCGGGAAATTCATGTTTCCCTGGGGGTCTTGCAGCGGAGTGTTGTCCAGGTAGATGTCCTTGGCGGTCGGCGTGCCTGCAAACTCGCCCTCACCAACAGCAATCAGCATCTTGGCGATAGCTACGGAGCGCAGACTGTCTGGCGCCTCGGTCGGCGTCTTCGGCTTATCGGACCCGCCCTTGGCGCCGTAAATGTCCTGCTTAAGTGATGCGCCCATGCTTTTCTCCAGGCAATAAAAAACCGCCCGAGGGCGGCTGCTGTGCTGCGGTAGTTGTTACGTCTGGTCTTCCGCGTAGATCGCGGCGCTGGCGACTGCTCCGCCCCACCGCCGGCGTCCCGCGCACAGCGGTGCCGGGTTGCCAGACGCCGTGGTGTTCTTCGCGCTGCCGAAGGCGTAGCCCGGCGTGTTCTCCGGCGCCGCGCTGGTTTTCAGTCCGCCGGCTTGGGGGCTGAGCATCTGGATCACCCCTCCCAGAGCCATCGAACCGCCCATCATGATCAGGGCCGAGCCGAAAGGAGCCCCGGCGCCGAAAGTGCCGCCGGTGATAACAAGGCCAACAACAATCAGGACTGCGCCGATGATGGTTTGCAGTGCACCACCACGCTTGCTCCCGGTGACAACGGGCGCAATGCGAATATCGCCCTCACCCGTGAATCCAAGTTCCTTTTCCGCCAGGTTCGTCTTGCCGCGAAAGACGGCAAACTCAATCCCCTTAGACTTGGCGTTGGATAGGAAGCGCTCGAACCCTGGAATCTGTACGCAAAGAGCTTTAACCGCCTCTGCTGGCGTCCGCACAGACATCCTGAATGAGCGCCCAAACCGCCGAAGCTGCCCATAAAGCAAGATTGTGGTCATGGGTTGGTAGTTGATGGCCAGTGCCGTCATTGGTTTCTCCAGACAATAAAAAAGCCCGCCGAAGCGAGCCTGGATGAAGTATTGCGCCCCTACAGGCAGCTTTGCAGTGCGGACAGTCGTTTATCGGCGATCCAGTTGCCGACCACCACGTAATATTTCGCTTCGGAGCCAGAGCCCTTTGGCTGAATATCAACAAAGTATTGAGAGCCCTCGGTGAAGACCGTGTATCCGGAGTCTCGGCCTGGCTGAAGAGTCGCGCCAGGCGTGCCGCCGAAGATCGACTGGTTCTGCCATTCGTACTGGACGCACTTAGCCAGCGCCGCATCAGTGTTCTTGGAAGTCAGCACCCTGTACGGTCCTTCCTGGCGAGCCTCGTTCATGGTGAGCGCCATGCAGCCAGCCAGCAAAGCAAAAGCTACCGCGCCTACAAAAAATCTCATGGGGTCACTCCTGTGGAAGATTGCCCCAAGATATCACCCCACAAGCTGTCTGGGCATCCAGCATGGACGAAAGCCCAGTAACAGGATTGGATCCGATAGTAGTAGCGTTATGCCTTCAAAAGAAAATGTTGGGGATTTAGATGTCCGATTTCAGGGGTGCATATTTCGTTGTGGGTGGAACGTCTTTCGCGTCAGTGGTGGTGCGGCAGGCAGCGGTGTCATCCGATAAGTCCAAAGAAGAGGTGAGCACCTACTATGGAAGATTTTTTCCTCAGGTCCCCATAGTGCTGGCAATGCAATCATCAGATGGAAGGCTCACCTTCTGGGGACGAAAGGATTTGGTAGGTTACCTAGCAAATAACGCCACCAGCATCAACTGGTGCAACTACTCGACCGACTGATTAATCACCAATAGCCAACAGTTAGGCAGTTCATAAAGGCCATCGTGCCGCGCCCGCTCAGCCGCAGGTCCGCCACCGGTTGCAGTGTGAACTCATAGAAGGATTCCCCAGTCCTTCGTTTGCAAGCCCAAGGACTGGGATGTTCCAACACGGCGCTTTGAACCTATGGAGAAAAAATGAACGGATACGCGATACCGGAAGGAGCAAAATTCGCACAAATCAGGTTTCTACGAAAAGACGGCAAAGCCTACGACCGCCCGCCTGGTAGGCCGGTCGTCATCGCAGCTCTGAGATACGACCCCGAACACGGTGGCGGACCAAGAACTATCAATGGGTTAAAACCGGTATATGCGCTGGTCGATACGGGCGCCGACAATAACTACGCAACGCCAAAACTGATCGCCGAAGCCGGCTGTCCACAAATCGGAACTGCGAGATTACGAAACGGTGGCGGGTGGACTGAGTCAACCCAGCATCTGGCGCACATATTCCTGCCAGAAACTGGAAATCAGTATGAGACCGATGTCTTCTCGTCCAGCCTCGTGGACGATGGCGACCACGGTGAGAGCTTGATTATCGGTGTTCTGGTAATAAAGACCGGCAGGCTAGTCATGGATTTCCAGGATAACATCTACCGTATCTACGTCGCATAATTCGGCCCTTGCTGAGCTTTCATGCTTTATAAAAGCACGGCCAAACCAGACTGGAACAGCTTGGATGAATCCACCCGATGGGCCTTGGCTTTTCTCAGTGCTACAGGCCCTCATCGCACCTACTCGAGTCTCGGGCTTTTTATCCACGGGTGCCTCCTGCGGCCCTGCCGCATCATGGGACTGGTTGTGCATCTTTGTGCCTGAGGATCAGGCGCGTTCTGTCAAGCCATGGCCCGCCGAAAACGATGATCTCTGACGGTCTGCCGTACAGGTGGTGCAGCAGGAATGGCCCGGGGCCGAATGTCTCGGCGTCCTCGCCAGGCAGCACTGGGTCGCCCCCGAGGAAAATCCCGGCATGATTCGGGTGAACCGTCCGGCCTACCTCCATGACGACCATATCGCCGCGCTGCGGCTGATCGACCCGGTAGAAGCCGGCACCCTCGTAATTCGCCTCGTACAGGCTGGCGTTGTCCTTGCTCTCCCACCAGCCGTCGGCGCGCTTGAAGGCTTCGAATTCCAGCCCCCACTCACGCTTATACCAATCCGCGCAGACCTGCCAGCAGTCCCAGGCGCCGTGGACGAACGGACGCTTGAGCAATGGCGTCTCGCCGGTGGGCACCACCGTCCGCAGATCGCCCTCCGGCCAGCTCAGGATGTGCCAGGGCAGCTCTGTTGTCTCGCACATCGCCAGGTCGCGCGGAGATGGCCGGCTTGTGGCGTCCGGGTGGGAGTGAACGATCCCGATCACCTCGCCCAGGTCTTCCGCCGCAGCGTATTCCTCCGGATCAATGCGGAACTCCTCGTTCGGCTCGGTAGCGGTGTTCTTGCACGGGAAGTACTGCTGCTTCCGGCCGACGGCCAGCAACAGGCCGCAGCACTCTTTCGGATACTCAGCCGCAGCATGCGCCTGGATCGCGCCCAAGATGTGTTTGCGCATGGTCAGCTCCTTGAGATCAAATTCACAGCGGGAAATCCACCGAAACTGAGCTCTTCGTTCTCGCCGAAGCGCAACTTGCAGGACGACAGGCAGCCCTTGCACTGATCCAGCGCGGGGTCATCCGTGGGGTTGTCCTCGTCGTCGAACATGGCGGCGCCGGTGTAGTTACAGTCCGGGCCTCTGTATCCACCGGTCATAGCCCAGTGGCAGAAGGTCGTCATCTGCCGCCCGGGCAGCCCGTGATTGTCAATTTCGCCTGGGGATGACAGCTCCCAGATCACGGCTTCACCGTCCTCGCTGGTCTTCTGGTCGATGTACCAGATTTCAAGCGCTTCCTGGGTCGGATCGGCGGTTGGATTTCCATCGGGGAAGTTGGCCGCGTCCAGGTATTGCGCCAGAGTCTCGCGGACCGTCAGCTTGAACTTCAGCATGTCCTCGAAGGCCAGGCAAAGCGCGGTGACCCGCCCGTTGATATTGCCCGCAGCAAAAGTCGGCCGGGATGCAGAGCCGTCGCTGCTCGAGGAAATACCTTCGATTTGGACCGGCCACGCTGCGTACTCCTGGCCCTGCCAGATAATCGACTTGGCCGGCAGATCGTCTACGGAGCCCTCATAGGCGAGCAATTCCTCAGGCGTGTGCGGTATGGCGTGTCCGTGGAAGCGCAGGTAATCCGCGCCGTACTCGGTGCCGTCAATTTCGAACAGGCGAATCTCGCCGCCGGGCTCCAGTTTCTGGATGTCCGCGATCAATGCCATGGGCGGTTATCTCAAGGGTGAAAGGTTTGCTGGAAGGTGGCGGTGATGGCATAGACTTGGCCGCCACGGTGCGCAGGCTTGTAGCCGTTGCACTTGTAGAGACCTAGCTCGCCAAGGGGCGGCTCCCAGAGGAAACCCTTCGCCCCTTTGTGCCGGTCAAGGAATGCCATAATGTCCTTGATTTGCCCCTTCATACCCGTAAAGGTGACCGGCCAGGATTGCGACCGGTTGTTGAGGCCATCCTCGACCGACTGCTCGTATCCGTCGCCGAACTGCTTGGAGCGAACGCGCTGGGTGATTTCGCCCTCCACGCCCTTCTCCGTCGCCCAGGTGAAACGCTCGATAGCCATCACCGCCCCTTGATTGCATTGTTGATCACGCCGCCTTGGCGCATGTCCTTGGTGCGCAGCTCCTGATATTTCTGCTCTACGAACGTCGCCAGTTCCTTGCCAAACAAGTCGTAGCCAGGCGCATCCGCCGTGGACGACGCATTTCCGTCACCATCGATGTGAACCTCGACATTGATTTGGGTCGCGCCTGCGGCACCGCCACCCATGGCCATGACGCCCAGCTTGCCGCCAGCCGTCCGGGTCAGCGGCATGATTGCCTCCTCCCCAGCCTCGCCCATGACACCAATCCCGCCGCGAGCCATGCCGAACGCGGTCGGCTTGCTGACGATGGAATTGGTGAAGGCGCCACCATTGGCGAACATCTGCACGCCGCCCGACCAAGCGCCGCCCTTGGCCTGAATGCTGCCTGGGGTAAAGCTTGACAGGTCGCCTGAGTACCCAGCCTGGGTAGACCCAGCCGACGACGCGCCGCCGAGATACGAGCCAGCGGCAGATGCAGCAAGCCCGAACAGAGCTTCCATTGCCGAGGAGGCCGCCGCCCGAGTAGCGATGCGCGCCATGTCCGCCAGGATCGACTTGGCGAAGTCGGCGAACGACAGCTTCCCGGTCATGGCGAAGTTGACGATGGCGTCTTCCATGGAGCTGAAGGCATTGGTGAACAGGCTCTTTGTCTGCCCTGCCACGTCCCGCGCCGACTCCAGGTAGTTCTGCCATGCCGACGATGCGCCAGCGGCCCAGCTACCCTGGGCTTCCGTCATATCGTCAAAATTGAGCGTGACGGTGTCGCGCAGATCCTTCTGGCTCTTCGCGATGGCCTGGAGCTTGGCGTTGTATTCGTCGAGGCTCATGCCCCGGGAACCGTCGCCATACTGGTTTGCCAGGTCGATGCGCTGGGCATTTGCTTTGTCGTCAATTCCGTTGAGCTGGCTCTGTAAGTTCCTTTGGCGGTCACCCATGCCCAGGCTCGCCGCTTCCCGCTGCCCTTGCTGGCGCAGGGTTACGACTTGCTGCTGGAGCGCGCTGGTGTAGGTCTGGATGGCGAGCGTTTGCTTCTTGAGGCGCCCTTCCTCGTTGGTGGCGAGCACTTCCAGCTGACTGTCGGCATCCTTTTGCGCCTTGATCATGTTGGTGCGCGCGTCGGCGATCTTCTGGTCCAGCTCGATGCGCTGCTGACCAGTAGTGCCGGTTTTTTCCTTGACCGCTTCGAGCGCTGCAATCTCCGCCTGGTAGGCGCCTGTCACCTCTTCCCGCTCAGCCCGAATCAGCGCAGTGCGCTGGTCGATGTAGCCCTGCTGAGTGATGAGCCCTGCCTTCTGTTGAGCCTCCAGCTCTTTCTCGGAATTCGAGTAGGTGGCCTGCAAGTCCTTGATGGCGTTCTGCGCGTCGTTGTAGCCCGACAGGTTGAGCTGGTTTGCCTTCCCAGCCGGGTCCTTGTTCTTGTCATTGATGTTCTGGATGTTCTTGGCGACGACGTCGGCCTGCACCAGCGGGCTGTTTGGGTCTGCCTTGCGTAGCGCCTCAACGTCCCGCTTGTACTCCTTGATCAGCTTGTTCCGCTTTTCCTCATTGGTGAGGTTGGAGTCGCTGATGGCCTTCAGCTTGCCTGCCGCTTCGATCCCTTCGCGCTGAATGTCGTTGTAGTTCTTCTGGGCTTTGCCAATGTTCTGCTGGGTTTGGAGCTGGTTTGTGAGAGCTTCAATGGTGCTCTTCAGCAGCTCTCGCTCCTGCGTAACGGCGCTGCTTCTGGAAACGATACTGTTTCCGCCAGTTTTCAGCTCAAGATCAGCCAACTTCGCCCTGGCTTCGGCAAGCTGCTCGCCCATGCTCTGCGCGCGCCCGACATCAAGGGTCGCATCAAGCGCGCCGGCGGCAGCAGACTTGACCTTTTTCCAGGCGGTCTCGATCAGCCCCAAATTGGCGGTTACATCCGTCGCACGGGTCTTGATGGTGTCGGCATAGGTATCGGTCAGCAGCTTGGCCGCGCCGATAGTGTCGCCCTGCTCCTTCAGTGCAACGATCTGCGAATAGACCGAAGCCGTCAGGAAGTTGTACTGGTCGTTGAGTTCTTTTGCGGCGGCAACCGGGTCTTTCGCAATTTTGGCAAACTCGGCGATCGTTTCATCAATCGCCTTGCCGGTGGCTTTTTCCATCTCCAGCGCTTCGGTCGCGATTTTACCGAAACTTTCACTTGCGATCCTGCCATTTCCGGCCAGCTTCGCCAGCACTTCCGCTGCCGCACCGGTCGTCCCAATGGTGGCGGACACTTGCTGAGCCAGATAGGAAAGCTGATCACCACTGGTGCCGGCGGCATTCCCGGTGAGGATCAGAGCCTTGCTGTACGCGGGGGCCTCTTCGCTTCCCTTGAAATAGGCCAGGCCCAGCGCCGCAGCCGCTGCTGCCGCCAAGGTGAACGGATTGACCAGGCCGGCGACATAGCCGCCCAGTGCCCGCGCCGCCGGAGCGATGCCGCCAAACATATCCTTGAGTTGCCCGCCCTGTTGCAGCAGGACCGTCAGTGGTGCCTGGCCGCCCTGAAGGCTGGTCACGATGTCAGTGACCTGGGCCGGGACGCCGCGCAGCGCGTTTGCCGTCTGCTTCGCGGATATGCCGGTGTTTTCGGTCTGCTTAGCGAGTTTTGCGGTAGCCACCTCGGCGGCTCTCGTCTCAGCCGCCAGGACCTTGATGGAAGCGCCAGCCTTCTTGCTTTCGGTGGTCAGGCTTTCCGTGGCCTTCTCGGCCTTCGCACCGGCCTGCGCCAGGCTATCCAGCTCCGTGGACGCCTTGGCTACGTCACCGGTTTCTACCTTGATCCCAAGGCTGGCGATGTCTTGTGTCATACCATTCTCCTGACAATGTTCTTCACTTCGCCTCAGCCATGACAGCGAGCGCTTCGGCCTCCATTACTTGAAGGTCAGGAAAGAGTTCGGGGATTTGCCGCTTCTTGATGCCGATGAGCACTGCCACTTCGCGGATGACGGAGTAGTCCAGCCCGGTCGCTCCAGCGGCACCGGTGCGCCATTGGGTGGACAGCGCGTTGAAGAGGCGGAAGACCGGCCAGTTGTCCGGCCAAATTTCCACATCGTCCTCTGCAATATCTGCCAGCGTCAGGCCAAGCTTCGCCATGTCTTCGGCTGTGGCGCTCGGCTCATAGAGGCTTCGCGCCGCGGCTATCAATTTCCCCGTCGAGCTACCACGTAGGCTTTCTGGTATGCATCCAGCAGCGCAGCAGGAGCGCCCTGGAAGCCGGAGACCAGTTCCAGCAGGCTTTCGTCATTGAATGCCTCCTCGAAATCCCAGCCGACCAGGATCTCCTTGAGCTGGGCGACTTCCAGCGCGATCTGAGCAGCAGTTGCCGCCTCCCAGGTTGCGCCGTCCTTCATGGCTTCCCGGGCTGCCGCATCGCGCACCGCGTTCCACTTGTCGTAGTAGGCGGACAGCTCCTTGCGGTTGCGGTACTTGAACTCGACTTCCGTCGAAATCGGGTCGAGCCCAACGCGAGGAATCTCGACCTGGGCCTTGAACGTGGCGTTTTGCGCGATCTTGAAGCTGGCCATGTGGTTTCCTTACGACGTGTAACGGGTTGGGTCGGCTTGCTGAGCCAGCGAAACCGTTTTGGTCATCACGTTGTTGCGAGAGATCACTGGTTGCTTCGAGAACGACGTGTAGACCCCGTAGTAAATCTTGTCGATGCCGGGAAGGTTGAGGCGCGCAGCCTGGACAGTTCGAGCCGCATCGGCAGCAGTTACGACGGGCACGTATGGCAGGGTCGGGTCATCGGCGACGGTGATGGTCATGCTGGCGGCAGATTTGTCGGTCGGGATCTGGAAGCCTTGCTGGGCCTCGAGGAATGCGACATCGGTGTAGTTCTGCTCGCCGCCGGCGGATGCGAAGTCGGTCACTTGCGGAATTTGCACCCAGGTCAGGACCTTCTTGAGGCTGCCCACACCGGAGCCGGCCGGGTAAACGGTGGTGTCCGTGGTGTCGATTGCTTCCAGGGTGATCGCGGTGGCAGTTGCCGCCTTCACGCGAACGACTCTGTTGTTCAGCGCCGTCCAGGTCGAGGTGCATAGCACGATGTCACCAGCCACCAGAGTCGCCCCGGAAACGGTGCAGATGGCTTCAGATGCGTTGGATGTTGCGGTGACAGGAAGTGCGGTGGCGTAGGTGGCGGCGTGCTCGAACGTCGCACCGTTTGGCAATTTTACGGCCATGGGGATTCCTCTATGCAGAAATGACAAAACCCGCTCAAGGGCGGGTTCTGGGTTTGCCCAATGGGCGGATTAGGTTGTGGTGTCGGCGCGGTAGGCGAACGTCAGTGGGAGTACCGTGGTGGTGTCGCCCTGTTGCGCCGGCGCCGTTGACATCGGCGACCGTGTGTAGACGGTGAACGACGCCTTGGCCATGGCCAGGTTGTTGGGGAACAGCGCGGCAAGCTCGTCAGCGATCAGGCTGGCGCCGCCGCGCCCCTCGCCGGCGTTGGTCACGACGCTGACCTGGTAGACGCCACGGTAAGCCGTGTGCTTGCCTTCAAGGTCGTCGCTGGTCGTGTTGGCCGGCAGTAGGAAGCTGCTCAGATAGGGCGATCCATCGGCGGGCGGCGTGAATGCCACATCCTCGTAAGCGATCGGCAGCGGAGGAACGCGAGAAGTCGCCCACGCCTTCAGGCGCCCGTCGAAGAGGCTCCTGATGATTCGGTCTGACATTATGGAAGCTCCGAGATGGCCTTTGTGATGAACATCTGCACCTCAAGGACGGAGATGCGGACCATACCGGCGGGCGCCTGGCTTGAGTGCCCGTACTCCAGCGGCTGCCCATACGGCAGATTATTCATCATCCATATGGTGCCGACCTGAGTGGTGAAGCCCTGGATAACGGTAGTGCCGTCGCCCTTTGAGTCCTGCCCGGTCGGGTCGATGCGCTCGAGCGTGCCAGTCTTCGCCGTATCGAATGACACTTGCCAGTTACCGCGAAACCGGCCTCCTACATACCCAGCGCCGGCGGACAGGTCCATGCCGTCCTTGATCAGGCGCCCGGGCTTCATGCGGCCGTTCTTGGACAAGTTCGCAGGGTCACTGCGAAGCTCAGCATTGAGCCTGGCGACTTCGTTGTTGTACTGAACTGATACCGAGTTGGCCGCCCATAGCTCTGGGTTGCCGACCGGCGAGCGGTCCACGACGGCACTCAGCAGGTCGATGGCGACTTTCTTGATGACGGTCTCGGCATTGGCCTCGGCCTTCTCGGCGAATGCCTTCAGATCCAATGCAAAACTCATTTTCGGGCCTGCACACTGAAGCCGACGCTGAGGCCGGCGTAATCCCAGGGTTCGACGTTCTGTACCGTGTAGGTTTCGCCGTCGAAGAGGATCTTGTCGAGGGTGATAGGGAGCGGCATGTCCGCACCGGTCAACTGAACCGGGGAAACAAGGATCTTGACGTCGCCCTGCTTGATTCGAGCGCCGTCGATGTCGCTGTTCTTGTAGTTCTCACGGAAGCCAGAGCCCTGGAACAGGTCGGTGGTGACCGGGCTTGTTCCTGTCTCGGGGTCATACTCACCCTTTGTGACTCGGGTCAGCGTCAACTCCAGGCCCTTCCCGCCGGCTGAGCGAGGCGCCAACATCCGCGCCGCACTCGCCTTCGCCCGATCGTAGATGTCTGCCATCAGCTTCTACTCAGTGAGATCTGACTGGATGACTGCAGAAGCCCAGAGAACTGCGCATATGACTGCCGAACAGCGGCGGCCTTGCTGATGATGGGGCTTGCAGTCGAGTACTCGGTTTCGAGTGGGCCGACCTTCTCCCGGGCAATCGCGCCAAGGCGTTGTTCCGGCGGGGAAAGGTCATCCGCGTAAATTTCCGTGGCCAGGGCCATTTGCCCTGCCTTGACCTGTGCCGGGATGGCGTCGGACGGCAGCAGCCACTTATTCAGGCAGACCTCATACCGTGGCCAGGACAGTGCCTGGGCCGAGCTGACGGTGCGCCCCTTCCATGGCTTGGCGTTCATTTCGAGCGCGGCCCGGCGCAGCAGCGCTTCCTGCGCTGGTGTATCGGCTGGGATGACCCTGCCGAAGTTCTCCGCGTACGTGACCAGCTCGGCAGCCGTGGCGAAGCTCTCGGCACCTGGAACGATCGAGCCTGTTTCGATGACGAGAGCCATGACTTACTCCTCGGCGGGCAACAGCGCTTGCAAGGTGGCAAGATCAGCATCTTGGGCAAACTCGATACCCTTCTCAGTCAGCTTTGCCTTGATCGCGACAACTGCTTCGTGTGCGTCCAGTAGCTCCTGAAGAGAATCTCGAGATGCGTTGCTCCTGAAGCCGATGCCCAGCGCGGTCAGCTTGTCCTTGAGCTGTGCGGCGGTCAGCTTGTCGCTGCCAGACGAGTCAGCGCTGAACAGCCGATGGAATTCAGGGTTGAAGTCGAAATCATCGATCTCAACGAAATCACCCTGCCCTTCACCCCATGGTTCAACTTGAATAAGTGGCATGTCACTCTCCATTTAAGGCCCGGAGCCGAAGCCCCGAGCCGTTCGGTTAACCCAGCAGGATGCCCGAGTGACGAGGAGCGATCATTTTCACGCCCCAGGCCAGGTTGATCTCGTAGCGAACTTGGCGCTTCTGCTTGTAGATCGCGAACTCGTAAGTCAGGCCCGACACAGGGTCAGTGACCAGCATCACGTCGTCAGCAGCATCGCCGCCGTCTGGCATCGCAGGTGCGCGAGTGGCCAGCTGAATCGCCGAGCGGTGGAAGAACATGTTGCGGGTGCCAGCCGCAACGACGGTGATCGCCTTGGCGGCAGCGCTCATGGCAACACGCAGGCCGGGCTCGGCGATGGTGATGGAGCCGCCGTTGGAGGTGTCAGCATCACCCGAGACGACCACGTATTTGTTGGTGTCGCCCGCGAAGGTGATGATGTCGCCCGCCAGGATGGTGCCGGTGCCAGCCGCAGCCAGGGTGATGACAGTTGCGCCAACAGCATAGCCGGCGGCGTTGGTGGTGGCTGCGGCACCGGTGCCGACCGCGACGCCTTCCTTCACCTGGGCCGAGTTGTGCAGCAGCATGCCCTGGTACTCGCCCAGCGCACCTTGACGCAGCAGAGCCTCAGACTGAGCGCCGCCGGTGTTGGTTTGGAACAGGGTGGACATCTTGCCGCGGATGTTCGCCACAGCGGCGCCACCGAGAACCATGTGCATGTCGCTTTGCGGGGCGCCGTTGTCGTCCAGGATCTTGCGAGCCAGCGAGAAATCGGTGAGATCACCAGCGGTACCAAACGGCGTGG
Source organism: Pseudomonas sp. RGM2987 (assembly GCF_022952855.1). Taxonomy (GTDB): domain Bacteria; phylum Pseudomonadota; class Gammaproteobacteria; order Pseudomonadales; family Pseudomonadaceae; genus Aquipseudomonas. Next base: position 87,981 of record NZ_JALJDX010000221.1, on the reverse strand, counting down.
TGCCGGCGGTACCGTAGGCGCGCGAGGTGTTGACGTGCAGGGCAGCGAGGTCAGCTTCGACTTCGTTGGTCAGGGTGCGGATGGCCTGGGCGATACGCTGGGCATTGATGTCGCCCAAGGTGCCAGCATTACGCAGGCCCAGGGTTTCCTCGCCAGTGATACCGAAGGGCACCGACCGCGCCTTGCTGATGGTCATCTGCACGTTGCCGATGGTCTGGTTCGGGGTATCAGCAGCGTAAGCCGCCGGAACCAGGTCTTCGGCGGCCATCGCACCAACTACCGGCGATACAACTGCCTGACCTACAGCTGCACGCTCTGCAGTGGAGTCGCGGGACACGGCCGGGATGAAACCGACCAGCTCGCGGGATACAACGTCCATCGCTTCCTGAATGGAAGGGATGAGGTTGGTAAGGGTCAAAGTGCCCATGCGGTACTACCTCTTAATCGACAATCTTGATGTTCGCCTTGATCGCCGCTCGCTGATCGAGGGGGCTCAAGGCTTCGTATTGGGTTCGTTTCATGGTTTTGGCGCCCATGCTCACGTTGCTTTGTTGCGAGCCACCGCCATTGGCAGAGGCCGGGAACCAGTGAGGCGCCTTTTCTTTCATGTCGCTGAACCACTCCTTGAGCGTCAGCGGTTTGCCGTCTTTGCCGAATGCGTCTTCCACGGCGACTGGGTTTCCCTCGTCGTCGAGCTTGAAGGTCGCACTGGCGCGGAGCAGCGCGTCATCGATTGCGTATTGGTGCAGGCCGGCAGCGGTAGCCTCGGCGCGAATGCCGTTTTCCAGCACTCGGCGGCTGAACTTGTCGGCCCGAGCCTCGGCAGCTTCGCGAGCGGTGCGCTCTTTCGCGGTTTCCTGTTCGAAGCCCGCCTTCATGCGCGTGGTGCGCTTGTCCAGTACTTCGTCCAGTTTCCCGGCAGCGATCAGGCCAGCCTCTTCGTCATTGGCGAACTTCGACAAGATCCCACGGACAGCCTCGGGGTCGATGCCTTCGAAGGTCTTGAGTTGATCGCCAGCGCTTTTCAGCTTGCCCAGCAGTTCGGAGTTCTTGGTTTTCAGGCCGCCAACTGCCTCACCCACGCGAGCGTCGATGAGTGCCTGGATTTCTGGGGTGATTTCGGTCGATTGACCGCCACCACCGCCACCGTTGCCACCTTCACTGCCACCCTCTTCCGCCATCAGCGGATACCACTTGCCGAAAATAAACATCTGCTAACCCCTTGGGTCTGTTGGCCGCCTGGCGGCAAATAAAAAGCCCCGTCATCGACGAGGCTTGTGTGAATCGCGGGCATAAAAAACCCCGGCGGATGCCAGGGCTGTTTGAATTCGTTTTGGTGCTAAAGGGTGACGCGCTCGCCGTTGAGCAGGCACCCAACGCAAAGCAGCACCTTCGTCCCGCCAGTTGGCCGTCCGTTCTTCATCAGGATACCGATCTTGGATTCGATCACTTCCCGCCCGCCGCACCGGTGGCACTGGACCATCGTCGCTGGCTTCGGCATCGCACGCACACGCTTGCGCACCTGCTCGGCCGGGGTATCCGGAGGAGCGGTGCCGTCGATTACGTGGAAGCGGGGCTTGTCGGTCATGCCGCGATCTTAGCAAATGCCGCAGCGTCACGGGCGCGCATCTGGTCTAGCGTCAACCATTCGCCTGTGGGCGAATAGAAGTCGTCCAGGTCGAGCTTTCCATCCTTCAGCAACTGGGCGCGAGTCGGGCCGAGAACTTCGATCTTACGGGCTTCCGACTGTCGGTTGAGCCATTCGCTGTACGTGGTGCCCGCCGGGACCTGGCCGTCCATGCTGGCACGCTGAGCCGGGGTCATCTCATCGATGTTCATGCCCAATTCTTTCCAGCTCTTGGTCACAGGCGCCGACGTCGACCGGCAGCACCAGTGGATCTTGCCCGGGCCTTGCAGCCAGGGAATCTTGTGGCCGATTGGCTTGTGCGTCACGGCCGTGTACTGGAGCTGATCGCGGATTCGGCACATCGGTGAGGTCTTGTTGTCGAGGGTAGACACCCAGCGGTCGGCCTTGACGATCTCCTCGTTGGCTTTGATGAACTCGTCCCTGGCGGTGGCCGCAGTATGGCCCACGGCCGTCCTGACGACCGCCACAAGATCTTTGCGCGGACGCTCAAGGAAGCCGTCAGCGTATCCAGTAGCGCGAGTGCCGCGGATGCTGCGGATTATCTGGTCGGTGGTTTTGCCTTCCAGGTAACCGGTGCGGATGGCGTTGCGAACCTTAACCATGCGGTCGGCGGCGATCTCTGTAGCCCAGTTGCGCAGCAGACGCCCCTGGAATGGCCTGGACATCGCAGCAGCATAGGCCTGCTCGCCGCTGATACTAGCTATCGGGAAGCGGACCAGCACCGGCTCAGGGATGGCCTTCTCGAACAGCGTTTGCTGCCAGCCAACCTCGTACCCTGCCAATTCCTTCAGGTCTGCCTGTAGCGCTTCAGCCACTGAGGCATACGCTTGACTGTTGATCAGTCGGACCTGGTCCAGAAGCAGCTCCAGACGCTCCACGGTGAAGGATTCAGGCGGTAGACGCTCCAGCGCAGCGGACAGGGCCGCCGAAAGGTCGGCATCCGACCGATTCAGCAGCGCAATGATCCGCCGGACCACGCCAACCTTGTACTTTTCGAGGCTAACCGCATGGGCGATCTGCTCGTCTTCGATTACCTGGTTGACGGCTGGCATTTACAGTACTCCGAGGCTCGGCCCTTGTTCGGCAATCTTGGCTTTCTCGTCGTCCCACTTGATGTCGCTCGACACCACGTTGCGGCGTTGCATCTCGGAGAACAGCGTCTCGTCAGAGAGGCGGCCCTGTGAGGCCATGTTGAGCAGCAGCGGCAAGGTCGTCTCTGGTGCGAAGTCCACGTCGAAGTTGCCCTTCACCTGCACATGACCACCTTTAGGCAGCGCGCTCAGCTCGGCGAAGTGCTGAAGGATCTGGTCCAGGGCATCTTCCAGGCTGCTGGCCATGGCCTGGAGCGGGCTCAGCTCCTGAGCTGCCTCTTCTTCGGCCTGTGTGGCTGTCTTGACGGCCTGCTTGTCGCGCTGGAGCAGCTTGGCCCCAGCGACACGCATCTGGTCTTCAAGGTCGGCCAATGATGTGCGGCCGGCTTCGATAGAGGCGCCAGTGTGCTCGACCCACTTCATCTCGCCATCTTTCGGCAGCTTGGTGGCGTTCGCCGTGCCGACTTTCAGCTCCCAGGTATCGTCGTCGATCCCCGAGATTGCCAGCATGGGCACCCTGGCGACGTGCAGGATGTTGTCCTGATCGCTCTGTGACTGCCAGTGCTTGGCATTGAGGTAGGCCAGTTCTAGAAGTGGCGGCCTGGCCGTCATGAAGCCCGTTCGGTCGGTGTAGAGCGTGGTCAGCGGGATATGGTCGAGGCTTGTCGCCCCCTCTCCAACCTGAACCCACTGCTTTTTGCCTTCTCTCTCTTCCTGGCGATAGGTCATCCACCCGCCAGGCACCAGGACGCGAATTTGCGGAATAGTCTTGATGCCGAAGGCGCCATCATCCTCTTCGACCGATTCCATGTAGCGGAACTGGGTCAGGACGAACTCGCCGTCCTTGTTGGCAGCGCGCCATCCAAGGACTTGCTGGGGCCGGATGGTGATTGCATAGGGGCGAGCCTTGATTGCCTGAGCATCGGCTAGGGTCACCAACTGGCCTTCATCGCCAGATGGCTTGATGTTTGGATACTCGGCCAGCACATGGCATAAGCCGTGCGACAGGGCCTGGGTGAAGAAGGACTTGGCCCATACCTGTAAGTTGTTGCCTTGGCGGTCGAAGTCTTCGGCCAACTCCTTCAGCAGCGGCGGAACGTCTTCGCCCAGCACGATTGGCTCAGCAAACACGCGACCGGCGTTGTTCTTCACCGTCTCCCGGTAAGCCGGGAACAGGGTCGAAAGGCTCAGGCGCTTCTGGTAATCGTCAGCCTCTTCCTTCGGCCACTTCGGCAGCAGCGCTTCGCCTGCATCGCGCATCGCCCGGGTGCCGCCCATCAAAGGATCGACGATGTCCCAGTCTGCGCGCATGGCGTCCACTGCCGGTAGCGTTTTGCTTGGGTCGTCAGACATGGTCAGATTCTCAGAGGTGCGGTGGATGCGGTTCGTTTGATGATCGGGTAGTCGTAGTGGATGAAGTAGCCGCCGGCGTCGTTCGCGTGGTCATTACCGGACTTTTTGTCAGGCTCACCATTGGGCGACCATACCTGCTGCTCCAGGCCATCTGCATAGGTCGGGCAACGCAGCGGGTTCACCAGGTAGCGCCGATCACCCTGCGCATTGCAGAACATGGCGTTCATTGCGTTAATCCGGTCCTTCACAGGCGGGTTTGCATCCGGAGCGATGACCGAGAAACCAGCCTGACGCAGGATCGCGATATCAGTTTCACTAGCGTTGACCGACTTCCTCGATCCACCCGAGGCATCCGGGTAAATCCGAATCTCGCAGGTCTTCTCGTAGTTGTTGCCGTTGTGGCGCCAGTAGCGCTCCTTGATACGGCGGATCATGTCGGGCGTGTCGTAGCCGTCGATCAGCTCATCCACGGCCCTGGGCAACCCCTGGTCGCGCTTGACGTGGGTTATTGCCGCCATCTTGCCGACGTTGAAGTCCATCCCGATAAACAGCGGCTCGCCGGGCTGGACTGTGTCGAAACATTGATTCAGCTTGCGGTCATAGGCCGTGTAGATGGTGCCGGACGTCAGGTTGACGAACTGGCCCTTCAGGTACGCCATGATCAGCTGTGGCGGATACGACTCCATCAGGGAGGCGATATAGTCGTCGGGCAGGTTTAACTCGTTGTCGAAGGTGCTGGCCTGGATCAGGCCATACATGTCCTTCAGCGCCGGCTTGTCGCGCAACTGCTTTACAAACTGGAGGAATACGAACTTGAAGCCTTCCGGCGTCGTGGTGACGTCTACGCCATTTTTCAGCCCGGGCAGGTTGTAACGCATCCGGGCAATGATCTTGCGCCAGGCCTGCTGCGCCTTAATCGACGTCAGCACGTCCAGCTCATCCACCAGGGCGTGACCGATCTTGAAGCCGACGATGGTTTGCGGCTTCTCCATCGACCGGCAAATCACAGTGCCGCGTGACTGCCGGCCGCTGTAGATGTGAACCTCGTGGTTCGCCTGGTTGATCTTGGTCTTCAGTCCCCAGTCGTAGGCCACCTCCTCCATCGTAGGATAGAAGATGTCACGGATCTGCGGGTAAGTCGGTGCGAAGTAGCCAGCGTTGACGCCGGGCCACTCCATGAAGTGCTTGCTCAGCGCCGAGCAGCCGACCCAGGTCTTTCCCGATCCGAACCCGGCAACGAACGCACGAAACTTGTGGGGCAGCGTGAGGAACTGAGCCTGGGGAACGTTAAGGCTCGGCATTCGGCTTCCTCGCATCCACTACGTCAACCTGGATGCGAGTCGGGATTATTGGCTCGTCACCGGTTTCTTCCTTCTTGGAGCGGTTTACGAACATATCGCCTGTCTCTTTCGCAGCCTGCTCCAGGATCTGCATGGCGAGGACGATGTTCTTCATCGACTCAGCCCTCTCCACAAACCGGTTCATGGCGCGCAAGCGGAAGGCTCGGTTGGCGATCGGGATATCGGCCGTCTCTTCGCGGAACCGCTTCCGAGTGTCGTGAAACAGGGTTTGCCATTTCGCGGCCAGCCCCTTGCCTGAGGTCTTTGTTGGGTCGTGTGTCTCCACCTGCTGACGGGTAACGGTGACCCCGTATTCTTTCTGGACTGCTTCAACCACCTGCGAAGGCGTGTCAAAGCACGCCAGGGCCTGAACGATAAAGGCCTTCACGTCGTTTTGAAGGGCTGCCATAGATTTTCATCCGTCCAGAGCCTGTCCAGAATCAGGCCGACTTGAGCAGACAGGTTCCGCAGGCCCTCGCAATGTTCAATTTCCCCACCTCAGCAGGACTGTTTGCAGCATCCACCAACGCTTGAACGTCTGGGCTCGCACCGTAGCGGCGGACCACACCGACGAACTCTTCCACGTCGTGCCCACGCATCTCAAGCTTAGGTAATCCTTCCCGGGTGAACTTGGGCTGGCCATATTCATCCTTCGCCTGGGCGATGTGGTACAGCTCATGCTCTACCAGGGCACAGAAGTCGGTGTCGCTGCACTGGGCGCAGTAGTCAGCAGCCAGAGTGATGATGTAGGCCGGCACATCGCCGAACCAGTCACGCATCTGCTGTTCCATCCGGGCCTTCTGCCAGCCACCGGCGCGGAACGCTACCTGCTCGGCCTGGCCCAGGACTGTGCGGCCCTGCTTGTTGAAGCTCGAAGATGCCCACATGACCTGGATGTCAGCGTCGATCAGATGCGCATGGTCTGGGTTATGGATGCGTCCGGTGTCGGCAAGGATCTCGGCTTGGAGCCATTCCCAGATCTCAGGTGCAGGTGTCAGGCGGATACCAAAGTCGGACAGCTCGGACAGCTCAAGCAGTGACGGCGGCGGGAGTGGTCTTTGCATCAACCCTCCCCTCGTCAATGATCAGTGTGCGGATCGTGCCGCCGGTGTAGACATCACGCTTCGCGGCAGCCTCGACAGCCTGCTTGGCCGTTGCGCCCATATCCATTGCGGCTAGTGCGAAGTCGCGCCCGCTACCGATGGCAAATGGACGCTCCATCCACACATCGTCCATCCAGAATCCGCTCTCGGCGTCGCGTCCAATCTGGCAGAGCCTGCCGTTGGTGACGACCATCCCGTTCGCGTCGAGCGGCTTATCGCTGACCTTCACACCGAAAAACTCGTCCATCAGAGCGGCAAAGTCTGCACCGCAACCCGTAAACAGGAACTGATGGCCATTCCTATGGATAAGCTTCTCGTAGTCGTCGTGGTCGATGAGTGAGCCGCGAGTGACGCGCGAGTCGTAGGCGATCACGCCGTCTTTATAGGCAATGGTCGTCATGCAATCCACCCCAGACTGATGTGCGAGCCAATCCAGATCGCACCCTGGATCAATGCCCAGCCAGCGACAGCGCAAATCACTCCAGCTACGACGAACGCACCAGTCATATCAGGCAGCTTGCCCATGAATCACCTCATCAGAGAGCAATACGCTCAGCCAGAATCTCGGACAACTCACCCATGGCGCCGGCCTGAGTAGTCAGCAGCTCTTGCGACTTGGCGCTCAACTCGCGGAAGCCTGGGGTTTTGATGAAGGCGGTCAGCTTGGCAAGACGGTCATCGTTCTGAGCCTTCTCCCCGATCATCCGCTGCACATGCGGCGGAAGTTCTTTCACCTGGCCGATACCGATGTACGCCTTTTCGAAAACGTCCTTCGGGCTCCAACTGGTGTAGCCGTCCTCATACTGGACTTTGTAGCCCTCACGCCCATCTTGATGCTCGAATGGGAAAGCCGTTACCTGCTTGGTTCCAACGTATTCTTGGGGCATAGCCTCTCCTCGTCGCGTGTCGCAACACAATTTGCTGATTCGCGAAACGTGTCGCGACCTACTTGGCCCGACGGTCGGTCCCGCCCGGCGCCTTATCGCAGCCCATGCAGTGCTCGCAGTTCAGGTGCCGGCAGATCCAGGCCTTGACCCGTTGCCAGTAGGTGACCATGAACAGGTGGCGGACGCCGGCCAGGGCCAGGGCGATATGCAGCGTCAGCCCGGCGATGGTGGGCCCAAACAGGAAGCTGTTGTGCCCAGTGGTGACCACGTATGCGCTGATGGCGATCGTGGAATAGATCAGCTTCCCGAGGATGCCGTCCCTCACCTTCCCGCTCACCACGCACCAGAACGCCCACAGCGCGATGAAGGCGCAGGCGATTGAATTGATCAGTTCGAGTCTCATGGTCCACTCCCTCCTCCGAACCGCTGGCGGATGAAGGCCCAGAGGTCGGCGGCTTTGATGGCCCGGGTGATTGCTGCAATGAGCGACCCGCCGAAGGTGCCCAGGAGGAAACCGACGCCCGCCACACTGCGCGGCTCGACCACCCCAAAATAGGAACTGATCAGACCCGTCAGGTAATGGGCGCAGACCGCACCCGAGAAAATGAAGATGGCCCAGGCCTTTCGGTCCACCAGGTCGTCCCGGTGCCAGAAGCTGGCAGCGATTGCGCCAAGCAATCCCGCAAATGCCCAGTCGAGCTTATCGAACAGGCGCTGTAGAAACTCCATGCGCTCGACTCCGTGGGCATGATTGAAAAGGTCGGCATCCGCTGTACTCCCAGCTTGAGGCAATGGGTGTGGGGAGCCGACAACGAAAAGCCCCTGCAAATGCAGAGGCCCTGAATAGGCGCCAACGAAACACAACAAAACTGTTGTATTACCACAAATTTGTTGTATACTGCCCTCATCCAAACAACGAGGCGAGGTGATGAAGTTCAGCGAGTTCAGACGATGGTTGAAGGCCCAAGGGGTGACCTTCGAAGCAGGCAAAGGAAGCCACTTCAAAGTCACCGCCCCAAACGGCAAAAAGACAACCTTCGCGGATCACGGCTCCAAGGAAATGCCGGAACCGACCCGCAAGGCGATCATTAAACAACTGGGGCTCTAAGGGCCCCCTTCGCCATTCTGCAAGCTGAACGATCACCTCCGAGGAATGACCATGTACGACTTTGCAATTCGATTTGAACAGGACGAGACCGGTGTGGCCGTCTTTTGCCGGGATCTGCCAGAGCTAAACAGCTTTGGCGATGACGTCGAGCATGCGATCCGTGAGGCGATGGACGCTATAGAGACAACTCTGTCTCTGTATGTTGATCAGCGCCGGGCGATTCCTTCTGCATCCGCTCCCCAGGAAGGCGAGCACGTCGTTCACCTGCCAGCGGTGACTGTGGCGAAGATCGCGCTGTGGAACGCCATGATGGAGCGTGATATGCGCAAGGCCGATCTGTGCCGGATGCTGGGTGCTGCCCAGACCCAGGGCGATCGCCTGGTGGACTTTCTGCACACATCCAAGATGGAAGCGATCGAGAAAGCCCTGGCCGCGCTCGGCAAGCGTATTACGCTGTCTGTCGAGGCGGCCTGAATAGGTGCGCGGTCTTTCCCGCTGTCTGCCGAAGGCTGGCCCAGCGTCGACGCCCCAATGCATCGATCTCGCCAGGCCAGTCTCGCGCCACCCCGCAAGCATGATGGATCAGGGTGCGCGGGCTGCCGGTGTTCTTTCGTGACGCGTGACTTCCGGCTATACCGCGTCCAGGCCGCCCCGAAGGCTGTCCTGGCTACAGGTGAAACTGGTTCTGCCTGATGGAATCGAACCACATAGCACTCGGCGCAGGATTTACAGTCCCGTGTGCGTCCCAGCGCACATTCAGTCAGCAAAATTGGCGGAAGGTGAAAGAGTCGAACTCTTACCGTTTCCGATAGCTCCGGGTTCAAACCGGATTGCCCATCACTGGGCGCCACCTTCCAGAAACGAAAAACCCCGACACGATGGCCGGGGTTCTTTTTAGTCAGTCCTACACACGCAGGAATGACAGGATGGGTGAATAATCGGCGAACCGGCAGGCCCTGTCAAGGCCCTTATGCGGCATCTTGATCATCGAAGAAAACGCCTTCCTTTGTCAGGATCTCACCGGCCTCCAAAAGCGCCTCATTGACGAGCTTATCCAGCCCCTTGAATATTTTGCGGCGCCAGTCACGACGCGTGCGCTCTGGGGTGCCATCCACATCCCAGGTATTCATATCGTAGTTATGGGCTGGCAGGATGATGACGCCTTCGCATGGAGCCTCCTGGCGCTGCTTCAGCTTGGCGTTGATCGCCCTCTGTGCTTTCGACACCGCCGCCTTCCTCCATGCTGGTGCATCATCATCGACCTCGAGCGACACCTTCCCGGCGGGGGCGCGCTCGGCGCCGCCCAACTGCGGATATGCCCAGGCGGTCACTGCCTTGGTCAGGAACAGGCGCGGCGCCGGCGAAGACACGTGCGACACAATTCTGCCAATTGCCCCCACCTTCGAGGCCATATGCGTCGAGTAGCAGGCGTTCAAGGCCATCCAGTGTTTCGGCGCAAGGCAAGAATGTAACCGGCCAAACACCCAGCAATCCGTGAGGAATGCCGCTTCCTTGCCTACGATCTCTCCCTTGAGTTTGTTGGCCTGGACCTTTGGTGTGTAGTCACAGCCGCCGGCGCTGTTGATCGTCTCGGACGCCAGCGCACGGATTACTGCGGAAATAACGTCTCGATAAATCATGCTGCAGCCCTCTTCAGCTCTTTGGTCTTTGCCCGGTATTCGGCGGTCATCGCCTTTAGTTGCTCGACGGTGTACTTCTTCGGTTCGTGCGGGCCTTCCAGCCACTCGACAGCCTCTGCGCCGATGCGCTTCACCAGTTCAATGCGGTAGTTCACGATGTCGCCGGACTTATGGTTGTTGCAGGGCGCGCACTGCTTGTGAACATTCAGCGGTTCGAAGCGCAGCTCTGGGCTGGCGGCGACTGTCCGGTAGTGGCCGGCGTGATACTGGCCGTCGTGGTGCCGGCCGCAGCTCACACATGGCAGGCCGGCATCGCGTAGGCGGATCCAGGTGTTGAACGCGACCTGCGTCTCACGCATATGCTGCGCCCTGCTCTTCAGCTTCTCCTTTCGGACCTTGATGTCCCGGCGTTCGCGCTGGGCAAAAGACTTGCGCTGCTTTTCCTGCTTGGCGCGGGCAATGGCGAGGCCACAGTCCGGCGAGCACCAGGTTTGGAAGCTGGCCCGAGGCACGAATGAGGCTCTACAGGTCTGGACAGCGCATTTCTTCGGGCGAGGCTGCTTGGCTGTAAGGGTGCTGGCTGTACGGCTCATGCGGACCTCCATATCTGGTCGCGCGTCTTCAGGCCATTTTTCTTGGCCTCGCGCTTCACCTTCCGCAGCTCGGCCTGCACCTGCTCAATGGTCATTTCGCCAGAGTGAATCTTGGCGACCAGGGTTGCGCGCAGTTCCGAACTGTCGGCAACAATCCCCTGCTCTTCTGCGATCTGCAGAGCAACGCGCTTATCCATTCGACGGTCGTACCAGTCACGCCTGCTCATGCCGCCACCTCGCTCAGCAGGTCACTGAACACCACGCCCTGGCCGGTGAAGTACGCGGCCATCCGGTCGGTGTACTGGATGCCCTGGGCACGATTGAACAGGCTGGTCACTGGGAAGCCGTCCGGACCGAAGAGCTTGTGCTCGCCCATCAGGGCCAGCTTCTCCTCGTAGGGCAGATGGCGCATGACCCGGTACCAGGCTGCTTGGAACCCGGAATCCTCGTTGAGAAGGATCTGCACGCCGAAGTGCAACTTGCAGTACCGCCGGGCGTCGGCCGGATCACCGATCTGGGTCATTTCGGAAATGCGCTTGTACATCGCGAACCACAAGGCATTCTGGTCGAGCGTGCGGTCCTTGCCCGGGCGTAGAGAGACCACCACATACTTCTTGTCCCGGTACATGGTGCTGAGCTTGGTGATGGCCTCGGAGAGTTTGGCCTGGCAGTTGACGCTGATTTTATCGGTCATGGCTTGCCCTCCCTTCAGCCAGAAAATCGCGGAGGTCTTTTTCGATACCCAAGTGATCCAGGTAGACGGCGACAAGCACGTTCGCCAGGGCGGCGATGATGAAGTCCTCACTCACCAGCAGCACAAGACCGATCAGCAGCAGGCTGATCACTGTGAAAACGACGCTGAGTACACTGAATGCGTTCATGGCTGCCCTCCCTTGCCCATGGCGGCGGCCATAGCCTCATCGCACATGAAATCCATCTTCTCGGGTGTCATCTGCCCCCATGAGTGCGGAAATGCTTGCAGGTCGTTCGCCAGCGTGGAAAAGAATCTCCAGCGCCCCGCATCCTTGCGCAGCGCCGCCAACTCCTGATCGAACGCGGGCCCCTTCAGTCGGTCCAGCTCTGCTTGGAGGCTTCGGACCGTAACGTTGTGGCCGTTGCGCTCTGCCTCGATACTCAGGCGCCATGTCTCATTGTCGGATCTGAGTCGACAGTTCTCCGCCAGTAGCTCCAGCGCCACTTCCTCCACGGTCTTGGAACCCAGGAATTCCTGGAGGGCCTCGGTGTTGCGCTGCCAGTCGGCGCAGTCAGCACGGAATGAGGCGGCTTCGGCCCAGAGCAGCTTTTGCAGTTTGGTTTTGTCGAGTGTCATGTCCGTTGCTCCCTGATCTTTTTGCCGAACTTCGCCATGAGCTGGGCGCGCGCCACGGCTCCGCTGCATGGGATGGCCTGTATCTCAAGCAGGCGCGCCTGGCGCTGGTTGGCGTATTCCTCTGCCAGCTCCACTTCGCTCTTCTGGCTGTCGTGGCCGATGCCAATGGCGATGTCTTCCAGCGGCTTGCCCTGCATGAGCATGCGGATGGTGATGTCGTAGGCCCTGTCAAATACCTTGCTGGCCTTCTCAGGGATCAGGTCGCCGAGGTTATGCATCTCGCATTGGAGCGCTGCATGGCGAACGGCTTCGTGGGACCATGTGCGATTTCCGAACCGGCTTGGATGGGCGTTCTCCAGCGCCTCGCGAAACGCCTTGTCGTGCGACGGGATACCCAGCATTTCCGGCGTTGGCTGGCAAAGCTTGATGAACTTGCCAACGCTCGGCGCGAAGTCCGTGCCCAGCGAGCGGCAGCGCTCAATGCCGAAGCGGATCTGCTCCAGAGTATTGATCTCGGCGACGATGAACGCCTTGATCCAGCTGCGCTTGGCGGTGCTCAGCGCGGCGTCAGTCGGCCAGGCTTGCTTCCAAGCTGGAAAGATGGCCTGCAACTCCTTGAACAGCGAATTGACGACGCCGACCGTGCCCTGCGGCAAGGTTTTGGGGATCGCTGGCATGGTCGGCGGATTGTATCCAGCCACGGCGCTTGGAAGATCCTCGGTCGCACCCGCGGCCTTCATGAGCTGCGCAGCGCTTCTCGGCGGCTTTGGCTTGTTGCTCATAGAGCATCCTCAAGATTTTCGGCCCATGTCTGGTCATCGAAGTCAGGGCCATTGACCTGCCGCCGTCCGGGAAACGGGTGAACATTGTTGGCAGTGGCTGTGTCGCGCTTCACCCACTTCACCAGCAGGCTGACCCAGGAGGCTTGTGTCTCGATGCGACCAGATGCCGAGTAGTGACAGACGAATGCCGCCGTGGCTTCGTTGGTGAATGCAGATACTGGGATTGCCATGCGGAACGCGTATGCCTTGAGCAGCTTCTCGTCAGGAACCCAGTCCAGGGTCATTTCGCTGGGCGCCTTTGGGTCGGCGGGATTTTCCTGCTCCGCGCGTAGAGTGTTGTGTTGATCTTCTCCTATTCCCTTCCCTTCCCTTCCGGGGTCAACCGGTCGGCGATCAGTCGACGACTCCTCGGCGAATTGTCGGCGAATGTTCTCCGACTGATTGTCGGATTCATTTGGAGGGCTTGGATACTTGAAGTTCTTTTTTTCGATCTTCTGGTGCTTCCAGCCGCGAACATGGAAATAGTTCTTGCCGGCCACCCAGTAGCTCTGGATCAGCTCTGCACCTTCCAACTCGCCAAGCAGACTGCTTACCTCGTCGGTGGTGATGTCGTCGCCTGGAAACACCAGGGCCTTGATGGTTCTCGGCGCAAGAGGGTGGTTCCCGCCGTCGTCGCAGAAGTTCCAAAGACCAATAAACAACAGCCGCGCCATGGGGCGGCAGGACATAACCTGCTCGCTCGACCAGAACTCCGGCTTCACAGTACGAATGCGGGCCATCATGGGCGTCCTTTGCCGATCAGGCCGGCGAGTTCGAGGAAGCGATCCACGTACCAATGTGGCTGCGTCTCGCGGGGGCATTGAGGGCTGGTGAGGTTCTTCCCGTACTTCAGGCCCTTTTCAGTCACGGACCAGAAGTCGACCATTTCGCCCTTGGAGCTTTTGCGCTGGAGCAGAGCCAGGTAACCGTGGGCCTTCAGTGCGAGGTTGAAAGCACGCGCGGTGCTGCCGATGGAATGATCTTTGATCAGGGCGGTGGCTGCCTTGGTGGGCATCGATGAACCGCCAGTGGCATCGGGGGCGGCGTCTACGGCGTAGCCCGGGAGAAACTTCGGGTCTAGGCCGTTGTTCTGGGCAATCTTCGTCAGCATTGCCATCTGGCAGGAAGGCGCCGGCTTCAGCAGCCGGGTGAAGCATTCCATGATGGCGATTTCACCCACTACCTTTGTGCCGTTGAGCAATACCTGTTCCCGGGCACCCTGTTGCGACTCCAGCTCACGCCAGCGACGGATCACCTTCATGCGCATGGGCGCGCTGTAGCCAGTGAGCAAGCAATCGGTATGCTCGCGGTCGAGCAGGTACTGGACCTGTTCGCGATTCCGACCGTCTAGGTAGATGTCCTCAAAACTGAGTGCATCGACTTTGAGGTCTTTGAGCATCGCGACGATGTCCCGCTTCACATTGTCATGACGCTTACCGGTGACGTTCGCGATCTCGCGGGACGACATGGTGGGTCGCGACACGTTTTGCGAATGGTGAAAATGTGTCGCGGGCTTTTTGAGGGCCTGTACATCAGTATTTGGTGTGTGCATAATCGGCCTCACAGAGTTACAAGCAGTACGCAAATGAAAAAGCCGACCTCGACCGTCGGTTTTTTTGTGCCTGCGATTTGGTGGTCATTCACTTTTCAGGCCCTCATCAGTCCGATTTCTGGACGGGCTGTATGGCCGCCTGAAGGACTGAACAGTCCCTGTCATCGTCTTGGGTCTTGTTCTATCGGTGATGTGTTTTTCGATGGTCTCCTTGGTCAGCTGCTCGATAGGAATTCCAAGCTGAGCGGCAGCCTCACTTAGGAATGTGATGTCTTCTTCATCCGCGATTTGCTGCAGCAGCAACTCGCAATTTCTTTCAGGCATAAAGCCTCCATTGAGGGCCTTCAGGCCATGTCTTGAGTACGGGTAAGCTCTTCCCTCATCTGCTGGATCGCAGCCTTGAGAATTTCACGGGCGATGACGGCCTTCTGGGTGCCGTGGATCTTTGCCAGTGATCTCAGGTACTCGTCGTACTCATCGTTCAACCGAACCTTTGTTTCGTTGTGGTTCAGGTGTTTGCGGATCTCGTACATGTGTTGCTCCTTGCGGCTGATGAAATGGTTTAAGCGGCGGATTTTCTGGGGTGCGCCTCGGCGAGCAGCCAGGCGGTATCAAACGGCTTGCCTTGGGAGGCAGCCAGCTCGGCAATTTTTTGGGCGTACTGGGTTTCGCCGGTGTACTCGGTGCGCGGCAAAGCGTCCGCAACGAGCCACTTGTAAATGGCGCGAGGGGTCTTTCCGCAGGCCAGAGCAACCGCTGGAACACCGCCGGCGTCGTCGATCGATTTCTTGAGCGGCCGCATAGAGCCTCCAGTTAAATATGAACTTGCAGTACATATTATGTCGGAACTGAAAGTACATGCAAGGCCGTGCGATGCTGAACCGATGGTTCATATAGAAGAAATTCGCAGTGCTTTCGTTGCTCGCCTGAAAAAGGCTCTCACCGCCCACGGCATAGATCAGTGGGGAGCTGGTGCGCGCCTGGCTGAAATTGCGAAAGTGACGCCCAAGGCAGCAAGCAAATGGCTCAATGGCGAGTCACTGCCAGGGCCGGCCAAAATGAGCGCCATCGCGGCCGCCCTGGGCGTGAAAATTGAGTGGTTGCAGCATGGTGCGGGAGACGATCCGCTCATGCCGAAAACGCCGAGCAGTGATCCTGTCGGCACAGATTCTCCAGCCACCTCTGCCGCAGATATCGTTCGCAACATGCTCGCTACACAAGGGAAAGGGCTTTCGGATGATGCGCGCAGGCGACTTCAGGCGGTCGCCGAGGCGAATGATGGCGGCGCGCTGGAGATCGATTACTACCGACCTGGCGCCGTCGGTGACGAAGTCTGGATTGCCCACTACGACGTCCGTGCCGCAATGGGCGGCGGGCAGATCCCTCATGATTATCCGGAAATGCTCCAGGACGTGCGCGTCAGTCCGCAGCACCTGCGCGAGATGGGCGTCGAGTTCAAAGAACACTTCCACCTGAAGATCGTCACTGGCTGGGGTCAGTCAATGGCGCCGACGATCAAGCACCGCGACCCGTTGCTGGTGGACATCAGCATCCGTGAGTTCGTTGGGGATGGGATCTACATGTTCTCCTGGGAGGGGCACCTGTATATCAAGCGCCTCCAGTGGATGGGCGATGAGCAGCTGAGCATGATATCCGACAACCCCCGGCACCCTCCGCAAACGATCCGGGCTGAAGACACATACATCCAAGCCCGTGTGCTGCTGGTCTGGAACGCTAACCTTGTTTAACGCTGAGGACGGATATGGCTGGCATGAGACGAATTGACAACGTGGGCGGGTTGCCGCTCCACGAGGATGGATCCGCTCCGCCACTTCGCGTTAACGACCTAATCCAGTTTTTGACTGATCGCAAGCGGAGCACCAAATGCCCGCACTGTGATTGGAAGGGAGGTTGGGAGATCGCGATGCAGGATGCCGCCGACAATGATGAGGAGCAAGGAGAAACTGCCAATCCCTGCCTTCAAATATTCAGGACCGAATCACTCTGTGGAAATCTGCACACATCTACTGCGGTGATCTGCCCAAATTGTGGGCATTTCGGTCAAATAGCAACCTATAAGCTTAGGCAGTGGAAGCTGGGCAAGGAGACGGGCGATGAGTGAAGTGATAATGCTCACGTCATGGGGTAACAAGCGCTCCAGTGACAACTCAGGTGGCGGAGACCATACTGGAGGCGAGAACCCACCAGGAGGAGGCGATATGGAAGCTCGCGTAGCGGCACTTGAAAAATCTCTCCCCGAGATCAAGGAAAAGCTCAACCTGATTTTGGTGAAGGTCGAGTCCATCGACAAGCATTCCGCCACGAAGGCAGACCTCGCTAACACGGAACTCAGCATGCTCAAGTGGTGCGTAGCCACGGCAATTGCTATGACTGGCCTTGCATGCGCTATCACATTTGGGCTTACAAAATTATTTAGCGGAAGCTGAAGCAGTCGGCATGCAAGTTCCGCTAGAAGCCCGGCCAGCGCCGGGCTTTCAGTTTCTGCCCTTCCGCTACGTGCCCTCGGCCATCCCTTCGATCGCATGTGCGTAGAAGGCGCCCGCCTCCTCCACCAGCTCTCTCCAGTCGTGCCTGTCTATAAGACCTTGCACCTTGAAGTCGTCGGCCATCTTCAGCAGCTCCTCATACTGCTCCTCGACATCCATTCGGATTTCTGGCTCTTCCAACAGCTTGCGCCAGGCAGCCAAAGCCTGGTCTCTTCGATGGTCGTTCACGGGTTTCGCCTCGACGGTGTGTGAAACGGTAGAGGTCGCATGGCAACAGCCGTTCAGCACTGGCGACTGACGGCGCAGCAGATGGTGGCGCGAAGCCACGAATGTTAAAGTGGTCGGATGTCACATGGAGTGTAACGATGAAAATTTTAGGTCTGTTTATCCTCGCGTCGGTCTGCCTGGTCAGCTATCTGATCGGAAGCGGCACGAACAATATCGCCATGATCGCTACTATCGTATTTTTTCCATGCGCAATTGCCATGTACTTTTACCCAGCGATCTGCGCAATGGGAGAGCATCCAAGAAGTGCTGCGATTTTTGCGCTGAACCTGTTGGCCGGCTGGACGTTTGTAGGCTGGATCGCTGCCTTTGTATGGGCGCTGAGCAGGCCGACGCCGGTTGAGTGGGCCAAGGCCAGCGGTTTCCCGGAAGCTCCATCCGGCGATTCCTTGCACCTCGGCGAGACAAAGGTATGCCCGTACTGTGCGGAGACAATCAAGTATGCCGCAGTGAAGTGCAGATACTGCGGATCAGAATTGGACCAGCAGCCGGCCTAACTCCCCGCACTGGTTAAGAGCCCGCTATCAAAGCGGGCTTTTCTGTGCGACCTCAAAAGGGTGCTGCCGCCTCAAGTGGCTCAACAGCCTCCACCAGCCGATCTTCTTCCGCGATTGGCTCCCATCGCAGTGTCACCGATCCGTCCTCATTGCGTGCCATGTCGATGCCGTCAGTTTCGGCCAAGAGCCCCAGCACCTCCTTCCATTCCCGCTCCCCATCCGTATCCAGGCGGTGGATCGTCACCCAGCGCTGAATCTGCGCGACCGGGTGGTTGATCATTGATGATACCCGGAGGCCAAGCCTTTCCATTCCACTCATCCCCTGCCCTGCCGCACCTTCAAGCTTCATTGCATCCATAATTCAAACCTCCCCATTAGCTGTATATCCATCCAGTAAACGGAACTATAGCGAAGGTGTTTCCGCTGGTAAATGGCTGAACCAAGCGGAGCGCCTTGTGGGTCCTTTGTGTACTTTTCTAAAAATATGTACTTTTGGTACTTGACCTAATGTGAACTGTTGGTTCATATTTAATCCATCGAGACGCCACAGCGCCTCGCCAGGGCCTAAACAGACCTGCCGCTCTTTAGTGACACCCCTTGCCGGATCAAAACCGGCCCAGCATCAAAAAGGTTTAGCGAGGTCGAGCCTTAATCGACCCACGGGTAAAAGCGACGAAAGTCGTGCCTCGACCCGGCCGGAGCAGCTTAGATCCGTGCGAGAACAAGAGTGCAGTCGGGAAGATCCGCGGACTGTTTAACAAGATGAATGAGCCGGTGACCGACGCCAGTAGCGGGTCACGGCGGAAAGCATCACTGAAGCCCGTTCGAAGAGCGGGCTTTGGGATGACGACCAGGAGACACGAAATGCCAACGAAACGCGGAAGTGAAATTCAGATAGGTGACTTGATCTACCTCGGCATCGGCGATCGCACAGGAAGGGTTGTGGATTTCCAAGCCCATCCCCGTCTTGCTGACTTCAACCCAGGACTGACCGCCAGGATCGCGGTGACAGATCGAGGATCGATAACGGTCATCGATCAACAGCCGATCAGGGTGCCTGAGTGAAGATTTCACTGGCTGGCCTTGGCGACAGGGCCAGACGGGAAGTCAACCGAACATCCCCCGACAAGGAATAACCCACATGCAAGCAATTCAACTGACCACCTACACCCGTGGCGACCTGATGATCAGCAGCCCTGACGAAGCTGTTGTGCTGAAGCTCGCCAGCCTGGCGATGGATGTTTCTTCGGCGCCAACTTCAATCTCGGCCCCGGCCATCGGCGAGTACTGGAAAGGCCAGGGTGGCGTGTATGCCGGGGTGATGCGCGGCGAGAGCGGCCAGCCTGATTACCACCTGATCGTCCCGACCAGCCAGGCCGTGCTGGGCCAGAAGCTGGCCTACGGCGGATACGAGGTCGACGAGACGGAAGCCTCCAGCCGCCGCGATGGCCTGGCGAACACTCTGCACCTCGTTGAGGGATCCGCTGAGGAGCACCCTGCCGCGCAGTGGTGTGACGGCCTGACCATCGAAGGCCACAGCGATCTGTACCTGCCCGCCATCAGCGAGCTGGCCCTGTGCATGGCGAACGTCCCAGAGCTATTTGAGAAGGAATGGCACTGGTCATCTTCGCAGCGCTCCGCCTACGACGCATTCTTCATGTCCTTCGATGATGGCAATCAGAGCAGCTACGGCAAGAGCAACGAGTTCCGCGTCCGCCCCGTCCGCAGATTACCTATTCGTTGATTCGTTTATTGCTTTTCATCGCAGGTGAATCGCGGGGCTGCTCAGGTACGAGCGGTCAGGCCTGATACATGCCGGGCAGTGCCGGCCGCCTGCATCCTTCCCCGCCTCTACCCGTCAGCTCTCTCCCCCGCGCCCATCGGCAACCAGCGGATCGGATGAGTGCATCCGAGTTTTGTTGGATCAACCACAGAGGACTCAGTCATGGAATACATGGCAGCTCAAATGGATCGCCAAATTGAAGGCGCCGAGCATCGATACAACGCTGCTCTTGAAGAGGGTGAGAATCCTGCCTTCCCAGTTGCGGCCAGCGAGTATGGCGGCCACGGCACCTGTTTCGGCTTGACCGTCCGCGATTACTTCGCGGCTAAGGCTTTGCAAGGCCTCATATCAACCGCAGGCGCTCCGTGCCTGCTTGGCATGGATGGCTGCGAGAACGAAACCGCCAGCACAGCTTACAAGCTGGCCGACGCCATGCTCGCCGCCCGCTCCGCCTAACCCCAAACACTGGAGGTCGCCATGAGCGATAAGCAATGTGAGGTCATCGACGGCGAAGTCGACCATGACTGGAAACTTGTCAGCGATTGGGGCGGCGATCCGGGCGTAGTGAATGGCACCTTCGATTGCAGCTATCTGGAATGCCGGGTGTGCGGTGAAGAGAACCACAGCCACCCGAACCCAAGCTCTTACGCCTACGAGCCTGACTACCACGACTGACCCGCCGATCTGGAGGCAACCATGAACGCAGCTTTGAAACTCAGCCAGGAGCGTTACGACGCTCAGTTGCCTCCACCGGTGAGCGAGAGCCCACAGGAAGTTGCCCGGGCGGAATGGATCTACAACGCGGTCGAGCAGCTTGTCCGGTTCGGCGTCGACGTTTCGTTTCAGCGCCGGATGCGCAAGCCGCAGGGTGTGACTCAGGCCCAGCTCGCACTGGCGATTGATGAGTTCGCGAACGGCAGGCTTGCCGACGGCGAGGTAGGAACCCCGGCGCTCGGATATCTGCTGCTGGCTGCCGAGCGGGGCCAGGTCGACAGGACTGCCTACGCCGAACTGCGCGGGCCAAGTGACCACCCGCTCGGCAAGATCGGCGAAATCGCACAGGCCCTTATTGAGCCCCTGGCCGATGACGCCCTGATCGCCCAGGCAGAGGACAACGAACTATGAGCCCTCACATCCTGATCGACGAAGCGCTGGAAAGCCTGGAGCACCCCGACAGCCCTGACGGTGCCCAAAAAGTCGTGCTGCACATGATCACCAACATGATGGAAGGCAGCGTCATATCCGTCGAGGAATTCAATCACTACTGCAAGCGCCTCCTGAAACCGACCAGGCAGCGCAAGGAGGCGTCATGAGCACTGCACCGGTTAAATCGTTGATTGACGAGCAGATTGCTGAGATCGAGCGGAGCCTGACCATTCTTGGCGCCGGCCTGCCGCGCGAGCTCCCCGTCTCGAAGCTCCCGCCCAAGCTTGCAGCAGCAATCAAGGCCGGTCGTGTTGAAGTGAGAGCTCGGCCATGAAGATCATCACCTGGATCCTCACCGCCCTGCTCATGACCATGATTGCCTACGGCGCGGTACAGGACCGTCGCCACGCTTGCGACATTCCGCAACTGTCCCAGGTGCTGCGGTGAGCGGCGAAGGCGCCAAGAAGCGCCAGCAGGCACTCGCCAAACGCTGTGCAAGGCTTCGGCGTCAGGGGCTCAGCCTCGGCGGGATCGCCAGTATCACAGGCGTTGACCGGGACAAAGTAGCCGCTCGCATAACGCTGGGAGAAAGGTTGCTCAGCCTGGAGCCGTCATCATGATCAAAATCCAACGCCTGCGCAGGCTCTACACCTGGCGCGGATCAGCAATCGTCCTTCTTCTCTGCACGGCCTGGATGCTCGCAAGCGCCTACGCCGATCGCATCACCTCCTAACTCACATCTTCAAGCGCTGCGCACGTCGCGGCAAGGATTTAGTCATGCCTGAATCAAGCCACACGCCCGGTCCGTGGAAAGTGGTCGATGGGTATTACCCCGGCTTTATCAAGATCGTCGGCGCGTCTTTTGAGCCATCGATAGTCCTGTCAGCAACTAATTTGGACCTTGCAGACTACTGTCGCCGCACAGCTGATGCGCGGCTTATGGCCGCCGCGCCTGACCTTCTGGCCGCCGCACAAAAAACGGTAGATGCCTGGGCGAAATTCATTGCCTCGTTCGACTACGTGCCTGGGATTGGCGATCGAGCCGAGGACATGGAGTTCCGGGAAATCCTGCAGCTTCGCGCAGCAATCGCCAAAGCCACCCAATAACCCCCTTCACAGCGCCCCTCTCCGGTGGCGCGGAGAACAGTCATGTCCAACACCAGAATTTGGGATCAGGTCGGCACGACCGACCCGAGCGCTACGAAGAACTTCACCGGAATGGGCGGCTTCAAAGGCACCGCCATCAAGCCCACCTACCTCATGCGCAAGGCTACCGAGATTTTCGGCCCGTGCGGCGAGGGCTGGGGCTGGACAGTGCTTGAGGATCGCTTCGACGAGGGTGCTCCGCTTCTGGCTCCAACGAAGGAATGGCCCAGCGCGCCGATCATCAACGCCAAGCTTCACACCATCAAGATACAGCTCTGGTATCTGGGAAAAGACGGCCAGAAGTGCACCGTGGAGCACTACGGGCATACACCATTTGTTCTGCTCCAGGGCGGCAAGATCATCACTGACTGGGAAGCTGCCAAAAAATCGCTAACCGACGCTATCGGCAAATGCCTTCAGCCGCTCGGTTTTGCTGCTGACATCCACATGGGTCTGTTCGACGACGCCGCGTATGTCGATGCTGTGCGAGATGAGGTGGCTCTCGAAAAAGCCGAAAACAGAGTCGAAGAAGAAGAGCGCCAAAAGCTTGAGCGCCTCGACTACATCAAGTCGGTTATTGAGAACATGCAAGGCGCGAAAACGCCGCATGAGCGCAAGAAGATCCACGACGTGGCCGTCCGCCAGCTCACCCTGCGCAAGGACGAGAAAGGCGCAGCCCGGGTTTCCTTGGAATGGAAAAAACTGACTGAGCCGAAACAGGAGACTGCAGCATGACTCAACTCTACGCACTCACCGGCAAGCTGGCAGAACTCCAGGGCATGGCCGACACCGATGATGAGGGCCTGAAAGAGGCCTTGCAGCACGCTATGGACGAGATCCAAGGCGAGTTCGAGGTGAAGGCCGACAACATCGTCATGCTGCGCCGAAATATCGAAAGCGATGTCACTGCGATCGAGAACGAGATCGAGCGCCTGGCCGAACTCAAGCGCATCAAGACCAACAGTGTGGCGCAGATCAGCGATTACCTCCGCAGGAACATGGAGGCAGCCAACCTCAAATCCATCAAGCGTCCGCTGTTCACCATCACACTAGCCCAGGGCAAGGAGAAAGTGATCGTGGACAAGGAAGACGAGTTGCCAGAGGACTACGTCGTCCCGAAAACCACATTTGCGCCAGATAAAGCTGCCATTGCCGCAAAACTCAAGGAGATCCGCGAGCACAACGAGGCCGTGCGCAAGCGCATTGCCGCTGGCGAAGACGCCGAGCAGGAACTCCTGCCGGAGCCGACCTGGGCGCACCTTGAGCGCGGCGACAGCTCCATACGCATTAAGTGAGGTCACCATGATCAGCAACCACCTCAGCCTGGTCGAGCACAATCGACCCCAGGCGGACGCGATCTCGGATCGAATCGCCCAGTTCCTGGCGGCAGGCGGCCAGATAGACGAACTGCCAAGCCCGCCGCGCAACCCAATCCCGCCGGCCCGCTCAACCCGAATAGACCCTGAAACGGTCCTCAAGCGCAAACCGCGCAAGCTTACCCTGGCTGAGCGCCGGGCGGTGCGTAAGATGACGGAGGCGTTATGAGCAAGCCACGCAAGCCCAACAACCTCAAGGCCAGGGTTGAGCGCTCCTGCCGCTCCCTGGTCCGGGTCAATCACGTAGCGGTGGTGAACATCGACCCCAGCGGCCGCCAAGGGATGATCAACTACAAGTCGCTCAAGAACATCGCGCCCGGAAAGATCGGCCAGGCCGTGTGTGAGATCGCTCACCGCTGGACCATCTACCTCAGCGCCCTGTGTGACGACCACACCGGCAATCGCTACCTGAAGTCGATAGAGGTCACGCCAGACGGCATGTACCTCTCCGACCATCTGGAGGAAGTGATCGAGCACTGCTACAGCGAGATCCGCGACAGCGCCAACCCGCAGCATCTGGTGGCGTCTGGCTGGATCGCGATACCCGACACGGTGTCGCTGGACGACGCCCAGGCCTACCGGATATTCGAAGCCGTCGGCGCCTGGAACCAGGTGAAGGTAGCAGCGTGAGACGTTTCCGAACCCAGCAACGCAAACGACAGACCTGGCTGGCACTGCCGGCCAGCGGAATTACGGAGAAATGCCATGGCGGCAACGCAGAAAGACCGATCAGCGAAGACCGCGGCGAAGCGAAGGAGCCGCGGCGAAGAGGAAATCCGGCTGCATTGCATGGCTGGCACCCGGCAGGTACTGGCTGACCTGATGGCCTGGCACCAGATCGAGGAACAGGGCGAAGCAATGACCCTGGCCTTGCATCATCTGCATGCGCTTGGCCCGAAAGGTTCGGCGCAATTCTTCGCCCCGCCGCGACACGAATACGTGATACCCGAAAACGTGTCGCGGAAATTGAAGTTGGCCTTCGACCGCGAAGCCCTTCGCATCTGTCACGACGAATAATTCTGTTCCCAACCCGAGGAAACCCCATGAAAGCCGAAATGGTGAAACTGGAACACAATGGCATTCACTTCAAAGTGGCCCGCCCAAGGCTGGCAGAGATTGCAATCGCCACCCTACTCGCAGGCTCTCTCCCGCCAGCAGCCAACGTGCAGCAGGTCGAGCCCACCGCCATCCCTGGACTGGGTGAGTACTGGCCCGGCCAAGGCGGGTACAACGCTGGCCTGGTAGCGGCTCGCGGCGATGTGCCGGCGCACTACCTGATCGTCGCCAAGGAAGACGTGGGTAACCATGAGTGGGGTGGTCGCGGCATTGACCTGGTCAGCACCAGCAAAACGAACGGGAACCTCAACACCGACCTCATGTGCTACGAGGAAACGGTTTACCCGGCCGCCAGTGCCTGCGCTGCGCATGAGGCTGACGGGCACAGCGACTTCTACCTGCCGGCCTGTGCCGAGCTGTACCACTGCTGGGTGAATGTGCCCGACCTATTCGCCAAGGACACCTGGTACTGGTCGAGTTCGCAGCGCTCCGCCGACACCGCATTCTTCATGTACTTCGATGATGGCGGTCAGCACTACTACGGCAAGCACAACGAGTTCCGCGTCCGCCCCGTCCGCAGATTCTTTATTTAATCCTTCATTCATCCGCTCTTGATCCGGCACCGGGGCGCAGCAGCGCCTTTTTTGTTGCCTTCGAAAAGAGGAAAGACCATGTCCGCAGCAGCTCAAGCAATCCCAGCAGTGACCATCCCGGAAATCGGCCAGCCCTTCGGCGGCGGGTTCTTCTCCGGCATCACCCGCGACCCGGAGACCGGCAAGTGCTATCTGAACATCACCGCCGGCGCGGAACATGAGCTGGTTGGTGCCTGGGGCAAGTACGGCGAGAAGATCGAAGGCGCCGACAGCTTCACCAACAGCCGGGCCAACACCGAGGCTATGGCAGCCGCTGGCAGTGAGCTGGCACAGAAGGTCCTGGTGCTGGACATCGGCGGCTTCACCGACTGGGCGATCCCGGCGCGGGATGTTCAGGAGCTGCAATACCGCCACTTCAAGCCGACCACCGAAGCGAATTGGGAATACGGTCGCAGCGGTGACAACCCGAACAGTGAGCCTGTGGGCCAGCTGTACAGCGCTGAATCGCCAACCCAGACCAGCGTCGAAGCCTTTCGCGAGGGCAGCCCCGAGGCGTTCCAGGATCGCGCCTACTGGTCATCTTCGCAGCGCTCCGCCAACAACGCATTCACCATGGGCTTCGATGATGGCTTTCAGGACAGCTACGGCAAGAACGACGAGTGCCGCGTCCGCCCCGTCCGCAGTCAATTGATTGATTAATTCGCTTATTTAATCCGGCCGCTTGCGGCCGGTTGCCCAAGGAGGGCGCGCCGATGGCGATGCACACGGAGTTGCAGATTTATCAGGTTTCAATGGGCCTGCTTCAGATGGCTACGAACCTGACACGAAACATTCCCCGCGATCTGAAACAGTCACTCGGCAAGCGGGTGATTGATGAGTGCATCGATGTCCTGATGCTGATTGCCCGGGCCAACTCGACCCGGGACAAGCATCCACACCTGACCTCGCTGGTTGAGAAGGTCCAAGTGATCGAGTTCCTGATGAGGTTGTTCAAGGACAGTCGATTCATCAGTGTCCCGCAGCACGCCAAAGCTATCGAGGTAACCACCTCAATTGGCAAACAGGCGAATGCCTGGAAACGCTACACCCCAACCGCGCCCGCCACCTGAGAGTTACGGCTTTCAGGTCTGTGCGAATTGAATCTGGTCGTGCCGCTGGCCCCTGGGCCACCGCCATGTGCACAAGAGATACCGCCGGTCTAAAGCGTCCGTGTAGGTCTCGCGCAGTTTCCTTGCTGATCGGCTTTGCCTCCGGCTTGGCGACGTAGATAGCACGACAGGTCGCAGCGCTCCGCCAACAACGCATTCAACATGAACTTCGATGATGGCAATCAGAACAACAACGACAAGAACAACGAGTTCCGCGTCCGCCCCGTCCGCAGATTCGACTGTTGGTCCCTACCCGTTCTCCGATTTGGTCCAGGCCTATTACGACTGCCGCCGCACGAAGCGCAACAGCGCCAGCGCCCTGGCTTTCGAAATGGACCTGGAGCGGAGCCTGGTAGAGCTTCACCGCGACCTGATCGCCGGCACCTACCGGCCAGGCCGCTCAATCTGTTTCGTGGTCACCCGACCGAAAGCCCGGGAAGTATGGGCGGCAGCCTTTCGGGACCGCATCGTTCACCAACTGCTCTACAACCACATCGGTCCACGGATCGAACGCAGCTTCATAGCGGACAGTTGCGCCTGTATCCAAGGGCGCGGAACGCTGTACGCCGCCAAGCGCCTTGAGTCGAAGATCCGCAGCGCCAGCCAGAACTGGTCGAAGCCGGTGTTCTACTTGAAATGCGACTTGGCGAACTTCTTCGTCGCCATCGACAAGCAGGTGTTGCGCCGGCAGTTGGCCGCCAGGATCAGTGAGCCCTGGTGGCTCGAACTGGCCGAAACGATCCTCATGCACGACCCTCGCGAGGATTACGAGGTGCGCAGCCCGGCTCATCTGTTCAATCGGGTGCCGCAGCATAAGCGCCTCACCGCGCAGCCGGCGCACCTCGGGCTACCCATCGGCAACCTGTCGTCGCAGTTCTTCGCCAACATCTACCTCGACGCCCTGGACCAGTTCGCCAAGCACCAGCTCGGCGCCAAGCACTACATCCGGTACGTCGATGACTTCGTGTTCCTGCATGAGTCGCCGCAACAACTCAATGAGTGGAAGTCCCAGGTCGAGGCGTTCCTGCCCGGTCTGGGCGCGAAGCTGAACCCCAGCAAGACCATCCTGCAGCCAGTTGACCGGGGCGTTGACTTCGTCGGGCACGTCATCAAGCCGTGGAGGCGCACAACGCGGAAACGATCGCTGGCCCAGGCACTGAAGCGAACAGCAGCAGCGCCGACAGAGGATTTGCGCGAAACTGCCAACAGCTACTTCGGCCTGCTCGGCCAGGCCAGCCACAGTGAGAAAGACCGGGCCGCACTGGCTCGCGTCGTGCTGAAGCGCGGCCATGTCGTCAACGGCGCACTGACCAAGACCTACCAGAAACGCTGATCCGGCCCCATGCCGGGCCATCAACCAATAGCCCACAAACCCACTTCACGCCACCCTGGCGAGGCGAAGCCATGACCGATAACACCATCGACGAAAAGAAACTCGAGCGTGCGATCCGCAAGATCAAGCACTGCCTGGCACTGGCCCAGAGCGCCAACGAGAACGAGGCCGCCACGGCGCTCCGCCAGGCGCAGGCATTGATGCGCGAGTACCGGCTTACCGAAATGGATGTGAAGTTGAGCGACGTCGGCGAAGTCGAGTCCGCGCTGTTCCGCGCCAAGCGACGCCCGGCGTGGGATCAGCAGTTGAGCATCGCCGTGGCAGAAGCATTCAACTGCACGACCCTGCGGCACTGGAAGTGGAGTCCAGCGAAAGGCCAGGTCATTGAGTGCGCGACATTCGTCGGCGTTTCTCCCGCTCAGAACATCGCCCTGTACGCGTATGAGGCGCTGCACACCAAGCTAACCCAGGCGCGCAAGGAGTACTGCTCAGCAGTCAGGTCCGGAGTTCATCAGAGTCAGTATTCGGCAGAGACTGCCGGCGATCACTTTGCATTGGCGTGGGTCTGGGAGG
This sequence comes from Pseudomonas sp. RGM2987, assembly GCF_022952855.1. Lineage (GTDB taxonomy): Bacteria > Pseudomonadota > Gammaproteobacteria > Pseudomonadales > Pseudomonadaceae > Aquipseudomonas. Next base: position 60,072 of record NZ_JALJDX010000221.1, on the reverse strand, counting down.
TCCAGTCGAAGCTGAAAGCGCTTGTTCCTCAATGCGACGACGATCCGGCAGGCCATCCCGCCAGCGGCCAGGAGCTCGTAGCGATTCAGGCGCAGGACAAGGCATTGATCAGCGAATACCTCGCCACTCAAGACATTAGGGAGTCCCGGAAAAGCAAGGGTGTCGAGTTAGATACGAATGCCCAAATCGCTGGAATGCTCGCCGGGCGCAACGTTGAGCTGCACGCTGGCATCGCCCGGGGCGGCGACGAAGTATTCGCATTATCCGCAACGGCCTGACAGAAGAGAACCCCATGACCACCGCAATTGATTTGTTCGCCGGCTTCGGCGGATTGTCCACCGGCGCTCGCAATGCGGGCGTACAAGTGCTCTGGGCAGCCAACCACTGGCCCGACGCGGTGGAATGGCACACTGCCAACCATCCTGAAACACAACATGCTTGCCAGGACCTACACCAAGCCGACTGGTCGCAAGTGCCGAAACATGACCTGATGCTCGCCGCTCCCTGCTGCCAGGGTCACACCAAGGCCCGCGGCCGGGATAACGGGAACCCGAAACATGACAACTCGCGATCAACGGCCTGGGCGCCAGTATCGAACGCAGAGGTGAACCGGCCGGAATTCGCTATCATCGAAAACGTCCCCGAGTTCATGGACTGGGTCTTGTATCCCGCCTGGGCTGATGCAATGCAGCGGCTCGGCTACGCGCTTGCGCCCCATATCGTGGACTGCGCCGACCTTGGCGTGCCACAGCACCGCGTCCGTATGTTCATGGTCTGCTCGCTCAGCAAGGCGCCTCTGTTCTTGCAGTTGCCCCAATGCCAGCACGTCCCAGCCCGCGACATCCTCGACTTCGACGCAGGGAAGTGGAGCAGGATCGATAAGCCGGGGCGTGCCGAGTCGACGCTGTTGCGCGTGAAGAATGGCCGTGAGCGCTTCGGTGAGCGATTCATCATGCCTTACTACGGCTCGGGCTCTGGCCTCACTGGCCGAAGCCTGGATCGCCCTATCGGCACCATCACCACCCTGGACCGCTGGGCCCTGGTGCGTGGCGATGAGATGCGGATGCTCTCGGCTGACGAGGCCCTGGCTGCTCAGTCATTCGGGCCAGATACCAAGCGCCCGGATAACCACCGACTGACCATGCACATGACCGGCAACGCGGTACCGCCGCTGGCCGGAAAGATTGTCATCGAAGAACTGAAGCGAGCCGCATAACTCCCCCACTCCACCGCCCGGGCTTGGCCCGGCAAGGACTCCCCGTGAAACGGATTTATATCTCGGGTCCGATGACCCACATCCTCGACCTGAATTTCCCGGCCTTCCACGCCATGGCCGCCAGCCTGCGCGAAGCCGGGCACATCGTCACCAACCCCGCCGAACTCAACCCCGCCGGCGGCACCTGGAGCGAATGCATGCGCCGGGACATCGCTGCCCTGATGGACTGCGACACCGTGGCAACCCTGCCTGGTTGGCAGGACTCCCGCGGCGCCAGCCTGGAGGTGCACATAGCCAAAGCCCTCTGCATGAAGGTTGTAGACGCCCATGATCTGGTATCGATGGAGATTGCAGGATGAGCGAAGCGCATTGCAACAACCTACCCCAGCGCAAGGCCTTGGGCCTCGTGACGCATGACAACACAGGCGGCCCGTTCGTGGTCGAGTGCCAAGGTTGCGGCGAGGTCTACCCCAGCTTCCATTGCCTTGGCGGCGGACAGATTGCCGACACCGGCGATCACGAAGACGCCCGCTGCCCCCATTGCGAGCAGGTCGGCCCGGAGGAATGCGATAACGCTGCCCTGGCCTGGAACACTCAACAGTTGAGGATCAACGAACTGCAACAGCGCCTGACCACGGCAGACCAGCGCATCGACGAGCTGGAGGGGAAGTTGGCCGCTGTACCGCCGCAAGCCGATGCACAGATAGTGGGGGACGCTATCGCCTTGACCGAACCTGAGCGCCATTTTGTTCAAGCGCTCAGGGAGAATGTGAATCGTGCTGATGCGCAGCCGGTGGCGAAGCCTGTTATGAAGCTTGAGGCGGAGCGCTTGTGGGGTGGCGCCGGGGAGTACGGGGTCAGCATCGTTGATCAGCAATGGCTGCAAGCGTGCCGGAAAACAGGTGGCGAATTCTTGCTCTACACCCACGCTGATGCGGGCGAGGTTGAGCGGTTGCGGGCTGGGTTGGCAACCGCTCAAGAGACGCTTGAGCGTTGGCATGACTTAAATCTTAAGCGTGAAGCCGAGCGCGACACCCTGCGCGCCCAGTTGGATACAGAAGCGGCGAACCACGCCAAGACGCTAGCCGAGGTTCAGCGCCTTGATCTGATGGTCTCCCAAAGCGACTATAACTACGACATGGACCGCGCAGAGTTTAAGCGACAGTTGGCCGAGCGGGATGCGCTGTTGCGTGATTGCTTCGACGCTATGCTCAAAGGTGGGTACTCGAAACCGCTGCGCGAACGCATAAAGGTCGCCCTGGCCGACAGCACAGACTCCGTCAAACCCTGAACACCCCTCTATAACCCCTTCCCCTATCAAGCCTGCCCATGTGGCGGGATGGAACAGGTATTGCCAAATGAAAGCTCTTTCAATTCGCCAGCCCTGGGCCTGGCTGATCATCCATGGCGGCAAGGACATCGAAAACCGTAGCTGGCCCACGAAGCACCGCGGTCGGTTCCTGGTACATGCAGCCATGGGCATGACCCGTGCCGAGTACAACTCAGCAAGTTGGGTAGCTGGTCCGCTCGGCGTCAGGCTGCCGCCTTTTGAGGATTTGCTGCGTGGCGGAATCGTCGGGTCTGTCGAGCTGGTCGATAACCTGGATACCAGCGACTCGCCCTGGTACATGGGCCAGAAAGCTTTCGTCCTGCGCGATCCGAAGCCGCTGCCCTTCACGCCTTTCAAGGGTCAGCTCAATTTTTTCGAAGTACCTGACGAACTGGTGACGCCATGAGCCGCAGCGGATACAGCGATGATTGCGGCGGATGGGATCTGATCTGCTGGAGGGGTGCCGTGAATTCGGCGCTGAAGGGAAAGCGCGGTCAGGCTTTCCTGGTCGAATTGCGCGAGGCGCTGGACGCCATGCCTGAAAAGCGGCTGGTGGCAGACACCCTCGAAGCCGACGGTCAATTCTGCACCCTAGGTGTTCTCGGCGCAAAGCGCGGCATCGACATGAGCACCATCGACGCGCATTGCCGAGAGGCGGTGTCGGGGGCCTTCGGAATAGCGCCAGCCATGGCCGCCGAAGTCGTGTTCGAGAACGACGAGTGTGGCTGGAACGAAACCCCAGAACAGCGCTGGCAGCGGATGCGCAAATGGGTCGATAGCCATATCAAGGAGGTGACGCCATGCTCCCAGTAGCCGCCCTCCTATTCATTGCCTGGAACATATACAGGGGGCCGAAGCCATGAGTGACCGCGAACTACTTGAGCTGGCCGCCAAGGCTGTCGGTCTGCAAATCGAATGGTCGGAGGCTTACCAGCGTTACGAGATGTTTAACGGGATGCGCTATGCCGGTAGCTGGAACCCGCTCACAGACGACGGTGATGCGCTGCGCCTGGCTGTGAGCCTCGGGATATGCGTCTATCCGCCGTTTCCGGCAGAGCCCGGAAAACTGGCTGTTGCGCACACCGATCGTGACATGCTGGAAGAACTGTGCGGTATTGATCCATGCGCGGCCACCCGACGCGTCATCGTCAGGGCTGCTGCCCAAATCGGCAAAGCCACCTCCTAACCCCACTCCCCCTACATGCCTGCCGATGAACGGCGGGCGAGGAGTTCCTATGCCTGAAATTAAGTGTCACCACGGCTGTTCGATGAGCATCGGCACCGACGATTGGGTGAAGACCCTGACCCTGGACCAGATGCGCTACGCCCGCGACCAGATGGCCGAGAAGATCAAGGCCGCCGAGGCCCAGCCCAAGCGCACCGTGTGGCGCGTCAGCAACGGGATCATCTGTGAAGGGAATTATCGCGAGGAGGAATTCGAGAAAGCAGCTGACCACCTTCTTCGGATCTACAAGAAGAAGTTTATGGAAGAGGCGCCTGGCTGGATTGAAAAGCCATACGGATACCTGGTCTTCGAACGCCAGTTGCCGAGCCTCACGCCTGAACTGGTGACCCAGCTCGAATACGACAACGAGTGGTTCCCCGCAAAACCCGAATAACCCACCTTCTGCCGCCAAGCGCGGCACGGAGCGAATCGTGACCATCACCAGAATCATCAAGGGCCCACACCGCTTTGGCGGTTACTGGTGGGTCGTCGCCGACTGCGGAGGCATCAAGCAGCACATGTCCTTCCGCACCGAACAGCAGGCTCGCCAAGTTGCCGTAGGGCAGGACAGCGTGACCATTCACTGACCCCCCCCCCGCCGGGCATCGAATTCAGGAGCAACAAATGAGCGAAGAAGCAGAGATTGTTTACGTAGAGGGGCTGGGCAAGATGCTTGGCCGAACAGAGGCTTCGGTCAGGGAGGGGATCCGCCGGGGCGTTGACTGGTTGCCCAAGGGTTTCAAGATGGGAACCAGGCATTGCTGGCTCAAAGAGGATGTGCGCGAGTTTCTGCGCAGTTGCCGTGATGGGGAGAATAAGGCGCCGAAGGTCGGCAGGAAGCGGCAGCCACCGCCGACGCTGCGCGGGGTGGCGTGATGCTACCCCAGCTTCTCGGCGAGAGCGGTCGGGCAAAGGTGTGTGTACCGCTTGAGCATCGCCAAGGTCTTGTGACCGGTGATGCTCGCCACTTCCATGATGGACAGGCCACGCTCGAACAGGCGGCTGGTCGCTTCATGGCGCATGTCGTGCAGGCGAAGATCCTTGATCTTGGCTGCCTCGCACGCCAGGGCGAAGTAATTGCTGACGCTGTCCAGCTTCAAATGAAAGAACCGGCCGCCGTCGATTGGCGTCGGCAATCCTTCCAAGAGCTCCACCGCCCGCGTTGACAGCGGGACGGATCGGCGCTCGCCGTTCTTCGTGTCCTCGAGGAATGCGACCCTCCCCCGTATTTGGTCCTTCCTGAGCATGACCAGCTCTGACCGGCGCATGGCCGTCTCGACCGCAAGCTCAATGATCACCGGAAGCTCGGCATTGACCGCTCCCGCGTGCTTGTACAGCAACTTGAGTTCGGCAGTGCTAGGGCGGCGCTCCCGCTGCTTACTGCCTTTGGGCATTCGGATTCCGGTGCACGGGTTCTTCAACCCCTGAATCCCCCAGTCTTTTGCCGCGACTGTATAAAGGTGGCTGATCAGCGCCAGGTTGAGTCGGACCGTTGCAGTTGATTTGCCGGCCTTCAGCTCGGCATCGCGGAACGCTGCCATATCGCTCGAGCGGATTGCCGCCAGTGACTTGCCGGCGTACTCCGACTTCTGCCACTTCTTCGCCCTGACCTTCTCCTGGGCTGATCCCTTCTTGCCCTCACTCACCTCGTTGACGTACCGGGTCAGCGCTTCATTGAGCGTGGTGCTCTCGGCCTCCCTGGTGTCGACGAATCGCGAGCGCGACATATCGCCCTCGATCTCGGCGGCCCATCGCTGGGCTTCCGCTTTGGTGTCGAAGGTGGCTGAAAGTGTTGGGTACCCTTTGCGACGGATCTGGGCTCGCCAGACGTCGCCACGCTTTTCGTAATAGGCCATGGGGGAATATTGAAGTGCGGCTGGGGGAATCGCAAGGGAAGCCATTCCCCCAGATTTCCCCCAAATACAAAAAAGCCCCGAGGCGGCTAAGCGCTCGGGGCCTTTGAATATGGCGGAGAGATAGGGATTTGAACCCTAGGTACTGTCGCCAGTACAACGGATTTCGAATCCGTCCCGTTCGGCCACTCCGGCATCTCTCCAGTGGCGCGCATCATACCAGCACATTCGCCGGAAGCGAACCCCCGAGCGATTTTTTTTCCGTGCTATCAGATGCTTGCGTTGATTACAGAGGTACACCCAGGCGCTGGGCGACTTCCTCGTAGGCTTCGATGACGTCACCGAGGCCCTGGCGGAAGCGGTCCTTGTCCATCTTCTTCTTGGTGTCCTTGTCCCACAGGCGGCAGCCGTCCGGGCTGAATTCGTCGCCCAGGACGATGGAGCCGTCGCTGAACACACCGAACTCAAGCTTGAAGTCCACCAGCAGCAAGCCGGCGTCATCAAACAGTTTGGTCAGCACTTCGTTGACCTTGAGGGACAACTCCTTCATGCGCGCCAGTTGCTCGGCGGTGCCCCAGCCGAAGGCCACGACGTGGGATTCGTTGATGAACGGGTCGCCCTTGGCGTCGTCCTTCAGGAACAGTTCGAAGGTGTAAGGGTTGAGCTTCAGGCCCTCTTCCACGCCCAGGCGCTTGACCAGGCTGCCGGCGGCGTAGTTACGCACGACGCACTCGACCGGGATCATGTCCAGCTTCTTGACCAGGCATTCGTTGTCGCCCAGCAGTTTGTCGAACTGGGTCGGCACGCCGGCGGCTTCGAGTTTCTGCATGATGAAGGCGTTGAACTTGTTGTTCACCATGCCCTTGCGGTCCAGCTGTTCGATGCGCTTGCCGTCGAACGCCGAGGTGTCGTTGCGAAACAGTAGGATCAAGCGGTCGGCTTCGTCGGTCTTGTAAACCGACTTGGCTTTGCCGCGGTAGAGTTCTTCACGTTTTTCCATGATGGGCTCCGCTTGCTAAGTAGTGGGCTAGGCGATATGTCGCCAGTCGAGCCCTGAATCTTGATCGGCCAGTTGCAGCCAGTCCGGGTCGCACCCGAGGGTGTCGACAAAACATTGCCGGGCCAGCTGCGGCAGGTTGTTCTTGCTGCTCAGATGGGCCAGGACCAGGTGTTGCAGGCCTTGCCAGCCCAACTCGGCCACCAGGAACGCTGCCTGGTGGTTGTTCAAATGCCCGTGCTCCCCACCCACGCGCTGCTTAAGGAAGTACGGGTAGTAACCCCGCGCCAGCATGTCGCGACAGTGGTTGGACTCAATCATCAAGGCATCGAGGTCCCGGTAACTGTCCATGACCCGGTCGCAATAAGACCCCAGGTCGGTGAGCAAGCCGAAACGCCGCTCGCCGTCGCTGAACACATACTGCGTTGGCTCCCGGGCGTCGTGTGCCACGCTGACCACGCTGATGTCCAGGGCACCAATGCGCAGTTGCTCCCCACCGGCCACGAAACCGGCCGGTTCGATGGGCTTGCGCAAGCCACCCAGCGTGCCGCGACTCAAGTACACCGGCAGATTGTAGCGCCGAGACAGCAAACCCACGCCATGCACGTGGTCGGCATGTTCGTGGGTCACAAGTATCGCGCTCAGTTGCGCCGGGTGCACACCCAGGCGCAACAGGCGCTTCTCGGTTTCCCGTAGGGAGAAACCACAATCGACCAACACGTACGTGCCGGCGCTGGCGATCAGCGTGCCGTTCCCCTGGCTACCGCTGCCGAGAACGGCAAAACGCATCGGATCAGCCCAGGTTGTCCTGAATCACGCCCAACACTTTGCGCGCCACTTCAGCCGGCGCCACGGTATTGATGTTCTTCTCGACGGTTACCTGGACGTTGTCGCCCACCTTGCTCAGGCGAACCTGATAGCGCTCGGCGCGGGCTTCAACTTCTTCCTTGTCCGGCTTGCTGCCGAACAGGCCACTGAAGAAGCCAGGTTTCTCGTCTTTCTTCTCGGCCTTTTCGGCGAGGTTGATGTAGTAAAGGCCCAGGCTGCGGTTGATGTCTTCAACCCGCCATTCGCCCTGCTCCAGCGCACGGCCAACACTTGACCAGGCACGGTCCAGGTCGGAGCCGACGTTGAGCACCGGGTTGCCGCTGCCGTCTTCGCTCAGGCTGACACGGCTCGGTGCATCGAACTCCTTGGAGGCCAGCATCGAGACGGAACCGCCCTGCTCTGCGGTGCGACTCATGCTGGCGAGCATGTCGTCTACCAACGCGGCGTCGAGGCCGGTATTGACCGAACGGTTGGTGAATGCCACGTCGGCAGTGCTGCCGGCAGGACGCTCGGCGCTGACCACGTAGACTTCACTGGTGTTGCGCTGCACGCCCGGCTCGATTCGCACCCGCACGCGGGTTTCGCTGTCGGAGGCGACACCGGCGGCGCTCAGGCGCTTGGCCATGACAGCGGACAGTTCATCGGCTCGTTGCCAAGTGGTGGTGAACTCACCCGTTTGCGGGCGCTGTTCGTCCAGGCGGAAACCGTTGTCCTGGAAGAACTGGATCGCCACCGGCCAGACTTCGGCCGGTGGATGCTGGCCCATGACCCAGCTGGAATCACCGCTCTTCTGCAAGGTGTAGTCGCTGGCATCGGCCACGGCCGACAGCGGTTGCGGACGAGGAACGACGTATTCGCCCTTGACGCTGTCGTCGGCGACGTTACGCGGGATCGGCAGCAGCGGATCCAGGCGCTTGGCGATGTTGACGTCTTGCGGCAGTTGCATCGGTGCAGTCTGTTGCGCTTGCAGGTAATCGCTACCACGGTCGCGGAAGTAACCCTCCGGCCCCCAGATCCACCCGCAGCCACTGGTGCTGGAGATAATCAAGGCAAGTGCGGAAAGTCCGGCCATTCGCTTCATGCGTTGTACTTCCTCAATTAAACCAGGACGCCGGACTGGCGCATGGCCTGCCGCAGCGGTTCATGACAGGTATTGCTCAGCCAGGTGAGCGGCAGGCGAATGCCTTCGTGCATCAGGCCCATCTCAACCAACGCCCACTTCACCGGGATCGGGTTGGCTTCGATGAACAGGTCCTTGTGCAGCGGCATCAGTTTTTCGTTGATGGCCCGTGCGGTCTCGGCGTCGCCCTTGAGCGCGGCCTCGCACAGGTCGGCCATTTCGCGCGGAGCGACGTTGGCGGTGACGGAAATGTTGCCCTTGCCACCCAGCAGGATCAGCTCTACCGCAGTCGGGTCATCGCCGGAAAGCAGGATGAAGTCCTTGCTGACGCCATCAAGGATGGCCTTGGCGCGTTTCAGGTCGCCAGTGGCTTCCTTGATGCCGATGATGTTCGGCACGCTGGACAGGCGGATCACGGTCTCGGCCTGCATGTCGCAGGAGGTGCGGCCGGGCACGTTATAGAGGATCTGCGGGATGTCGACCGATTCGGCAATGTGCTTGAAGTGCTGGTACAGGCCTTCCTGGGTCGGCTTGTTGTAGTACGGCACGACCAGCAGGCAGGCGTCGGCCCCGGCTTCCTTGGCGTTGCGGGTCAGCTCGATGGCTTCACGGGTCGAGTTGGCGCCAGTGCCGGCGATGACCGGGATGCGACCGTTGACTTGCTTGACCACGGCACGGATGACTTCGATGTGCTCATTGACGTCGAGGGTTGCCGACTCGCCGGTTGTGCCGACTGCGACGATGGCATGGGTGCCGTTCTCAAGATGGAAGTCCACGAGTTTGCTGAGGCTGGCCCAGTCAAGATGCCCTTGTGCATCCATGGGTGTGACCAATGCCACCATACTGCCCGCAATCATGAAACCGCTCCTGCCGGAAAAAGAGAGCGGTAATGGTACTGGCGCCAAGATGCTTGTACAAGCGAACTACCATTCCCCTTGGCGATGGTTTTCGCTACCCTTCAGGCTTTGATCGGTACCGATAAGCTCACAAGCCGGTTCCAAGCCTGCGTTTTCGTCGCCACAAGCCCCGATCCTGCGTTTGTCCGGGTGCATTTCCGCCGCCATGGAATGCAGTGCAACCCCGGCACAGGGCTTGAGCCGTTCGTTCTACGCGGGCCTGGCGCCGTGTCGAGCCGCGAAGGTGCCGACCGCTCATCGCTTTAGGAATGCTGCATGTCCACCCCCACAGTCCGCGAACAATTCCTTGTTATCAGTGCCCTTGGCGCCAACCCCATGGAGCTGACTAACGTCCTGTGCCGCGCCAGCCATGAAAACCGCTGCGCCGTCGTGACCTCACGCCTGACCCGCCATGGCGAATGCAGCGCGCTGGTGCTCGAGATCTCCGGCAGCTGGGACGCCCTGGCTCGCCTGGAAGGTAGCCTGCCCGTGTTGGCGAAGAAGCACGCCTTCACCGTCAACGTGGTGCGCAGCGCCGCGCTGGAGAACCGTCCCCAGGCGCTGCCGTACGTGGCCTATGTAAGCTCGGCCTACCGCCCGGACATCATCAACGAGCTGTGCCAGTTCTTCATGGACCACCACGTCGAGCTGGAAAACCTGACCTGCGACACCTATCAGGCGCCACAGACCGGCGGCACCATGCTCAACGCCACGTTCACCGTGACCCTGCCGGCCGGCACCCAGATCAGTTGGCTGCGCGATCAGTTCCTGGATTTCGCCGACGCGATGAACCTGGATGCCCTGATCGAACCGTGGCGCCCACAAAACCCAATGTAAGGAAGCGTTCATGGCCGTTGCCATCGACCAACCGGTTAGCGATTTCCAGGCGCCCGCCACCAGCGGGCAAACCGTCAGCCTCGCCGCTCTCAAGGGCAAGCAGGTGGTGATCTATTTTTATCCGAAGGACAGCACCCCGGGCTGCACCACTGAAGGCCAGGGTTTTCGTGACCAGTACGCGCAGTTCCAGGCCGCCAACACCGAAGTGTTCGGCGTGTCCCGGGACAGCCTCAAGTCCCACGAGAACTTCAAGTGCAAGCAGGAGTTCCCGTTCGAGCTGATCAGCGACAAGGACGAGGCCGTCTGCCAGCTGTTCGATGTAATCAAGTTGAAAAAGCTGTATGGCAAGGAATACCTGGGCGTGGATCGCAGCACGTTCCTGATCGACAAGGATGGCGTGCTGCGCCAGGAATGGCGCGGCGTGAAGGTGCCAGGGCATGTGGATGCGGTGTTGGCGGCGGCTCAGGCGCTCGACAAGGCCTGAGGTTTTCCGTTGTCAGTACTGGCGCTATCGCGAGCAAGCCCGCTCCCACATGGATTTGTTAACGTCGAAAATCCAATGTGGGAGCGGGCTTGCTCGCGAAGAGGCCATCAGCTTCACACAGTAACCAGGCCCACCTCACAGCAACGGCGCCACCACCGGCTCCTTGCTCGGCCACGCATCCAGCACCGCCTTGAACAGCGTCGCCAGGGGAATGGCAAAGAATACCCCCCAGAACCCCCACAACCCGCCGAACAGCAGCACCGCGCAGATAATCGCCACCGGATGCAGGTTCACCGCCTCGGAGAACAGCAGCGGTACCAACACGTTGCCATCCAGGGTCTGGATGATCCCGTAGACCGCCATCAGGTAAATGAACTGATCGCTCCAACCCCACTGGAACAGCGCAATCAAGGCCACCGGCACGGTCACCACCACAGTGCCGACGTAAGGCACCACCACTGAAATCCCCACCAGCAACGCCAGCAAGGCCGCGTAATTGAGCCCCAGGGCCACGAAACCGACATAGGTCACGCCGCCGCAGATGAAAATCTCAATGACCTTGCCACGAATATAGTTGGCGATCTGCCGGTTCATTTCCTGGGCAACCCGGGTGATCAGCGCCCGCTCCCTGGGCAGGTAGCCCCGGACCCAACGCCCGATCATCTCCCGATCCTTGAGGAAGAAAAACACCAGGATCGGTACCAGGACCAGGTAAATCATGATGTTCACCAGAAGGGGCAGGCTCGACAGCGAAAACGTCAGCGCCCACTGGCCGAACTTGCCGATCTGGCCACGCGCCACTTCGATGGTCTGCAACACCTGCTCATCGGACACCAGGTGCGGATAGCGCTCGGGCAGCAGCAACAGCAGCGATTGCCATTTGGCGAGCATCCCCGGCAGTTCGTTGAACAGGGTTACCAACTGGTGCCAGAGCAACGGCACGACCACGACCATGAACACCACCAGCAAGCCCATGAACAGGGCGAACACCAGCCCGACCGCTACGGTGCCGGGTAGCCGCAGGCGCTCAAGCGTAGTGACCAGCCCTTGCATCAGGTACGCCAGCACCATGCCCGCCAATACCGGCGCCAGCATGCCGCCCAGGGTAAGCACCGCGGTAAAGGCCAGGAACAACAGCACTGCCAGGACCACGGCCTCTTCATCGGAGAAGTAGCGCTGGATCCAGTCGCGTAACACTTTGAACATTAAAAATCCTTAAGGAACGCCTTCGGTTTTCAGGCTTTTTTCAGCCAATAACGGTAGATACCGTTTTCGTCTTCTTCGCGCAGCAGCGTATGACCGGCCAACCTTGCAAAGGTGCGGAAATCGCGCTGGGAACCGGCATCCGTGGCGATGACCTTGAGCACAGCGCCACTGGCCAGGCGATTGAGTTCCAACTTGGCCTTGAGCAACGGCAACGGACAGTTCAGGCCGCTGGCGTCCAGTTCGGCATCGTGGGCTACAGCATCGGTCATCGGTTCGCTCCGCGCAGGTCGTTGGGCCGCCTAGAATATCTGGTCCCGGGCCCGGTGTCCGGCTACAGTAAGGTCTTTGTCGACTAAGGCTTCGTGCATGACATTTCTGCGCCCTACCCTGCTGACGCTTGCTTGCCTGCTTGCCTCACCGGGCTTCGCCGACGACCTGCCGTCACTCGGCGACGCCAGTTCTGCCATCGTCTCGCCAGAACAGGAACACCAACTGGGTCGCGCCTGGCTGGCCTTGCTGCGCAGCCAGGTTTCGCAGCTCAACGACCCGCAGCTCAAGGACTACGTTGAAACCAGCGTCTACAAGCTGGTGGAAACCAGCCAGGTCAATGACCGACGCCTGGAGTTCATCCTGATCAACAGTCCGCAGCTCAACGCCTTTGCCGCGCCCGGTGGCATCGTCGGGGTCAACGGCGGGCTGTTTCTCAACGCCCAGACCGAGGGCGAATATGCCTCGGTCATGGCCCACGAACTGGCTCACTTGTCGCAGCGCCACTTCGCTCGCGGCGTCGAGGCCCAGCAACGCATGCAAGTGCCGATGATGGCCGCGCTGCTGACCGGTATCGTGATCGCCGCAGCCGGTGGCGGTGATGCCGGGATCGCCGCCATTGCCGGGACCCAGGCCGCCGCTATCCAGGAACAACGGCGCTTCTCTCGCCAGAACGAGCAGGAAGCCGACCGTATCGGCATCCTGAACCTGGAAAAGGCCGGCTACGACCCGCGCTCCATGCCAACCATGTTCGAGCGCCTGATGCGCCAGTATCGCTTCGACGCGAGACCTCCGGAGTTTCTGCTGACCCACCCGGTGACCGAATCGCGGATCGCCGACACCCGCAACCGCGCCGAACAGGCCAAGCCGGGCGGCATCGAGGACAGCGTGCGCTATCAGCTGATCCGCGCACGGGTCCAACTGACCTATGAAGAAACCCCGGGCCTGGGTGCCAAGCGCTTCCGGGCGCAGTTGGATGAAAACCCGAAGAACGACGTGGCCCGCTATGGCCTGGCGATTGCGCAGATCAAGGGCGGGCAGCTCAATGAAGCCCGAGAGAACCTCAAGCCGCTGCTCGCTAAATCGCCCAACGAGATCATCTACAACCTGGCCCAGGTGGATCTGGACATCACCAGTAACAAGCTGGCCGACGCCCAGTCTCGCGTCGACCGGATGCTGAGCCAGTACCCCGGCAATTATCCGCTCAACCAAGTGCGCGTCGACCTACTGCTCAAGCAGAACCGCCCAGTCGACGCCGAAAAAGCCTTGGAAAACCTGCTCAAGACCCGCCCGGACGATCCGGACGTCTGGTACATGGTGGCCGAGACTCGCGGGCTGTCGGGCAACATCATTGGTTTACATCAGGCACGCGCCGAGTACTTCGCCCTGGTGGGCGATTACCGTCAGGCGATCCAGCAACTGGACTTTGCCAAGCGGCGGGCCGGCACCAACTTCCCGCTTTCGTCACGCATCGATGCCCGGCAGCGGGAGCTCATGGAGCAGGAGCGGATGGTCAAGGACATGATGGGGTGATGGGGAAACGAAAGACTCGCGGCCCAGCACAGATCCCTTGTGGGAGCGGGCTTGCTCGCGAAGAGGCCAGCCCATCCAACATCATTGCAAGCTGACCAACCGCTTTCGCGAGCAAGCCCGCTCCCGCAGGGTTTACTGGCTCGCCACTGCAACCCACCCTATTCACCGCGCATAAAAAAACCGCCTCTCTCGAGGCGGTTTTTTGCCCTACTAACTGGTCATTCGGCCAGCTTGAAGGTGATGAAGCTCGCACGTCCCTGACGCAGGACCCGCATCGACACCGAACGGTTCTTCGGCAGCGCCTTGGCGATATCGGTGAACTCCTTGGCGGAGCCGATAGCCTGGTTGTTCAGGTGTGTAATGATGTCGCCCGGTTGCAGGCCGATCAGCGCGGCAGGACCGTCCTGCACTTCCTTGATCACCACGCCGCCTTGCAGCTCCAGGGCCTTCTTCTGCTCATCGGTGAGCTCGGCAACAGCCACGCCCAGGCGGTTGCTGCTGCGCTCGGCGCCGGACTTGGCCAGGGAATCCAGCTCCTTGCCCTCTTCAGGGATCGCACCGACAGTCAATTCGACGTTCTTACGCTTACCCTCGCGAATCACTTCCAGGTTGGCCTTGGCCCCCGCCTTGAGGGCGCCGACCAGGTGCGGCAGGTCGGCGGACATGATGATCGGCTGACCGTTCATGCTCAGAATCACGTCACCTACTTGCAGGCCGCCCTTGGCTGCCGGGCCGCCTTCCTGGATCTGTGCCACCAGCGCACCGGCCGGTTTCTCCAGCCCGAACGACTCGGCCAGGTCCTTGTTCACCTCTTGGATGACTACACCCAACCAGCCACGGCTGACCTTGCCTTCGCTCTTCAGCTGGCTGGAAACGTCCATGGCAACGTCGATCGGGATCGCGAACGACACCCCCATGAAGCCGCCGGAACGGGTATAGATCTGGGAGTTGATCCCCACCACTTCACCCGCGAGGTTGAACAGCGGGCCACCGGAGTTACCCGGATTGATCGGCACGTCGGTCTGGATGAACGGCACATAGTTCTCGTTCGGCAGGCTACGCCCGATGGCGCTGACGATCCCCTGGGTCACGGTGTGGTCGAAACCGAACGGCGAACCGATGGCCACTACCCATTGGCCGGCTTTCAGGTCCTGGGACTTGCCCAGCTTGAGCACGGGCAGATCCTTGCCGTCGATTTTCAACAGCGCCACGTCGGAACGTGGATCGGTGCCGATCAGCTTGGCCTTCAGCTCGCTGCGATCGGACAGACGTACCAGGATTTCGTCGGCGTCGGCGATCACGTGGTTGTTGGTCAAGATGTAACCGTCAGGTGAAATGATGAAGCCCGAACCCAGCGATTGCGCTTCACGCTGGCGACCACCGCCGGGCGAGCGCGGCGCCTGCGGCATCCCGCGTTCGAAGAACTCGCGCAGCATCGGCGGCAAGCCTTCCAGGTCCGGCATCTGCTGGTCCGATACGCGACGATCCGGCAGCTTCTGGGTCGTACTGATGTTGACGACCGCGGGCGAAGCCTGCTCGACCAGCTGCGTAAAGTCAGGTAGCTCGACCGCCATGGCAGGAACCGCCTGGCCGAGCACCAGCACGGTGGCAAAGATGGATAGGTAGGTTTTCAAGCTTGGTATCGACATACGGCTCCCGTTACGACGAGCATGGTTAAGCGATATGGAGCCAGGAATACCCGGAGAATGAGACGCCGGTATTTCTGTTCCGGAAAAACAGGCAAGGCCAGAGCCGAGCGGCTCTGACCTAATAGAAAAAAAGCTGAAGTTTTGCAAATGAAAATGCTGACAGGAAGTTTCGGCATTTCGATCAAGCCCTGGCGTAATCAGCCTCTTGCGCAACCGAACCATCCAGGCGACAGGCTATTGAGTTGCCACGTCGGAGCGCATCGACAGCGCGATCCGTTCCGCCGTGCCGATGGGAATCTCGCCTACCACCGTGACCATCATTTCACCCTGAGGCGTCGTGAGTCGTCGTGACACCGCGGCCGTCGGGCCCAGTTGCGTGCGGGTATCGGTGGCGCTTGCGCCGTTCAATGGCTCCAGGAATACCGAGAAGCGCGCCAGGCCGTCGTCATACATCAGGCTACTGACCTGAACCTGGGTGTCCGGATCCTTGCGCGAATCACTGCCGGTCAGCTCGAAGCCGGGCGGAAGCCAGTCCGAGTGCCAGGCAGTTTTCACTCTGGCGACTTTGCCGGGCGCCTGCGTGACCGCCTTGCAATCGGCGCTGGCCTGAAGGTCGGCATCGGTGGGCACGGCGATGTTCAGGCGAGTGAACTGGAAACGCTCGAGCAGTTGCCCCTTGTCGCTGAGCAACAAGGATTTGAGTGGCAGCCCGGTCTCTTTGTCCAGATGCAATTCAAAGCCGTAGCGATGCTGGTCCTTGGGCGTCAGGGCAACGATGACCGCTTGGCGCCCGGCCACGCGCGATTTGCCGATGACGGCAAGGTCGTACCAATTCTTGAGTTTTTGCGGGTCGAGTGTACGGGTGTTGCTGTCAGGCGGATTGCTCAACCCCGCGATCAGGGAGCCACTGACGCATTGAGTATGTCCATCAATGCGTAGGACTTCCTGTGCCGAACCGTCGAGCTGGAGTAACCGCTCGCGGACTTTGCCATCCTGGACGCGATGCCAGATGTTATGGGTCGAGAAACTACCGTTGCGCTCGTATACGAAAGTGCCTTGGAAGCTTTGCTGTTGCTCGGCTTGGCCCAGACGATTCAACCAGTCTTGAGCCTCATCGGCATAGGCTGGTAACGCACACCAGCCACCCAACAGAAGCGTGAACAGAGGTATGGCGCGCAATGGTGCTCCTTACTTAACGGTTTTCCAGACTGGCGGCACGGGCGTAGGGTAGCGCGCTTTCGGTACCTTTCAAGGCAGCTTCCTGCGCATGTTGACGCAGGTAGTTTGGCAGGCGCTGATCATGCCAGCCAGGTTGGCCTTGCAAAACACCGTTGACCATCGGACCTGCCGCTTCCGAACCTTCGCTGTAACCGGCCAGGACCGCCGGGCCCTTGACCTGCGGAGCAGCCAGGCCAGGCTGATTGGACTGCTGTGCCATCTGCACGCCGGCAATCTCGTCCTGGTTGTACAGGCGCACACCGGCCAGTACGGCTACGGTAACCGAAGCGGCAACCGCCAGGCGACCCAGGCTGCGCCATGGTCCGCGGGAAGCTTTTGCCGGTACGGCTTCATCAGCCAATGCAGCAGAAACGGCCGCAGCGATGTCCAGACGCGGAAGCAGCAGGTCCTTGTGCATGACAGCCCGGGCGATCTGGTAACGAGCCCAGGTCTCACGGGTTTCAACATCGTCAAAGGCATTCAATACCCGACGCAATTCCAGTTCGTCCGCTTCGTTATCCATCACTGCGGACAGCGATTCCTGCAGGGCTTCACGACTCATGGCGTTCCTCTCTTGGCTATCGCCGCTGTCTTTAGTTTTCCTGCAACAACGGTTGCAGGGCTTTGTCGATGGCCTCCCGGGCGCGGAAGATCCGGGAGCGCACGGTACCCACCGGACATTGCATGACGCTCGCAATGTCCTCGTAACTCAGACCGTCGAACTCACGTAAAGTTAAAGCCGTACGCAAATCTTCGGGCAATTGCTGGATGGTCCGATGGACGGTGCCTTCGATCTCATCCCGCAGCAACGCTCGCTCCGGTGATTCGAGGTCCTTGAGGCCATGATCGCCGTCGTAGAACTCCGCATCCTCAGAACTCACATCGCTATCCGGCGGCCGGCGGCCGCGTGAAACCAGATAGTTTTTCGCCGTGTTAATGGCGATGCGGTAAAGCCACGTGTAAAACGCGCTGTCCCCGCGAAAATTACCAAGTGCCCGATACGCCTTGATGAAGGCTTCCTGGGCGACATCCTGGGCTTCATGGGTGTCGTGCACGAAACGCACGATCAACCCGAGAATTTTGTGCTGGTATTTCAGCACTAGCAGATCGAACGCTCGTTTGTCGCCGCGTTGCACGCGCTCGACCAGCTGCTGATCCTCTTCCTGGGTTAGCATGAACACTCCTCGATAAGCTCGAAGGAGGCTGGCATTACTAATTGACCAGGCTTGCAAACATAGACTCGGGCTTTTCGCAAAAGTTCTCCCCCTTTCAAGCAAGTTTCCGGCGCGCTCTGATCCCGGCACGCACGAAAAACGCAGCACGAGATTCCCCGGCTGCGCGAATAATCTGTCGCCGGGCCTGCCGGCGGGGACTCCAAACGAAATCCTGCACCAACCCGACGCTGCTCCCTTTTGCAGACAACCGTCTATTGAACGTAGCCGCTTGGCAAAAGTTCCCACTATTATTGGCGATGCGAATTGAACATTGAACGACCGTGGCGAGATAAGCAGCGTTAATCCTCGAAATGGTCGTTTAATCGTCCTTGCGCCAGAAGTGCGATCCGACGAAGCGTGTCGCATTTCTGTCACACTGGTTCCACATTGCCATGAATGCCCGGCTATTGTGCCGATCCCCCCCTCTATATACTAGTGGGCTGCGTGGTTGCCTGACCCGTTTGCAGCGGCGTCCGACACCAACCCTTCCCGGGTCGCCTTGAGCGGAAATCATTCGAATGAGCCAACAGTTTCAACACGATGTTTTGGTAATCGGCAGCGGTGCCGCCGGATTGAGCCTTGCCCTGACCTTGCCCGGACACCTGCGCATTGCGGTGCTGAGCAAGGGTGACCTGGCCAACGGCTCGACTTACTGGGCCCAGGGCGGCGTCGCGGCCGTGCTGGACGATACCGACACCATTGAATCCCATGTCGACGATACCCTCAATGCCGGCGGAGGCCTGTGCAACCCGCAAGCGGTGCGCTTCACGGTCGAGCATAGCCGGGAAGCCATCCAGTGGCTGATCGACCAGGGCGTGCCGTTCACTCGTGACGAGCAGTCCGGTACCGAAGACGGTGGTTTCGAGTTTCACCTGACCCGCGAAGGCGGCCACAGTCATCGGCGCATCATTCATGCGGCCGATGCCACCGGCGCGGCCATTTTCAAGACACTGCTTGCCCAGGCACGCCAACGACCGAACATCGAGTTGCTGGAACAACGTGTTGCGGTCGACCTGATTACCGAAAAGCGCCTGGGCCTGGACGGCGAACGCTGCCTTGGCGCCTATGTGCTCAATCGCGGCACCGGCGAAGTCGACACCTACGGCGCACGCTTTGTCATTCTGGCTTCCGGTGGCGCAGCGAAGGTCTACCTCTATACCAGCAACCCCGATGGCGCTTGCGGCGACGGTATCGCCATGGCCTGGCGTTCGGGCTGCCGGGTGGCGAACCTGGAATTCAACCAGTTCCACCCCACCTGCCTCTATCATCCGCTGGCCAAGAGTTTTCTGGTCACCGAGGCCCTGCGTGGCGAAGGTGCACACCTGAAGCTGCCCAACGGCGAACGCTTCATGCACCGCTTCGATCCCCGCGCCGAACTGGCGCCACGGGACATCGTCGCCCGGGCCATCGACCATGAAATGAAGCGTCTGGGCGTCGATTGCGTCTACCTGGACATCAGCCACAAACCTGAAGCGTTCATTAAAAGCCACTTTCCGACGGTGTACGAACGCTGCCTGGAATTTTCCATCGACATCACCAAACAGCCGATCCCGGTGGTGCCGGCGGCGCATTACACCTGTGGCGGCGTGATGGTCGACCAGTACGGCCGCACCGATGTGCCCGGCCTGTACGCCATCGGCGAAACCAGTTTCACCGGTCTGCATGGCGCCAACCGCATGGCCAGCAACTCGTTGCTGGAGTGCTTCGTCTATGCCCGCTCGGCAGCGGAGGACATCTTGCAGCAGCTGCCGCAAATCGCCATTCCAGCCGCCCTGCCCGCCTGGGACGCCAGCCAGGTTACCGACTCGGACGAAGACGTGATCATCGCCCACAACTGGGATGAATTGCGGCGCTTCATGTGGGACTACGTCGGCATCGTGCGCACCAACAAACGCCTGCAACGGGCACAGCATCGGGTGCGCTTGCTGCTGGATGAGATCGATGAGTTCTACAGCAACTATAAAGTCAGCCGCGACCTGATCGAGCTACGCAACCTGGCCCAAGTGGCCGAACTGATGATTCGCTCGGCAATGGAGCGCAAGGAAAGCCGGGGGCTGCATTACACCCTCGACTACCCGAACCTGCTCCCCGAGGCGCTGGACACTATTCTGGTGCCGCCCACCTACGCCGGCTGAACCGGAGCCGCACCCGCAGGCGCCGATGGACATCCGGCGCCAACGCGCCGCGGGGCACGCACACCGAGCGGACCCGCCGTTCGCCCCGCAGACGAAAACGCAGCACGATGATCATCGGCAGCGCCAGGCTATCGGGGCACAGCTGCACCGGCTGCCAGCCATCCGCCCGGTTCCAGAGCCGCCAACCGCTGGCGTCGCGACGTAATCCACAAAAGGCCCGCGGATGGGTCAGCAGCAGATGTCGCGGCAGGGTCCAGGCGCCATGGATCAGGCATAGAAACATGCCCGTCGCTGCGAGCCACAACGGGACAGTCAGTACAAACAACGAACCCAAGGCAAATACCTGGGCCAGGAGATAGGCCACCAACAGCTGCCCGCAGGCCTGCCAGCGGCATTCGAAGCGATTATTTGGGCTGGACACGGTCCAGAATCATACGAACCATGCGTTGCAGCTCCGGGTCTTCGGATTCGCTGCGCTCCATGAACCAGCCGAACATGTCCTGATCTTCGCATTCGAGCAGACGGACGTAGCAGGCACGGTCCACTTCATTGAGATGGGGGTAAACCTCTTTCACGAACGGCACCAGCAATACATCCAGCTCAAGCATGCCGCGGCGGCTGTGCCAGTAGAGACGATTGAGTTCAACATCTTCGACCATGGAGCGCTCCTCAAATAGAGCGCAAGTATACAGGCCCCGCCGCCGCGCAACAGACAGCTTTATCGGGCACCATCGATCCTTTGTGAACTACCCATTTCAAGGGCGCCCCCTTATGATGTCCACCAGACTTTTCTACCTGCGATGACCCATGGCTGATTCCGCTTTTTTCTGCACCCTGTCCCACGAAGGCGTTCTCGCGGTCCGCGGCGTGGACGCTGGCAAATTCCTGCAAGGTCAACTCACTTGCAACCTCAACTACCTGAGCGACAGCCAATCGAGTCTTGGTGCGCGCTGCACCCAGAAAGGCCGGATGCAATCGAGTTTCCGTATCCTGCTCGAGGGCGACGGCGTGTTGATGGCGATGGCCACCGAGTTGCTCGAACCGCAACTGGTCGACCTGAAGAAATACGCGGTGTTTTCCAAATCCAGGCTTACCGATGAAAGCGCGGCCTGGGTCCGCTTCGGTCTGCAAGACGCCGCCAACGCCCTGACCGACCTGGGCCTTGAGCTGCCTGCCGAGACCGACAGCGTGGTTCGCCATGACTCGTTGATCGCCATTCGCGTTTCGCCCGGCCGTGCCGAACTGTGGGCCCCGGCCGAACAGGCGCCGGTGCTGCAAACCCGGTTGCGCGCAGCCCTGGCCGAAGCGGACCTGAACGCCTGGCTGCTGGGCCAGATCCGCGCCGGGATCGGCCAGGTCATGCCGGCCACCCGTGAGTTGTTTATCCCGCAGATGCTCAACCTGCAAGCCGTTGGCGGCGTGAGCTTCAAGAAAGGCTGCTACACCGGCCAGGAAATCGTCGCACGCATGCAGTACCTGGGCAAACTCAAGCGGCGCCTGTATCGCCTGCAACTGGATGCCAGCCAGTTGCCGGAGCCAGGCACCGAGCTATTCTCCCCTGTTCACGGCAGCTCCATCGGTGAAGTGGTGATCGCCGCTCAAGCCGAGCGAAACATTGAACTGCTGGCGGTCTTGCAGGCCGAAGCAGCAGAAGAGGGCAACGTGCACCTCGGCACCCTGGAAGGCCCGGTACTCCAATTGCTGGACCTGCCTTACGAACTGGACCGCGACCGCGAAATCCAGCGCTGATCGCAGCATTTGTCGCAACACCCTAGAGAATCGAAATGAGCGATTTGGCGGAGAAGGTCCAACGGGATTTGGTGCAAGCCATCGGCAACGATGACTTGGTTCTACCTACATTACCCGAAGTGGCCCTGCAGATTCGCCGGGCCGCCGAAGACCCGGAAATCAGTGTCAGCAACCTGAGCAAAGTGATCGGCCGCGATACGGCCCTATCGGCCCGCCTGATAAAAGTGGTCAACAGCCCACTGCTGCGCGCGACCCAGGAAGTCACCGACCTGCACACGGCCATCACCCGGCTGGGAGTCAACTACAGCAGTAACCTGGCGATTGGCCTGGTCATGGAGCAGATTTTCCACGCCCGCTCCGAGGTGGTGGAGCAGAAGATGCGTGAAGTCTGGCGCAGGAGCCTGGAGATCGCCGGCGTCAGCTATGCGTTGTGCCGCGCGTACACCCAACTCAAGCCCGACCAGGCCGCGCTGGGTGGGCTGGTGCATCAGATCGGTGTGTTGCCGATTCTGACTTATGCCCAGGACAACAACGAATTGCTCTCGGACCCGGTCAGCCTGAACCATGTCATCGAAACGATTCACCCGGTGCTGGGGGACAAGTTGCTCAGCGTCTGGGAGTTTCCGGAACGACTGGTGAAGTTGCCGGGGCTGTACCTGGATTTCGAGCGCAATTCCAAGCAGATCGATTACGTCGACCTGGTGCAGGTTGCGACGCTGTACTGCTACAAGGACACCGACCATCCCCTCGGCAAGGTTGAATTGTCAGCTGTGCCTGCCTTCAAGAAGCTGGGCATCGACCTGGAGAACCCGGATCGGTTGGCGGATCTCGAAGAAGCGCGGTCGATGTTTTACTAGCCAACTTGCGCCGTTGTGGCGAGGGAGCTTGCTCCCGCTGGGCCGCGAAGCGGACCTTGAATTATGCGACTGCTACGCAGTCGAGCGGGAGCAAGCTCCCTCGCCACAGGGTTTGGGTTTACCCAGCAACAAAACTCACCCGCACTTTCAAACCCCGCTCCTGCCCATCGTGCAAGGTGATCTGCGCCAGGTGGGCGCGGCAGATTTCACCGACGATTGCCAACCCCAGGCCGGATCCGGCCACTTGCTGGTTGCGCCGATAGAAGCGCTCGAACACCCGGTCCCGCTCATGCAAGGGGATGCCCGGGCCATCATCCTCGACTTCCAGCACGGCCGGCGCGGTGACCCGCAGGATCACGTTGCCGCCGGAAGGCGTGTGGGCCAGTGCGTTGTCCACCAGGTTGCTCAACAACTCGTTGAGCAAGGTCGGTTCGCCCCGCAACCACACCGGTTCGTCAGCTTCGAGGGCCAACGCCACGCCGCGGGCATGGGCCAGAGGCGCCATCGCCATGCCCAGTTCACGGGCCAGTTGGCTGAGATCCAGTAGTTTCGCGCCGCCTTCGGCAATCGCCCGGGCGCCGTTCTCGACGCGTGCCAGGGACAGCAGCTGGTTGGCCAAGTGCGTCAGTCGATCAGTGCCTTGGGCGGCAGTTTCCAGGGTTTCGCGCCAGACCAGCGGTTCAGTGGCGCGCAAGCCCAGCTCCAGGCGCGCCTTGAGTGCCGCCAGGGGCGTACGCAGTTCATGGGCGGCATCGGCAATGAATTGCGCCTGGCGCTCGAACTGCCCACGCAACCGCTCGGTGAAATGATTGAGCGCTCGTACCAGCGGCCATAACTCGTGCTGCACTTCAACCAAGGGCAACGGCCGCAGATCGTCCGGCTGGCGCTCTTCCACCGCCGTGCGCAAACGCTCCAGCGGACGCAGCGCGGCACTGACCGCGAACCACACCAGCAACAATGCCCCGACCGCCAGCATGCCCAGGCGCAGCAATGTGTCAGCCATCAGGCTGCGGGCCATGCGGACCCGCGCCTCCTCGGTTTCGGCCACGCGCACTTCCGCCATGCCGTTCATGTTCGGCTCGCTCACTGCCTTGAGCAGGCTCACCACCCGCACGTTCTGGCCCTGGTAGCTGGCGTTATAGAAGCGTGCCAGGGCCGGGTAATCGTCGGTGCGTGGCGTGCCGGGCGGCGGGCCAGGAAGGTTTTCGTACCCGGAGATCAGCTTCTGGTTGATGTCGTTGACCTGGTAATAAATGCGCCCGGCGCTGTCGTAGGCGAAGGTGTCCAACGCCACGTAAGGCACGTCCGCGCTGAGGCTGCCGTCACGTTGCGAAAGGCCGGCGGCGATGGTCCGGGCCGAAGCCAGCAGCGTGCGGTCGTAAGCCGTGTCTGCGGCCTCACGCCCGTTCCAGTAGGCGCTCAAGCCGCTGGCGAGCATCAGCACCACCAGCAGCAGCGCCAGGTTCCACAGCAACCGCCAGCGCAGGCTGTCAGGCTTATGCATCGCGGGTTTCCAGCAAGTAACCCAGGCCGCGGAAGGTCACGATCGCCACCGCATGGCCGTCGAGTTTCTTGCGCAAGCGATGGACGTAGATCTCGATGGCGTCGGGGCTGGCTTCTTCGTCCAGGCCGAACACCTGGGCGGCCAGTTGCTCCTTGCTCATCACCCGTCCCGGCCGGGCGATCAACGCCTCCAGCACCGCTTGCTCGCGGGATGTCAGGGTCAGCAATTCGTCATCGAGAGTAAAGCGGCGGGTGTCCAGATCATAAATCAGCCCACCGCAGCGTTGCTGACGTTCGCCGCCCAATACACTACGACGCAACAACGCCTTGACCCGGGCCTCAAGTTCGGTGAGCTCGAATGGCTTGGCCAGGTAGTCGTCGGCGCCGAGGTTCAGGCCGTGGACCCGATCCTTGACGTCACTGCGGGCAGTCAGCATCAACACCGGCAGGGTCTTGCCCCGCGCCCGCAGACGCGCCAGCACTTCGAAACCGTCCATGCGCGGCAGCCCGACATCAAGGACCGCCACGGCATATTCCTCGCTACTCAACGCCAGGTCGGCCGCCACCCCGTCGTGCAGCACGTCCACGGTCAAGCCGGTGCTCTTGAGCGCCTGGGCGACGCTTTCGGCGAGCTGCAGATGGTCTTCGACGAGCAGAACACGCATGGGTTTTTCCTCGATTCAGGGATGGCCGGCGCCATTCTTTGGCGCGGAGTTTACAGCCGCTTGCGCCACTGTGAAGCCAAAAAACCGGCTGAAAGCTTTTGAAAGGTTAGCGAAAGGTTCGGCCATTAGAGTCCTCTCACGGATAGTTTCGGCTGCCTGACGCAAACGAAAAACGCCTTGAAGCGTTTTCGGCTTAATAAGAACAATAAAAGCGGAGTATTCATCATGCTGTTCATGCAGCTTCAGGTCCCGACACCTGCCTGCCCTTCCCGCTTCTATCAGATCTCCTCGACCGGCGCCGCCTCTTGGCCTGGTGGTTTCCCATGCCTGCTATTGCAGTTTCGACTTGCGTCAGCCATCGATGATGTTCAGGCCGCAAGGCCAGCGACACGCGCTTCAAACCCAACACAACAACAACTCCTGTGGAGACAATAATGAGCCTATCACTGCGTAAAGTAGCCCTCGCGGCCGGTTGCCTGATGTTCGCCGGACAATTGCTTGCCGCCGATCCATCCAAAGAGCCCAAGCGCCCCGAATGCATCGCCCCGGCCTCCCCTGGCGGCGGTTTCGACCTGACCTGCAAACTGGCGCAAAGCGCTCTGGTCAACCAGAAACTGTTGACCAAGCCGATGCGTGTGACCTACATGCCCGGTGGTGTCGGCGCGGTGGCCTACAACGCAGTGGTCGCCCAACGCCCGGCGGACGCCGGCACGCTGGTGGCGTGGTCCAGCGGTTCGCTGTTGAACCTGGCCCAAGGCAAGTTCGGTCGCTTCGATGAAAGCGCCGTGCGCTGGCTGGCGGCCGTTGGCACCAGCTATGGCGCCATCGCCGTGAAGAGCGACTCGCCTTACAAGACCCTCGACGATCTGGTACAGGCCCTGAAGAAAGACCCTGGCTCGGTGGTGATCGGCTCCGGCGGCACCGTGGGCAGCCAGGACTGGATGCAGACCGCACTCATCGCCAAGGCCGCCGGGATCAACCCCCGCGACCTGCGCTACGTTGCCCTCGAAGGCGGCGGCGAAATCGCCACGGCGCTGCTCGGTGGCCACATTCAGGTCGGCAGTACGGACATCTCCGACTCCATGCCGCACATCCAGAGCGGCGACATGCGCCTGCTGGCGGTGTTTGCCGAAAAACGCCTCGACGAGCCGGAAATGAAAGACATCCCGACCGCCAAGGAACAAGGCTACGACATCGTCTGGCCGGTGGTGCGTGGCTTCTACCTCGGGCCAAAAGTCAGCGACGAAGACTACGCCTGGTGGAAAGACGCGTTCGACAAACTGCTGGCCTCCGAAGAGTTCGCCAAGCTGCGTGACCAGCGCGAGCTGTTCCCGTTCGCCATGACCGGGCCGGAACTGGACACCTACGTGAAGAAACAAGTGGCTGATTACAAGGTACTGGCCAAAGAGTTCGGCCTGATCCAGTAACTGTCCCTGTTCTCGTGGCGGCGCTGGCGTCCCCCCGCGTCGCCCAGGAGTTAGTCATGCTCACCATCCAACGTATTTTTGCTTCGGTGCTGCTGTTGGTCTGCATCGGCCTCGCGCTGATGGCTTGGCCTTATCAGGCAGCCTTTTCCTACGAACCGGTCGGCCCGCGCGCCTTCCCGCTGCTGATGCTGGGGCTGATGGGCGTCGCGCTGCTGTACATGGTGTTTCGTCCCGCACCCATCGTGCACAGCGACGAAGATCCGCAACTGGATCGCGAAACCCTGCAGAAAATCGGTATCTGCGTAGGGCTGCTGCTGGTGTTCGCCGGGACCTTCGAACCGCTGGGCTTCATTCTCTCGAGCATTTTGATCGGCGTGCCGATGGCCCGTCTCTATGGCGGTCGCTGGCTGCCAAGCGTGGTGATCATCAGCCTGATGGCCATCGGTCTTTATCTGTTGTTCGACAAGCTGATGGACGTGCCGCTGCCCCTGGGCCTGCTCGACGTCCTGGAGAATTGATATGGATACCCTGAATTATCTCGGCCAGGGTTTCGGCGTCGCACTGACGCCCTACAACCTGGTCACAGCGCTGACCGGCACCTTGATCGGCACCGTGGTCGGCCTGCTGCCGGGCCTGGGACCGATCAACGGCGTGGCCCTGTTGATCCCGATTGCGTTTGCCCTGGGCTTGCCGCCGGAATCGGCGCTGATCCTGCTGGCGGCGGTGTATCTGGGTTGCGAGTACGGCGGGCGCATCAGTTCGATCCTGCTCAACATCCCGGGCGAAGCTTCTACGGTGATGACCACCCTTGATGGCTACCCGATGGCCCGCCAGGGCTTGGCCGGTGTGGCATTGTCGCTGTCGGCCTGGAGTTCGTTCATCGGGGCGTTCATCGCCACCTGCGGCATGGTGCTGTTTGCCCCGTTGCTGGCGAAATGGGCGATTGCCTTCGGGCCGGCGGAATATTTCGTGCTGATGGTGTTCGCCATTGTCTGCCTCGGTGGCATGGCCGGTGATCGTCCGCTCAAGACGTTCATTGCGGCGTTGATCGGCCTGTTTCTGTCCAGCGTGGGGATCGATGCCAACAGCGGTGTGTATCGCTTTACCGGCGACAACATACATTTGACCGACGGCATCCAGTTCGTCGTGCTGGTGCTGGGCCTGTTCTCCATCAGCGAAATCCTCCTGCTGTTGGAAAAAACCCACCGAGGCCAGGAAGCGGTGAAGGCGACCGGGCGGATGATGTTCAACTTCAAGGAAGCGGCATCGGTCTTTGTGGTGAACCTGCGCTGCGGCCTGCTCGGCTTCATCATGGGTGTGTTGCCGGGTGCCGGTGCCACCCTGGCCAGCGCCGTGGCCTACATGACCGAAAAACGCATCGCCGGCGCGAACGGTACTTTCGGCCAGGGCGACAAACGTGGCCTCGCCGCCCCGGAAACCGCCATCGGTGGCGCGGCCTGCGGTGCGCTGGTGCCAATGCTGACGCTCGGGGTTCCAGGTTCGGGGACAACGGCGGTGATGATCGGTGCGCTGTCGCTGTACAACATCACCCCTGGCCCTTTGCTGTTCCAACAACAGCCGGACATCGTCTGGGGCCTGATTGCCTCGTTGTTCATCGCTAACGTCATGCTGGTGATCCTGAACATCCCGATGATTCGCGTCTTCACCCGAATCCTGGCCGTGCCGAACTGGGCCCTGGTGCCGGTGATCGCGATCATTACCGGGATCGGTGTCTATGCCGTGCACGCCACCACGTTCGACCTGTTCCTGATGATCGGCATCGGTATCTTCGGCTACATCCTGCGCAAGCTGGATTTCCCATTGTCGCCGGTGCTGCTGGGCTTCATCCTCGGGGGCCTGATGGAACAGAACCTGCGCCGGGCGCTGTCGATTTCCAACGGTGCGCTGGAGATTCTCTGGTCGAGCCCGATCACCTTCGGTTGCTGGATATTGACCGCGATCATGCTGTTCATGCCATTGCTGCGGATCTGGCGTCGTCGCAGTGCCCAACGCCGTGCCCTGGCCAATGTCTGAAGCAACCTTCAGACAATGGTGGGGAACACCGCTGGTCGGTCTGGCCGGCGGTTACCTGGCCAGCCTGATCGGCTGGCCTTTGCCCTGGATGGTCGGCTCGTTGCTGGCGATCATCCTGGTGCGCTGCCTGACGCCGTGGCAACTGATGGAAATCCCCGGCGGCCGCAAGTGCGGCCAATGGGTGGTGGGCATCGGGATCGGCCTGCACTTCACCCCGGTGGTGATGGAGCAGGTGCTGAGCCACTTCGGCCTGATTTTTTTCGGCGCGCTGATCACCAGCGTGTCCAGCGTGGTGGGTGTGTGGCTGATGCGCCGCACCGGTGAAGACCGCGCCACGGCTTTCTTTTCGAGCATGCCGGGCGGCTCCGGTGAAATGGTCAACCTGGGCGCGCGCAATGGCGCAGACCTCAGCCGCGTCGCGGCCGGCCAGAGTCTGCGGGTGCTGGTGGTGGTGCTGTGCGTGCCGGCCGCCTTCAAATACCTGCTGGGCGAAGGCACTCCGGTGCAGCACGCCACGACAGTCGACTGGCTGTGGCTGGCGCTGCTGTTCCCAGCGGGCGCCCTGCTCGCCTGGCTCTGGCAACGCTTGCGTCAACCCAACCCATGGCTGTTCGGGCCGTTGCTGGTGAGCGCGGCGGTAAGCGTCGGCTGGGATCTGCACATCGGCCTGCCCAACGGGGCCAGCCAGTTTGGCCAGTGGCTGATTGGCAGCGGGTTGGGTTGCCATTTCAACCGGCAATTTTTCCGTCGGGCGCCCTCGTTCATGGGGCGTACCCTGGTCGGCACAGTGTTGACGATGCTGATCGCCAGCCTCGCAGCCCTGGGCCTGAGCAGCCTGACCCACCTGGACCTGCGCTCTCTGACCCTGGGCATGATGCCCGGTGGCATCGCCGAAATGAGCCTGACGGCAGAGACGCTGCAACTGTCGGTGCCGTTGGTGACGGCGTTGCAGGTGATGCGGCTGTTGTTCGTGTTGTTTATGGCAGAGCCGTTGTTTCGGTATTGGACCCGCAAAGCGGGCCCTGATTTGTAGATCAGGTTGCCCCTGAAAGGCTCACGAAGCCCTTGTGGGAGCGGGCTTGCTCGCGAAAGCGGTGGGTCAGCCGCCCATCATGCAGGATGTGCCGACGCCTTCGCGAGCAAGCCCGCTCCCACACGGCCTTCATTGCCGACCGATCAAACCGGCGGCACCCGCCAATCGATCGGCGTCTCGCCCTGCTGTTCAAGGAACTTGTTGGCCCGGCTGAAATGCCCGCAACCCAGGAACCCTCGATAAGCCGACAAGGGCGACGGATGCACGGAAGTCAGCACCAGGTGCTTGGTGGCATCGATCAGCTTCTGCTTGCTCTGGGCATGGGCGCCCCACAGCAGGAACACCAGGTGCGGCTGATGAGCACTGACCACCTCGATAACCCGGTCGGTAAAATGCTGCCATCCCTTGCCCGCATGGGAGTTGGCATTGGCGCGCTCGACCGTCATGGTAGTGTTGAGCAGCAACACGCCCTGGTCGGCCCAGCTTTGCAGGTAGCCGTGGTTGGGGATGTCGATGTTCAGGTCGCGCTTCAATTCCTTGTAGATATTGACCAGCGACGGCGGCGTCGGCACGCCCGGCTGCACCGAGAAACACAGGCCATGGGCCTGGCCCGGGCCGTGATACGGATCCTGCCCCAGGATGACCACCTTGACCTTGTCCAGCGGCGTGGAATTGAGTGCATTGAAAATCAACGATGCCGGTGGATAAATCTCCTTGCCCGCGGCGTATTCCCTGCGCAGGAATTCGCGCAACTCCGCCATGTAGGGCTGGTCGAACTCGGCACGCAGTGCCTGCTTCCAGCTCGGTTCGAGTTTGATACGGTCGTCAGCGGTCATGGTTGCACCTGGTAAAAACAATGGGCGCACCCTAGGAAAGCCTACATGGCTTGTCAATTGATCTGACGCAGAACCGGCACTTTCCTACGCAGCGGTCATACTGACCATTCAAATTCCTGATCGAGGTCACGATGAATCTGCACTTCGAAGAGTTAACCGCCAGCCTGGGAGCGCGCATCGGCATCGCGACCCTGGACGCTGAAAAATCCTTGAACGCACTGTCCCTGCCGATGATCAACGCCCTGCGTGATCGTCTCGATGCCTGGGCCAGGGATCCGCAAATCGTCTGCGTGCTGTTGCGTGGCAACGGCGCCAAGGCCTTCTGCGCCGGCGGTGAAGTGCGCAGCCTGGTAGAAGCCTGCCGCGCCAATCCCGGCGAAGTCCCGCCCTTGGCTGCGCAGTTCTTCGCCGCGGAATACCGTTTGGACTTCAACCTGCACACCTATCCCAAACCCTTGTTGTGCTGGGGCCATGGCTATGTGCTGGGCGGCGGCATGGGGCTGCTGCAAGGCGCGAGCACGCGCATCGTCACGCCGAGCAGTCGCCTGGCGATGCCGGAAATCAGCATCGGCCTGTACCCGGATGTCGGCGCCAGTTGGTTCCTGGCGCGCCTGCCGGGCAAGCTCGGCCTGTTCCTCGGCCTGACCGGCGCCCACATGAACGCCCGCGACGCCATTGACCTGGGCCTGGCCGACCGTTTCCTGCTGGATGAACAACAGGACGACCTGATCGCAGGCCTGCTGCAGCTCAACTGGCAGGAACAGACGGCGATGCAACTCAACAGCCTGCTCAAGGCCTTGCAACAGGAAGCCATCGCCCAACTGCCCGAAGCCCAGTGGCTGCCGCGCCGGCAGATGATCGACGAGTGGCTGGATGTCAGCGATGTGAGCTGTGCCTGGAAGGTTCTCAGCTTGCAGGCCAATCATGCGGACCCGCTGATCGCCCGGGCGGCCAGGACCATGACCGAAGGCTCGCCACTGACCGCTCATCTGGTCTGGGAACAGATCGCCCGCGCCCGGCATCTGTCATTGGCCGGTGTGTTACGCATGGAATACACCCTGAGCCTCAACTGCTGCCGCCATCCCGAATTCAGCGAGGGCGTGCGTGCGCGGCTGATCGACAAGGACCACAAGCCCCATTGGCACTGGCCGGATATCAACCGTGTGCCCGAAGCGGTGGTCGAGGCACATTTCCACAAGGCGTGGGAGGGTCGGCATCCGTTGGCGGATCTGGCTAACGAGTCGTTCTGATATCTAAACCTGTGGGAGCGAGCCTGCTCGCGACGGCGTCAGTCCAGTCACCCATACCCCGTGGCGAGGGAGCTTGCTCCCGCTCGGCTGCGCAGCAGTCGCAGAACCGGGCCCTGCGGTTTGCCTGGATAAATGCGGGGGCCTGCTTCGCAGGCCAGCGGGAGCAAGCTCCCTCGCCACATGGGGTTGGTGTGGAGTCGAAATCAGAGATCGACCCCAGCCCCCTGCGGGAGCAAGGCTCGCTCCCACATTTGTTTTATTTCAGGCATAAAAAAGCGGCGCTCAATGCGCCGCTTTTTTTGTCCGCCGATCAGCGATGGCCGCCTCGTCCCCTTCCGTCATGATCGCCCCGTCCCCGATGATCATGCCCGCCCCGGTCGTCATTCCAGCCACCCCGGTCACGGCCGCCCCAACCACCGCGATTCGGATGGGACCAGTACGCCGCCCGCGGTGGCGAGTAATAGCGTGGGGCTGGCTGGTAGTAGCGCGGTGCCGAGTAATAGCGCGGCGCCGGTTGGTAATACCGCGGGGCGTAGTAGCCACGCGGAGCCGAATAATAACTCCCGCCGCCGTAGTAGGCAGGCGCCGGTGAGGTGTACACCTCGGAGCGGTAGTAAGAGTCTCCGTCGTAGTAAGGCTCGCAAGCCGAAAGAGTCAAACCGAGAAACGCAAGGAGCAGCAGTCGTCGATACATGGCGGCCTCCTGGACCGCGAATGGGCCACATCAGCGACGCTGATGGGCGGCAGTCAACATTGGGTGACTGACGAATATTCAGACAGCAAAATCGGAATCTGGTGCGATTCGGCAACAACTAGAAACATGTAGCTCGTCGCCCTGTTCCGGTGCGCGACGGCACCACAAGCAGGCATAAATACCCCCTCGATCATCCGCCCTCAAGACCCGCACGCTCTGCCCCGTGCCTTTGGTGGACTTGGCACGGCTCTCGCTTTGCAAAACTTCGTGCAGGAGTCATCACAGGTTCGCGGCACCACAATTTGCAATGGCTGACTAGGGTTCCGGCTCGCCTCTGGCGAGTGACTGGTCCGAGAGTTGGCGACCTCCAGTTGAGGTTACACGGCGGGACAAAAGCCCGGGAGACAAGCCACCGTTCACGGTGCCGCGTTGCTCCTGTCCGCCCTTGATCAACTGGAGATCCACCATGCTCAAGCTCCGTCTGTCCACCCTGCTCGTCGCCGCCTTTTCGGCCCTGGTGAGCCTCTCGTCCCCCGCTGCGCAAAAAGACCATTTCAGCGTCTGTTGGACTATCTACGCCGGCTGGATGCCTTGGGAATATGCCGGCAGCCAAGGCATCGTCGATAAATGGGCGAAGAAGTACGGCATCACGATCGATGTCGTGCAGCTCAACGACTACGTCGAATCCATCAACCAGTACACCGCCGGCCAGTTCGACGGTTGCACCATGACCAACATGGACGCCCTGACCATTCCGGCAGCCGGTGGCGTGGACAGCACCGCGCTGATTGTCAGCGACTTCTCCAACGGCAACGACGGCATCGTGC
The DNA here is from genome assembly GCF_022952855.1 of Pseudomonas sp. RGM2987. Lineage (GTDB taxonomy): Bacteria > Pseudomonadota > Gammaproteobacteria > Pseudomonadales > Pseudomonadaceae > Aquipseudomonas. Next base: position 27,189 of record NZ_JALJDX010000221.1, on the reverse strand, counting down.
TCAAGGGCGAAGGCAAGAAAGTCGCCGACCTCAAGGGCATGGACGTCAACCTGGTGGAGCTCTCGGTCTCCCATTACCTGCTGGCCCGCGCCCTGGATTCGGTAGGCCTCACCGAAAAAGACCTGAAAGTCGTCAACACCTCCGACGCCGATATTTCGGCGGCCTTCAACACCGCCCAGGTCAAGGCCGTCACCACCTGGAACCCGATGCTTTCGGACATCAAGACCCAGCCCGGTGTGAGCGAAGTGTTCAATTCCAGCCAAGTGCCCGGCGAGATCATGGACATGATGGTGGTCAACACCCAGACCCTTCATGACAACCCGGCCCTGGGCAAAGCGCTGACCGGTGCCTGGTTTGAAGTGGTGGCACTGATGAACGCAAACAATGCGGCCAGCAAGGCCGCACTGGAACACATGGCTAAAGCCTCGGGCACTGATCTGGCCGGTTTCCAATCGCAACTGGACACCACCAAGCTGTTCGCCACGCCTGCCGAAGCCTTGGGCTTTGCCACCAGCGAACAATTGCCCGCGACCATGGGCAAGGTGGCCGAGTTCTCGTTCCAGCACGGATTGCTGGGCGAAGGCGCCAAGAGCCCCGAAGCGGTCGGTATCGCGTTTGCCGGTGGCGTGACCCACGGCGACAAGGCCAACCTCAAGCTGCGCTTTGACCCGACCTACGTCCAGCAGGCCGTCGACGCCAAGCTGTAAACCGGAGACCTGGCATGCGCCTGATCAACCGCTACCCGGATCGTCCCAGCCGCCTGTTGCTGGTGATCCTGCCCTTCGCGCTGGTGTTGTTCGCCTATTTCATGGGCTCGGCCGAACGGTTGACGGACAATCCCAACGACAAACTGCTGCCCAGCGCCGTGCAAATGGCCGATGCGGTGAAGCGCCTGGCGTTCATCCCTGACGCCCGCAGCGGTGATTATCTGCTCTGGCAAGACACGGCATCCAGCCTGCAACGGCTGGCCATCGGCCTGGGGATAAGTGCACTGGCCGGGCTGTGCCTGGGCATCGCCGCCGGCACGCTGCCGCTGCTTGGCGCGCCGTTGTCACCACTGCTCACGGTGGTGTCGATGGTCCCGCCATTGGCCATCCTGCCGATCCTGTTCATCGTCTTCGGCCTGGGTGAATTGTCCAAAGTCATGCTGATTGTCATCGGCATCACGCCCTGCCTGGCGCGGGATCTGGAGCAACGCGCCCGGGAAATTCCGCCCGAGCTGCTGATCAAGGCCCAGACCCTCGGCGCTTCGACCTGGACCCTGATGCTGCGGGTGGTCTTGCCGCAACTGCTGCCGCGCCTGTTGATTTCCCTGCGACTGATGCTCGGTTCGGCGTGGCTGTTTCTGATCGCCGCCGAAGCCATCGCCTCTACCGACGGGCTGGGCTATCGGATTTTCCTGGTGCGTCGTTACCTGGCGATGGACGTGATCCTGCCGTACGTGGTGTGGATCACCCTGCTCGCCTGGCTGATGGACTGGGGCCTCAAGCGCCTGACCCGGCAAGCATTCCCCTGGTACGAGGGGGCGAAAGCATGAGCTTCATTACCGTGAACAACGTCTGGCAACAGTATGGCGATCAAGTGGTCATCGAGCGCTTGAACCTGAGCGTCGCCGAGGGCGAGTTCTGCACGCTGGTGGGCGCCTCGGGTTGCGGCAAATCGACCTTCCTGCGCTTGTTGCTGGGCCAGGAGCACGCCAGTCGCGGGCAGATTCTGCTGGACGGCCAGCCCTTGGCCAGCGAGCCGGATGCCAGCCGCGGCGTGGTGTTCCAGCGCTATTCGGTGTTCCCACACCTGACAGTGCTGGACAACGTGGCCCTGGGCCTGGAACTGCCGCGCGCGCCGCTGCTGGGTCGTCTGTTGGGCAGCGCCAAGCGCCAGGTGCGGGAACAGGCTGCGCAGTTGCTGGCCAAGGTCGGCCTCGGCCATGCCTTGGACAAATACCCGGCGCAGTTGTCCGGTGGCATGCAACAGCGGCTGGCCATCGCCCAGGCACTGATCATGAAACCGCGTGTCCTGCTGCTGGACGAACCCTTCGGCGCCCTTGACCCGGGCATTCGCAAAGACATGCACAGCCTGTTGCTGGAGTTGTGGCGCGAAACCCGGTTGACGGTGTTCATGGTCACCCATGACCTGTCCGAAGGTTTCAGCCTTGGCACCCGACTGCTGGTGTTCGACAAAGTCCGCGCCGACCCGCACGCCCCGGGCGCCTATGGCGCACGCATCACCTATGACATTCCACTGAACAGCGACCGTCGCACCGCCCGTGCCGCCGTCGACGTCCTGCCCGCCGCATTGGCCGGCACATTGCGTATCGCTTGAACGGAGTTTAGCCATGACCGATTCGACCCAACTGTATCCGCCCTTCGCCGAAGAACTGCTGCCTGGCGGTGGCCACCGCTCCTTCGTGCTCAAACGCGGCCAACTGCTGCGCCTGACCGACCTGCACGGCGGGGCCAATGTGAGCCTGACATTGCTCAATGCCAACGAGAAAACCGAACGCCTGAACCTGCCGGACAGCCTCAAGTGCCAACACACTGCCAAACTCACCACCGGCCATTGCCTGTACTCGGACATGGGTCGCGTACTGGCGGCGATCACTGCCGACACCTGTGGCTGGAGCGATAGCCTTGGCGGCGTGCTCTGCGCCGAGGAGGTCGCACAAAAATACGGTCAGGGCCGCTACCAGGAACTGCGCAACGGGTTCTTTCGCAACGGCACCGACAACCTGCTGGTGGAATTGGGCAAATGGGGGCTGGGCCTGTCCGACCTGCTGATGACCCTCAACCTGTTCAGCCGGGTCGATGTCGATGGGCGCGGAGGGTTTCACTTCGTTGAAGGCCATTCCAAGGCCGGTGACTACATCGAGCTGTACGCACCGATGGATACCCTGGTGGTGCTGACCGCGCTGCAACACCCGATGGACCCGAACCCGCAATACGCCCCGCAACCGCTCAAGCTCAGCTGGATGAACGCCGACGCCAGCGTCGCTGAGCAGTGCCGCCATTCTCGCCCGGAAAACCAGCGCGGCTTCATCAATACCGACCGCCTGTTCGCCTGAGGATCGTTGCCATGTCACTCGCCATCGCCACCGCAGAAAAACAACCCGACACCGCCCTCTATCGCGCCACGATTCCCGCCGGCGAACCCTGGCTCACTGAGGTCAAGGCAGGCCAGACCCTGCGCATCCTCGACCTGGAAGGCAACCAGGCGGTCGATACGCTGTTCTACAGCCTGGCCAACCCCAAGGAACGCTATGACGTACAACGCACCCTGCGTCGGCAGAACAGCGTTTACCTGAGCACCGGCAGCGTGCTGTATTCCAACCTCGGCCGCCCGATGCTGACCATCGTCGAAGACACCTGCGGACGTCACGACACCCTCGGCGGCGCCTGCGCCCAGGAAAGCAACACCGTGCGCTACGCCCTGGAAAAACGCTACATGCACAGCTGCCGTGACAACTACCTGCGGGCCTGTGCCCACGACGGTCGCCTGGGCAAGGGCGACATCGGACCGAACATCAACTTCTTCATGAACGTACCGGTCACCGCCGACGGCGGCCTGAGTTTCGAAGACGGCATCTCGGCACCGGGCAAATACGTCGACCTGCGCGCGGAAATGGACGTGATCGTGCTGATCTCCAACTGCCCGCAACTGAACAATCCGTGCAACGCCTACAACCCCACCCCTGCGGAGCTCTTGATATGGGACTGAAACTCATACGCCTGCGACGCTGGTTGTTTGCGTTGTGCCAGAGCCGGTCGGGGCAGTGCATTAAATAGTGTTTACCGAACGCCCGCGTTCCAATGTGGGAGCGGGCTTGCTCGCGAAGGCAGTCTGACAGCGACATTGATATTGACTGACCCGCCGCTTTCGCGAGCAAGCCCGCTCCCACAAGGTCCAGTGGTGTCTTGAGGGTTGATTGTTCGCCGCTGGGGACGACCCCACCGGCCATCGAAAACCGCGGGACGGCCCGCCTCCCAGTTCAGGCCAGCATGAGGCCTGAGGGGTATCCCATGTTCGACAAAATCCTGATCGCCAACCGTGGCGCCATCGCCTGCCGCATCCTGCGGACCCTGCGCGAATTGCAGGTCAAAGGCGTGGCGGTCTATTCCCAGGCCGACGCCGCCAGTTTGCATATCCTGCACGCCGATGAGGCCCATTGCCTGGGCGAAGGCGCGGCAGCCGGTACCTATCTGGCGGTGGACAAACTCCTGGCGATCGCCAAAAGCAGCGGTGCGAAGGCAATCCATCCCGGCTACGGCTTTCTTTCGGAGAATGCCACCTTCGCGCAAGCCTGTGAGGCGGCCGATATTGCTTTCATCGGTCCGACGCCAGAGCAACTACGCGTCTTCGGCCTCAAGCACACCGCCCGCGACCTCGCCCGGCAGCACGGCGTTCCCCTGCTCGAAGGCACCGAACTGCTCGACAGCCTTGAGGCCGCGCTATTGGCCGCGACACAGATCGGCTATCCGGTGATGCTCAAGAGCACCGCTGGTGGCGGCGGCATCGGCATGCGCGTGTGCCGCAGCGCCACAGAGTTGAGCGAATCCTTCGAAGCCGTCAAGCGCCTGGGCCAGAACAACTTCAGCGATGCCGGGGTGTTCATCGAGAAGTACATCGAACGCGCGCGGCACTTGGAGGTACAGGTATTCGGCGACGGCCAGGGCCAGGTGATTGCCCTCGGCGTGCGCGACTGCTCGGTGCAGCGACGCAACCAGAAAGTCCTCGAGGAAACCCCGGCGCCCAACCTGCCCGAAGGCATGGCCGACGAACTCTGCGCAGCGGCGATCCAACTGGCCAGGGCGGTCAACTACCGCAGCGCCGGCACCGTGGAATTCGTGTTCGACAGCGACGCCGGACGTTTCTACTTCCTGGAAGTGAACACCCGCTTGCAGGTGGAGCACGGCGTCACCGAGCAAGTCTGGGGCGTGGACCTGGTGCGCTGGATGGTGCAACTGGCCGCTGGCGATCTGCCCCCCTTGAGCGAACTGAGCCAGGGTTTGAAAGCCGAGGGCCACGCCATTCAGGCGCGGTTGTATGCCGAGGATCCAGGCCGGGATTTCCAACCCAGCCCCGGACTGCTGACCGCTGTGCAGTTCCCCGCGGCCGACGGCAAGCAACTGCGCATCGACACCTGGGTCGAGGCCGGCTGCCAGGTTCCACCGTACTTCGACCCGATGATCGCCAAAGTCATCCGGTGGGCGCCAACCCGCGAACAGGCACGCCTGGGCTTGCATCAAGCGCTGGATGAAAGCCTGCTGTATGGCGTGGAAACCAACCGCCAATACCTGCAACAGATTCTTCTCGATGCGCCATTTGCCAACGGCCGACCCTGGACCCGCTGCCTGGAGGCGTTGGTCTATCGCGCCAACACTTTTGAGGTCCTGAGCCCCGGCACCCAGACCAGCGTCCAGGATTATCCCGGGCGTATCGGTTATTGGGCGGTAGGCGTGCCGCCGTCAGGGCCGATGGACAACCGTTCGCTGCGCCTGGGCAATCGCCTGCTGGGCAATGAAGAAGGCGCGCCCGCATTGGAGATCACCATGAATGGGCCGCTGTTGCGCTTCAACTGCGATGCCCGGGTGGCCGTGACCGGCGCGGCGATTGCCCTGACCCTCGACGGTGAAGCCGTGCCGATGAACGCCGTGTTGTCGATCGGGGCTGGCTCAACCCTCGCGATCGGCACCGTCACTGGCGCCGGGGCGCGCAGTTACCTGTGCCTGCAAGGTGGCTTGCAAGTACCGGACTACCTGGGTAGTAAGAGCACCTTCACCCTTGGACAATTCGGCGGCCATGGTGGGCGGGCGTTGTGCACGGGCGATGTGTTGCATCTCAACCCGCTGGCTGAGCAAACGATGCCGGCGCAAACGAGCGTGCCGGCGCTTGAGCTGCCGAGCGTGCGGCAGATCCGCGTGATCTACGGTCCTCACGGCGCGCCGGAATATTTCACCGAGCGCTACATCCAGACCTTCTTCGACACCGCCTGGGAAGTGCATTTCAATTCCAGCCGCACCGGCGTACGACTGATCGGGCCGAAACCCGAATGGGTCCGGGCCGACGGTGGCGAAGCCGGGCTGCACCCTTCCAATATCCATGACAACCCCTACGCCATCGGCGCGGTGGACTTTACCGGCGACATGCCTGTGATCCTCGGCCCCGACGGTCCGAGCCTGGGCGGCTTCGTCTGCCCGGTGACGGTGATCGAAGCGGATCTCTGGCAGTTGGGGCAGCTCAAGGCCGGGGACAAGGTGAAGTTCGTGCCGGTGGATATATCGACCGCCCGCTCACTGGCCTTGGAATGGGATCAATGTGGGAGCGGGCTTGCTCGCGAAGGCGGTCTATCAGATACCTCAATGCTGAATGCGCCATCGCTTTCGCGAGCAAGCCCGCTCCCACAGGAGATTGGGTCGCCTGTGGTGCTGGATATCGGTCAGGACGATACCCGCTTGGTGGCTCGCCTGGCCGGCGACACCCACCTGCTGCTGGAGATCGGCGCCCCTGAACTGGACCTGGTGCTGCGCTTTCGCGCCCATGCCTTGATGCAAGCCCTGGAGCAAAAGCAGCTGCGTGGCGTGATCGACCTGACCCCGGGGATTCGCTCGCTGCAAGTGCATTACCAACCCGAGCAACTGCCCCTGGCCGATCTGCTGGCGCTTGTCGCCGGTGAGTGGGACGCGGTGTGCGCCGCGCAAGACCTGCAAGTCCCCTCACGCATCGTCCACCTGCCGCTGTCCTGGGACGATCCGGCCTGCCAACTGGCCATCGAAAAATACATGACCACCGTGCGCAAGGACGCACCCTGGTGCCCGAGCAACCTGGAATTCATCCGGCGCATCAATGACCTGCCCAACCTCGACGAAGTGCAGCGCACGGTGTTCGACGCCAGCTACTTGGTCATGGGCCTCGGGGACGTCTACCTCGGCGCACCGGTCGCCACACCGCTGGACCCACGGCATCGGCTGGTGACCACCAAATACAACCCGGCCCGTACCTGGACCGCGGAAAACTCGGTGGGCATCGGCGGTGCCTACATGTGTGTCTACGGCATGGAGGGCCCCGGGGGTTATCAGTTCGTCGGGCGCACCTTGCAGATGTGGAATCGTTACCGGGACGTCGCCGCATTCGATGGCAAACCCTGGTTGCTGCGCTTCTTCGACCAGATCCGCTTCTACCCGGTCAGTGCCGAAGAACTGTTACGCATCCGTCGGGATTTCCCCTTGGGCCGCTTCGATCTGCAGATCGAGCACAGCCAGCTCAACCTGGCTGATTACCAACAGTTCCTGGCGCGCGAGGCCGACAGCATCGCGGCATTCCGCCAACAGCAACAAGGCGCCTTCAATGCCGAACGCGAGCGCTGGATCGCCAGCGGCCAAGCGCATTTCGAAACCGTAGAACCCACCGCCGCGCCCATTGAAGACACACGCCTGAGGGAGAACCAACTCAGCGTCGACAGCCATATCGCCGGCAACCTCTGGCAGGTCCAGGTACAGGTTGGCGCTCGGGTCGCCGCCGGTGATGCGCTGGTGATCCTGGAGTCGATGAAGATGGAAATCCCGGTGCTTGCACCCGTGGCCGGGGTGGTGCGCGAAGTGCGTGTCCAGCCAGGATCGGCGGTGCGCGCCGGACAGCGCGTAGTGGTGCTGGAACGTGACTGAACTCAATCAAAGGATAAATGCCATGAACCTTTCTCTTCGCTTGGACGACCTGCGTCGCGCCTATCGCAGCGGCCAGCTGACGCCTCGGGCATTGCTGCTGAGCCTGCGGGAAAAAGCCGCGGCGCTGAACCCGGACTATCACCTGTTCATTCACTTGCTGACGCTCGAGGAACTGGAGCCCTACCTGGTCGCGCTGGAAGGCCGCGACCTGGAAAGCCTGCCGCTGTATGGCGTGCCCTTCGCGATCAAGGACAACATCGACCTGGCCGGCATTCCCACCACTGCCGCCTGCCCGGCGTTTGCCTACCTGCCGCAACGTTCGGCCAGCGTCGTCGAGCAACTGCTGGCGCTGGGCGCGATCCCGCTGGGCAAGACCAACCTTGACCAGTTCGCCACCGGGCTCAATGGCACCCGTTCGCCCTACGGCGCCTGTCGCAACAGCGTGCTACCCGACTATCCGGCGGGCGGTTCGAGCGCCGGCTCGGCGTTGGCGGTGGCCCTGGGCGTGGCCAGTTTTGCCTTGGGTACCGACACTGCCGGCTCCGGTCGGGTACCGGCGGCGCTGAACAATCTGGTGGGACTCAAAGCCACCAAAGGCTTGATTTCCACGGCGGGCGTGGTTCCGGCGTGTCGCACCCTGGACTGCGTCACCACGTTCACCGCGACGGCGCGGGAAGCCAGCCAGCTATTGGCGCTGACGGCTCGGCTCGACTCCCGCGACGAATACAGCCGTAGCAATCCGCTGTGGAACGACGCCTCAGCCTTCGGCGCCCCGCGGCGCTTTCGCTTCGGCGTGCCGCGCCCGCAGGACCTGGTCTTTTTCGGCTGCGACGAAAGCCCGCAACTGTTTCTGGACGCCATCGAACGGCTCGAACAGCTGGGTGGCGAAGCGGTGGAATTGGACTTTTCGCCGTTCCTGGAGGCGGCACGCCTGTTGTATGAAGGGCCCTGGGTCGCCGAGCGCTACAGCGTTGCCGGCGAACTGATGGAGCGTGACCCTGACGCGGTACTGCCGGTCATCCGTGCCGTATTGGCGAAGGCGCCTGCCGTCGACGGCGTTCAAACCTTCCGGGCCCAGTACCGTCTACAAGCGCTTAAAAGCCAATGCGACCGCCTCATGGCAACCCTCGATTGCGTGCTCACACCGACCATCGGCCTCCCGGTGACCCTCGCCGAGCTGGCCGCCGAACCGGTGTTGCGCAACTCCGAACTGGGGTACTACACCAACTTCATGAACCTGCTGGATTACGCCGCCGTAGCCGTTCCCAGCGCGGTCATGGCTAGCGGCTTGCCTTGGGGCGTGACGCTGTTCGGTCGGGCCTTCACCGATCAATACCTGTTGAGCCTGGCCGATGCCTTGCAGCGCCAGCAGGACAAGACCCTGCCTGCACCAACCAACCCGGCGCGCCATGACCGGGCACGGCTGGTGGTGTGCGGCGCGCACCTGGACGGATTGGCGTTGAACTGGCAGCTCAGGCAACGTGGTGCTCAGCTGGTCGAGGCGACCCACAGTTCTCCCAATTATCAGCTCTACGCGTTGGCCGGCGGCCCGCCCTTGCGCCCCGGCATGCTGCGGGTCAGCGAAGGTGGCGTGGCGATCGAGGTGGAAGTCTGGGAGCTGCCGAGCAGCGAACTGGGTTCGTTCCTGACCGGCATCCCCGCCCCGCTGGGGCTGGGCAAGGTGCAACTGGCCGATGGACGCTGGGAAAGCGGATTCATTTGCGAGCCGTATGGTTTGCATGACGCGCAGGACATCAGTCATTTGGGAGGGTGGCGGGCTTACCTGCACAGCCTGGGATAACGCTGAATCCGTGGCGAGGGAGCTTGCTCCCGCTCGGCTGCAACGCAGACGCATTGGGGGCGCGCCGCATCTCAGCGGGAGCAAGCTCCCTCGCCACAATTTACAAACCCTACAAATCCGAGCACCTTTTCCTGGGAGGTCACTAAACTGATTTCATTGGGTCTGCGCCAAGGGAATCGCCATGTCGCTCCGTTCGCCGTTGTCCCCCCAGCGCAAACCGCTTGCGGTCGTGGCGCTGCTGCTCGCTAGCGGATTTCTGATCATTGCCTTGCTCGGCTATTACGCTGCCCATCCCGCCATGCGGGACCACATCCTTCGAGCGCTGTACTTGAACCTGCTGATCGGCCTGCTCGTAACCCTGTCCGCGCTGGCGATCCTGTATCGCTTGTTCAACGGTTACCAACGCCGCATCGACGCCCAGACCATCCTCGACGGTCTGACCGAGTTGCCGAACCGCCGTGGCTTCGACCTGCTGGCGGTGCAAGCCCTGCACGAGGCGCAACGCGAACCCAAGCCGTTGACTGCGCTATTGCTGGAACTGGACGACTTCAAGCGACTCGACACCACCCACGGCCACATCGCCAGCGACCAATTACTGACCGGGGTCGCCCGCGACCTGACTGAAAACCTGCGACATTCAGACATCGTGTGTCGCTGGAGCGCCGAAGCGTTTGTCGTGCTACTCAAGGACACCGATGGACAGACCGGTCTGAAAATCGCCGAGAAAATTCGCCAGTACATCGAGAAACAGCGGTACTTCTGCAGTGGGAAGCAGTTGTTGGTGACTGTCAGCATCGGCCTCACCACCTTGCAAGACAAAGACACCTTGCACAGCCTGCTGTCGCGGACCGATCATGCGCTGCAACGCGCCCGGCAAACCGGGGACAACCGAACCTGCGTGGAAATGCCTCACTCCAGTTATGAGTAAACCCGACCTCTGCCCGGCATGCGGCAATGCCAACGATTGCACACTGGCCGATCCGGAAACCGTCGACCGAGGCTGCTGGTGCTACGGCGTGAGCATCGATCCGGTCGTGCTCCAAGCGTTGCCGGCCGAGCTGCGCGACAGCGCCTGCCTGTGCCCGCGCTGCGCGCAAGTCGAAGCCCAGTTGCGAGCCAAACTTCAGCCGAACGCGTAAGATGCCCGCCCTCTGCTCCCTTGCCTGTACAGCCCATGCGCGTCGACCGCTTCCTCAGTAATCTGCCACGCTTCAATCGCCAACAGGTGCGCCTGCTACTGGTTGAACGCCGGGTGCGGATCGACGGCCAGACCGTCAGCGATCCGCACGCACAAGTGCGCGAGTTCAGCCGGGTTGAAGTCGACAACGAGGTGCTGCAGGCCGGCCGAGCGGCGCGCTACTTCATGCTGCACAAGCCGCCCGGTTGCGTCAGCGCCACCCGCGATCCGCAACACCCGACCGTGCTCGACCTGCTGGATGAGCCGGACAAGGACGACCTGCACATCGCCGGGCGCCTGGACTTCAACACCACCGGCTTGATGCTGATCACCAACGACGGCAGTTGGTCGCGACGCCTGACCCAACCGCAGACCAAGCTGCCGAAGGTCTATTACGTCGAAACCGAGCAAATCATCACCGCCGAGTACGCCGACACCTTCGCCCGAGGCCTGTACTTCGCCTTCGAAGGCCTCACCACGCAACCGGCGGGGCTGACGCTGCTGGGCCCGAAATCCGCACGCTTGAGCATCGTTGAAGGGCGCTACCACCAGGTCAAGCGGATGTTCGGCCACTTCGATAACAAGGTCTTGCGCCTGCACCGCGAGTGCATGGGCCCACTGACACTGGACGCCGATCTTGCGCCGGGCCAGTACCGCGCGTTGAGCGCCGATGAAATCCGCTTGATCTGAACCGACTACCGCTGGGCAGAACTGTCGAACAATTTTCCAAACGGCACTTGCGCAACGGCCAACCGCCTGCTTGAATCAGGTCGTCGGCCAAAATGTGACCGATGAGTCACCACATACTTCCAAGAAACTTTTTGCCGGCCAGAACCCACAGGTTCCGCCGTATCCTTCCGGCAAACTGCCCGCCTATAACAACACCCGTCGACCAGTTTCTGGATCGACATGGGCCTTATCTTCCAGGCGTATGCCTACCTGTCACATTGCCCGTGCAATCTCATTTGCGCGCATACCCGCTTGCCAGGAGTCTTATGACATGAGGCCAGAAATCGCTGTGCTGGATATACAGGGTCAGTATCGGGTTTACACGGAGTTCTATCGCGCAGACGCCGCACAAAAGACCATCATTCTGGTCAACGGCTCGATGGCCACCACTGCGTCGTTTGCACAGACCGTCAAAAACCTCCACCCGCAATTCAATGTCGTGCTGTACGACCAGCCCTACGCGGGCAAGTCCAAGGCTCACAACCGCCATGAGAAAATGCTGACCAAAGAGATCGAAGGACAGATCCTGCTGGAGCTGATCGATCACTTCGCCGCCGAGCATGTGCTGTCGTTCTCCTGGGGCGGCGCCGCCACATTGAGCGCCCTGGCCCAGCGTCCCCGGCGCATCGAAAAAGCCGTGATCAGCTCGTTCTCACCGGTGCTCAATGCGCCGATGCGCGACTACCTCGAGCGTGGGGTGGATTACCTGGGCAGCCTGGACCGCGACCGCGTCGGGCATCTGGTCAACAACACCATCGGTAAACACCTGCCGCCGCTGTTCAAGCGCTTCAACTATCGCCACGTGAGCAGTTTGGCCGAACACGAATACGGGCAGATGCACTTCCACATCAGCGATGTACTACGCAGCGACCAACAGTGCTATGTCAACGTGGCAAAAAAAATCGACGTGCCGGTGCTGTTCATCAACGGTGAATGGGACGAATACACCTCGGCCGCCGATGCCAGGCTCTTCGCCGACCATGTCCGCCACAGCAGCTTCAGCACGGTGCAAGCCACCGGGCACTTCCTGGACATGGAACACAAAGCCGCCTGCCGCGACAGCCGCAAAGCGCTGATGGACTTCCTCGTCCCGGCCCACTACGAAAGCCGGCCGCGCTACAACTACGTGCAGGGCTACCATGCACTGGCAATCTGACCGAGTCCTGGCGAACAAGCCCCGCCCCGCACTTCAGCAACGGGGCTTGCTCGCGAACGACCGCTCTGGTTTAGGGCTTGTGTAGACGGACGAGCGCATCGCGAGTAAAGAAAAACTTCAAATCCGCGCCCACATCTGGTACAAAGTCAGCCGCTCTGAGCGGGTGTCGTATAATGGCATTACTCCAGCTTCCCAAGCTGATAACGAGGGTTCGATTCCCTTCACCCGCTCCAATTGAATTCTGGTCCTGCGTCGGGTGGTTTTGACGGGGGATGTAAAAAACCGGCCCAGGTGGCCGGTTTTTTTATGGCTGATATCTGGGGAAGTGAGAGGTGATCTCCGAGCGTAGATAGATAGCTCCCCCCCGTTTCCGTCCAAAATAAATACGTCCCCATTTCCAGGCATAGCAATGAGATAAATGAGTCCCGTGGCGAGGGAGCTTGCTCCCGCTTGAGTGCGAAGCGCTCACAAGAGAGGCTGCTGCGCAGCCCAGCGGGAGCAAGCTCCCTCGCCACGTATCGCATGGCCCCGGGAGATTTGTAGGCAAAATCCGAGAATTGCGTAGGGGGTGTGCTTATTTTATTTTTCGGCGAGTTTTCGCCTTGTCGCCCTTGTCCTTCGATGGCTACTCTCCATACGTCGCTGCAAATCAGCGATCGGGCTTGGAAACCCGTGAGTCACGAAACCGCACGCCTTCACAAGTGCAGAGGTAGTTTTACGCCTGTAGACTTGTGCTTTTGGCGGCTGTGCGTGGGACGCCTTTGGCGTGCCGGTTTCCTTGACTCCCGGTTTCCAACCTGCGCATAGCTGCCACCCATTCGCTTGGAACGAAAGTGGCAGCTCCAAACGTCAAGGAGCTAGACAATGCACAGCAACTCGCTTTTCAGACATTCGTTCAACTCTCGGCCTCACTGCCTCGTCATCTATGGAGGCAGGCCATGAACGAAAACACTGAGCTAAAAACCATCGGCTACACCCCCTTCAACTATTCCGCTGATCGAGCACTGTTCCGTGTCAACGGCGGCGTACCTATCCAAGAGGCATTGGAACGGGCATCGGACCTTTTGCATCTCGCTCACCGGCTTGCCGAAGACGCGGCGTTTGAAAAGAGCACCGACCGCTACGCCTGGGCTGCGCACTTTTTGTTGGAGATGAGCAAGGCGGTGATTGATGACGTTGTGAAAGTCATTACACCGAGACCTGAAGTTGAAGTTAGAAAAAAAGCCGAGAAACAATAGATAAGACAGTACGTTTGAGAATGGGAGCCGCAGGATTCCCACCTAACGACAAACAAAAAGCCCCGGCGTTTTCGCAGCGGGGCTTTTTGTATCTTGCCTTGTGTCATACATTGCTCAGCCCCCAGGTAAATGCCCCAGCGGCAACGCCCCCGGTGTCTTCACCGTATGAATCGCGAAGTTGCTGCGGATGTCACTTATGCCCGGCAGCTTCAACAAGTGCCCGGTGACGAAACGGTCATAGGCGCGCAAGTCCGGCACCACGACTTGCAGCAGAAAGTCCGACTCGCCTGACACCAGGAACGCCGAAATCACTTCCGGCAATGCCGTGACCGCCTGGCGAAATGCTTCGGCTCGTTCGTCGTTGTGCCGTTCAACCTTGACCCCGACAAAAATCGTCAGCCCCAGGCCGACTTCATCACGATCAAGGATGGCCTGGTATCCGCGAATTACGCCGGCTTCTTCGAGCATCCTCACCCGACGCAGGCACGGCGAGGCGGACAAACCGATCTCTTCGGCCAGTTGCACGTTGCTCAGACGGCCGTCGCGTTGCAGCGCGGCGAGGATTTTGCGGTCGAAGGTGTCAAGCTTCATGAGTTGGTAGTTCCCGATTTTATTCTTTGAAATAATGGCAGATTATGCCAATTTCAACGGCTTTAGAAGCTGACTTAGCAAGCACCTGCCCTGCCCATCGGTTCTAGACTGGCACCTCCCATTCATCGATAAGGCAGGTGTGGCATGGCAGAGCTCTGGTTGTTCCTGATGGCGTTGACGGTGGCGTACTTGCTGCCCGGGCCGGACATGATTGTGCTGCTGCAAACCGGTGCCCGTCAGGGCAGGGGCGCAGCGTTGGCGACGGCGGTGGGCCTGGGCGTTGCCCGGGGATGTCATGTCGCGCTGGCCGCATTGGGGCTTTCGGCATTGTTCAAGACCGCGCCCTGGACGTTTGATGCAGTGCGTCTCACCGGGGCTGCATATTTGTTATGGATCGGTTTTCAGTGCCTAAGAACCACGTTGTTGTCGAGTTTTGAAGGAGCCGGTATCGAGGCCGGAAAGCGGCGTTGGTACCAGGCGATTCGACGTGGGCTGCTGACCAATCTGCTCAATCCCAAGGCATTGCTGTTTTGCTCGGTGTTGCTGCCGCAGTTCATCGATCCAAAGGGCGGACCGGTGCTGGAACAGTTTGCGACCCTGGGCGTGGTGTTGGTCGGCGTGGGTTTGTTGTTTGATTGCGCCTACGCGCTGGCAGGTGTCGCACTCGGGCGCTGGCTTCAGCGCTCGCCTTCGGCCCAGCGTGTTCAGCAATGGTTGTTTGGGAGTCTTTTGATTGGGTTTGCAGTGCGGCTGACGTTTGTGCAGCAGACTTAGTGCCTGTGGATAAGCTGATTGGAATGGCGCTTGGGGCCAAGCGAACCGGGTGATACAGAGGCTGCTACGCAGCCCAGCGGGAGCAAGCTTCCTCGCCACGTAGCATCATTCTGTCGCCATCACATTCCAGACTCGGAAAATCGAATGTGGCGTTTTCCAATGTAATTCTTCGCCATTGGAGATAGCGCACCAGCATGGGGTACTAGGGGTCGAGAGACCTTTTTTCACCGCCACCTCACCCGCCTTTCCACTAAGCACCATTTGCAATGGTGGGATGCTCAGACTAGACTCCTCCCAAAATGGGAGGTAATAGGTGCGGATTATTGCGAGAGGTACCTTGCGGGAATTTTGGGAAAGTAATCCGGCTTATGCCGACTCTCAGATTCCACTGGTTGAATGGTATCGACACATGGAGAAAGCAACCTATCACACGCCTCAAGAGATTAAGGCAGAACTCAGAACAGCCAGCATTCTCAAAAGCAGTAGGGTTGTATTCAACATTGGCGGTAACAAATACCGAATCATTCTGGCAATCGACTATCAGCGCCAGCTCGGGTTTGTCCGGTTCGTCGGAACCCCATTCCCAATACGACCAAATCAATGCGGAGACCGTATGATGAACATCAAACCCATTCGCAGCCAAGACGACCTGAATGCAGCCTTTGCGCGCATCGAGCAACTCTGGGGTGCTGACGTCGGTTCGGCTGAAGGTGATGAGCTGGAAATCCTTGCTTTGCTAATCGAAAAATATGAGGACGAGCACTACCCAATGCCGCCTTCCGACCCAATTGAGGCCATCAAATTCCGAATGGATCAGCAAGGCTTGACCGCGCGCGACTTGGAACCGTTCCTCGGTTCAAGCGGGCGTGTATCTGAAGTGCTGAACCGCAAACGCAAACTGAGCCTGGCGATGATTAAACGCCTTCACGATGGATTGCGAATCCCCTACGAGAGCCTGCTGGCGGACGTTGCCTGATACGTGACGATGGACCGCCCCCCATCAACACTCAGATAGAGCCGGTCCATCGTGACCGGTTTTCATGTCCCCAGTTTTAGTCAGCATCCCCCTCATCACATCCCGAAATAACTCACCCCCTCTCCCCCGCAGGCCTTATCGGGCGCGGCTTCTACACTTGCGTGCATCAACTCACCCACCACCAGTGCCGTCCTGGTGGTTATAGTGTTGATCATTTAATTTCAGCAGGTATAGTAACCACCATGCACGCCACACGGAGGTGTAGTGAATAGTCGATTCTTGATAATCCAGATTATTGCGGACGGTTGGTATCTGGTGCGGGTCCGAGGTAGCCATCATCACTTCAAACACCCCACCAAACCGGGACTGGTGACCGTCCCTCACCCAAAGAAGGACCTGCTCAAGAAAACCGCCATCAGTATTTTGCAACAGGCTCTACTCCTACCAGCCCGTTGCCCTGCTCCCCCGGAGGACGATGAACATGCTGTACCCGATTGCAATCTCGATGGGTGATGAAAACCACGCATGGGGTGTTGAAGTACCTGACATTCCCGGTTGCTTTTCTGCTGGCGACGACTTGGACGACGCCATGGCAATGGCGCGTGAAGCCATTGAGGGGCACTTTGAAATTTTGGCTGAGGACGGCTCGCCGATTCCTCCGGCCAGTACCGTCACGTTGCATGCGGCCAATCCACAATATGCCGGTTGCGCCTGGGCGCTGGTGGACATTGATGTGACCAAATATCTGGGTAAGGCGCAGAAACTCAATATCACGTTGCCAGGCTACCTACTGAACCGAATCGATGAGTATGTGCTGCGCCATCCTGAGGAGAAAAGCCGGTCAGGGTTTCTGGCTTCGGCGGCATTGAAAGTGCTGCAGCAAGGGTGTTGACTGACACACCGCTATCGCGAGCAGGCTCGCTCCCACAATAGACCTGCGTCAACGCTGAATCTGCGTAACACAGACATCAACTGTGGGAGCGAGCTTGCTCGCGAAGGCGGTGGGTCAGCAACACGGATGCTGCTCAATGATCGCTTTCGCGAGCAAGCCCGCTCCCACAAGGTCGGTGAACAAATAGACAGGCTGCTATTTTTTCTCCGCCCCGGACTCTTTCATCTGCACCGAGGACTTGGCGCCATCGGTGTTGTCCTTGGTCTCGTTGCCCGAGTTGTCGAAGCAGCCTTGCAGGGCGAGCAGGCAACAAGCGAGGCAGAAGGTGCGTGTGAGGTTCATGGTGTACTCCAGCTGAGGGCTTTAAGGAGTGACCTGCGGCTGGGGCAATGGTTGCGATGAACTTTGGGCTTGCACGATGAAGCGTGCGACCGGCGGTGAAGTGAGAATGTAAGCAGAATTTTCACCGCTTCGTTGCTGTCACACCAGACAGGTGCATCCCATAAGGAAACACAGCAATGACCTTCGCAAAAATCGCTCAGAAACTGGCTCTTTGGGCAGGTAGCCCCAAGACATTTTTGGGGGCCCTCGTGTTGCTGGTGCTCTGGGCCGCCAGCGGCCCTTATTTCCAGTTCAACGACACCTGGCAGCTGATCATCAATACATCCACGACGATCATTACCTTCCTGATGGTGTTCCTGATCCAGAACACGCAAAACCGCGACACCGATATCCTGCATCTGAAGATCGATGAATTATTGCGCGCCAGTAAGGAAGCGCAGAACGCGATGCTCGGGCTCGAGTCGCTGGACCTCAAGCAACTGGAAGCCCTGCGCAAGCATTACCAGGCCATGGGGCAAGACGAGGCCCAGACACTGGAAGGCCTTGAGAAGAAAAGCAAGATTGACCTGAACCAGTGTTGAGCGGAGCGCGGGTGGTGTGCGTGCACCACCCGCTTCAACCTGCCGCCATCAAGGCAACGGATTGCCTCCCGTCACACCGAACACCTCACCGGTGATGTAGCTGGATTCCTGCGAAGCCAGCAGCACATAGAGCGGTGCGCATTCGGCCGGTTGACCGGGGCGCTTCATCGGCACCTGGGAACCAAAGGTCGGAATTTTCTCCTGCGGTTGTCCGCCGCTGGGTTGCAGCACGGTCCAGATCGGCCCCGGTGCCACGGCGTTGACCCGGATGCCTTTGCTGACGACCTGCCCGGCCAGCGCTTTGGTGAACGCAACGATGGCTGCCTTGGTGGTGGCGTAGTCCAGCAGCGTCGCGGACGGATCGTAGGACTGGATCGACGCGGTGTTGATGATCGTCGCCCCCGCCGGCATCAGCGGCACCGCGGTCTTGCAGAGCCAGAACATCGCGTAGATGTTGGTTTTCATGGTGTCGTCGAACTGGGCGGTGGTGATGTCGGCGATGTCTTTCTGTGCCTCTTGCTTGCCGGCCACATTCACCAGGATATCCAGACCGCCGAGTTGCTCATGCGCACTTTTCACCAGTTGGATGCAGAACGCTTCGTCCTTGAGGTCGCCTGGGATGGCGATGGCTTTGCGACCCTCTGCTTCGATCAGCTCGATCACCTGGCGCGCATCGCGCTCTTCACTGGGCAAGTAGTTGATTGCCACATCGGCCCCTTCCCGGGCGTAGGCGATGGCGGCGGCGCGACCAATGCCCGAGTCCCCTCCGGTAATCAGCGCCTTGCGCCCTTCCAGGCGGCCGAAGCCTTGATAGGTTTTTTCGCCGTGATCCGGCTTGGGCACCATGTCCTGGTCAATGCCAGGTGGTGACTGCGGTTGGTCGGGAAACGGTGGGCGCGGATATTGGGTCAACGGGTTCTGCATCGCGTATTGGTTGGGTTCTCGGCGTGTGGACATCGAGGTTCTCCTTTTCGGCGGGCAAGATGAGCCGGGGAGCAAACACCCCCGGCCTGAAGGTATGAAGTGCCGCGAATCAGCGACTGGCCTGGAGTGCCCTGGCCATCTCGAGATGGGTTTGCAACTTAGGCAGGGTTTCGTCGGCAAAGGCCTTGATCTCCGGCACCTCGGTGGTCTGCGCCTCCTGCTGGATCTGCGCGATCGCTTCCTCGGTGGCCTTGACCTGGCTGGCGGCATACGCGGCCTCGAACGACTCGCCCTCCTGCACCTGTGGAATCAGACTCTTGGCCTTGTCAGCCACTTCCTCCCGGGGCGCGACCGGCAAGTCGAGCTTCTTGGCGATCTTGGCCAGATGCTGATTGGCGGTGGTGCGGTCGTTGATCACCATGATGGTGTAGTCCTTGACCTCCCTGGATTCGGCTTTGCCGTGGGCCATGCGACTGGCCTCGATGTCGGCCATGCCCTTGGCCGACGCATCGTTGATGAATTCGACGGGCGATTGGGCCCAGGCGCTGTTAGCGCCCAGCCCCATCAATACGACAAGGCTGGTGGTGTGGAAAAAGGTGGCTATACGGCTCATGGTCGCGCCCTCCTCGATAAATGGCGGTGGTTTCTCACCGTTGAATCTGAACCACCTGGTTGACTATAAAGACGGTCTTGAGGGTGGTTCTCCCACTGTCTGCGACCCGCTCCAGATACCTTGGTTCGATCACTGGCAATGTTTCCGGCGAGTGGGGTCCGCCTGATATTCGAAAGGAATCGGGCTTGAAAGGTTTGAAAAAACCACCGATGCCACGACGAACGGTGGCGCGCTATCAGATGCCGAACGCCCGGTGATTGTGGCGTTTGGCGGCGTACATCGCTTCATCGGCATGTCGGAACAGCGCCACGTCTTCAGTGCCATGATCGGGGAAACAGGCCACGCCTATGCTCGGTTCGATGCTCAGGCAGTGCCCGTCCAGCCGCAACGGCTGGGACAAAGCGTGACGGATTTTTTGCTGGACACGCTGGGCGTCGTCCAGGGTCTGGATACTATGGAGCAGGACCACGAACTCGTCCCCACCGATGCGCGCGACGGTGTCGGTGTCGCGTATACAGCCCTTGAGACGATTCGCCACCGCTTGTAGCAGCATGTCGCCAACACCGTGGCCGTAGGTGTCGTTGATCTGCTTGAAACGGTCCAGGTCGATATACAACAACGCCATTCGCCCTGCCGCGGCGCGGGCAGTCGCCAGGGCTGCCTTGAACCGCTCGCGCAGCAATTCGCGGTTGGGCACCTGGGTGAGTTGGTCGTATTGCGCCATGTGCTGCAACCGCGCGTGCAATTGCTGGCGCTCGATGGCGATGGTGATCTGGGCACAGACGTATTGCAGCAGTTCCTTGTCCTGCTCGGTATAGCGCACGTTGTCGGGCGCGCTCTTGACGATCAGCGCGCCGATCGTGCCGTTCTGGGAGTTCAGCGGCACGCCCAGCCAGCAAGGCGAATTCGGCTGCGCCACCAGATCACCGAACCCCGGCGGCAACGAGCTGCAACCCGCCGTCAACAGGATCGGCTGGCCACTGCGGATCACCTCGGCGCACAAACGCCCGGTGACAGTGCCCGGCAGCTCGGGCTGCCGCTCCAGATCATCGACGTGATAAGCGAAATTGAGTTCGGCGCACTGTTCGTCGTACAGCGCGATGGAGAAATTCAGCGCCGGCAGCCACTCGCCAATGATCAGGTGGATGCGCTTGAACAGGGCCAGCAGGTCCGCCGCGGCATGGGCCGCCTCGGAAATCGCATACAACGCCGCCTGCCGGGACTCGGCCAGCTTGCGTTCGGTGATGTCCCGGGCCACGGCGATGCGCAATTGATCCGCCGGCGACCAGCGCGCGGACCAGAGAATGTGCACCACCGCCCCGTCCTTGCGCAGGTAGCGGTTCTCGAAATTGAGCTTGGGCTCACCGCCCATGATCTCCCGCGCCGCCTCCAGGGTCCGCTGGCGGTCGGCCGGGTGCACCAGGTCGATCATCTGCCGGCCGATCAGCTCCTGCGGGGTATAACCGAAAATGCGCTCGCAGGCGGCACTGACGAACACGAAACGCCCCTCGCCGTCGACAGCGCACACCGCGTCCAACATGAGGTCAATGTAACTGGCCAGCGGCGCGGAACTTCGAATGTCCATGGGGCTGGAGTTATCCCGGTAATACAGCCTTGAACGAAGCAGGCGATCGCGTGCTGCACTGGATGCGCAAGCGAGGCGTACCCGCAGTAGGAATGAGGATAGCGTAGCGATCCGACTGTTACCTGATACTTGAAGGTGCACTGGGTCACATTGACGGCACAGCGCTACCCTTTCACGCCTGCGTAAAAAATTCCATCCCCGCATAGGGCACCTGCCGGCAGGCCTTGAGCCGCGACGCCAGATCGCCCGCATGTACTTCGAGCTTGTGCCCGTCCGGGTCGAGAAAATAGAACGAATCCCCTTCGCTGCGGTTGTCCCTCCATGACTTCACCTGCGCTGCGCCCAACTGCTCCACCAGCGTCGGAAAGTGCTCGGCGCTGATGCTGAAGGCGTAATGGGTGTAGTCCGTCGCCGGCTCGGTCTTGCGCGACGGGTCGAGCGACAGGCACAGCCACAATCCGGGCAGCGACAAGTAAGCCCCACGGTCCCACCTGGCCTCAAGGCGAAGCTGCAACAGCTCGCGATAGAAAACCAGGCTTCGGTCCAGATCGGTAACGGCAAGGGTCAGGTGATTGAGACCGGAGAGCATTGAACAACCTCCAAAAATGACAAACCCGCCCCGCAGCTGGGGCGCGGCGCAGAGTGTTTAGGGCTCCGACGCCCTCTAGGGATTCGCCGCCCAGGCCCTTAGGCAAAGTCCTACGCAGAATTCTCCAGTAACACTCAAACATGCCGGAAACGGACGATTCAAAGTCGTGCAGGAAGATCTGTAAAGTCTGGACACGCAACTATCGCGACACCCCACGGACAGCACCACCCACCAAGGAATGTAATCGCCCATGAACCAGACTGCACCGCCGGCCCATCACTTCACCCACTATCGCAAAGTCATTTCCCTCGCCGACCCGGACTGGCAGAGCGCAGAAGCCGGGAAAATCTCAGGCCTCAATGTCGAGGTCAAGACTCCTAACGTCCTGCTCGACCAATATGGCCGGACCCTCCACCACTTCTGCAGCACGTCCTACCTGGGCCTGGATTATCATCCCGCGCTGCTGGACGGTGCCATGACCGCCGTGTGGGAAACCGGGACCCTGCGTGTCGCCAACTCGAAGAACCGCTGCAAACTGGCGATCCTGGACCAATACGAAACCCAGCTTTCGGAGCTGTTTGGCGCCAGCTGCCTCAGCGCCCTGTCGTGCAGCGCTGCGAGCGCTGGGGTGCTGCCGCTGCTGGCCAGTGGCGCTTTCACCGAGAATCGAGCGCCTGTGATGGTGTTCGACAAACACGCCCATTACTCGATGAACCACATCAAGGCCAGCTGCGCGGATGAAACCCGGGTCATCACCTGCCCCCACAACGACATGGACTTCATCGAAGACCTGTGCAGACACCAGCGCGACGTAGCGTACGTGGCCGACAGCGCCTACAGCATGGGCGGTTTGGCGGATCTGGACAGCTTGCTCTACCTCAAGCAGCGTTACGGCCTGTTCCTTTATCTGGATGATTCCCACGCGCTGTCTGCGGTCGGCGAGCGCGGCGCCGGCCTGGTTCGCCCACGCCTGCACGCCATGGACGAACGCAGCCTGATCGTGGCGTCCCTGGCCAAGTCCTTCGGCGCCAGTGGCGGGCTGATCATGTTTGGCTGCGAACGGCACAAAGCCCTGGTGCAACGCTACGGCGGGCCGAGCAACTGGTCCCAGAGCTTGAACGCCGCAGCCATCGGCGCCGGCATGGCCTCGATCCGCCTGCACCGAAGCCGGGAATTCATCGCCCTGCAAGAGCGCCTGCAAGCTAATATCCGGCTCTTCGACAGCCTCGTACGAACCGAGCAGCAGGGCAATGCCATGGCGATCCGTCTGGTGCGCTGCGGTGAAGCCACCTTGGCCAACAGCGTGGCCGTCGAACTGGCCGAGCGGGGATACTTCACCTCTGCGGTGTTCTTTCCCGTGGTGCCGCAAGGCCAGGCGGCGATCCGCATCACCCTGCGTGCCGACATGGAGCCGGACGTGATCCGCGATTTCTGCCAGAAAGTCACCGACCTGCTGCTGACCCACGGACGGGACATCCGCACTTGATACGAGCCACTTGATGAATAACCGTACCACCCTGATCGTCACCTGCTCCACGGTGTTCCTGGCACAGTTGGGCATGATCATTTATCTGCCCGCCTTGCCGGATATCGCCCGGGACTTTGGCGCCGCTGCGTCGCAGGTGGACTCGGTTACGGCGTGATCGTCGCATTCAATACCTGCGATCATGCTGCGTTGAAAACAGGCTCGGAATGCTCATTGACAACCAGTCAGGTCGGGCGCGACCCCGGCCGTTCCTCGCCTGTTTTCACCTTGCCTGATCGCCGCTCGGCGACTTTTGGTACAAACCCTAGAACGCACTGCGGAAAATTTCCTCGATCTGCCGCTGATCCGCTGCCCGTGGGTTGGTCAGGCCGCAGGCGTCCTTCAGGGCGTTGGCGGCCAGTACTGGCACGTCGTTGAGGCGTACGCCCAATTCGCGCAGGCCGGGCGGGATGTCCACGTCCTGGGCCAGGCTGCGAATCGCCGCAATGGCGGCCTGGGCGCCCTCCTCGGGGCTGGAACCGAACGTGTCGACCGCCATGGCCCGGCCCACATCGGCCAGGCGGGCCGCGCACACCGACGCGTTGAAACTCTGTACGTGGGGCAGCAGCACCGCGTTGCACACGCCGTGGGGCAGATCATAGAAACCACCCAACTGATGGGCCATTGCATGCACGAAGCCCAGCGAAGCATTGTTGAACGCCATCCCGGCAAGAAACTGCGCGTAGGCCATGTTCTCGCGCGCCGCCAAGTCACTGCCATCGCGCACTGCCAGCCGCAAGTTGTTGCTGATCAAGGTGACGGCCTTAAGGGCGCAGGCATCGGTGATCGGGTTGGCGGCAGTGGACACGTAGGCCTCGATGGCGTGGGTCAGCGCGTCCATCCCGGTGGCAGCCGTCAGGCCTTTGGGCATCGCCACCATCAGGGCCGGGTCATTCACCGACATCAGCGGCGTCACGTTGCGATCGACAATTGCCATTTTCACGTGCCGGGTTTCGTCGGTGATGATGCAAAAACGGGTCATCTCGCTGGCGGTGCCGGCCGTGGTGTTGATGGCGATCAGCGGCAATTGCGGCTTGCTGGAACGGTCAACGCCTTCGTAGTCACGGATGTGCCCGCCATTGGTGGCGCACAGGGCAATACCCTTGGCGCAATCGTGGGGCGAACCGCCGCCCAGCGACACGATGAAATCGCACCGGCTCTCCTTGAGCAACCCCAGCCCAAGCTCGACATTGGCAATACTCGGGTTAGGCTTGGCGCCGTCGAAAATCACCGAGTCGACGTCCTGCGCTGCCAGCAACCCGGCCACCTTGCCGGCAACCCCGGCCTTGGCCAGCCCCGCGTCGGTGACGATCAGCGCCTTGCGAAAACCGTAGTTGCGAATGGCGGTCATGGCCTCGTCGAGGCAACCCAGCCCCATGATATTCACGGCGGGGATGAAGAAAGTGCTGCTCATGGATACACGCTCCTGAAAGAGGCCGGGTCGGCACGGAGCTACAGGATTGACCGGTTAGTCACGACGCATCTTGATCTGGCTCAAGACTGGGTCGTGATAAAGTCGCGCCCTGCCCCTTTGCCACTTTTGAAAAACCACGTTTTGAAAAGCCACGTTCAAGAAGCCACGTTTTGAGAAGACCCTTGCCATGACCGATTTCCAGGAATACGACGCCCATCTCGAAGATTGGCCGACCCTGCGCGCCAGCATTGCCTTCAGCGGGCTGCTGGTGGGCAACGGCGCCAGTCGCGCGGTGTGGGACGATTTCGGCTATGACTCGCTGTTCGAGAACGCCCGCACCGTCGAGGAAAAACCCCTGAGCCCGTCGGAACTGAGTGTGTTCGACGCGATGCAGACCCGCAGTTTCGAACAGGTGCTCGGTGCGTTGAAGACCACCAGCCGGGTCAACAAGGCCCTGGCCGTCAGCTCTGCCGCCCCGCGCAATCGCTACTACGCCATCAAGGAAGCGCTGATCAACACCGTGCATGCGGTGCATATTCCGTGGCGACTGATTCAGTTGCAAACCCTGGCGACGCTCCATCAGGAACTGAGCAGTTATTCCACGGTGTTCACCACCAACTACGACTTGCTCAATTACTGGGCGATCCAGCACGCGCCCGGGACCATCACGGACCTGTTCGATGGCAACGACCACAGTTTCGACCTGAGCCAGGTGGCGACCGATAAACCACGCCTGTTGTACCTGCACGGTGGCCTGCACCTGGTGCGCAACCAGGACGGCACGGCGCGCAAGCTCACGTCTACCGAAGGCACGCTGCTGGGCAATTTCGCGATCAACAACACCTTGAAGACCCTCGACGATGTGCCGCTGTTCGTCAATGAGGGTCCCAGCGAGGACAAACTCAAGACCATCCGCAGCTCTGATTACCTGTCGTTCTGCTACGAGCAGTTGCTGCACCACGGCGACAACCTGTGCCTGTTCGGCCATGCCCTCGGCGAGCAGGACCGGCACATCGTCCATGCCCTGCGCCAGGCCGCCCCCAAGACCGTGGCGATCTCCATCTATCCCCGCAGCGCGGCGTTCATCCAGCATCAAAAGCGCCATTACGCCAAGGTGTTCGAGGGACTTGCCGTGCAACTGCGGTTCTTCGACGCCAAGAGCCATCCGCTGGGTGATGTGAAGTTGTCGGTGCCGGTGGAGGTTTAACTTCAGCTTTCAGGCCGACAGGGCCCTCACCCTTCAAGCCAACATGGCCCCTGCAGAGAGAGGCTCAACCTTCAAGCCGACACGGTCCATGTGGCGAGGGAGCTTGCTCCCGCTCGGCTGCGAAGCAGCCGTCATTTTGCAAACTTCTGAAATCGAAGGGGACCGCTTCGCGGTCCAGCGGGAGCAAGCTCCCTCGCCACAAAAACGACCTGTGTGGACTTGGCAGTTCAAAGCGCAACCAAAGTCTTGTCCTTGATAATCGTCGTCGCCCCATTGGCCTTGACGCTGGCGATGCCCTTCTCCCGTGCGACTTCGGACGAGTAGGTTTCGCTGCTGCCGATCACCTCGTGGTTGGCGGCCTTGAGGTTGAAATACGGGTGGCCGTCCCGGGTGTCCTTGAGTTCATAGCGCTCGGCCAGCGGGCTGTTTTTCTGCACCGCAGCGATGCCGCCGTCGACACCGCTGCGGGTGGCGTACAGCTCGCTGGTCAAGATGGTCTCGGCGTTGGCGGCCTTGAGCACAAACCGGAACTGACCGGTGCTGTTTTTGCTGATTTCATACCATCCGGACATGATTTCCCTCCTGACGTACAAGGCATGCCCCGACAGTAAAGACCCGCTGTACCCGCCCTGCCAGTCCCGTTCGCCGCTTGGCTAGAGCGTGATGGCCGTGCCCAGCAGGGTCAGGAACCCCGCCAACCAGTTCGGATGCGCCGGCCAGGCCGGCGCGGTCGCCAGGTTGCCCTGGACATGGCCTTCGGTCACCGGGATGTCGATGTAGGTCCCGCCCGCCAGCCGCACTTCCGGGGCGCAGGCCGGGTAGGCACTGCACTCGCGGCCGTCGAGGATCCCCGCCGCCGCCAGCAACTGGGCGCCGTGGCACACCGCGGCAATCGGCTTACCGGCCAGATCGAAATCGCGCACCAGTTGCAGGACTTTTTCATTCAATCGCAGGTATTCCGGCGCACGTCCGCCCGGCACCAGCAGCGCGTCATAATCTGCGGCCTCGACCCCAGAGAAGTCATGATTGAGGGCAAACAGATGTCCGGGTTTTTCACTGTAGGTCTGGTCGCCTTCAAAGTCGTGGATCGCCGTGCGCACCGTCTGCCCGGCGCTTTTGTCCGGGCACACCGCGTGCACGGTGTGGCCGATCATCTGCAAGGCCTGGAACGGCACCATGACTTCATAATCTTCGACGTAGTCGCCGACCAGCATCAGGATCTTCTTTGCGGCCATGGTTTGGGCTCCTTTGGAAATGCGTGAGTGGGAACGCATTAAAGGTAGTCCGGGAAGCTGCGGGGGGCGCGACAAGCCGTCATGACCTGACGGATTGCACGCTAATGAATGCTGGCAAGATTCTGTGGGAGCGGGCTTGCTCGCGAATGCGGTGTGTCAGTCAGCGGTTCAATGGCTGATAC
>NZ_JALJDX010000194.1 GCF_022952855.1 Pseudomonas sp. RGM2987 | reverse complement strand
TGAAAATAAGTCTTGGGGTCGGCAATGATTCCCTGTGGGAGCGAGCCTGCTCGCGATGGCGGTAGCAGGGGCTAGCGCAGAAAGGCCTGTCGGTACTCGCCAGGCGTTGCGCTCAACGCCTGGCGAAATCGATGGGTAAAGTGGCTGGCGCTGGCAAAGCCACATGCCAGTGCCACCTCGCCCAGCGGCTGCGAAGTGCCACGCAACAAGTGCCGCGCACGTGCCAGGCGTCTTGCCAGGACATATTGATGAGGCGGCAGCCCGAAGCTTTCGCGGAACATCCGCGCGAAGTGATATTCGGACAGCGCGCACAAGGCGGCCAATTGCCCGAGGCTGATGGCGTCGGCGAGGTGGCTGTCGATGTAGTCCACCAGCAAGCGCCGCTGGTGTGCGGCCAGGCCGCCCTTGAGACGAAGCCCTTGGCGCTGGCCGACCTGACTGAGCAGCGCGTGGCTGAGCAAGTCGTGGGCCAGGCTGGTGGTGAGCAGGCGTTCACCGGGCTCGCTCCAGTTCAGCGCGATCAACTGGCGAAAGCGCTGTGCCTGTTGTGGATCGTCAAGAAAGGTTGCCTCGCGTAGTTGCACCTGGCGAGGCTCGCGATCCAGCAGGGTGACGCAACCGAGGGCGAATTGCTCCGGGCTGAAATACAAGTGGGCGAGGCGAATGTCACCGTTGATGACCCAGGCCGATTCATGCCCGGCCGGCAGGACGCAGAGCTTGCCGGGCGCGCCCGTGGTCTCGGGCCGCTCGCGACGAAACGTGCCGGTGCCGCCGGCGATGTAGCAGGACAGGGTATGGTGACTCGGCGCCTCGTAGTCCTGGGCGTCGTGATGATTGCTCCACAAAGCGGCCGCCATGCCATCGCCAAGCTCGGCGCTGTGCTCCAGCCGAGCATTGGGCGAACTGTTGAGGGCTTGAAAGACTTGCAGGGTTTGCAATGTAGGCATGATCGGTTCTCTCCGGCTCCAATCCTACTCTGTCACCCGGTTCGCGCCAGCCTGCCCATCGAGAAAACCGCAAGTTTACGCAAGCGCTACGCAGGCAACGGCGGGACACTGGACCTCAATGTCAGGAGCCGTCGTCATGAATCTCTCGTTGTACCTGCTTACCGTGCTCATCTGGGGCACCACCTGGATCGCGCTGAAACTGCAACTGGGCGTGGTCGCGATCCCGGTGTCGATTGTCTATCGCTTCGGCCTCGCGGCGCTGATTCTGTTTGTGCTGCTTCTGCTCAGCCGGCGCCTGCAGGTGATGAACCGCCGCGGCCATCTGATATGCGTCGCCCAGGGCTTGTGCCTGTTCTGCATCAACTTCATGTGTTTTCTGACCGCCAGTCAGTGGATTCCCAGCGGGCTGGTGGCCGTGGTGTTTTCCACCGCCACTCTGTGGAATGCCCTGAATGCCCGGTTTTTTTTCGGCCAACGGATAGCGCGCAATGTGCTGTTGGGTGGCGCCTTGGGGCTGCTGGGGCTGGCGCTGCTGTTCTGGCCGGAACTGGCCGGCCACAGTGCAAGTCCGCAAACCCTGCTCGGGTTGATGCTGGCGCTGCTGGGCACCCTGTGCTTTTCGGCGGGCAACATGCTTTCGAGTCTGCAACAGAAAGCCGGTCTCAAGCCGTTGACCACCAACGCCTGGGGCATGGCCTATGGCGCGACGATGCTAGCGATATGGTGTGCGTTCAACGGGATCCCGTTCGATATGGAATGGACCGCACGTTACATCGGTTCGCTGTTGTACCTGGTGATACCGGGTTCGGTCATCGGCTTTACCGCCTACCTGACGTTGGTAGGGCGCATGGGGCCGGAGCGGGCCGCGTATTGCACAGTCCTGTTCCCGGTAGTGGCGCTGAACGTCTCGGCATTTGTCGAGGGTTACCAGTGGACGGCACCGGCGTTGGCAGGGCTGGTACTGGTGATGCTGGGTAACGTGCTGGTGTTTCGCAAACCCCGGCCCTTGGTAGCGAAGGTTGTTCTGGGCGCGCGCTGATCCAAAGCCTGGGGTCGAATAACAATCCCGTGGCGAGGGAGCTTGCTCCCGCTGGGCTGCGCAGCAGACCCAAAAAACAGGGCCGCTTTGCGCTCCAGCGGGAGCAAGCTCCCTCGCCACGGGTTTGGTACCAAGCCTGGCGCGCGATTTATTCCCAGGCTTGCGGGTTTACCAGGTTCTGCGGGCGCTCGCCCAGCAGTGCGCTGCGCAGGTTATCCACAGCAAGATCGGCCATGGCGGTGCGGGTTTCGTGGGTGGCCGAGCCGATGTGGGGCAGGGTGACCGCGTTTTTCAGCTGGAATAATGGCGATTCGGCCAGTGGTTCCTTCTCATAGACATCCAGCCCGGCGCCGCGAATGCGGTTGTTCTGCAAGGCTTCGATCAGCGCCGGTTCGTCCACCACCGGGCCACGGGAGATGTTGACCAGGATAGCGCTGGGTTTCATCAGGGCCAGTTCACGCTGGCCGATCAGGTGATGGGTTTTCTCGCTCAGCGGCACGACCAGGCAGACAAAATCCGCTTCGGCCAGCAGTTGATCCAGCTCGCGAAATTGCGCGCCCAACTGGTTTTCCAGCTCGGTCTTGCGGCTGTTGCCGCTGTAGAGGATCGGCATGTTGAAACCCAGCCGGCCACGACGGGCGATGGCTGCGCCGATATTGCCCATGCCGACGATGCCCAGGGTCTTGCCATGCACATCGCTGCCAAACAGCTGCGGGCCGACGGTCGCCTGCCACTGCCCGGCCTTGGTCCAGGCGTCCAGTTCGGCGACGCGTCGGGCACTGCTCATCAGCAGGGCGAAGGCCAGGTCGGCGGTGCTCTCGGTGAGCACGTCAGGCGTGTTGGTGAGCAGGATCCGGCGTTCATTGAAATACGCCAGGTCGTAATTGTCGTAACCCACCGAGATGCTCGACACCACTTGCAGGTTCGCGGCGCCTTGCAACTGCTCGCGTCCCAGCTTGCGACCGACCCCGATCAGCCCGTGGGCGTGGGGCAGGGCTTCGTTGAACTGCGCGTTGATGTCGCCGTTCGCCGGGTTCGGAACGATCACCTCGAAGTCCTGTTGCAGGCGCTCGACGACCCGGGGCGTGATACGGCTGAAGGCAAGTACGGTTTTTTTCATCGTGCAAGGCTCGTCTGGCAGAGAATACCAAGCACGCTAACATTCCTGGCAAGGGTTAGGCGAGAGGGGATGTATCAATAGAGGGCAGCAGAGTAGCGTGGGAGCGGGCTTGCTCGCGAAAGAGGTCTTATTTCAAAGCTGGAGGCAGGCAGGTCCTGCGCCTTCGCGAGCAAGCCCGCTCCCACAAGGAATCGTGTCGACCGCCGATCATGGCGCTTGGGAGCTAGGCTGCTCGCAGGGAAATAAAGGCATAGTCGAGCGGTGTATCAGTGACGACCCGTGCCCCTCTGTTTATCACCTGCTGCGCCACGTCATCACCGGATACGTGGAACTGCCATTCGCTGGCTTGTTGCTCCAGCGGCTGCAACCGCACTTGGTCGAGGGCCATGGCGAACGCCGTCATGTCCGGCAGGTACGCCGTGAAACCGTCGCCCTTCAGCGCGGTGGCGCGAATGCCCAGCGCTGCGCAGACCCGGTCCTTGAGCACGATGTCGTCTCGATCGGCCTGGCGCGAGCGTTCGATCAGCGTCGCCAGTTCCTTGTCGACCAACTGACCGCCGACAATCAATTGCGGGCCGGTTTCCCAGGACTCCGGCGGGCAGTCCTTGGCGGCGGGATTGAGCGGGATGTGCGGGTTGATTTCCATCGGATAGATGCGACACACCAAGGGCCGGCGCTCGTAGATGCGGCACAGGTTTTCTTCATCCAGATTGCGGCAGCGACCGGCATTGTAGGCCGCGAAGGTAATTGCCACGCGCGCCTCGGCAGCCCCGCTGCGCACCAGTACCGAACGACGTTCGGCATGTTCGCGTTGCGTCGCCGCCAGGCCGAGGCCGTCAGGCAGGAAGGCTTCCACCAGGACTATGACCTGGCCGCCATCTGCCGACCACATGCGGGCTTCGTCGAGGGTCAAGGGTACGTGATGATCGGAGCAGCACTTGCCGCATCCTACGCAGGAAAACGTTGTATTCATTTAGCGCCCGGTCGCAAATTGGCTGAATAACGGCGACAGAAAGTCGCCGTTAAAACCGGACGAAGCAAGTTATGCGCCATTGGGGCGCATTTTTGTACAGCAGCCGGCTACGGCTGGACCCGGATCAGTGGCCCTGCTCGGCAACAGCCTTGGCCGCCGTGATCAGGCATTTGGTCAGCTCCGGCGAGGAAAACTTGGTGAGCACGCCGTTGGCGCCGGCCAGCCGGGCCTTTTCGCTGTTCATCGCGCTATCCAGCGAGGTGTGCAGCAGTACATAGAGGTGGGCGAAGTCCGGCGTCTCGCGCAGGGTCCGGGTCAGCGCGTAACCGTCCATCTCCGACATTTCGATGTCAGAAACGATCAGGTTGATCTGCTCGGCCGTGCCTTGCAGGTCCAGCAGGCATTCGATGGCTTCCTTGGCGCTGCGGGCGGTGTGGCATTGCAGGCCCAGGTTGCGCAGGGTGTACACCGATTGCTGCAGCGCGACCTGGCTGTCATCGACCACCAGGATCCGCGCATTGCCCAGCACTTCGGCGTCTTCCATGCTCAGCTCGGTGGGTGCGGTTTCGATCTGTGCGGGCGAGATGCCGTGGATGACTTTTTCGATGTCCAATACCTGCACCAGGGTGCCGTCCACCGAGGTCACTCCGGTGATGAACGCGCGCGTGCCGCCGGAGCCGTAAGGTGGCGGCTTGATGTCGGTGGTCAGGCAATGCACGATCTTGCTCACTGCCTGTACATGCAAGCCCTGCTTGGAGCGGCTGACGTCAGTGACGATCAGGCAGCCGCCGTCCGGATCTTCCAGGGGGCGCTCGCCGATGGCGCGGCTCAGGTCGATTACTGATAACGAAGTCCCGCGCAGCGTGGCGATGCCTTTGACGTGCGGATGAGACTCCGGCAGCTTGGTCAATGGCGGACAGGGGATGATTTCACTGACTTTGAGCAGGTTGATTGCCATCAGCTTGCCGCTGCGCAAGGTAAACAGCAGAAGCGAAAGTGAATCTGCGCGGGCTTTGTTGGAAGACATAAAAACCTTCTGTGGAAAAGGTGGGGCGAGCTTGAAGATCGCCAAAACAGCTTGTGATATTGGGTTATCGACTTGTCCGGGGCAGGCTTTAGGACGAATGCTGTCGATGGCATGGATTGCCGGGGTAGTTATCTGATGACCACCAAGCTGTTGTGGCGAGGGAGCTTGCTCCCGCTCGGCCGCGCAGCGGTCGCCAGAATTCGCAATCGCGCCACGGCTGATGGGAGCGCTGCGCACTTCAGCGGGAGCAAGCTCCCTCGCCACAAGAGCCAGGCGCGATTACTTGAGTCCCAACCGTTTCGCCATGCGCCCCAGGTTCGCCCGGTCCAGCCCCAGTTCCCGGGCGGCGCTGGCCCAGTTGTGCTGGTGACGCTCCAGGCACGCGCTGATCAGCCTGCGCTGGAAATTTTCCACGGCTTCGCGCAGGTCACCCGTGGCGTCCGGTATCACCGGGGGAGGGCTGGCGGATACCGGCGTGGTGTCCTCCTCAAGAGGCTGGGGCAAATCCAGGTCTTGGGCGCTGAGACTGAGGATTTTCGGGCGCACCGGGCAATTGCCCAAGGCTTTCAGGGCGCTGCGGCCGATCAGGTGCTCCAGTTCCCGCACGTTGCCCGGCCAATCGTAGGCCAGCAATGCAGCCTGGGCGTCGCTGGTCAGGCGTAGGCTGCCCAGGCCCATGCGCGAACGGTTCTGTTCGAGGAAGAAGCCACTGAGCAGCAACACATCCCGTCCCCGATCGCGCAGGGCGGGTACTTGCAACGGATAAACGCTCAACCGATGGTAGAAGTCAGCCCGATAGCGGCCGTTGCGCACCTCTTCGGCGAGGTCACGGTTGGTGGCCGCGATCAGACGCACGTCCACCCGATGCTCCTTGTCGGAGCCCAAGCGCTGCAATTGTCCGCTTTGAAGCACGCGCAGCAGCTTGGCCTGAACGGTCAGGGACAATTCACCGACTTCATCGAGGAACAGCGTGCCGCCGTCGGCCAGTTCGAACTTACCGCGTCGGTCATTCGTGGCGCCCGTGAAGGCACCCCGTACGTGGCCGAAGAGTTCGCTTTCCACCAGCGTGTCTGGCAGGGCAGCGCAATTGAGGCTGATGAGCGGCTGTCCGGCGCGTTTCGAGGCGGCGTGAATCGCCTGGGCGACCAATTCCTTGCCGACTCCGGTTTCGCCGGTGATCAACACCGTCAGGTCGCTACCGCCCACCAGC
This sequence comes from Pseudomonas sp. RGM2987, assembly GCF_022952855.1. Lineage (GTDB taxonomy): Bacteria > Pseudomonadota > Gammaproteobacteria > Pseudomonadales > Pseudomonadaceae > Aquipseudomonas. The sequence goes on along the minus strand of NZ_JALJDX010000194.1, from coordinate 50,223 downwards.
TTTATTTCTTCCACCAGACGCTTGTGGGCCTTGCTCTGGCCGACCATGTCGCGCTGCTGCTGACCGCTGGCCTGGCGATAGACCTCGGCACGACGGTGCTCGTCCTCGGCTTTCAGCGCGAGGCGCTCGATGCGTTCGGCGGCGCTGACTGTTGCGGCGGCGAGACTGGCGAAGGCTTGCAGGGCACCAAGGTCGATGGGTTCGAAGCGTTCCGGGTCCAGCGAATCAAGTGTCAGCAGACCCCAGGGTCGCTCATCGACGAACAAGGGGCAGCCCATGCAATCGTGGACTTTCAGATGTTCGTCGAGGCCATCGACCAGGCCGTCGTACGGATCGGGCAGGTCACTGTCGGCGGCGAAGCGCGTCGGCTGCGGGTTGGCCAGCAAGGCTTCGAAGCGTGGGTGCTCGCTGACCTGAAAGCGTCGGCCCAAGGTGTCGGTGCTCAAGCCATCCACCGCGAGCGGCACCAGGCAGTCGCCGTCCAGGCGCAACAGCGCCGCAGCGTCGCAGGGCAGCAGGGCGCGCAAGGCGCCGAGCAGCCGGCGATAACGCTCGCCTTCAGGCAGCTCGCGGGACAGATCGGCCACCAGCGGTAATAGGGAGGTGAGCAGGGAGGTTGCGGTCATAATGACTCCATGTAGTCGTAATGACTATAAGGTGGGTCGTGTCGAAATGACCAATCTATTTTTAACCTATTGATATTTAAATAAAAAATAAATGGCACGGAAACTGATAGGCATTAGGTATCCGTTAACACGCCAGGAGTTGCCTTTATGCTGAGTCGAGAAGACCGCGCCATTATCCGTTCCACCGTGCCATTGCTTGAAAGCGGCGGTGAAGCGCTGATCACTCACTTCTATCGCATGATGCTGTCGGAGTATCCCCAGGTTCGCCCGCTGTTCAACCAGGCTCACCAGGCCAGCGGCGATCAGCCCCGCGCCTTGGCCAACGGTGTATTGATGTACGCCCGGCACATCGACCAGCTCGACCAGTTGGGCGACCTGGTGGCGAAAATCGTCAACAAGCATGTCGCGTTGCAGATCCAGCCACAACATTACCCAATCGTTGGCGCCTGCCTGTTGCGAGCGATCGCCGAGGTGCTGGGGGAAGAAATTGCCACCCCTGAAGTGATTTCCGCGTGGGGCGCGGCTTATAACCAGCTGGCCGATATCCTCATCGGTGCCGAAGCCGGCCTATATGACCAGAAGGCCGCAGCGCCGGGCGGCTGGCGGGGCGAGCGTGAGTTCATCCTCACGGCCAAGGTGCGCGAAAGCGCCGAGATCACCTCGTTCTACTTCGAGCCGGCGGATCAAGGCCCGATCCTGCAGGCCGAGCCCGGCCAGTACATCGGCATGAAATTGATGCTGGACGGTGAGGAAGTGCGTCGCAACTATTCCTTGTCGGCCCTGGCGGATAACGGTCAATACCGCATCAGTGTCAAGCGCGAGCCGGGTGGGCGTGTGTCCAACTACCTGCATCATCATTTCCAGATCGGCAGCAGCCTCCAGTTGTTCCCGCCCTCCGGAGACTTTTACCTGACGGCCAGCGACAAGCCGCTGGTGCTGATCAGCGGCGGCGTCGGCATCACCCCGACCTTGGCGATGCTGCAAGCGGCGCTGCAAACCGAGCGGCCGGTGCATTTCATCCACTGTGCACGCAACGGGCGCGTTCATGCCTTCCGTGACTGGATCGACGACCTGGCCCAGCGACATCCGCAGCTCAAGCGTTTCTACAGCTACGACGAAGATGACGGGGTGAGCCCGGCGGCGGACAACGTGGGGCTGTTGAGCCAGGAGCAGTTGGCGCAATGGCTGCCCGAGCAACGCGACCTGGATGCCTACTTTCTTGGGCCGAAGGGTTTCATGGGAGCTGTGAAGAGCCACCTTAAAGCCCTGGGTGTACCGGAGCGGCAGAGTCGCTACGAATTCTTCGGCCCGGCGGCGGCGCTGGAATAAAGGTTGCGGCGAGCCTGGGTGAGCGGGGCGCCTTCATCGCGAGCGGGCTCGCTCCCACAGGGGATTTATGGTGATGCTAGTTTCCCAGCCAACCAGGAACCCTGTGGGAGCGAGCCCTGCTCGCGATGACAGCGGCATGCTCACCACACATGTCCCTACCCGAATTAATCCGCACTTAACCCTTCCCTTGTCTATTGCCTTCAAAGTTGCCGGCGTCCGCTCGTTCATTGTCATGGTCAGCGTGTAGACTTCGACCATCCGAGCGCGCGCCCGCATCGCAAGGCTGCGCGTCGATCATGTCTATAAAGGGAAACGCAATGAGTGAGCAAATGTCGCGGTTAGGTCGTGAGCGGCGCTATCTGGTGCTGCTGGGGCTGATCTGCCTGGCGCTGATCGGTGGGGCGCTGTACATGCAAGTGGTCCTCGGTGAAGCACCGTGCCCGCTTTGCATATTGCAGCGCTATGCATTGTTGCTGATCGCCCTGTTCGCCTTCATCGGGGCGGCCATGCGCACCCGTCGCAGCCTGACGATTTTCGAGGGGCTGGTGGTGCTCTGCGCGTTGGCCGGTGCCGGCGTGGCGGGGCATCACGTGTACACCCAATTCTTCCCGGCGGTCAGCTGCGGCATCGATGTGTTGCAGCCGATTGTCGATGACCTGCCGCTGGCGAAGATCTTTCCGCTGGGGTTCCAGGTGGACGGTTTTTGCTCCACGCCTTATCCGCCGATCCTGGGTTTGTCCCTGGCGCAGTGGGCACTGGTAGCCTTCGTGCTGACGGTCGTGCTGGTCCCGTTGCTGGTGTCGCGCAACCGCAAATCGCTTCGCTGAATCAGCTTGATGAAACGCCCTGGTTTCCTCGTTCGGAACCGGGGCGTTTTGCATTTCAGCCCCGAGCCGGTTTGGCCTTGATCCGGCGCAAGAATGGCCTGCGACAGTGTGCGACATGTTGTCACACATCTTGGCGCCTACAGCGTTTCTGACGTCGAATAAACACTTCTTCCTGTAACAAAAAATCGACTGTTTTTCCTTAAAAGCCAGCCGGCGCAGCAGACACTTTTAACAGCGAAGCGCTGGGGCGCCAACCCCCCGGAAAACGGGGGGCTTCCCGGAAAACTCTGCTTGATTGATCGACCCAGGCTGTCTGAATCGGGCGTAGTAGGCCTACGTTTTCTGGGGTTCTTGTTGAGAATTATTTTCGATAACATGCTGGCCTGTTGCAGTTTGCCGGGGGGATTATTGCCCTTTCGGATACAAATTATTTCGGGATAAGACATGGTCTACAGCGTCTCAGCTCACTACAATCGCCCGCACCGAATATCCGACCCGGCTCAGGCTTGAGCACGAGAGGTGGTCGAAGGGCGCCAGCGCCCCATGCGATCCCAGGTGTCGGTGCCTTCCAACTACCCGCACCAAACGGAATTGGGCTTGAACTAGGCCTTTGACCTACGAATAAGAACTCACTGCTGGCCCAGGATGTGTCGAACAGTGTCTGACGTTTGACGGGCAGCCCTTATTCAATCCAAGAAATGCCAACCCTTGGCAGGGTGAAGTGTTGGCGATCAAAACCCAACTGCATTGCGCAAGCTGCTTTAGAGGTCGTGAGATGAGTAAAAACAGGTACCCCCGATTACTAGGCTTGTTGCCGCTGCTCGGCACGTTGCTGCTGGGAGGCTGCAACATGACCTTGCTCGATCCCAAGGGCCAGGTTGGCCTGGATGAACGAAACCTGATCATCACCGCCACGCTGCTGATGTTGTTGGTCGTCGTGCCGGTTATCGTCATGACCTTCCTGTTCGCCTGGAAGTATCGCGCAACCAATACCCAGGCCACCTACACGCCGAAATGGTCGCATTCGACCAAGATCGAAGTGGCGGTGTGGACCATTCCGGTCCTGATCATCATTGCCCTGGGTTATGTCACCTATAAATCGACCCACGCGCTGGACCCTTACAAACCGCTGGAATCGGACGTCAAGCCGATCACCATCGAAGTGGTCGCCCTGGACTGGAAGTGGCTGTTCATCTATCCGGAACAAGGCATTGCCACGGTCAACAAGATCGTGTTCCCAGCGCATACACCGATCAACTTCAAGATCACTTCGGACGCCGTGATGAACTCGTTCTTCATCCCTGCTCTGGGCGGCCAGATCTACGCGATGGCGGGCATGCAGACCAAGCTGCATCTGATCGCCAACCAGAACGCTGAAATGGACGGTATTTCCGCCAACTACAGCGGCGCGGGTTTCACCGGTATGAAATTCAAAGCGATCGCAACGACCCAGGAAGATTTCGACGCCTGGGTCGGTGAAGTCAAAAAGGCACCTAAACAGCTTGAACAAGCTGAATACGCAGCCCTTGCCAAGCCGAGCCAGAACAACCCAGTCGAACTCTATTCCTCGGTCACGCCGAACCTGTTTCAGATCATCGTCGACAAGTACGAAGGCATGAAACCGGGCAAGCCAATGCACCACGAGAAGAAAGAGCACGAAGTGGCCGCGATGGAAGGGATGGACATGAGTTCGCATTCAGCTGCCGGGGCAGAGGAGTAAACGATGTTTGGTAAACTAAGTTGGGAAGCGATCCCGTTCCACGAGCCGATTGTCATGGTGACCCTTGCCATCATCGCACTCGGTGGCCTGGCGCTGTTCGCAGGTATCACGTACTTCAAGAAGTGGACCTACCTGTGGACCGAGTGGCTGACCTCGGTCGACCACAAGAAAATCGGCGTGATGTACATCATCGTCGCCATGGTCATGCTGCTGCGCGGTTTCGCCGATGCCATCATGATGCGCACCCAACTGGCCATGGCCACCGAGGGTTCGCCTGGCTACCTGCCGCCTGAACACTATGACCAGATCTTCACCGCCCACGGTGTGATCATGATCATCTTCATGGCGATGCCGTTCTTCACCGGCCTGATGAACCTTGCCGTGCCGCTGCAGATCGGTGCCCGTGACGTGGCCTTCCCGTTCCTGAACTCCCTGAGTTTCTGGCTGCTGGTGTCCGGCGTGGTGCTGATCAACCTGTCCCTGGGCGTTGGTGAGTTCGCCAAGACCGGCTGGGTTGCCTATCCGCCGCTGTCGGGCCTGCAATACAGTCCGGGCGTGGGGATGGATTACTATATCTGGGCGCTACAGCTATCCGGATTGGGGACGACGCTGACGGGGGTCAACTTCCTGGCCACCGTGGTAAAAATGCGTACCCCGGGCATGAAGCTGATGGACATGCCGATCTTCACCTGGACCTGCACCTGGGCCAACGTCCTGATCGTCGCTTCCTTCCCGATCCTGACCGCTACCCTGGCACTGCTGACGCTTGACCGTTACATGGATTTCCACATTTTCACCAATGAGCTGGGTGGAAATCCGATGATGTACGTCAACCTGTTCTGGGCCTGGGGTCACCCTGAGGTGTACATCCTGATCCTGCCGGCGTTCGGTATTTTCTCCGAAGTCATCTCGACCTTCACCGGCAAGAAACTGTTTGGCCACCACTCGATGATCTACGCTTCCGGCGCGATCTCGGTACTGGGCTTCATGGTCTGGCTGCACCACTTCTTCACCATGGGTTCGGGTGCCAGTGTCAACGCCTTCTTCGGCCTGGCGACGATGCTGATTTCCATCCCGACCGGGGTGAAGCTGTTCAACTGGCTGTTCACCATCTACCAGGGCCGCCTGCGCTTCACCAGTCAGGTGATGTGGACCCTGGGCTTCATGGTGACCTTCGCCATCGGCGGCATGACCGGCGTACTGCTGGCCATCCCGGGTGCGGACTTCGTGCTGCACAACAGCCTGTTCGTGATCGCGCACTTCCACAACGTGATCATCGGCGGCGCGGTATTCGGCTACATCGCAGGCTTCGCGTTCTACTTCCCGAAAGCGTTCGGCTTCAAGCTGCACGAGGGTTGGGGCAAGGCCGCGTTCTGGTTCTGGATCACTGGCTTCTTCGTCGCGTTCATGCCGCTCTATGCACTGGGCTTCATGGGCATGACCCGTCGCCTGAACGCCACCACCAACCCTGAGTGGGTGCCGTACCTGTACGTCGCCATGTTCGGTGCGGTGATGATCGCCGTCGGTATCGCCTGCCAGCTGATCCAGCTGTACGTCAGCGTACGTGACCGCAACAAGCCGGAAAACATGTGCGAACACGGTGACCCGTGGAATGCCCATACCCTGGAGTGGTCGACTTCTTCGCCGCCGCCGTTCTACAACTTTGCCGTGCTGCCGAAGGCAGATGTGATCGACCCGTTCACCGAAGCCAAGGAAAACGGTACCGCGTACCAGGCTCCGGCCAAGTACGAGCCGATCCACATGCCGAACAACACTGCGACCGGTGTGGTCATGGGCGCGCTGCTGACGGTGTTCGGTTTCGCCATGATCTGGCACATCTGGTGGCTGGCGATCGCCAGTCTGGTCGGCACCGTGGCGTATTTCGTGATCCATGCCGCCCGTGACGATCAGGGCTACATGGTGCCGGTGGATGTCATCGAGCGCATCGAAGCCGAGCAGCACAAACGTCTGGTCGCGGCCGGGAAGATCCCAGCCACCGCCACCCGTGTTGAAACCTCGTTGGAACAGGCTTAAACCATGTCGAACTTAGTGACCAATGTTGGACACGCCCATGGTCATGACCATGGGCACGATGACCATCACCACGACTCGGGCGAGATGACCGTATTCGGTTTCTGGCTCTACCTGATGACCGACTGCATTCTGTTTGCGTCGATCTTCGCGGCCTACGCGGTGCTGGTAAACAACGTCGCCGGTGGCCCGTCGGGCCACGACATCTTCGAGCTGCCGTACGTACTGGGCGAAACCGCCTTGCTGCTGTTCAGCTCGATCACCTACGGCTTCGCCATGCTGGCGTTGTTCAAGGGCAAGAAGAACCAGGTCCTGGGCTGGCTGGCCATGACCTTCCTGTTCGGTGCCGGCTTCATCGGCATGGAGATCAACGAGTTCCACATGTTGATCTCCGAAGGCTACGGTCCTAACCGCAGCGGCTTCCTGTCCGGGTTCTTCACCCTGGTCGGTACCCACGGTCTGCACGTGACCAGCGGCCTGATCTGGATGGCGATCATGATGTACCAGGTCCAGAAAAACGGCCTGACCGCCACCAACAAGACGCGCCTGAGCTGCCTGAGCCTGTTCTGGCACTTCCTGGACGTGGTGTGGATCTGCGTATTCACCGTTGTTTATCTGATGGGGACCCTGTAAATGGCTAACGCTCATTCCCATGATGGCCACGACGCCGGCCACGGCAGCGTCAAGTCCTACGCCATCGGTTTCATCCTGTCGGTAATCCTGACAGTCATCCCGTTCGGCCTGGTGATGTACCCGACGCTGCCAAAGAGCCTGACCCTGTGGATCATCCTGATCTTCGCCGTGGTCCAGGTCCTGGTCCACCTGGTGTACTTCCTGCACCTGGACCGCTCGGCCGCACAGCGTAACAACGTGGTCGCGTTTGTCTTTGCCGCGATCGTGATCGTCCTGTTGGTCGGCCTGTCGTTGTGGATCATGTTCAGCATCCACACCAACATGATGGCGCACTGAGGAAAGTCCGGATGTCCTTAAAGCACTTTATCCAAATCACCAAGCCGGGGATCATTTTCGGTAACGTGCTTTCTGTGGCAGGCGGATTTTTCCTGGCCTCGAAAGGGCATGTCGATCTGGCCATCTTCCTGGCGGCGATGATCGGCACGTCCCTGGTGGTAGCGTCCGGTTGCGTGTTCAACAACTGCATCGACCGTGACATCGACATCAAGATGGAACGCACCAAAAATCGTGCCCTGGTCCAGGGCCTGATCCCGGTGCAGCTGGCCCTGGCGTTCGCCACGGTGCTGGGTGTCGCTGGCGTCGCGTTGTTGTACCGGGTGGCTAATCCGCTGGCGGCGTTGTTCGCGGTCATCGGTTTCGTCATCTACGTCGGCCTCTACAGCCTGTACCTCAAGCGCAAGTCGGTCCATGGCACGCTGGTGGGCAGTCTGTCGGGGGCGATGCCGCCGGTGATCGGTTACGTCGCGGTCAGCAACAGCTTCGACATGGCCGCGCTGACGCTGCTGGTGATGTTCAGCCTGTGGCAGATGCCGCATTCCTATGCCATCGCGATCTTCCGCTTCAACGACTACCTGGCGGCCTCGATTCCGGTGTTGCCGGTCAAGCGTGGCATCCGGGTGGCCAAGAAGCACATCCTGCTCTACATCCTGGCCTTCCTCGTGGCGACCCTGATGCTGACCTTCAGCGGCTACGCCGGCATGAGCTACCTCGCCGTCGCCGCCGCCATGGGCATGTACTGGCTGTACATGGCCTGGACCGGCTACAAGGCAGTGGATGACACGGTCTGGGCACGCAAGCTGTTCGTGTTCTCGATCTTCACCATCACCGCCCTGAGCGTCATGATGTCCCTGGACTTCAAAGTGCCGAGTGAGCTGCTGCTGACTTACGCGCCTTAAGCGCCAGACGCCACACAAAAAGCCCCGCCTTCGAGAGAAGTGCGGGGCTTTTTTTTCGAGGTAAGGAATGGATTGCCTGTCATTCGTCGCAATACATTCCGGTTTGTTGAACTATAAGCAGTTTGCCTATAGTTTTTCCATGCGCACCCTATTTTTTGAAACGACGTCGTTCACCGCCACGGTTGGCCATTATCTGACTGATGATGAGTATCGCCTGCTTCAATCCTACATGCTGCGGCATCCAGAGGTCGGTGACCTCATGCCACGTACGGGCGGTTTTCGTAAGCTACGTTGGTTCGATGGGCGTCGTGGCAAAGGGAAGCGAGGCGGGCTGCGAGTCATTTACTATTGGCTCATGCAGGATCGTCAGTTCTGGATGTTCGCCATCTATGGCAAGGATGAATTGGAAAACCTGACTTCCGATCAAGAGAAGATGCTTAAGCGCGCCATAGAAGCAGAGTTGAAAGCCCGAGGTACCTTATGAAGAAGCGCGATGTATTTGCAGAGCTGATGCAAGGCGTCGAGGAGATGGCCGCCCATAGAGAGGGCAAAATCACTCTTCGCCAGATATCGATCGAAGACAAACCGGCTCCAGAGGTGTCGGCCCAAGAAATCGTAGCGCTGCGCGACAAGCTCCATATGTCTCAAGCCGTTTTCGCCAAGAGCATCAGGACCAGTCCTGGCACGCTTAGAAATTGGGAGCAAGAGAAGTCCAAGCCTAACGCCCAGGCGGCTCTGTTGATCAAGCTGGTCGAAAAGTTTCCAGACATGGTCGAGCGGCTCGGAGCCGTTTGAGCATCAACGCCCAAGAAAAAAAGCCCCGCCTTCGAGAGAAGAGCGGGGCTTTTTCATGGCCGGTTCCGGGCTGTAGATCCCCCTGTGGGAGCGGGCTTGCTCGCGAAAGCGGAGGGTCAGTCGACGAGGATGTTGAGGCTGCCGGCCCCTTCGCGAGCAAGCCCGCTCCCACAGTTTTTTTTCGAGGTGTTCACGAAATCGTGTCCTGTGGGAGCGAGCCTGCTCGCGATGGCGGTGGGTCAGCTTGCGTGGATGTTGAATGTACCGACGCAATCGCGAGCAGGCTCGCTCCCACAGAAGGTCTGCGTGGCACAAGGAGTCTTGTGCCTGATGAAGATCCAGTGTGGGCTTTACTGCTGGGCGATGCTGTAGCCGTCGAAGGCTTTCTGCTGTTGCAGGGCAGTGACGATGCTTTTGCGGGTGGCCTGGTGTTCGGTGCCGTCGTTGTCCAGGAAGGTTTCGCTTTCCAGCTCGGCTTCGTCGCCTTCGCCGACGAAGTTGAAGCCCAGGAATTCGAAGGCCTCGCGGTCGACGTTCGGTTTGGAACGTGGCGTGCGCAGGGGCAGGGTCACGCTGATGCCATCCTTGCTGATGACGAAGACCTCGGCGTCTTTCTTGGGGCGCGAGGCCTTGCCTTTGCCGCCGCTCGGGTTGCTGATGGCCTGGTGGGTCTGGTTCAGCACCTTCAGGGCCAGGCCATAGACCAGTTCCTGAAAGGCCGGGTCGTCCTTGTAGCTGGAGAGGATGCGGCTGATGGGGAAACGGCTGCTCAAGTCTTCCAGCGCCGCGAAGTCCGCGGCTTCGGCGTCCTTGAGTTGCTTGAGCTGGCCCATCAGTTCGTAGGCCTTGTCATCGTCGAACGCATCGTGGGCCTGGCGGATGGCGGTGCGCAGTTCGCGGATCTGATCGCTTTCGCGATTGGACTGGAACGCATCGAGGACCATCTCGCTGATGCTTTTGGCCTGGGGCAGATGCTGTGAAAGATTGATGGAGTTTTCGTATTCCGCTTTGCTCGACAGGGTGGCTACGGATTCAGCGGTGTTGGAATCGGACATTGAAATTTCACTACTTCTGTTAGCTGGATTAGCCGAAAGGCATTGAGCGTTTTTTTCGGTCGCCTAATCTATTGGACCCAAGCGGTGTTGTCACGGCCGGACCGGTGGGAGGTCGCCATTTATTGCCGGTGGTGGGCTCAATCGCGCAGCAGCTCCGTCAATCGCAACGCATCGCCCGTTGCGGCGCCGCTGGCGGTGTTGTCGAAGATGCACCAGGTCGGTGTGTCCGGTTCGGCCTTCAGGTCTTTGGCGAGTTGTTCCAGCCACGCGTCTTCGTAGGGGGAATAGTAAATCCGCGGCGAACCGTGCAAGCGGTAATACCGGATCCCGGGCCAGCCCGCGGGCCGCTCGCCTCCAGGCAAGGGTGAGGGGGCGGCGCCGACACGCCCGATGCACGCGTCTTGCAGCAGTGCCGTGGCCTGCGCCGTAAGCCACTCTGGATGCCGGGGTTCGAGCACCGCATGACCCTGGTAGCGATCGCGCAGGGCCGTGAAGAACGCCCCTGCCGCCCCTTCGTCGAAGGCCAACGATGGTGGTAGCTGGATCAACAGGCAGCCGAGCTTTTCTCCCAGCTGTGAGCACTGGCCCAGGAACTCATCCACCAGACCTGCGCAATCAAGCAGTCGTCGCTCATGGGTAATCTGCTTGGGCACCTTGACCGCAAACCGGAAGTCATCGGCGACGCTGTCCGCCCATTTGGCGTAAGTGGCGGGGCGGTGCGGGCGATAGAACGAGCTGTTGATTTCCACCGCTGGAAAGCAGGCGCTGTAGCGCTGCAAATGCGAGCCTACGGCAGGGAAGTCCGGCCAATGCGCCCGGGGCAGCGACCAACCGGCGCAGCCCAGGTAAAGGCGGGGGGTGGGGGATCGAGTTGGCAAATGTAGAATCCCGGTGGCAAGAGGTACAAGCTATGACCACCGCGACCGCCGCAAAGATGCATTCTTTTTTGTTCCTGGCCCGCCGCCCGGCTCATTCGCAAATCACGTTCTTGCCGGCCAGCTTGGAGCGATACAGCGCCTGGTCCGCCCGGTGCAGCAAGGCCGCCTGCTGCTCATCGTCCAAGCGTTGCACCACGCCAAAACTCATGGTGATCCGAAAGTCGCCCACCGGCAGCAGGTCGGACAGGCCCCGGCGGATGGTTTCCGCCAACAGGCGGGCGTCGGCCAGGGAGGTGTTGGGCAGGATCATGATGAATTCATCGCCGCCCCAGCGCACCAGTAGATCGCCGTCGCGCTCGCAACGCTTGACGCTTTGTACCACTTGCACCAGCGCGGCATCGCCGAAAGCATGGCCGTATCGATCGTTGATGTCCTTGAAGTCGTCGACATCCATGGCGATCAGACTCAATGGCTCGCGAAAGCGTTGCGCACGTTCGCAGGCCAGCGGCAGGGCCTGCTCCAAACGATAGCGATTGGCAACCCGGGTCAGGGCATCGGTTTCGGCAAGCCTGCGGTTCTCGTCGAGCTGGATCTGCAACTGGTGGTTGACCCGGGACAGCTCGCGGGTGCGCTCTTCGATGACCGCTTCCAGGGATTTGTTGCGCCGCTCCAGTTGCTCAAACAGACGTTTCTTGTCATCGATACTGCGGTGGGCACCGATCATTCGGGCCACCGTTGCGTCGGGATTTCGGGCGATCACATAGCCGCGATCCTCGATCCAGCTATAGGACCCATCACTCATGCGGCAGCGATATTCGGCCTGGTAGCGTTGGGTGCGTTGTTGCAGGTAGTCGTCGAACGATGCCATCACCCGGGGATAGTCATCCGGGTGGATCACGTTCTCCCAGGTCAGTACCGTGTTGTCCAGCGAGTGGGGCTGGTAGCCAAGCATCGTGTACCAGCCGGGGTTGCGGTAGACGAACCCGGTGTTGGCATTCCAGTCCCAGATGCCATCGCTGACCAGTTCCAGGATGGTGTGCAGCACGCCTTCGTCCAGATCCGAAAGGTCGAACCGCAGCGTATCCATGTTCGAGGCGTCTTCCATGGTCGTTCCCTCAATCCCAAATGCTCGCCGAGGTGCAAGAGTAGCTGAAGGGATGGCGCGTCACTAGCGTTGCCAGAGCGCTGCCATAGCACTGCAGAGGCTCAGGCAATCACTCGGCTGCGGTTTGCGACTTTCCCCATTTCTCCAGCGCAAACTCGACAAAACTGCGCAGCTTCGGCAAACGGTAGCGATCCTGCGCGTACAGCAGGTTCATCGGGCGATGGGGCAGTTGATAGTCCTGCAACAGCGCCACCAGGTGCCCATCCTTCAGATCCTGGGCCACCAGCGCGTCGGGCAGCATCACCACGCCCATGCCGGCCAGGGCGGCGCGGTGCAGGCCGGCGGAACTGTTGATCAGCATCGGGCCGTTCACCGGCACTTTGATTTCTCCGTCCGGACCGTTGATGGGCCAGTGCTCCTGGGCAAAGCGCCACTCGTCTGCCGCCGAATAGGCGAATGACAGGCAGTCGTGCTGTTGCAGGTCAGCGGGTTCTTGCGGCGTGCCCCGCCGTGCCAGGTACGCCTTGGAGGCGCAAATGGTGAGGGTGTAGTCCAGCAGGGGGCGGGCGATCATTTTCGGGTCGGGATGGCCGAGGCGGATGGCGACGTCGAACCCGTGGTCGAGCAGGTCCAGGCGTTGGTTGGTCAGTACCACATCGAGTTTGACCTGGGGAAACCGCTGGTTGAATTGCGCCAGCGCCGGCGCCAGGCGTTCGGTGCCGAAGGTCAATGGTGCGGTGATGCGCAGGGTGCCGGAGGGCACGTCTTGGGTTTGCTCGGCGAGGCGTTCGGAATCGGCCACCAGGCCAAGGACTTCCAGGCAGCGCTGGTAGTAAGCCGAACCGAATTCCGTCAAGCGCTGGCGACGGGTCGTACGGTTGATCAGGCGTACGCCAAGACGTTGCTCCAGTGCCCGCAGATGATTACCGACCATGGTGGTGGACATTTCGCACGCCTGCGCGGCCGCTGTCAGGCTTCCGGTGTCGACGACCCTTACGTACACGCTCATTGCCTGGAATAGGTCCATTATCAAGCCCAGCTTTAAAATGATTGAAGAAAAGCGGCGTTTATCCAGCATCGGTGGCTAACCATACTGGAAAAAATCACCCAATGGAGCTTGATGCCATGACCGCTGCCTGCCTGATGTCCACTTACCAACCTTTGGCGCTGAGCTTCACTCGTGGCTTGGGTACCCGCCTGTGGGACCAGGACGGCCGCGAGTACCTGGATGCGGTGGCGGGTGTGGCGGTCACGAATGTCGGCCACTCCCACCCCAGGCTGGTGGCGGCAATCAGCGAGCAGGCCGGCCTGTTGCTGCACACCTCCAACCTGTACAGCATCGATTGGCAGCAACGGTTGGCGCACAAACTCACCCAGCTGTCCGGACTGGAGCGGGTGTTTTTCAACAATTCCGGAGCCGAGGCCAACGAAACCGCGCTGAAACTGGCGCGCCTGCACGGCTGGCACAAGGGCGTCGAGCAGCCGTTGGTGGTGGTCATGGAAAATGCTTTTCACGGGCGCACACTGGGCACGATGTCGGCCAGTGACGGTCCCTCGGTACGGCTGGGTTTCAACCGGTTGCCGGGGGATTTCATCAAGGTGCCGTTCGGTGATCTCGCGGCTTTGGAGGACGTTCAGCGGGTTCACGGCGAACGTATTGTCGCGATCCTGATGGAACCGATCCAGGGCGAGAGCGGCGTGCAGCTCGCGCCGCCCGGCTACCTCAAGACCCTGCGTCAGCTGTGCACCCGCCGTGGCTGGTTGTTGATGCTCGACGAGATCCAGACCGGCATCGGCCGCACCGGCCAGTGGTTCGCGTTCCAGCACGAAGGCATCGTGCCGGATGTCATGACCCTCGCCAAAGGTTTGGGCAACGGCGTGCCCATCGGCGCCTGCCTGGCCCGGGGCAAGGCCGCCGAACTGTTTACGCCGGGTAGCCATGGCAGCACGTTCGGCGGTAATCCGCTGGCTTGCCGGGTTGGCTGCACGGTGCTGGACATCATCGAAGCGCAAGGCCTGGTGGACAATGCCCGGCGCCAGGGCGAACGCTTGCTCAGTCGGCTCCGGGCGGAGCTGGTGGACAATCCGAATGTGCTGGCGATTCGCGGCCAGGGCCTGATGATCGGCATCGAGCTCAGGCAGCCGGTTCGCGATCTTGCCCTTTGCGCGGCTCGGGACCACGGCCTGCTGATCAACGTCACCCGCAGCAAGGTCATCCGCCTGTTGCCGCCGCTGACGATCGACGAGCGGGAAGTGGAGATGATCGTCAGGGGCGTGAGCCGGGTTCTCGCCCAGCCATGAGTTCGATCCAGACCCAATAGACGAGGGCGGTGGCGCTGATCAGCGCGCCCAACAGGCACACCGCGACCCAGCCCCATTGGGCATAGACCTGGGTCGCGGCAGCCGCTCCGAGGGCACTGCCGATCGAGTAGAAGCACATGTACGCACCGACCAGACGACTTTGTGCATCAGGGCGGGCGGCAAGAATCAGGCTCTGGTTGGTCACATGGACGGCCTGAACGGCGAAGTCCAACACAATCACCCCGACGATCAATGCAATCAACGATGTCTGGGCGTACGCCGTTGGCCACCAGGACAACGTCAGCAAGGCCAGGGCGATGCCGGTGGTGCGTGGTCCCGATCCGCGATCAGCCCAGCGCCCGGCTTTTGAAGCGGCCAACGCGCCCGCGACGCCCGCCAGGCCGAATAAACCAATCTGGGTGTGGGACAACGACAGTGGCGGCGCACTGAGCGGCAGCACCATGGACGTCCACAACACGCTGAACGCGGCGAAGATCAACGCGGCCAGGACGCCCCTGACGCGCAACGTGCGCTCGGTAACGAACAGTTTGAACAGCGAACCGATGAGCGCCGGATAGGAGACATCAGCCTTGGGAATGTCGCTCGAAGGCACGCTTCTGGCGAGCACCCAGGCCAGCACCGCCATCATCCCCGCCGAAACGAAAAACACCGCGCGCCAGCCGGCCAGGTCTGCGATGACGCCCGATACCACCCGGGCCAGCAGAATCCCCAGCACCACGCCGCTGGTGACCGTCCCCACGGCTTGTCCACGCTGTTGCGGCAAAGCAAGGGCCGCCGTGTAGGCGACGACGATCTGCACCAGCACCGCCATCATCCCCACCATGACCATCGCGCCCAGTAACAGCGGCCATTGCCCGGCGCTGCCCGCGACTACGAGCGCTACGGCTGACAGCAGCGTCTGGCTGATCATCAGTTTCTTGCGATTGACCAGGTCCCCCAGCGCAACGATGAACACCAGGCCCAACGCGTAGCCAGCCTGGGTGGCGGTCACGACAAAACCCGCGAGGCCGGGGGCAACCTGCAGGCTTGGCGCGATGGAGTCGAGCAATGGCTGGACGAAATACACATTCGCCACTGCCAGCCCGCAGGTGATGGAAAACAGCAGCGTGAGCGAGCGGTTCAACACGGGGCGGGTGGCTGGCGGCGTCACGGGGACGGCGGATGACATGGGCGAATTCATGGAGGCTGCCTTTGCAGGAAACAGGTTTCATTTGAAAACCACTTACTTGAGTTTTAACTGGTCCGGTTTTAATCTGCAACCAGTTTTATCTTGGAAAGGCAGCGGCATGACGCAGCAAACATCTACTGGCAGCAATGAATGTCCTGTGGCTCGGGCCGCTGCGGTCATCGGTGATCGCTGGTCGTTGCTAATCATTCGCGACGCCTTCGATGAAGTACGCAGGTTCAGCGAGTTCCAGAAGAACCTCGGGTTGGCAAAGAACATCCTGGCTTCGCGGCTCAAGGCGTTGGTGGAGGTAGGCGTCTTTGAGACGAGGCCCGCTTCCGATGGCAGTGCCTACAAGGAATACGCGCTGACGCAAAAGGGCCGCGAAGTCTTTCCGATCGTTGTATCAATGCGTCAGTGGGGGGAGCGGCACTTGTTCAAGCCCGGGGAAACCCACTCTGTGTTGCTGGACAACGAGCACGATGAGCCGGTGGCGCTGCTTGAGGTCCGCTCGGCAGGGGGCAGGAAACTGGAGCCGGGCGACTGTCATCGGCGGCGGGTGATCAAGCCCTGAGCGGCGTGATTTCGGTTTGTAAGCAATAGGTAAACGTGACGCAGCGGCACGGAATTTTTGATCGTTGTCGCGTTCCAAACGCCAGCCAGAGTCGATTGCCTACGCCCTGGCCTTTCAGAATGAAAATACCAGGAGCATTTCCATGTTCACCTCGCGTCGCTTGATTGTTGTCGCTACCGCTGTGGCCCTGTTGTCCGGCTGCGCGTCGCCTAACCCTTATGACAACCAGGGACAGGCCTCCACGGATTCTTCCGGCATGAGCAAGACCGCCAAGTACGGTGGCCTCGGCGCGCTGGCAGGTGCGTTGGCCGGCGCGGCCATCGGTCACGATAACCGTGGCAAGGGCGCGCTGATCGGCGCGGCGGTCGTGGGTGCGTCCGCAGCGGGTTATGGCTATTACGCTGACCAGCAGGAGAAGAAGCTGCGGGCGAGCATGGCCAATACTGGCGTCGAAGTTCAGCGCCAGGGCGACCAGATCAAGCTGATCATGCCGGGCAACATCACCTTCGCCACCGACTCGGCGAACATCGCGTCGAGCTTCTACCAGCCACTGAACAACCTGGCGAACTCCCTCAAGGAGTTCAACCAGAACCAGATCGAGATCGTCGGTTATACCGACAGCACCGGCAGTCGCCAGCACAACATGGACCTGTCCCAGCGTCGCGCCCAGAGCGTGGCGACCTACCTGACGTCCCAAGGCGTGAGCGGCGCCAACCTGAGCGCCCGTGGCGCCGGCCCGGACAATCCGGTGGCGAGCAATGCCGACGTCAATGGCCGCGCGCAGAACCGCCGCGTCGAAGTCAACCTCAAGGCCATCCCGGGCCAGCAATACCAGGCCCCACCGCAGCAGGGCCAGACTTACCAGCAATACCCTTGATTGCCTGACGGCAACTGAAACAGGGTGCCATGGAAACATGGCCCCCTGTTTTTCATGCTTCTAAAGCCCGGCACCGAAGCCCTTTGTGGCGAGGGGATTTATCCCCGCTGGGCTGCGAAGCGGCCCCAAAAAACTATCAGGAAATGATTTCTCTCTGACACACCGAGTGCTCAGGTTTCAGGGCTGCTTCGCAACCCAGCGGGGATAAATCCCCTCGCCACAAAGGTGTGTTTCCCCGCCAATTGATGGTGCTCAGTTGGCCTCCTTCACCGCACTCAAAAACGCACACGTACGCTCCTGCTGCGGGTGCTCGAAGATTTGCGTCGGCGTGCCTTGTTCGTGGATCTGCCCCTTGTAGAAGAAGCACACCCGGTCGGCAAACTCCCGGGCGAAGCCCATCTGGTGCGTCACCATCAACATCGTCAGGTTGTGCTCGGCGCCCAGCTTGCGGATCACGCTGAGCACCTCACCGCACAATTCCGGGTCGAGGGCGGAGGTCACTTCGTCGAACAGCATCACCTTTGGCCGCATCGCCAGGGCCCGCGCAATCGCCACGCGCTGTTGCTGGCCGCCGGAAAGCTGCGAAGGATAGTGGTCGAGCTTGTTGCCCAACCCCACCAGCTCCAGCAGGTCCGCGGCGCGCTCCCGGGCTTCCTTGGGGGGCATGCCGAGCACTTGCACCGGCGCCTCGATCACGTTCTGCAGCGCGGTCATGTGGGGAAACAGGTTGAAGCTCTGGAACACCATGCCGATCTTGCCCCGCACCCGGCGGATATGGCGGTCGTTGGCCGGCACCAGCACACCGTTGCGGTTGGGCATGTGGGTCAGCGAATCATCTTCGATCAGGATCTGGCCTTCGTTGATGCCTTCCAGCGTCATCAACACCCGCAGCAGCGTCGACTTGCCGGAGCCGCTGGGGCCGATGATCGCAACCTTTTCACCGGGCGCGACGTCCAGGTTCAAGTGGTCCAGCACGGTGAAACTGCCATAGCTCTTGCTCACGTCCTGGAAACTCACGATCGGTCGGGACGGTGTCGGATCCTGCATGGCCGGGGCCTCCTGCGGCGACGCCAGCGCGTTGCGCCGGGACAAGTCGGTGGGCGAGGACAGAGGTAAAGTCATTAGCGTAGCTCCATGCGCGTTTCAAGGCGCCGTACCAGATAAGCCAAGGCAAGGCTCAGGGCCAGGAAGAACAGGCCGACCATGGTGATCGGTTCCAGGTAACGGAAATTCTCGGAACCGATGTTCTTGGCCTGCTGCATGATTTCCACCACAGTGATCGCCGACAGCACCGGAGTGTCCTTGAGCATCGCCACCAGGTAATTGCCCAGCGGCGGTACGATCGGCCGCAGGGCCTGGGGCAGGATGATGTTGCGGTAGGCGTCGTAGGGCGCGATGTTCAGCGCCGTCACCGCTTCCCACTGCGCCCGTGGCACCGCGTCGAGACCGCTTCTGTAGACCTCGGCGATGTAGCAGGCGTAGTGCAGGCCGATGCCGAGGATGCCGACTTGCATGGCTGTCAGGCTCAAGCCGTAATTGGGCAAGACGTAGTAGAGGAAATACACCTGGATCAGCAGCGGCGTGCTGCGGATGAACTCGATCACCACGGCGGTCGGCCATGACAGCCAGAGTTTCTGGCTGCGCCGACCGATCGCCAGGAACAGCCCCAGCACAATCGCGATGATAAAACCGACCAGCGTGATGCCCACGGTATTGAGGGATGCGCGCAGCAGGTCCGGCAGGATCTGCGCGGCGTAAGACCAGTCGAACAGAGTCATGACAGCCCTCCACGCATCCGGCCGCGACTAAGCCTGCGTTCGAGGTTGCGCATGCCGAAGTTGATGGCCTGGGCCAGGACGAAATACAGCACCAGCGCCAGGCTGAAGATCTCCAGGGTCTGGAAGGTTGCCTGGTCCAGTTGTCGCGCCCGGAAGCTCAAGTCGGACAAGGTGATCAGCGACACCAGCGAAGTGTTCTTGAGCAGTTCGATCAGCAGGTTGGTGCCCGGTGGAATGGCGGCCAGCAAGGCCTGGGGCAGGATGATCCGCTGGAAGCGCTTGACGCCGCTGAAGTTCAGCGCGGTGCAGGCTTCGTATTGCCCTTTGGCGACCGAGCTGATGGCGCCGCGCATCACCTCGGCCCCGTAGGCGCCGATGTGCAGGCCCAGGCCGACGATCGCCACGGCGTAGGGGCTCAGCTCGATATTGAACGGCGGCAATGGCAACACGAAGAACAGCCAGAACAACTGCACCAGCAGCGAGGTGCCGCGGAACACTTCGATGTAGGTGATCGAAAACCAGCGCAGCATCCGCCACGGTGACAGCCGCCCGAGCGCCGCGAGAATCGCTGCGACAATGGCCAGCAGCGAGCCGAAGAAGGTCACCTGCAACGTGACCCAGGCCCCTTGTATCAACAACGGAAGTAATTCGCCCATGGTTCAACCCGATATCCGATGAAGCAGGGAACAGGCACCACGCAATGGGCGTCATGCCTGTTTCGACGCGCCGGTGTCTACTGGGCGCAGAGTTCGGCCGCGGTCTTGCTGGTCACGTTGGACTTGTCGAAACCGAATGGCGCGACGGCCTTGAGGTGTTCCTCGGAGCCCAGCCATTGCTTCAGTTCGGCGTTGACCGCGTCGCGCAGGTCCTTGTCTTCGGGGCGGAAGGCAAGGGCGCCGTAGCCGATATGGGACGGATCGT
The DNA here is from genome assembly GCF_022952855.1 of Pseudomonas sp. RGM2987. Classification (GTDB taxonomy): domain Bacteria; phylum Pseudomonadota; class Gammaproteobacteria; order Pseudomonadales; family Pseudomonadaceae; genus Aquipseudomonas. The sequence continues at coordinate 30,352 of NZ_JALJDX010000194.1, read as the reverse complement.
CCTTGAACTCGGTCATCGCCTCGACCTTCTCACCGCCCTTGGCGGCCAGGCCTTTCATGGTCAGTTGAGTGCCGACAGCCGCGTCCGCGCGACCGGCGCGCACCGCTTGCAACTGGGCGGTGGTGTCCGGCACCTGGAGAATCTGCTCGTCCTTGACCCCCGAATCACGAGCGTAGGCCAGGTTCACCGTGCCGGCCATGATCGCCAGTTTCACGTCCGGCTGTTTGGCGATGTCTTCATAGCTGTGGAGTTTTTTGGGGTTGCCCTTGGCGACGAGCAAGGCATCCGGCAACTGGTATTGCGGGTCGGTGAACAACACTTGCTTGCAGCGCGCCGGGGTGATGTACATGCCGGCGGCAATCACGTCGAAGCGGCCTGCCCGCAGGCCGGGAATCAACGAACCCCATTCGGTGAGCACGCCGTTGACCTGCTTGATGCCCATCTTGGCGAAGATGATCTTGGCGATCTCCGGTGATTCGCCGGTCACGGTGCCGTCGGTTTCAGTGAAGGCGAACGGGGTTTCGTTGGCGTAGCCGATCCGGATGCTGCTGTTGCCTTTGACCGTGTCCAGGGTGCTCGCCTGGACGTTACCGATCAGGCCCAGCATGGCACAGGTCAACATGAGCCGACGCAGCGGCGCGCAGGTGTCGGGAAGAAAATTGCTCATCGATAAAATCTCCTGTTTCTTGTGGATCCGTCAGTCGACGGCTCTGTGGTAGGAGGCAGTGTGACAAGAGCAAAGCGTACAGGGGCTGATCCGGGCCGGACCTTGCAGGCGCGCCGGTACAGGTCGATCCGGCTTTTTTGTCAGGTAATGAACCTGCCTGGATGACGACCTTGGACCGAGCATACAAAAGCCTCGGCAATGATTGCATTGCACTAGGACAATTGCTTTGCCCGGATTCCCGCGGGATGCTGTGCACACCAGAGCACACGCGGGTTGCAGCGTCATGGATAAATGGAAATCAGCCTTGGACGCCGCCCGCAGCGGTGAGTCCAAATACAAGATCCTGGTGCAGGCCATCGTCGATGACATCGAACAGGGCACCCTGGCCAACGACCAGCGCCTGCCACCGCAACGGCAGGTGGCCGATGCCATGGGTATCAGTGTGCAGACCGTCACCAATGCCTACAAGGAGTTGGAACGCCAAGGCCTGGTGCGCTGTGAAGTGGGGCGCGGCAGCTTTGTCTCGCGGCGCATGAGCGATCGGGTCGCGACGTACATTCTCGACAGCCCCGAGCGGGCGCTGGTGGATTTTTCCAACGCACGGATCCTGCACACCCGCGAGCACGACCAGTTCTGGCGCGACACCTGCGCCGAGTTGAGCACCGAAGAAGACCAGCCGTGGATTCACGCTTTCCGTCCGATCGCCGGCTACGAATCCCATCGCGAAGCGGCCGCCCAGTGGATCGGTCGCCAGCAACTGAAGGTCGATCGCAACGATATCCTGATCACCAACGGCGCTGCCCACGGGATCTTCCTGGCCCTGGCTTCGCTGGCCGGGCCCGATGACGTGGTGCTATGCGAAGGGCTGACCGACCACGGGGTGATCGGCAATTCCCAGGTGCTGGGCTTCACCCTCAAAGGCCTGGAGATGGACCGCCATGGCATTGACCCGGAACATTTCGAAGACATGTGCAGCAACGAGCGCATCACCGCCCTGGTGTGCACGCCGAACCTCAACAACCCCACCACCAGCCTGATGCCCGATGCCCGTCGCCGGGAAATCGCCGGGATCGCCCGACGGTTTGGTGTGCATATCATCGAGGATGACGTGTATGGCCCGTTGCTGGACGAACGCCGCGCGCCGCCCATCAGCCATTACCTGCCGGAGCTGTCGTTCTATTGCACCAGCATGACCAAGTCGGTGCTCACCGGGTTGCGCACCGGTTATCTGGTGGTGCCCAAGCGCCTGGCGCTGCGCACCGAGAGCATCCTGCGGGTCAACAGCTGGATGGGCACGCCGATGGTCTCCGAGATCGCGGCCCGCTGGATCCGCGACGGGCGCGCCGACGCCCTGGTGCAGTTGCAACGCCGGCTGTTGGCCGGGCGCCAGGCGATGGTTAGCGAATACATGGGAGCGCATGTGCTGGGGCAACATCCCAACGCACTGAACACCTGGATCGGCATCCCGCCCCACTGGGAGGTGGACAGCCTGGTGCGCGCGTTGCGGCACAAACACATTGCCGTAACCTCCCCCGATCCGTTCACCGTCCGCGGCACCCCCAGACCCCGCGCAGTGCGCGTGTGCGTCGGCGCCGAATGCAGCGACGAGGAAATGCGCGATGCACTGATCGGCATGCGGGACATCTTCAACCAGTATCCGCAGATTCATGATTTCTGAAGCGCAGAATCCATGGACGACGCCGTTCCCCTGTGGGAGCGGGCTTGCTCGCGAAAGCGGTGGATCAGCTTGCACAAGTGTTGGATGTGATGCCGTCTTCGCGAGCAAGCCCGCTCCCACAGGGATTTGGGGTGATCAGCGAACCGTGGTGGATTAAATTGCCCTAGTACATTCATCATCACAATCCAGCCCTCTTAGACTGCGCCCAACACATCAACCCGGGACGCGGTCATGGCAGTGTTGCAGCTTCAGGATATCTACCTCGCTCGCCAGCGTATCGAGTCGCTGGTGCGGCGCACGCCCATGGAGCGTTCCCCCAGCCTGTCGCGGCTGATGGGCGTGGCGGTGTACCTGAAGCTGGAATCCCTGCAGATCACCGGCAGCTTCAAGCTGCGTGGGGCGAGCAATGCCGTGGCGCTGCTCAGTCCCGAGCAAAAAGCACTGGGTGTGGTGACCGCATCGACGGGTAATCATGGTCGGGCGCTGGCCCATGCCGCGTCGCAACAAGGGGTCAAGGCGATTGTTTGCCTGTCGAGCCTGGTGCCGGCCAACAAGGTCCAGGCGATCCGCGACCTGGGCGCCGAGGTGTGCATCGTTGGCCGATCCCAGGACGACGCCCAGCGTGAAGCCGAACGCATCGCCAGGGAGCAGGGAGCGACCTTTCTGCCGCCCTTCGATCACCCGGCGATCATCGCCGGCCAGGGCACCCTTGGCCTGGAAATCCTCGAGCAGCAACCGGACGTGGCCCAGGTCCTGGTGCCGTTGTCCGGCGGTGGCCTTTTCGCTGGCGTGGCCTTGGCGCTCAAAAGCGCCAACCCGGCCATCCAGGTCCATGGCATCAGCATGGCCCGTGGCGCAGCAATGCACGCCAGCCTCGCTGCCGGACATCCGGTGGACGTCGAAGAGCTGCCGACCCTGGCCGACTCCCTCGGCGGCGGTATCGGCCTGGACAACCGCTACACCTTCACCATGACCCGCCAACTGAGCGACGGCGTGCACCTGCTCTCGGAAGCCTCTATCGCCAATGCCCTGCGCCACGCCTACCACCAGGAGCGGCTAGTGCTCGAAGGGGCTGCGGCAGTGGGCATCGCGGCATTGCTCGATGGCCGGATCGAACCGCGCGGCCCCATCGTGCAGGTGGTCAGCGGGCGCAACGTCGACACCGAACAGCATGCCCGCGTGCTCGCCGGCGCTCATCAATAACCACTCACAACGGAGCCAGCCATGAGTGAAGTCACCCTATTGAGCGAAGCCGACCTGCGCAGTTGCGTGGCGCTCGACCTGCCCAGCATCGACGCCATCGAACAGGCCTTCGTGCTGCTGGCGACGGCGGCCGTGGCGATGCCGCCGATCCTGCGTTTGGACATTCCCGAACACAATGGCGAGGTGGATGTGAAGACCGCCTACCTGCCGGGCCTTGCGCGGTTCGCCATCAAGGTCAGTCCGGGTTTTTTCGACAACCCCAAGCTTGGCCTGCCCAGCCTCAACGGCATGATGATGTTGCTGTCGGCGCGCACCGGTTTGCTGGAGGCGCTGTTGCTCGACAACGGCTACCTCACCGCCGTGCGCACCGCAGCGGCCGGGGCGGTGGCGGCGCGTTGCCTGTCTCGCCAGCAGAGCCGCAGCGTGGCCTTGATCGGTGCGGGCGAGCAGGCGGCGTTGCAGCTTCAGGCCCTGCGCCTGGTGCGGCCCATCGACGAAGTACGGGTCTGGGCCCGCGATAAGCAAAAGGCCCAGGCCTTCAGCGCTGAGCTGTCCCACAGCACAGGGCTTTCGGTCACGGCGTGTCCCGACATCGAAGCCGCACTGGAAGGCGTCGACATCGCCATCACCTGCACGCCCAGCCGGGAGCCATTGATTGAAGCCCGGCATTTGCACCCGGGCCTGCACATCACTGCGATGGGCTCGGACGCCGAACACAAGAACGAGATTTCCCCCCAAGCCCTGGCGGCTGTCGATTGCTACGTCGCCGACCGCCTGAGCCAGACCCGCGTGCTCGGCGAACTGCACCACGCCCTGGCAGCGGGCACCGTTCGCGACGAATCCGCGCTATCGGAGTTGGGTCAGGTACTGGCCGGACAGCGGGCCGGGCGCACCGCTGAAACGCAAGTGACCCTGTGCGACCTCACCGGCACCGGCGCCCAGGACACCGCCATCGCCAACCTCGCCTTCAACCGGGCGCGGGCGGCGGGCAAGGGTTACCCGTTCGGCCGTTAAGCAGTTTCCATTCGTGCATCATTGAAAGAGGGCAGGTGGATGTCAGAGAGAGTCGTCAATCTTCCGTTTCAACGGGAGGAATACGCCCAGCGCCTGGCGAAGGTCCGCGCGGCCATGCAGGCCCAGGGCCTGGAACTGTTGCTGGTCACCGATCCGTCGAACATGGCCTGGCTCACCGGCTACGACGGTTGGTCGTTCTACGTGCACCAGTGTGTGTTGCTGGCGCTGGACGGCGAGCCGGTGTGGTTCGGTCGCGGCCAGGACGCCAACGGTGCCCGGCGCACGGTGTTCATGCAGGCCGACAACATCGTCGGCTACCCGGACATCTACGTGCAGTCCCGCGAGCGCCATCCCATGGACTACCTGTCCCGGGAAGTGATCATCGCCCGTGGCTGGGGTGCGCTGAGCATTGGCGTGGAGATGGATAACTACTACTTCAGCGCCGCCGCGTACCTGTCGCTGCAACGCCATTTGCCCCAGGCAAAACTGCTGGACGCCGCAGGCCTGGTGAACTGGCAACGGGCGGTCAAATCGCCGCAGGAAATCGCCTACATGCGCATCGCCGCGCGCATCGTCGAGAACATGCACGGGCGAATCCTTGAGCGGATCGAACCGGGCATGCGCAAGAACGAACTGGTGGCCGAGATCTACAGCAGCGGCATCCTTGGTGTCGATGGCCATGGCGGTGATTACCCGGCCATCGTGCCGCTGTTGCCCACCGGCGCGGACGCCAGCGCGCCGCACCTGACCTGGGACGATTCGCCGTTCGAGAAGGGCGCGGGTACCTTCTTTGAGATTGCCGGTTGCTACAAGCGCTATCACTGCCCGCTGTCGCGCACGATTTACCTGGGCAAACCACCCCGGCATTTTCTCGACGGTGAAAAAGCCGTGGTCGAAGGCATCGCCGCCGGGCTGGACGCGGCCAAGCCGGGGAACACCACGGGCGACATCGCCGTCGCGTTTTTCAAGGTGCTGGAGAAATTCGGTATCCACAAGGACAGCCGTTGCGGCTACCCCATCGGTATCAGCTATCCGCCGGACTGGGGCGAACGCACCATGAGCCTGCGCCCCGGTGACAGCAGTGTGTTGCAGCCTGGCATGACCTTCCACTTCATGCCGGGGTTGTGGATGGACGATTGGGGCCTGGAAATCACCGAAAGCATCCTGATTACCGAGACCGGCGTCGAGACGCTGTGCAACGTGCCTCGCCAACTGTTCGTGAAGGATTGAGCCATGAGTGACTTGCCCGCCAACCCCATCAGCGCGACGGTCGACTTTGCCCGCGATGGTGTACAGCACGGCTTTCTCAAGCTGCCGTATTCGCGGGACGACTCGGCCTGGGGCGCAGTGATGATTCCCATCACCGTGATCCAGCGCGGCAGCGGCCCGACAGCCCTGCTCAGCGGCGGCAATCACGGCGACGAATACGAAGGCCCGGTGGCCCTGAGCAAACTGGCGCAGCGCCTCACCGCCGAGGAGGTGAGCGGGCGGGTGATCATCGTGCCGTTCATGAACACCCCGGCGTTCCATGCCGGGCGCCGGACTTCGCCGATTGACAAGGGCAACCTCAATCGCAGTTTTCCCGGCAGGCCGGATGGCACCGTCACCGAGAAAATCGCCGACTACTTCAATCGCACGCTGCTGCCGCTGGCCGATATCGTCCTGGACATCCACTCCGGCGGCCGGACCCTGGACTTCCTGCCCTTCGCTGCCTGCCATGTGTTGCCGGACAAACAGCAGCAAGCCCGTTGCGAGGCCGGGATGCTCGCGTTCAATGCGCCGTACTGCATGCGCATGCTGGAACTGGACGCCGGGGCGATGTACGACACGGCGGCCGAGTCCCAGGGCAAGGTGTTCGTCACCACCGAATTGGGCGGCGGCGGCTCATCGACGGCCCGCAGCGTGGCGATTGCTGAGCGCGGGGTGCGCAACCTTTTGATCCATGCCGGGATCCTGCGTGGCGACATCCAGTTGCAGCCATCGCTGGTGCTCGACATGCCAGACGCCAGTTGTTTCATTGCCAGCGAACATGACGGCTTGTTGGAGATGTGCCGCGACCTGGGAGAGCACGTGACCTTGGGCGAGGTGGTCGCGCGCGTCTACGACGCCACCCGCAGCGGCGTCGCCCCGGTGCAATACCGCGCCGCCCGCAGCGGCCTGCTCGCGGCGCGACACTTTCCGGGGCTGGTGCAGTGTGGCGATACGTTGGCGGTGATCGCCGATGTGTTGGCGTGAGCCGGATGAAACACAAACCCTGTGGTGAGGGGATTTGTTTGTGGCGAGGGGTTTTATCCCCGTTCGAGTGCGAAGCACTCGCCGAAAAAAGCCGGGTTGCTGCGCAACCCATCGGGGATAAATCCCCTCGCCACAAATGATGTACGCCTTGAGTTTCTTTAACCACCCCGGAGCCTTCGGCCCATGCATAAACTCGATCGCTACGACCTCAAGATCCTGCAGATCCTCGCCGAAGACGGGCGGATCACCAAGTCGAGCCTGGCCGAGGCGATCAACCTCTCGGTGACGCCGACCTGGGAACGGGTCCGCAAGCTGGAAATGGCCGGGCTGATCAGCGGTTACCAGGCGCAGATCGACTGGGGCGCGGTGTTCAAGCGCCAACAAGTGCTGGTGGAAATCACCCTGGCCCGGCACACCGCCCAGGACATGCGCCGCTTCGAACAGCGCATGACCGTCGCGCCGCAAGTCGCGTTCTGCTACGCCACCGGCGGCGGGGTGGACTACCTGGCGATGATCCAGGCGCCGGACGTCGACCACTACCAGCGTTTTATCGACCAACTGCTGCTCGAGGACCTCGGCATCGAGCGCTACTTCACCTACATCGTGACCAAGACCATCAAGACCGCCGCAACCTTGCCGGTGGAATTGACACAGGAAAACTGAGCACCGCAGAAACCGCATTTTTCCGCCCGTGATTCAGAAAAAAACCAGGGTTTGTTCCCCCGCAAACACCCGATTATCCAGGCGTCGCGGCCCTAGCATGGCTTCACGCACACGGTCTGGAGTGAACGTCATGACTTATCAGCATCCCCTGTTGTTCAAAGCGCTCTGCTACATCGACGGCCATTGGGTCCACAGCGACAGCGGCCAGAGCATTGCCGTCCACAACCCGGCCACACGGACGGTCATCGGCCATGTGCCGATGCTCGATCAACCGCAGATCGTCGCGGCGGTGGAAGCGGCCCATCGGGCCTTTGCGCCATGGCGTGAACGGAGCCTGGACGAGCGCGGCGCCATCCTGCGGCGCTGGGCCGCGTTGATGCTTGAACACCGCGAAGACCTGGCGCGCATCCTCAGCCTGGAGCAGGGCAAGCCGCTGGCCGAATCCCGTGGCGAAATCGCCTATGCCGCGAGTTTCATTCCTTGGTTCGCCGAGGAGGCTCGGCGCCTGTATGGCCAGAACATCCCCAGCCACATCGCTAATGCCCATCTGGGCACGGTCAAGGAACCGGTCGGCGTCTGCGCGCTGCTGACCCCCTGGAACTTCCCCTCGGCGATGATCACCCGCAAGGCCGCCGCCGCATTGGCGGCGGGCTGCACGGTGGTGGTCAAGCCGGCCCATGAGACGCCGTACTCGGCGTTGGCCCTGGCGCAATTGGCCGAGGAAGCGGGCTTCCCCGCGGGGGTGTTCAACGTGGTGCTGGGCGAGCCGCAGATGACCATGGAAACCCTGGTCAAGGACCGCCGCGTGCGCTCAGTGAGCTTCACCGGCTCGACTCGGGTCGGCAAGCTGGTGCTGCAAGCGGCGGCCCATGATGTGAAAAAAGTCGCGCTGGAGTTGGGCGGCAATGCGCCGTTCATTGTTTGCGCCGATGCCGACCTGGCGCTGGCGGTGAAAGTCGCGGTGCAGGCGAAATTCCAGACGTCGGGTCAGGATTGCTGCGCGGCCAACCGGATCCTGGTGCAGCGCCCGGTCTACCAGGCGTTCCTCAGCCGCTTCGCCGAAGCGGTGCGAGCCCTGCGGGTCGGGCCGGCCCTGGTGGATCAGCAGGAACAGGACGTGGACGTCGGCCCACTGATGCATCAGGGCGCATTCGATGTCACCGCCGACCGCGTGGCCGACGCCCTGGCCCTCGGCGCGCAACGGCTGGTGGGCGGCGAGGCCCATGCCTTGGGCGGGTTGTTCTACCAGCCGACGGTGCTGGCCGATGTCACCCCGCAGATGCGCATCTACCGTGAAGAAAACTTCGCGCCCATCGCCGGGGTCATGCCGTTCGACACCCTCGATGAAGCCATCGAACTGGCCAACGACACCGAATACGGCCTGGCCGCCTACATTTGTTCCAACCGTCTGGACGTCATTTATCCACTGATCCGTCGCCTCGACCACGCCATGGTCGCGGTCAATGGCGTCAAGTTCACCGGCCATCCGATCCCCTTCGGTGGCATGAAAGCCTCGGGCCTCGGCCGCGAGGGTGGCAGCGAGGGCTTCGAGCCCTTCGTCGAAACCAAATACTTTTGCCTGCACCACCAAGGCCAGTTCCCAGGAGAGTCCGCATGAGCCAAGAATTGAATACGCTGTTCGAACAAGACCGTGCGCATTTCATGCACCCCTCGACCCACGCTCACGATCATGCCAGCGGTGCGCTCAAGGGCCGGATCATCAAGAGCGCATCCGGCATCCGCATTCGCGATCATGAAGGCCGCGATTTTATCGATGCGTTTGCCGGCCTTTATTGCGTGAACATCGGCTATGGCCGCACCGAGGTGGCCGACGCCATCTACAAGCAGGCCAAGGAGCTGGCCTACTACCACACCTACGTCGGCCACTCGAGCGAGGCGATCATCGAGCTGTCCAGCCGCATCATGGACTGGGCACCGGCGGGGATGAAGAAGGTCTATTACGGCCTGTCCGGCTCCGATGCCAACGAAACCCAGGTCAAGCTGGTGCGTTACTACAACAACGTGCTGGGCCGGCCACAGAAGAAGAAAATCATCTCCCGCGACCGGGGTTACCATGGCTCGGGCATCATGACCGGCAGCCTGACCGGGCTGGCGACCTTTCACCAGCATTTCGACCTGCCCGTCGAAGGGGTCAAGCACACCGTCTGTCCGCATTGGTATCGCAAGGCGCCGGCGGGCATGGATGAAGCGTCTTTCGTGCGGTACTGCGCCGACGAGCTGGAGAAAATGATCCTCGCCGAAGGCCCGGATACAGTGGCGGCGTTCATTGGCGAGCCGCTCATGGGCACCGGTGGCATCATCGTTCCGCCAGCCGGTTACTGGGATGCAATCCAGGCCGTGTTGCAAAAATATGACGTGCTCTTGATCGCTGATGAGGTGGTTTGCGCCTTTGGTCGGCTGGGCTCGAAAATGGGCAGCCAGCGATACGGCATGAAGCCGGACCTGATCACCACCGCCAAGGGCCTGACCAGTGCCTATGCGCCGTTGTCGGCGGTGATCATCGGCGAAAAGGTGTGGAGCGTGATCGAAAAAGCCTCCCAGGCCGAAGGCGCCATGGGGCATGGCTGGACCTATTCGGGGCACCCGATCTGCGCGGCGGCGGCACTGGCCAATCTCGACATTCTCGAACGGGAAAACCTCACGGCCAACGCCGAGGACGTCGGGGGATACCTCAATCGTCGGCTGCGTGAAACCCTCGAAGGCCATCCGCTGGTGGGCGAAGTGCGCGGGGATGGCATGCTGGCGGCGGTGGAGTTCATGGCCGATCGCGAGCGGCGCACGGCTTTCGATCCGGCACTGAAAGTCGGCCCCAAGGTCTCGGCCGCCTGCCTGGAACGCGGCATGATCGCCCGCGCCATGCCCCACGGCGACATCCTGGGCTTCGCCCCGCCCCTGATCCTGACCCGCGAAGACGCCGACCTGATCGTCGATATCACCAAGGGGGCTGTCGATCAGGTGGCGGCGCAAGTGTTGGGCTAGAGCCCAATTCCCTGTGGGAGCGAGCCTGCTCGCGATTGTGGTGGGTCAGCTTGCATGGATGCCGGATGTACCGCCGTCATCGCGAGCAAGCTCGCTCCCACAATTGTTCCTGGGTGTTCACGAAAATGATGTCCATCCCCAATCCACTGTGGGAGCGGGCTTGCTGGCGAAAGCGGTATATCTGGCACCTGGATGCTGAATGTGCCGACGCCTTCGCGAGCAAGCCCGCTCCCACAGGGTCAAGGTGGGTGTACAGGGCTGAAACTGCGGACAAAAAAAGCCCGCCTGATCCAGTGATCAGGCGGGCTTTTCAGGTGTTGCCGGGAATTACTTTTTCAAACCGTAATGCTCATCAAGCATGCCGGGCGAATTAGGGGCCTTTGGCGCGTAGTCCCGGGGTGGTTCCTGCACCTCTTTTGGCGGGGTCAGGCGTTCCCGTGGGGCCTGGCCTGCGTCGGCGTGCAGGGCGGCCAGCAGACGTTGGCGGGTCTGCTCGTCCAGGGCCAGGCGATTGGCGCCCTCGGACAGATGATCCTGGACATCCTGATAGCTCTGGGTGAGTTTTTTCACCAGGGCCGCGGTGCTGTTGAAGTGGGTGACCACTTCATTCTGATAACTGTCGAAACGTTCCTGAATGTCGTCCAGCTGGCGTTGCGTGCTGTTAGGCACCGCGTTGGGCAGCAGTCGGGCAAGCAGGAATCCAATGGCGACACCCGCGACCAGGGCAAGAGTCGGCAACAACCAAACTAAGAGCGAGTGTTCCACGAGTCCTTCCTCTATAAACGGCTTTGCTTTACGTTAACGGCTCGGACCTGCGCTGTATACCGCGAAGAACATCGCAATCATGCCAGGCACAGACTTTTAGCTAGACGAGTCGACCCTATTCGGGGTCACGGAGTTCACCCCTTGCTTATGCGCGAAACCCCTGTAGTCATCGATGGCCCGGTCGGCCAACTGGAAGCCTTGTACCTGGACAGCGAGGCCCCTCGTGGCCTGGCGCTGATCTGCCACCCCAACCCGGTACAGGGTGGGACCATGCTCAACAAAGTGGTCTCGACCCTGCAACGCACCGCCCGCGATGCCGGCCTGGTTACGTTGCGTTTCAATTATCGGGGCGTGGGTGCCAGTGCCGGCAGCCATGACATGGGCAGCGGCGAAGTGGACGATGCCCAGGCCGCCGCCACGTGGTTGCTGGAGAAATACCCGCAATTGCCCCTGACCCTGTTCGGTTTTTCCTTCGGTGGGTTCGTCGCCGCCAGCCTTGGTGGGCGCCTTGAAGCCCAAGGCCAGGCGCTCAAGCAGCTGTTCATGGTAGCCCCGGCGGTGATGCGCCTGAACGAGCAGTCACCCTTGCCAATGGGCGGTGAGTTGACGGTGATCCAGCCGGAAAACGACGAAGTGGTCGACCCCAAGCTCGTCTACGAATGGTCCGCCACGCTCCAACGCCCCCATGAGCTGCTGAAAGTGGCAGAATGCGGACACTTTTTTCATGGCAAGCTGACCGATCTCAAGGATCTGATCCTGCCGCGCCTCTCGAATTGACAGCAGTCTGACAAGCGATAACCCATGACGACTCGTACCCGTATCCTGACCGGCATCACCACCACCGGCACCCCGCACCTGGGCAACTACGCCGGCGCCATCCGTCCGGCGATCGTCGCCAGCCGCGACAGCAACGCCGATTCGTTCTACTTCCTGGCCGATTACCACGCCCTGATCAAATGCGATGACCCGCTGCGCATCCAGCGTTCGCGCTTGGAAATCGCTGCCACCTGGCTGGCCGGTGGCCTGGACGTGGACCGCGTGACGTTCTATCGCCAATCCGACATTCCCGAGATCCCCGAGCTGACCTGGCTGCTGACCTGCGTCGCCGCCAAGGGCCTGCTCAACCGCGCCCACGCCTACAAGGCCTCGGTGGACAAGAACGTCGAGACCGGCGAAGACCCGGACGCCGGCATCACCATGGGCCTGTACAGCTACCCGGTGTTGATGGCCGCCGACATCCTGATGTTCAACGCCCACAAGGTGCCGGTCGGCCGCGACCAGATCCAGCACGTGGAAATGGCCCGCGACATCGGCCAGCGCTTCAACCACCTGTTCGGCCAGGGCAAGGAGTTCTTCACCATGCCCGAGGCGCTGATCGAAGAAAGCGTCGCCACGTTGCCGGGCCTCGATGGTCGCAAGATGTCCAAGAGCTACGACAACACCATCCCGTTGTTCAGCAGCGCCAAGGACATGAAGGACGCGATCTCGCGCATCGTCACCGACTCCCGTGCGCCGGGCGAAGCCAAGGATCCGGACAATTCGCACCTGTTCACGCTGTTCCAGGCCTTCGCCACCCCGGCGCAGTCCGCCGAGTTCCGCAGCGAATTGCTGCAGGGCCTGGGTTGGGGCGAGGCCAAGAACCGCCTGTTCCAGTTGCTCGACAACGAGCTGGGTGAATCACGCGAGCGTTATCACCAGCTCATCGAGCGTCCGGCGGACCTGGAAGACCTCTTGCAACTGGGCGCGAAAAAAGCCCGGGCCGTGGCGACGCCGTTCCTCAACGAACTGCGCGAAGCCGTTGGCCTGCGCTCGTTCGTCAGCCAGGTTCAGGTAGCCGCCAGCACCAAAAAGAAAGCCGCCAAGGCGGCCCGCTTCGTCAGCTTCCGCGAAGACGATGGTAGCTTCCGTTTCCGTCTGCTGGCCGCCGATGGCGAGCAATTGTTGCTGTCGCGCAATTTTGCCGATGGCAAGACCGCAGGCCAGGTCACCAAACAACTGCAAGCCGGCCAGCCATTGGACGTGCGCAGCGAGGCGCTGAGTTTCAGCGTCTGGCTCGATGGCGAAAGCGTGGCGGACAGCCCGACCTTCGCCGACAGCGCTGCCCGAGACGCGGCCATCGATGCGTTGCGCGTTGCCCTGACGCCCGCCCAGGACTGATCCAGCGCGTCATCCGATCATCGGCCCGCCTATGGGCCGATTGCCATTCCTCTGGGCCGTCGCTACAGTGTCGGCCCGTTTTTGTTGCCTTGCTAACGAATATGACGCCCCTAGAACGATATCAAGCTGATCTGAAACGCCCGGAGTTCTTCCACGACGCAGCCCAGGAAACGGCCGTGCGCCATTTGCAGCGCCTGTACGACGACCTGATCGCCGCGTCGAACAACAAGCCGGGGCTGTTGGGCAAACTGTTCGGCAAGAAAGACCAGGCGCCGGTCAAGGGCCTGTATTTCTGGGGCGGCGTGGGCCGTGGCAAGACCTATCTGGTGGACACCTTCTTCGAGGCGCTGCCGTTCAAGGAAAAGACCCGGACGCACTTCCACCGTTTCATGAAACGCGTGCACGAGGAAATGAAGACCCTGGGTGGCGAGAAGAACCCGCTGACCATCATCGCCAAGCGTTTCGCCAGCGAGACCCGGGTCATCTGCTTCGATGAGTTCTTCGTGTCCGACATCACCGACGCGATGATCCTCGGCACCTTGATGGAAGAGCTGTTCAAGAACGGCGTGACCCTGGTCGCCACCTCGAACATCGTCCCGGACGGCTTGTACAAGGACGGCCTGCAACGCGCGCGCTTCCTGCCGGCCATCGCGCTGATCAAGCAGCACACCGATATCGTCAACGTCGACAGCGGCGTCGACTATCGCCTGCGTCACCTCGAGCAAGCGGAGCTGTTCCACTTTCCCCTGGATGCCGCCGCCGAAGAGAGCCTGCGCAAGAGCTTCCGCGCCCTGACGCCGGAGTGCACCCAGGCCGTGGAAAACGACGTGCTGATCATCGAGAACCGTGAAATCCGCGCGATCCGTACTTGCGACGACGTGGCCTGGTTCGACTTCCGCGAACTGTGCGACGGCCCGCGCAGCCAGAACGACTACATCGAACTGGGCAAGATCTTCCATGCCGTGCTACTCAGTGGCGTCGAGCAGATGAGCGTCACCACCGACGACATCGCCCGGCGCTTCATCAACATGGTCGACGAATTCTACGACCGTAACGTGAAGCTGATCATCTCGGCCGAAGTCGAACTCAAGGACCTCTACACCGGCGGTCGCCTGACGTTCGAATTCCAGCGGACCCTGAGCCGGTTGCTGGAAATGCAATCCCACGAGTTTCTGTCGCGGGCGCATAAGCCTTAGGGATTCGGAACACAAAAAAGGCCTGCGATTGCAGGCCTTTTTTATGCGTTAAAGATTGTGCAGATAACGGCCCAAATCGTCCTGTTTCTGGCACCCCACCAACAGCCATAACAGAATCCTGGCTTTGCGCGGGCAGATAAACCCCGCCATCGATGCGCCCCGGCGTACGAGGTCCATCTCGCTGCCCTTGAATCCGTAGGTAGACCGAGCCGTAGAGCCGCTGCCGCAACGCGTCGCAATAACCACGGGAATTTTCTGGGCAATGGCTTCGATTGCTTCAGTCCAGGACGCACACACGTGTCCAGCGCCGAAACCGGCGATCACCAAGCCGTCGTAGCCGAGCTTGAGAATATTCTCCAGCAGCAGGCTGTCGGCAGACAACGACGCCTCCAGCAGGGCGATGGCATGTGTGGTCTGTTGCGGCACGGGAAGGATGTTGCGCTGGGTGGGCGGGCGCAGGTAGCGAACCGAGTCTTCCAACAGATGGCCGACGGGGCCGACGACCGGCGAGGAAAAGGCCTGCAAGGCCATTGAGTCGGTCTTGCGGACGGCATGCGCTGCATGGATCTGCCCGTTCATGACCACCTGGACGCCGCGCCGCCGGCTGTCCGGTGCCAGCGCCACCCGACATGCGTCCAGCAGGTTTGCCGGCCCGTCGGCGCCAGCCTGGGCGGCCGAGCGCATGGCGCCGGTGAGCACCAGCGGTGCGTCGTGATCCCACAGATAATCCAATAGCGTGGCGGTTTCTTCGAGGGTGTCCGTGCCCTGGGTGATGACTACGCCCACGGCGCCGTACTGGATCTGCAGGTTGGCCCAGGAAAGCACGCTGAGCAATGACTCGAAATTCAATGACGCGCTGGGCAACAGCCCTAATGTCTCGACGCTGACCTGTGCCAGGGTCTTCAGCTCCGGTATCGAGGCGAGCAGGGTCTCGCCGCTGACAGTCGGGATCACCCCGGCGCCGACGGTTTTGACCTGCATGCTCACGGTGCCGCCGAGTGATGCGACGGCCAGTTTGGGTAGGTCCATGTTTACCTCTTTGCAGGTAGTGGAAGCGGGCTGCACCCGGTTGGAAAGGGGGCAGCCGCTGGGCCCGGCGCTCAGTCGATGAGGAAGTGTCCGATAAACGAAATTATGAGCAGGGTGCTGATCGCCATGGACAGGACATTAGCGACGAAAGGGTGCATGTCGTTGGGTATCCACTTGGCAATGGCGCACGCCAGCGGTGGAGCAATCAATGCCCCGAGCAGCGCGCTGACGGTGATGACCTGCCAGCTGCCGCCGTAGGTCAGAATCGCTGCCGGTACGACGGACACCAACGGTATATAGGTGGGATACCAGCCCCGTTGTATCCATTGGCGCCGCCAGACCACCACCCCTATCGCGGAAGTCAGTGCCTGGGCCACGATCAGTTGGGGCAGCAAACCCGAGCCATACGCCGGGCTCATCGGGTTCAGGGTGTAAGCCAGCAAGGCGCCCAGGATCAGGCCTAGACTCGCCCATTCGTTGCCATGGAAGGGAGCCTCCGAAAAGTCCGCCAACACCCGGCGCAGACTCCAGATGACACCGTAATCGGGTGTCTTGAGGGGAGCAGGCAGAGGTTCGGGAGACTTTGCGACCGCTTCGGACTTCACAAGGCCTGGCAATTGGCGGCAGAGGAGAAACGCGATGACACTGGCCACGGCCATGCCTGAGACATTACCGATCACGGCTGGCAAACCCAGTGGGTTGCAGACGTAGTTGACGATCAACAGGCATGACGGGGTGACGAGCAATGCGCCCAGGATTGCGCCATTGAGCGTGACCTTCCAGCCTGCGCCAAACATCAGCACCATCGCCGCCGGCAGTGAAACGAAGGCCGCGAACGTGGGTTGCCATTGGTCGGCCGAAACGGTCCAGCCCCACAGCAGGTTGCTCAGCAGAAGACCGAGCAATGAACTGGTGACCACCCACGGCCACAAGCCGCTGCCATAGCAGATGCTGAAGCCTTGCCAGGCCTTACCCATCCGGCTGGCCCGGTAGGCCAGGTAGCCACCGGCCAGTAGCCCGAGGGAGGCGAACTCATGCTTGTAGAACGCCACCTCGCTGATATCCCCCAGTACCCAGCGTAACCAGGCTCCTGGATGGGGGAGGCTCGACACCATGTGGCTGTAGTCGGGCCAGTGGGCGGTCCAGGTGGGGTGATAAGTGGATGACAGCCAGTAAATCAACAGCGCCGTGCCCAGCAGGAGGAGGATGATTGCGCTGTCCAGCGGCGATCGGGCAGCCGGTCGATGCTGAGGGCGTTTTTCGTTTGTGGTATCCATGGTCTCGCTCCCTTATCAACGTGGCAGACAAGGGTGCTGGGTGTAACCGAGCATCGCGTCGTAGAGATCGGCGCGACGATCACGATGCAGATCGTTCAAGCTGTTCCAGATGGGCGCACTACGGGCGCTGGTCAGGTCAATGTCGGCAAACAGCACCTCCTGCTCATCGGCGGATGCGACCGCACCAATCGGCCAACCGTTGGTGCCGGCGATCAGCGAGCAGCCCAGGTAACGTGCGCCGCGCTCTTCACCGATTCGGCTAGCCGCGGCAATGAACACGTTGTTGACGTGGGCAGCGGTGATTGTCAGGTAAGACGCCATGCATTTCCCTGCTTCATCGAACAGCGGCGGTGGTGTCCAGACCCAGTTATTCAGGCTGCAGATGATGTCCGCGCCCTGCTGGCTGAGGATTCGTGGCACTTCGGGGAACCAGATGTCCCAACAGATCAGCAGTCCGATGCGGCCGATGGGGGTGTCAAAAACCGGAAAACCCATGTCGCCGGGTGTGAACCAGAGTTTCTCCTGGTTCCATAGATGCGCCTTGCGATAGCGACCAATGAAGCCGTCCGGCCCCACCAGAACACCCGTGTTGAAGAGCCGTACACCGTCGCGCTCGGTCAGCCCGGCCACCAGATAAATCTTGTGCTCGCGGGCAAAGTCCATCCATATCTGCACGCTGGGTCCGTCGGGAACGGGCTCCGCATGGTCGAAAGCATCTTGCCGGCTCTTGAAGAAATAACCTGTGCTGGACAGCTCGGGCAGGACGATGAGGTTCGCTCCGCCGCGCACCGCCTCAAGGGCCAGCTCAATGCCCCGACGCAGGTTGTCGCCATGGTTCTCCATGCCGACTTGCGGATCAAATTGCACGACTGCTACACGAACGGGACTCGTTGGTTCGCTCATTCCGTAAACCTCTTGTTTGTTATTATTCGCGCTGTTTAAGGCGTATTCATAAGAGGTGAAGCGGGGGCGGGTTGTAAGTCAGCCGTTTCTGCTTAGGCTGTAGGGCATCTCCGAAGATGACCGGCTGGAGGGGTGGCCAGGGGGCGGTGAGGGCAGAGCCGATGCACATCGTGCTCGGCTCCAGAGCTTGGGGAGCGTCAGGTTGCGACCTGATAGTGCGGATACTCCCCCATGGAAAAACCACCGTTGAATCGTGCAGCGGTTTTATCGCAGATATGAATCACCGCATCGACGGCGCCACGAAAACAAGGCTCCGTCCAGCCTGCATCGACAGAAAACGATTCGCCACAAAGATACAGGCCCGAAACATGGCCGAAGTCCCGGTTGTACTTCATCAGGCCCACGGCGTCATAGTAGGTGCCGGGCCGGTAAAGCTTTGCGCAGCCCAGCGCATTTTTATCGGTTACCCAGCGCTGAACCACGGCTCGATCCAGAGCGATATAAGGAGAAATTCTTTCCTGGATATTGGCGCAGTTCATGAGTATCCGATCCAGCTCCTTTGCACACCGGGTCACCAGCTCCTTATCGCTGAAGGCGGCGAGCTTGGTGGCATCGTCTTCCCAGGTGTAGCTCAGGAGAATGCAGTCATAGCTGTAGCTATCGTTGTAACGGTAGGTGTAGACGTCATGGATGAAGCTGTCGGTGACGATCGCTTGGGGGATTCTGGTGTTGTTCGAGAGGAAGGTTTTTTTCAATGGCGCAAAGACTTTGCAACTGGTTTCCCAGTGCGCGGTTTTATAGGCACTGATTGTCTCGAACGGCAGCATTCGCGGGGTAAAATTTTCAAGCGCTATGCGCGTCTCGATCAGCCAGGAGGGCAGGGTCATGATGACCGAGTCGAAGTCCAGAAAGCGTTCCCGTGTTTGCTCAGGTTGGCTGTGCTTCCAGTTGAAGTGGACGCGTATCTTCTGATTGGTCAGTTTTTCCAGTTTGGTTACCGAGGCGTCCGTGAGCAAGCCATCGTTTCTTTCCAGGCAGTGCTCGTATAAGGACTTCGCGGTTTCTTCGGGCTTCATGAACAGCAGGCACTCGCTTAATGCGGCGAGGCCGAGGTAACGGGGCCTGTCAAAACTCAAGCCCATCGAGTCAACGACTGTTTCTCCCTGTAGGTAGGGCGACGGTAGTGGCTCGCCTGATGAATTCACCCGCCCATGGATAAGTTGCAGTTGGCTGCTGAATCCGAAGATGGCGGTCCGTAGGGGGTAGAGCGAGCAGACGTCGTAAAAGGCGCCCCAACTACCGTCGCCTATGCCGATGGCGTAGAAAATCGCCGATTCTTGCGCCGACATGCCCATCCCGCCGAAGTCTCCGGGCGAGTCTGGGTCCCAGGCTTTCAATGCGGGCATGCGCACCAAGTCGCGAAACGAAACGCTCTCGTACTTCGCGACAATGGCAGCCCAGACGATTTCCCAATCCTCAGTGGCGTAAACTTCGGCGACGTGGCGGGTCATGCGGTCGGCAAAGGCCTTCCACTTGGCGTAGACCTTTTGCAATTCTTCACCGGGAGGCGGTGTGTGCCCGTCTTCGTTTTTCCAGATCAGCATGCTCGGGTGCCCGCCCTCCATGCTGCCTTCCCTCAGATAGATACCTGTCGACCTGACCGCTGCGCTTCCGGGGTTGGCGAAGTCTGAAAACAACAGTTCAAACGTCTTGGTGTAGTAAACCATCAACGATCGCCCACTGGTGGGTGGTTCGTCAGCTCTGTTGAAGAAGGGCATGCGCATCGCACCCATTTCAAACGGCGTATGGTTCACCGTCGATTTGCGGCTGCCCGGCACCGTCAGGTGCCTGCCGCCTATGCGTGTGGTTTGTTCGATGAGGGTGACCTGGGCGAATCCACACCGATGAAGCTCCCTGGCGGCAGTCAAGCCAGTGATTCCGGCGCCAATGACGCAGATTTTGTGTTGTGGGTCCGTTGCGCGGGCGATGCCGTTGGCCTGTTCGACGAGTGCCCGGTAGTCGAAGCACAGGTCCGGTGGGTTTGGAAAGCGAGCCGCCCACTGCTTTTTGATCGAGCGCTTGGTCCGGGAGGCGTCGGTGGCAACGGTTGCTGGGTAGTTATAACTTGATCCTATAGTCACTGCGGTTCGTCCCTGATGGTGTTTGCAGGAAGCGATGTTGCAGCGTTACCGGAGCGATGTATGTGAGCAAAATCGGCCGCCCTGATGTTCCCGATTCCGCTTTTTGCGTAGGAAAGTACAAATACAGCACCTGCTTCCTGGCACGAGCTTCAATGCGAAACCGAGCAGGCTCGCTCTCGCATTGAAATAGGATTGTCTGCTGTACTTACGCCGCCCGCTGAAACTGCTGCCGATACTGGTTCGGCGACAGGTCGGTATGTTGCCGGAACAGTCGTGCGAAAAAGCTCGCATCGTCGTAGCCGACTTCGTAGCTGATGGTCTTGATGCTCTTGCGGCTGCCGGACAGCAGGCCCTTGGCGGTTTCGATGCGCAAGCGTTGCAGGTAGTGCAGCGGCTTGTCGCCGGTGGCGGTCTGGAAGCGGCGCATGAAGTTGCGGATACTCATGCCGTGCTCCCGGGCGACGTCCTCGAAGCGGAATTTGTCGGCGAAGTGTTCCTCAAGCCAGTGCTGGATCTGCAGGATGATCACATCCTGGTGCAGCTTCTGTCCGCCGAAGCCTATCCTTCCCGGTGAATAACTGCGTTGCACCTCATACAGGATATCCCGCGCCACGGCTTGGGCGATGTTGGCGCCGCAGAAGCGTTCGATGAGGTAGATGTAGAGGTCGCAGGCCGAGGTCGTGCCGCCGGCGCAGAACAGGTTGTCGGCGTCGGTCAGGTGCTTGTCCTGGTTCAGATGGACTTGCGGGAAGCGCTCCTTGAAGGCGTTGAAAAAACGCCAGTAAGTCGTCGCCTCTTTGCCGTCGAGCAGGCCGGCTTCGGCCAGCCAGAATACCCCGGTGGCTTCGCCGCAGAGGACGGCGCCGCGCGCGTGTTGTTCGCGCAGCCAGGGCAGGATCTGCGGATAGCGTTGGCACAGCGCATGGAAGTCATCCCAGAAGGCCGGGAGGATGATGACGTCGGTATCTTCCAGGCCACCGTCCACTGGCATGACCACATCGCTGAAGCTGTTGACCGGCTTGCCGTCGGGGCTCACGAGGCGGATTTCGAAACCCGGTGTCAGACCTTGGCCCAGTTGTTTGCCATAGCGCAGGCTGGCCAGGTGGAAAAAATCCTTGGCTTGCATGAGGGTGAAAGCGAATACCCGGTCGATCGCCAGGATGCTGACGCGCCGCAAGGGCGTGGAGACGTGCATGGACATAATTAATCTTGTTTTTATAGGGGAAAGTGGTCAATAGACGGCTGGATCGTCTTATTTTTTGTCGGATGTGTCCAGTGTCCTGTCGTACATCGTGGGCTTAGGCTCTGTGGGGTAACACGCCCAACCCTGACCCAAGGTGCGCCATGATCCCTAGAACACTGTTCAGTCCCGAGCACGAATTATTTCGCCAGAGCGTACGAACTTTCCTTGAAAAAGAAGCCGTGCCGTACCACAGCCAGTGGGAAAAGCAGGGCCATGTCGATCGCCAGCTCTGGAACAAGGCGGGGGAGGCGGGAATGTTGTGCTCCCATCTGCCGGAGGCTTATGGCGGGCTGGAGGCCGATTTTCTCTACAGCACCGTGGTGATCGAGGAAATCGGGCGCCTGGGACTGACCGGCATCGGCTTCTCGTTGCATTCCGATATCGTCGCGCCGTACATCCTGCACTACGGCAGCGAGGCGCTGAAACACAAGTACCTGCCCAAGCTGGTCTCCGGGGAGATGGTCACGGCCATCGCCATGACCGAGCCGGGCGCCGGTTCCGATTTGCAAGGCGTGAAGACCACCGCGGTGCTGGACGGTGACGACTATGTCATCAACGGCTCGAAAACCTTCATCACCAACGGTTTCCTGGCCGACCTGGTGATCGTGGTGGCCAAGACCGATCCCAAGGCCGGCGCCAAGGGCACCAGCCTGTTTCTGGTGGAAGCGGGCACGCCAGGCTTCGAGAAAGGCAAGCGCCTGGAGAAAGTCGGCATGAAAGCGCAGGACACCTCGGAATTGTTCTTCCAGGACGTCCGCGTGCCAAAGGAGAACCTGCTCGGGCAGGCTGGAATGGGCTTCGCCTATTTGATGCAGGAGCTGCCCCAGGAGCGCCTGACCGTCGCCATCGGAGGCCTGGCCTCGGCCGAAGCGGCGTTGCAATGGACCCTGGACTACACGCGCGACCGCAAGGCGTTCGGCAAGTCGATCGCGGACTTCCAGAACACCCGTTTCAAGCTGGCGGAAATGGCCACCGAGATCCAGATCGGCCGGGTCTTCATCGACCGCTGCCTGGAGCTGCACCTGCAGGGCAAGCTGGATGTGCCCACCGCGGCAATGGCCAAATACTGGGGCACCGACCTGCAGTGCAAGGTGCTCGACGAATGCGTGCAACTGCACGGCGGCTACGGCTTCATGTGGGAATACCCGATTGCGCGAGCGTGGGCGGATGCGCGGGTGCAGCGGATCTATGCCGGGACCAATGAGATCATGAAGGAGATTATTGCGCGGTCGCTTTGATTTTCGGTGAGCTCGGGATCGCTTTCGCGAGCAAGCCCGCTCCCACAGGGGTTTGTGTCTGAACACTCTTTTGTGATCGACGCAGGACTCCTGTGGGAGCGGGCTTGCTCGCGAAGGCTTTTTACCAGGCGATCAAGGCGCCGGGTTCGGATGATCCTTGTGGATCGCCTCGATCCCCGCCAGGACCTCATCCGACAGCTTCAGGCCGAAGCTTTCGATGTTGCTGTCCAGCTGCTCCAGGGTCGTGGCGCCGATGATGTTGCTGGTCACGAACGGCTGCTGGGTGACGAACGCCAGGGCCATCTGCGCCGGGTCCAGGCCATGTTCGCGGGCCAGTGCCACGTAGCGGCTGCACGCCGCTTCCGATTGCGGGTTGAAGTAACGCATGAAGCGGCTGTACAGCGTCAGCCGGCCCTTGGCCGGGCGGGCGCCACCTTCATATTTGCCCGACAGGAAACCGAACGCCAGGGGCGAGTAAGCCAGCAGGCCGCACTGTTCACGAATGGCGATTTCCGACAGACCGACCTCGAAGCTGCGGTTGAGCAGGTTGTAGGGGTTCTGGATCGACACCGCCCGCGGCCAGCCACGGGCTTCGGCCAGGGCGAGGAGTTTCATGGTGCCCCACGGCGTTTCGTTGGACAGGCCGATGTGGCGGATCTTGCCGGCGCGGACCTGTTCGTCCAGGGCTTCGAGGGTTTCCTCCAGCGGGGTGAAATCCTCGTCGGCCTTGTGTTGGTAGCCCAGTTGGCCAAAGAAATTGGTGCTGCGCTCTGGCCAGTGCAACTGGTAAAGATCGATCCAGTCGGTCTGCAGGCGCTTGAGGCTGGCGTCCACGGCTTCGACGATGTGGCGGCGGTTGTGCTTGAGGTTTTTGTCGCGGATGTAGTCGATGGTGTTGCCGGGGCCGGCGATCTTGCTCGCCAGGATCCAGTCGGCACGGTCGCCACGGCTCTTGAAATAATTGCCGATGTAGCGTTCGGTGGTGGCGTAGGTCTCGGCCTTCGGCGGCACCGGGTACATCTCTGCGGTGTCGATGAAATTGATGCCGGCACCCTTGGCGCGTTCAATCTGGGCGAAAGCCTCGGCCTCGCTGTTCTGCTCACCCCAGGTCATGGTTCCGAGGCACAGGGCGCTCACATTCAGATCGGTACGGCCTAGCTGGCGATAGTCCATCGTGGAGCTCCTTGGGCAAAACAATCATAAAAGCAGGTTGAAATATTTTTCGCAATCTGCATAATTGCGCACCTCTTTCTGCAGTGGAAGTGATGCGCCGCCGCCGAAGAATCTTGCCGTTGAACGGACGCGCCGACCCGAGCCCCCGAAAGCGTCTGTATCCGGCTGCCTTTGACTTGTCAAAGTACGCACTATTCAGTAAGATCCGCCGTCTAATTTACAGGGCGGCCCCTGAGGCTATAAAGAATGAAAACTTTTACTGCTAAACCGGAAACAGTAAAGCGCGACTGGTTTGTCGTCGACGCTGCTGGTCAGACCCTGGGTCGTCTGGCCACCGAAATCGCGAGCCGTCTGCGTGGCAAGCACAAGCCTGAGTACACCCCTCACGTTGACACCGGTGACTACATCGTCGTGATCAACGCTGAGCAAGTACGTGTTACTGGCGCTAAAACCACTGACAAAATGTACTACTCCCACTCCGGTTTTCCTGGCGGCATCAAGTCGATCAACTTTGAAAAGCTGATCGCCAAAGCCCCTGAGCGCGTGATCGAGACCGCGGTTAAAGGCATGCTGCCTAAGAACCCGCTGGGTCGCGACATGTATCGTAAGCTGAAGGTTTATGCGGGCGCTGCTCACCCTCATACTGCTCAGCAGCCCCAAGAACTGAAGTTTTAACGGAATAGTTCATTATGTCGGCGACTCAAAATTACGGCACTGGCCGTCGCAAGACTGCAACCGCACGCGTTTTCCTGCGTCCGGGCACTGGTAACATCTCCATCAACAACCGCTCCCTGGATAACTTCTTCGGTCGCGAAACTGCCCGCATGGTAGTTCGTCAGCCGCTGGAACTGACCGAGACCGTCGAAAAATTCGACATCTACGTCACCGTTATCGGTGGTGGTGTAAGTGGCCAGGCTGGCGCAATCCGCCACGGTATCACTCGCGCCCTGATGGACTACGACGAAACCCTGCGTAGCGCCCTGCGCAAAGCTGGCTTCGTGACTCGCGACGCTCGCGAAGTTGAACGTAAGAAAGTCGGTCTGCGTAAAGCGCGTAAGCGTCCGCAGTACTCGAAGCGTTAATTTCGCTTCCGCTTTCAAAAAACGCCCAGTTCCTCACGGAGCCGGGCGTTTTTTTATGGGCGAAATAAATGCTCTGTGACAACTTGCCACATTCGTAGAGCCCCTATACTACAAGGCCTGGCGGTTTGGCCGCTTGGTAATTACCTTGTCAGAATTGGGGGTTTTCATTACCATTCGGCAAAATTTTTATAAGTTCAGATTTTTACTTAGTAGACGCCTGATCTAACAGGCCACAAAGCTGATGGGAGAGGACTGAATGAGCAATGACGGCGTGAATGCAGGCCGGCGTCGCTTCCTGGTAGCAGCCACATCCGTGGTGGGTGCTGCAGGGGCGGTGGGGGCTGCGGTCCCGTTCGTGGGGTCATGGTTTCCCAGTGCCAAGGCGAAAGCTGCAGGTGCACCGGTGAAAGTGAATGTCAGCAAGATCGAGCCAGGCCAGCAGATGATTGCTGAGTGGCGCGGCCAGCCGGTGTTCATCGTCCGCCGTACAGAGGAAATCCTGGGGAATCTGAAAAAGATCGAGGGCCAGCTGTCCGACCCTTCCTCCAAGAACTCGACCCAACCGGAATACGTCAATCCTGAAACGCGATCGATCAAGCCGGAGATCCTGCTGCTGATCGGGATCTGCACGCACCTGGGTTGCTCGCCAACGTTCCGTCCTGAAGTGGCCCCTGCCGACCTGGGCAAGGATTGGGTCGGTGGCTATTTCTGCCCTTGCCACGGCTCCCACTACGACCTGGCCGGTCGCGTCTACAAGTCGCAGCCTGCACCGCTGAACCTGCCAGTTCCCCCGCATTCCTATGAGACCGATGACCTCATTGTCATTGGCGTCGACACGGAGAAAGCGTGATGAGCAAGCTAATGGATTGGGTTGATGCGCGCTTTCCCGCGACCAAGATGTGGGAAGACCATCTCAGCAAATATTACGCTCCGAAAAACTTCAACTTCTTCTACTTCTTTGGCTCCCTGGCCCTGCTCGTTCTGGTCAACCAGATCGTCACCGGTGTCTGGCTGACCATGAGCTACACCCCTTCGGCGGAAGAAGCGTTTGCCTCCGTCGAATACATCATGCGCGACGTCGAGTACGGTTCGATCCTGCGCCTGCTGCACTCCACCGGCGCCTCGGCGTTCTTCATCGTGGTCTACCTGCATATGTTCCGTGGCCTGCTCTACGGTTCGTACCAGAAACCGCGCGAGCTGGTGTGGGTGTTCGGCATGCTGATCTACCTGGCGCTGATGGCCGAAGCCTTCATGGGCTACCTGCTGCCATGGGGCCAGATGTCCTACTGGGGCGCCCAGGTGATCATCTCGCTGTTCGGTGCGATTCCAGTCATCGGCAACGACCTGACCCAGTGGATCCGTGGTGACTACCTGATCTCCGGTATCACCCTGAACCGCTTCTTTGCCCTGCACGTGGTGGCCCTGCCGATCGTGATTCTCGGTCTGGTGGTGCTGCACATCCTGGCGCTGCACGAAGTCGGTTCGAACAACCCCGATGGCGTGGACATCAAGAAACACAAGGACGAGAACGGCGTACCGCTGGATGGCATCGCTTTCCACCCGTACTACACCGTGAAAGACATCGTCGGTGTGGTGGTCTTCCTGTTCATCTTCTGCTCCATCGTGTTCTTCTTCCCCGAGATGGGCGGCTACTTCCTCGAGAAGCCGAACTTCGAACAGGCGAACGCGTTCAAGACTCCTGAACACATTGCCCCGGTCTGGTACTTCACGCCGTTCTACGCGATTTTGCGGGCGATTCCGGACAAGCTGCTGGGCGTTATCGCCATGGGTGCAGCCATCGCCGTGCTGTTCGTCCTGCCGTGGCTGGACCGCAGCCCCGTCAAGTCGATGCGCTACAAAGGCTGGCTGAGCAAGATCTGGCTGGTGGTGTTCTGCATCTCGTTCGTGATCCTGGGCGTGCTGGGCGTATTGGCGCCGACCCCGGAGCGTACGCTGCTCTCGCAGGTGTGCACCTTCCTGTACTTCGCCTACTTCATTCTGATGCCGTTCTACACCAGGCTCGAGAAGACCAAACCGGTTCCGGAAAGGGTGACTGGCTGATGAAAAAGCTATTTGCTGTACTGATTCTTGCTGCTATGCCTGTACTGTCCTTCGCGGCCGAACACGGTGGCCCAGAGCTGGAAAAGGTCGACATCGACGTTTCCGACAAGGCTGCCATGCAGGACGGCGCGCGGACCTTCGCCAACTACTGCATGGGTTGCCACAGTGCCAAGTTCCAGCGCTACGAGCGCGTGGCCGATGACCTGGGCATTCCCCATGACCTGATGCTCGAGAAGCTGGTGTTCACCGGGGCCAAGCTGGGCGACCACATGACCATCGGCATGCAGCCGGCGGACGCCAAGACCTGGTTCGGCGCTGCGCCGCCCGACCTGACCCTGGTTGCACGTGTCCGCGGTACCGACTGGCTCTACGGTTACCTGCGTTCGTTCTACGAAGATCCTGCGCGTCCTTGGGGTGTGAACAACAAGGTCTTCCCGAACGTCGGCATGCCTAACGTCCTGGCCGGCCTGCAGGGTCGTCAGGTGGTAGGCTGCAAGCAGGTCCAGATTGTCGAGCACGGTAAAAAGCAATATGACCCGCTGACCGGCACCGCGTTGACTCACGAAGCCTGCGACCAGTTGACCATTGTGCCGAATACCGGCAGCCTGACGCCGGAGCAGTTCGACGAGAAGGTCAAGAACCTGGTGACCTTCCTGGCCTACTCGGCCAACCCGGTGAAGCTGGAGCATCAGCGCATCGGTACGTATGTATTGCTGTACCTGGCGTTCTTCTTCGTATTCGCTTATCTGCTCAAGCGTGAATACTGGAAAGACGTGCATTGATAAAGCTGTAAGCCGTTGCTGTTAATCGTGCGCGCCCAAGGGCGTCTCTGAAGGTGTAACGAGCCTGGTCGGCCAGGTGTTACGGGAGACGCCCTCTGGGCGCGCTCGCTTTTCCGTTTTTCGATAATTTCAACAAGCGAGGAGGATCGCCATGGGCGTGACCAATCGGTTGGCCTGTTACTCCGACCCCGCCGACCACTATTCCCACCGGGTACGCATCGTACTGGCAGAGAAGGGTGTCAGCGCCGAGATCATTTACGTCGAAGCCGGCCGTCAGCCGCCGAAGCTGATCGAGGTGAACCCTTACGGCAGTTTGCCCACATTGGTCGATCGCGACCTGGCCCTGTGGGAATCGACCGTGGTGATGGAATACCTGGATGAGCGTTATCCGCATCCACCCCTGCTGCCGGTGTACCCTGTCGCACGTGCCAACAGTCGTCTGCTGATGCATCGCATCCAGCGCGACTGGTGTGGCTTGGTGGACCTGATCCTGGATCCACGGACCAAGGAACCGGCGCGGGTGGTGGCGCGCAAAGAGCTGCGCGAAAGCCTGACGGGCGTGTCGCCGCTGTTCATCGACAAGCCGTTTTTCCTCAGTGAGGAACAAAGTCTGGTGGATTGCTGCCTATTGCCCATACTCTGGCGTTTGCCGATTCTGGGTATCGAACTGCCGCGGCCCGCCAAGCCGCTGCTTGATTATATGGAGCGCCAATTTGCGCGTGAGGCTTTCCAGGCGAGTCTGTCTGGTGTCGAACGCGACATGCGCTGAGGCTTAAGGAGCCGCTATGAACTCCAGTCGACCTTATCTGGTCCGCGCGCTCTACGAGTGGATTGTGGACAACGATTGCACCCCGCACATGCTGGTCAACGCCGAGTATCCATCGGTGCAGGTGCCGCAGGGCTTTGCCAATGACGGGCAGATTGTCCTGAACGTTTCGCCGGCTGCCGTGCGTCATTTGCACATGGACAACGATGCCGTCAGCTTCGAAGGCCGCTTCGGTGGCGTGCCACACACGCTGTACGTGCCTATTGCTTCGATCCTGGGGATTTATGCCCGGGAGAATGGCCAGGGTATGGTGTTTGAGCTTGAGGCGCCGTTGGATGGCGAGGAAGAGTTCGAGGCGGATGATGAACTGCCGCCACCGGATGATGAGCCGCCGCGGCCTAGTGGGCGGCCCAGTCTTAAGGTGGTGAAGTAGGGATTGATGTACATATCCGTTTCTTCGGTAACGGCCACCTATGGTTCCGCTCTTACAGCGGGTCACTTTTGAAAAGGCGCCAAAAGTAACCAAAAGCGCCTCGCCCCACCACTGGGCACCTCGCTTACGCTCGGTGTTCCCTCACTCCGGCATTGCTCCGTGGGCCCGCCGCGAAGGGCCATCCATGGCCCAGCGCGGCTATCCCGGCATCCATGCCGGGATGCCCACTACGCAATGCCTGCGTTCGGCCCTTGTGGTTAATGGGGCGCCCAAGATCAAAAGCCAAAGCCAAAGCCAAAGCCAAAGCCAAAGCGAGGCGGTCTAACGGCCGACCTATCTCCTCCGGTTGTACCCCAATCTCATTGTGGGAGCGAGCCTGCTCGCGATGGCGGCCTAACAGCCGGCCTGACTTTTGCGGCTGTATCTGAATCCACCTTTGGGAGCAAAGCTTGCTCGCGAAGCGGTCTAATGGCCGACCTATCTCCTGCGGTTGTACCCCGATCTCATTGTGGGAGCGAGCTTGCCCGCGATGGCGGCCTGGCAGCCGACGCATCTCTCAGGGCTGTCCCCAGTGAAGCGAATGCCATGACCGAGCAAAACCCTGGATTGCGACATCCAACCCCTGTGGCGAGGGAGCTTGCTCCCGCTGGGCGGCAAAGCCGTCCCAAAACCAACAACGCATTCCCCCAGGTAAACCACCTGAACCCGCCCCACGACGGCTACGCCGCCGAGCGGGAGCAAGCTCCCTCGCCACTGGGGGTAGTCCTGTGCCTTCAGATAAATGTTCAGCCTGACCATTTTTCCCCCGCAACCCCACATATCCTTGCGCCTTTGCCTACAACTACGCCAGAATCCGCCCGCTTGTGCGCCTTGTCCCCGGGTTTTATTGTCTTTCCTGCCACTGCCCATCAGTGGTCGGGTTTAGTAGCCCAGGAAATACACGACGGTTGCACGAGTCTCATCAGTCGGGCATTTGCCTGCACTCGATGGTGGCTGTGCGCATGGCGCCTTCGGGCGCGCCGGGCTTTGTGTATTTCACCGGTCTACTAACTTGCGCACAGCCGCCACCATTTCGTTTAGTAGCGATGCGGTTGCGGCCCTACTGAAGGAAATATTCAATGATCAAAATAACTCCGAATCCCCCAGAAGCAGGCTCCACCGCACAATCCGCAAAATCCAAAGCCAAGCAGCAAGACGAAGCCACGAAACGCGTGCTTGATCACTACTTGCTGCCGAAGCCGGATAAATCCCAAGACGCGCCAAAACCGGGCCAGGTATTCACCGTCGTGAAAGGCCTCGATAACGAATGCCTGCTCGCCAACCTCAGCGAAACCCTGGCCTCGGCGGACGCTATGGTCGACGAACTCGCATTCGACCTGGAAGGCTCGCGGCGTAGTCTGGCGCTTGGCATTCAGCAGTTGATCGAACTGAGTTCATTACTGGCGAATCAGGTGCTGGATAACGTCGACCCGCGATAGCCATTAAAAGCCAAGTAAGTTAGCACTCAGCACCCGGCCCTCTGTGGGAGATTCTATGGTTTGGTGGAAGCCCTCAAGCCGCTTTTGGTTGGTATTCGCTTTGCCCTTTCAGCAGAGCGAATACGATCCGGGCAAGCTTGCGAGCCAACATCACTAGCGCCTGGGTAG
>NZ_JALJDX010000195.1 GCF_022952855.1 Pseudomonas sp. RGM2987 | reverse complement strand
CCCACAGTGGGTTCCATTGGCCGTCGTTCAGCGACCTAGCAGCCGCGCGAGCCCCACGCTCATCGGCGTCTGTGATGGAAAGCTGAAACGTTGCAACAACCGCTGATTGTCCGCCCGGGAATGGCGGATGTCGCCGGAGCGCGCCGGGCCGTAGCTGATCGGCGGCAGGTCGCCGACCACTTGCGCGAGCGCCTGGAGCATCTGCTTGAGGGTCGTCGCCTGGTTCCAGCCGACGTTCACCGCACCGACTTCCACCTCAGGCTTCTCGATGGCCTGCACCAGCAGGTCCACCAAGTCTTCGACATAGACAAAATCCCGGGTCTGCTCGCCATCGCCAAACACGGTGATCGGCAAACCTTTCTGTGCCCGCTCGCTGAAGATGCTGATGACCCCGGAATACGGCGAGGACGGATCCTGGCGTGGGCCGTAGATGTTGAAGAAGCGGAACACCACCGGCTCCAGCGCGTGCTGGCGGCGATAGAAATCGAAGTAGAACTCGCTGGCCAGTTTGTCCGAGGCATACGGCGTGAGCGGGGCTTTGGGGGTGTCTTCGTCGATAGACTGGCCTTCGCCGTTGTTGCCGTAGACCGCTGCGCTGGAGGCGAACAACACCCGTTTCACACCGGCCTGGCGCATGGCTTCGCAGACATTCAGGGTGCCGATGAAGTTGCTCTGGTGGGTGCGCACCGGGTCGTCCACCGAAGCTTGCACCGAAGCCACCGCCGCCAGGTGCGCCACGGCGCTGCAACCGGTCATGGCCCGGGCCACCAGCGCGGCGTCGGCAACGTCGCCTTCGATCAGTTCGACCGCCGGATTGTCCAGCGGCAGGTTGCTGCGCTTGCCGGTGGACAGGTCATCGAGGATGCGCACCGAATGTCCCTTGGCGAGCAAGGCGTCGGTCAGGTGCGAACCGATGAAACCGGCACCGCCGGTGATTAAAACAGGGCCGTCAGCCATGGCGATAAAACCTATCCAGTAAGCCTGGGAGCGCGGCGCGCCAGGCGCGGGGCTTGATCCCGAAAGTGTGCAGAATTTTCTTGCAGGCCAGCACCGCGTGCTGCGGTTCTTCGGCGGCATCCGGCCGGGCGGCGTGAGCCTGGGCGGTGGGCGATTCGATTGCCAGCGGATGCAGGGCACGCGCCTCGGTAAGGATCGCCTGGCCCAGCGCCAGCGGCGTGGTCGCTTCGTGCCCGGCGTAATGGTAGGTGCCCCACAGCGGCGCCGCGCAATCGAGTTGCTTGAGCACCGAGATGATCACCCGCGCCGCATCGTCCACCGGCGTCGGATTGCCCCGGCGGTCGTCGGCCAGCAACAGTTCCTCGGGCTGTTCGGCGCGGGCCAGGAAGCGCCCGAGAATGCCGTCGGCGCTGTCGTCCAGCAGCCAGCCGAAACGCAGCAGCACATGCTGCGGGCAGGTCGCGCGCACGCTTTGCTCGATCCGCCACAAGGCCTGGCCACGCAGGCCCAGGGGCACCGGTTCGTCCTTTTCGCTGTAGGCGGTAGCACGGGAGCCATCGAACACCCGGTAGCTGGACGGCTGCACCAGGACGATGTTGTGGTGCTGGCACAGTTCGGCCAGGCGCTCGACAGCGCGCTCCTGGCTGGCCAGGCGTTGTTCGCTGACGGCCTCGGCCTGGAACCAGTCGAAGTAGTACGCCAGGTTGATCAAGGCGTCCGGCCGGGTGTCATCGAGCAGTTGCGTCAGGCTCGCGGCATCCCAACCGTCTTCGGGCGGGCGGGGGGCAAGAAAACCGATGTCTTCTTCTGCACCGAGGCGAATCAGCGCCTGCCCAAGGGCATTTCCGCCGCCCAGTAACATAAGGCGCATTCGCATAAAATCAGCAGGCCCAGTCTGTTGGCACAAGAATTTGGTCGACAAACGCCCGCAGGCGTTGCCGGAATCGTTGCATTTTGCGGGTTTAGTGCGCAACCGTCATCCGTAAAGTGCAGATCCCGCATGTGTGCTGCTCTTTAGGGCCCTTTCGCGAGCAAGCCCGCTCCCACATTTCTGACGAAACTCGGCTAACTGTGGGAGCGGGCTTGCTCGCGAAGAGGCCCTTATGGGCAACGAAGATCCCAGCCGGTACTTGCATCTTCCCCACCCCACCCGCATAACTGCTCCTATGAATCTGCCCCTTGCCGCCGACCACGCCATGGCAGGCTTCCATCCTGCCGTGCGCGCCTGGTTCAGCCAGACCTTCCCGGCGGTCACGGCCGCCCAGGCCCAGGCGTGGCCGTTGATCGGCCAGCGCCGCTCAACCCTGGTGGCCGCGCCCACAGGTTCGGGCAAGACCCTGACCGCCTTTCTCGCGGTGCTCGATGACCTGGTGCATCGCGGCCTCGAACAGGGCGGCCTGCCGAACCAGACCCTGGTGGTCTACGTCTCGCCGCTCAAAGCCTTGAGCAACGACATCCAGATCAACCTGCAAAACCCGCTGGCCGGGATCACCGAACAGCTACGACAAATGGACCTGCCGCCGCTGCACATCACAACCGCGGTGCGCACCGGCGACACTCCGCAGAAAGACCGCACGGCAATGCGCAAGACCGCGCCGCACATTCTGGTGACCACGCCCGAATCGCTCTACGTGCTGCTCGGCTCGGATTCCGGCCGACAGATGCTCGCCAGCACCCGCACGGTGATCGTCGACGAAATCCACGCCATCGCCGCCAGCAAGCGCGGCAGCCACTTGGCCTTGAGCCTGGAACGCCTGCAAGCGCTGTGTGCCGAACCCTTGGTGCGGATCGGCCTGTCCGCCACGCAGAAACCCATCGAAGCGGTATCGCGCTTTCTGGTCGGCGAAGGGCGAACCTGCGACATCGTCGACATCGGCCACGCCCGCCCCCGGGACCTGGACATCGAGGTGCCACCGGTGCCGCTCTCGGCGGTGATGGCCAACGACGTCTGGGAGCTGGTTTACAACCGTCTCGCCGAGCTGGCCCGGAAACACCGCACTACCCTGGTATTCGTCAATACCCGACGCCTGGCCGAACGCTTGAGCCGGCATTTGAGCGAGCGCCTGGGCAAGGACGCCGTGGCGGCCCACCATGGCAGCCTGGCGAAAGAGTTTCGCCTCGACGCCGAGCAACGGCTCAAGCGCGGCGAACTGCAGGTGCTGATCGCCACCGCATCGCTGGAACTGGGCATCGATATCGGCGATGTCGACCTTGTGTGCCAGATCGCCTCGCCCCGCTCGATCTCGGCATTCCTGCAACGGGTCGGACGCTCCGGGCACCAGGTGGGCGGCACGCCCAAGGGCCGGTTGTTCGCCATCACCCGCGACGATCTGATCGAATGCGCCGCCCTGCTCGACTGCGTGCGCCGCGGTGAGCTGGACATCCTGCACATCCCCAAGGCACCGCTGGACGTGCTGGCGCAGCAGATCGTCGCCGAAGTCAGTTGCCAGGAATGGCACGAGCAAGCGCTGCTGGCGATGTTCCGCCGCGCCGCGCCCTACGCAGAATTGGATGAAGGCCATTACCAGGCCTTGCTGCAAATGCTCGCCGAAGGCCTCAACGGGCGCCAGGGCGTGCGCAGCGCCTACCTGCACCGC
Source organism: Pseudomonas sp. RGM2987 (assembly GCF_022952855.1). GTDB lineage: Bacteria > Pseudomonadota > Gammaproteobacteria > Pseudomonadales > Pseudomonadaceae > Aquipseudomonas. Next base: position 55,315 of record NZ_JALJDX010000195.1, on the reverse strand, counting down.
GATGCCGTCACCCGCACGTTGCGCGGACGCCGCGGCAGCAAGCTGACCGCCGTGACCAGCGGCGGGACCATTCCGGATAACGCTGACTACAGCGTGCTGCTCGAACCCCAGGGCTTGAACATCGGCAGCGTCAACGAAGACTTTGCGGTGGAGAGCATTGCCGGCGACGTGTTCCAACTCGGCAATACCTCCTACCGGATCATTCGCGTCGAGACCGGCCGCGTACGGGTCGAGGATGCCCAGGGCCAGCCGCCGACCATTCCGTTCTGGCTCGGCGAGGCCCCGGGGCGCAGCGCTGAACTGTCGGTGGCGGTGGCGCGCCTGCAAGCGCAACTGGACGCACTGCTTGGCGCCACGCCGGGCGATCTGCAACCGGCGCTGGACTGGTTGACCGGCACTTTGCAGCTCAATCTGCCGAGCGCCGAGCAACTGCTCGACCACCTGGCCCCGGCGCGCCGGGCCTTCGGCGCCCTGCCGTCCCAGGACACGTTGCTGATGGAGCGCTTCTTCGACGAGTCCGGCGGCACGCAACTGATCATCCACACGCCGTTCGGCAGCCGTATCAACCGCGCCTGGGGCCTGGCCCTGCGCAAGCGCTTTTGCCGCACCTTCAGTTTCGAACTGCAAGCGGCCGCCAGCGAAGACGCCATCGTGTTGTCGCTGTCCACCAGCCACAGCTTCGAGCTCGAAGAAGTCTGGCGCTATCTCAACAGCCAGAGCGCCGAACAGATCCTGGTCCAGGCGGTGCTGGATGCGCCGCTGTTCGGCGTGCGCTGGCGCTGGAACGCCGGCGTGGCCCTGGCGCTGCCGCGCTATACCGGCGGACGCAAGGTTGCGCCGCAGATCCAGCGGATGAAAAGCGAAGACCTGATCGCCAGCGTGTTCCCGGACCAGATCGCCTGCCTGGAAAACCTCGCCGGTAAACGGGAGATTCCCGACCATCCGCTGGTGGAGCAGACCCTCGACGATTGCCTGCACGAAGCCATGGACAGCGAAGGCTGGCTGGCACTGCTGCGGCGCATGGAAGCGGGCGAGATTCGGCTGATCAGTCGCGACCTGCCCGCGCCCTCGCCCCTGGCGGCGGAGATCCTCAGCGCCCGGCCCTACACCTTCCTCGACGACGCACCGCTGGAGGAACGGCGCACCCAGGCGGTGATCAACCGGCGCTGGAGCGACCCACAGTCCACCGACGACCTCGGCGCGCTGGACGCCGAGGCCATCCAGTCGGTGCGCGAAGAAGCCTGGCCGACGCCGACCAACCTCGACGAGATGCACGAAGGGCTGATGAGCCTGGCCTGCATCGCCGACAGCGAAGCCAGCGCCAACGCGTCCTGGCTGGACTGGTTGCGCACGCTGGCCGAGCGTGGTCGCGCCAGCCATGTGCAGATCAGCGCCGAGCGCGGCCTATGGGTGGCACTGGAACGCCTGACCTGCCTGCAAGCCATTTATCCACAGGCCCGATGGCAGCCGCCGCTGACGCCCCTGGCCGACTTCGATGAAGCCTGGAACAGCGACGAAGCCGTGGTGGAAGTGCTCCGCGCCCGGCTCAGTGCGTTCGGGCCGCTGCCGTTGAAGGCCATCGCCTACCCGCTGGGGTTGTCGACGCCGCAAGCCACCCAGGCCCTGGCGCAACTGGAGCAGCAAGGCTACGTGTTGCGTGGTCGCTTCACGCCGGGCATCGGCCAGGAGGAATGGTGCGAGCGGCATTTGCTGGCGCGTATCCATCGCTACACGGTCAAGCGCTTGCGGCGGGAAATCGAGCCGGTAATGTTGCAGGATTTCATGCGGTTCCTGTTCGACTGGCAGCACCTTTCGACGTCCACTCAAGGCCGGGGCAGCGCCGTGCTGCCGTCAATCGTCAGTCAGTTCGAAGGCTATCCTGCCGCCGCTTCGGCCTGGGACAGCGACTTGCTGCCGGCGCGGATCAAGGATTACTCGCCCACTTGGCTCGATGAGTTGTGCCGCAGCGGCCGGCTAGTCTGGACGCGCTTGAGCGCCCGGCAAAAGCTTTCGGCCAGCGCCCTGCGCAGCACGCCGGTGGTGTTGCTGCCGCGCAGCCAGGTCGGCCTGTGGAGCAGCCTGGCCGAACAGACGCCTTTGGAAGAACTGTCGCTCAAGACGCAAAAAGTCCACCAGGCCCTTAGCGAACACGGCGCGTTGTTTTTTGACGAACTGCTGCACGAAGCCCACCTGCTGCGCGCCGAACTGGAAATTGCCTTGCAGGAACTGGTGGGCGCCGGGTTGGTGAATGCCGACAGCTTCGCCGGCCTGCGGGCGCTGATCACCCCCGCGAGCAAGCGTCAGGCCCGCAGCAGTCGGCGCGGGCGCGGGGCGTTTGTCGGCGGCATGGACGATGCCGGGCGCTGGGCCTTGTTGCGCCGCAGTGCGCCCGCCGCTGTTGAAGGCAACCGCCCGGCGCCGACCCCGCCCGAAACCCTGGAACACATCGCCATGACCTTGCTGCGCCGTTACGGCGTGGTGTTCTGGCGTCTGCTGGAACGAGAGGCCGATTGGCTGCCGAGCTGGCGCGAATTGCTGCGCACGTTCCATCGGCTGGAGGCTCGGGGGGAGATTCGCGGTGGGCGTTTCGTCAGCGGCCTGGCGGGCGAGCAGTTCGCCTTGCCCGAGGCCATCCCACTGCTGCGCGAAGTGCGCCGACGGCCCATCGACACCAGCCTGATCGTAGTGTGTGGCGTCGACCCGCTGAACCTGGCCGGCACCCTGCTGCCGGGGGCGAAAGTGCCGGCGTTGGCGAGTAACAGGTTGGTGTATCGCGATGGGTTGCCGGCCGGGGCGTTGATTGCCGGCAAGCCGGTTTTCTGGATGGAGCTGGATGCGCAGGGAATGGCTGAGGTGCGTAGCAGGTTGATCCAGAAGAATTGAGGGCGGCAGGCTGGCCTCTTCGCGAGCAAGCCCGCTCCCACAGTTTGATCGCATTCCATCTTAAGAAACTCGGTCACCTGTGGGAGCGGGCTTGCTCGCGAAAGGGCCATAAGCCTCGCCAACCGACTTAGCGATTATTGCGGTTGACCAGACACCCCATCCCCCACCTTCGACTCCCCGACCAACCGCTGCGGCATCATCACCTGCTGTGGATAAGTCTGCGCAAAATGCACCGCCGGGCTTTCATCCACCAGCTTCTTCAAACGCTGGTTGAACGCCCGGCTCACCGCATATTGCCCGCCGGACACGGTTCGGAACTGCGCCGTGAGCACCACACCGTTGAGGTCCATCCGGTCCACGCCAAACACATCCAACGGCCCTTGCAGGTTGAACTTGAGGAACGGGTCTTCGGAGATCGAGCGCCCGGCTTCGCGAATCAGTTCGATGGCCTGGTCCACATCGGTGTCGTAGGTGAACTGCACCGAGAAGAACGCGAAGGCGAATTGCCGCGATTGGTTGGTCACTGCCTTGATCTGGCCGAACGGCACCGAATGCACGAAGCCCTTGCCGTCGCGCAGGCGCAGGGTGCGGATGGTCAGGCCCTCGACGGTGCCGGCGTGACCGGAATCGAGCACCACCCAGTCGCCGATGGACAGCGTGTCTTCGATGATGATGAACAACCCGGTGATCACGTCCTGCACCAGTTGCTGCGAACCGAAGCCGATCGCCAGACCCACCACCCCGGCGCCGGCCAGCAGCGGCGCGACATTGATGCCCAGGTTGGCCATGGTGGTGATCGCGCAGATCACCACCAGGATGATTTTCGCGGCGTTGCGCAACAACGGCAGGATGGTCTTGATCCGCGTGCTCGGCTGCCGGGCCCCGCGTTTGTTGAGCGGCGGCTTCAAGGCCTCCTGGATGGCCGTGTCGAGCACCACCCACATCAGCCACGTCACCAGGAAGATCAGGCCGATGCGACTCAATGAATCACTGATCGCCCGGCCCACGGCATTGCGCGAGGCGAATTCGAACAGAGAAATCCCCCAGATCCGCCCGAGGATTTCAATGAACGCCACCGCCATGACGATCCGCAGCAAGGCATGCACCAGGCTCAGCAACCGGCTCTTGTAGGCGCTGTTGCGCTGGATCGCCTCAAAACGGGGGGACTTGAACACATGCTGGAACACGGTACTGAGAAACACCGTGGCGATCAGCAGGATGGTGGTGAACAACGCACAGCGCAGGGCCTTCTGGTTGTCCTCGCCGACGCCGATCAGGCTGACCGCCGAGACCAGCACCATCAACAGGATCGGCCAGTTCCACAACCCGGAGAAAATCCGCAGCGATTCCTGCAAGGCCGGCTGTTTCAGGCGTTGCGCCAGCGGCCGGTTGCGGATCAGGTGCGCCACCGGACGGCGCATGCGGATCACCAGCCAGCCAAAGATCACCGAAGCGAGCAAGCCGGTGAACACCGCGACGCTGCTGGTGATATTGCCACCCAGCTGCCGGGCGATCTGCGGGCTGGTCAGCGCATCGCTGAGGGCCGCGAGGAAGCCGATCAGGAACAACGGTCGCGGACTGAAGCGGCGGATAATTGCCACCGCCCGGCGCTTGTGCCCGGCGTTGAACATCACGATCACGCAGAGCAGCACCGAGGTGGAGAAAATACCGCTGCTGGTGGCGTAGGCGAAGCACAGCGCCAGGGCGCGCCCGACCGAAACCTGCAAGAAGTGGCTGACGTACAGCGTCAGCGGCAGGCAGACCAATGCCGGGACCGTGTAGGGCAACAAGTAACCAAGCAGGTCGCGGATGCGCTGGCGGCTACGCAGCCAACGCCCCGGGCCGAGGCGCCGCATCAGCAGGCGGGCGCCCGTCCAAAGCAGCGCAAACGTCCCCAGCCAGACGCCGGACAGCAACAGGAAATCCCCGGCCACCCGCCAGGAAGAACGCGACGTCTGGTCCACCAACCGGTCCACTTCATCCGCCGCCCGATCCGCCCGCAGGCGCCAGGCATCCACCAGGCTCTGGTTCAGGTCGAGTTTGTCCTGGACGTCGTCGATGCTCGAGCTGATGGCGCCGAGCAATCCGCCCTGCACCAGCGGCTCGGGTTCGGCGGGGGTTTCGCTGGGGGCGGGCGTGCCGGGAACGGCGGCCGTTGCGAAGGCGACGTTGCCGGTCAGTGTCAGCAGGACCAGCAGCAATGCAGCAGTCAATCGAGACAAAACGCGAGGCTCCTATGCAGGGGGCGGTAAGGAACTGATCCCGATCGGGCGGCCAAGTTCGCTGGAGAGATCAACACAGGATCCTGTGGCGAGGGAGCTTGCTCCCGCTGGGGCGCGTAGCGGCCCTGATTTTTGGGGCTGCTGCGCAGCCCAGCGGGAGCAAGCTCCCTCGCCACGAGGACCTCACCAACCCTTGCCGCCGAGCATTCCAGCGAAACTTTCCACCCCGCCCGACAGTCATCACAAGACACAGGCAGTACGAGGTCATTGGCACGGGAGGACACATGACGGCGATCCACATTGGCATTTCCGGTTGGCGCTACACGCCTTGGCGGGGGGATTTCTACCCCAAGGGGCTGACCCAGAAGCGGGAACTGCAATTCGCCTCGCGAGCAGTCAACAGCATCGAAATCAATGGATCGTTCTACGCCCTTCAACGCCCCGAACGGTATGCCCAGTGGTACGCCGAGACGCCGCCCGGCTTCATTTTCAGCGTCAAGGCCCCGCGCTTCATCACCCACATCAAGCGCCTGCGTGACGTGCACAAGCCAATGGCGAATTTCTTCGCCTCCGGCATTTTGGAGCTCAAGGAAAAACTCGGCCCGATCCTCTGGCAGTTTCCACCGAGCTTCAAATTCGACCCCGAGCTGTTCGAAGACTTCCTCAAGCAACTGCCCCACGACACCGAAGGCGCCGCAGCCCTGGCCCGCGAGCACGAACCGCGCCTGGACGGCCACGCCAGCACCCACGCCGATAAAAAACGCCCGTTGCGCCATGCTGTCGAGATCCGCCATGAGAGCTTCGTCGATCCGCTGTTCGTGACCCTGCTCAGGCGCTACGACGTGGCCCTGGTGATCGCCGACACCGCCGGCAAATGGCCCTATCGCGAAGACGTCACCAGCGATTTTGTCTACATACGGCTGCACGGCGCCGAAGAGCTGTACGCCAGCGGCTACACCGACCAGGCACTGAAACGCTGGGGTAATCGGATCGAGGCCTGGAGCCACGGCACGCAACCGGACGACGCGCAACTGATCGACCCGAAAAAGAAGCCCCGGGCGCGCAAGAACCGCGAGGTGTTCTGCTACTTCGACAACGACATCAAGGTCCGCGCGCCCTATGACGCGCGTCACTTGCTGCACCGCTTCGAACTCGACAAAGACCTCGCCACCGCACCCGGGGTAAGCCCGGCCGAGGGGGTGTTGCCATGAGCACCCGCCAGTCCACCGAGACCACCCGCGAGCCGCTCCAGCCAATGAGCCAGGACCTTGCCCCGGTCAATCGCTTCACAGTGCTGACGGTCAACACCCACAAAGGCTTCACCGCCCTGAACCGCCGTTTCATTCTCCCGGAACTGCGCGAAGCGGTGCGCAGCGTGGCCGCCGACGTGGTGTTCCTGCAGGAAGTCCACGGCACTCACGAACATCACCCCCAACGCTACAGCAACTGGCCGAGCATGCCGCAATACGAATTCCTCGCCGACAGCCTCTGGCCGCAGTTTGCCTATGGACGCAACGCGGTGTACCCGGAAGGCGACCATGGCAACGCCCTGCTGTCGAAATTCCAGATCATTCGCCACGACAACCTCGACGTCTCCATCAGCGGCCACGAAAGCCGCGGCATGCTCCACAGCGTGCTGAGACTGCCGGGCGGCGCCGAAGGCCAGCAAGTCCATGCGATCTGCGTGCACCTGGGGCTGCGCGAAGGCCATCGGGTCGAGCAACTCAAACTGCTCTGCCGACGCTTGAGCGAACTACCGCCCGATGCCCCGGTGATCGTCGCCGGCGACTTCAACGATTGGCGCGGCAAGGCCAGCGACTTGCTCGAACCCTGCGGCCTGCGCGAGGTGTTCGCCGAACACTGGGGCAAGCCGGCCCGCAGTTTTCCGGCGCGCCTGCCGGTGCTGCGCCTGGACCGCATCTACGTGCGCAACCTCAAGGCTTTGCAACCCAAGGTGTTGAGCGTACGCCCCTGGTCGCACCTTTCTGACCATGCACCGCTGTCGGTGGAGATCGAATTATGAGCGCGACGATGAACAAGGCGACGGTGGAACAGGTCGAGGCAACGCCCACCGAGCGCGACCCGGCGCTGGTCGATATCGAATACGGCTGGCACGGCAATAACCGCGTCACGCTGCTGGAGAACGGCGAGGAATACTTCCCCCGGGTCTTCGAGGCCATCCGTAGGGCGCAGACTGAGATCCTGCTGGAGACCTTCATCCTGTTCGAGGACAAGGTCGGCTACGAACTGCGTGACTTGCTGATAGACGCCGCCCAGCGCGGCGTGCGCATCACGGTCAGCCTCGACGGCTTTGGCTGCGGTGAGCTGAGCACCGGATTCCTGACCTCGTTGAGCGACGCCGGGGTGCGCTTGCAGATGTTCGACCCGGCGCCCCGGCATCTGGGGATCCGCACCAACTGGTTCCGCCGTCTGCATCGCAAGGTCGTGGTGGTGGACGGGGTGATTGCGTTTATCGGCGGGATCAACTTTTCCGCCGACCATCTCGGCGACTTCGGCCCCGAGGCCAAGCAGGATTATTCGGTGGAGATCAAAGGCCCGGCGGTGGTGGACATCCATCACTTCGCGCTGTTACAGAGCGGTCGGCCATCGCGGGCCAAATACTGGTGGCAGCGACGCCGCAGTCGACGCAGCGAGTTAGCCTTCAGCGATCACGACGGCCAGGTGCGCCTGGTCTACCGCGACAACCATGATCACCAGACCGACATCGAAGAGGTCTACCTGCAAGTGCTGCGCAGCGCCCAGCGCCGGGTGATGATCGCCAACGCCTATTTCTTCCCGGGTTATCGACTACTGCGGGAGATGCGTAATGCGGCGCGACGTGGCGTGGAAGTCAGCCTGATCCTGCAGGGCCAGCCGGACATGATGATCGCCAAGCTCGCGGCGCGGATGCTCTACAGCTACCTGCTCAAGGCCGGTGTAGTGATCTACGAATACTGCGAACGGCCGCTGCACGGCAAGGTCGCCCTGGTGGACGAGGACTGGAGCACCGTGGGATCGAGCAACCTCGACCCCCTGAGCCTGTCGTTGAACCTGGAAGCCAACGTGCTGATCCGCGACCGTGCGTTCAACCGCCAGTTGCACGAGCGCCTCGATTACCTGTGCCGCAACCATTGCACCGTCATGCGCGAAGCCCAGGCCCCACGCGGCCTGATCTGGCGCATGACCATCGGTTTCATGGTGTTCCACTTCTTGCGCCACTTCCCGGCCTGGGCCGGATGGCTGCCGGCCCATAAACCGCGTCTGAAACCTTTTTCGCCGCCGACGGCGGTCCGGAGCGAACCCCATGAACCACTCTGAAGCGCAGACCGCGCCAAGGGACAGCCGAGCGCCGGACCAGGCCAAGCCCACCTCCCGCTGGAGCCGCTGGAAAAGACCGCTGACCCTGGCCTTCTTCCTGCTGCTGATCGTACTGTTCACGACCCTGGCCCGACGCATCGACTGGTCGGAAGTGTTCGATACCCTGGCCGATTTCAAAGTGCGCACGCTGATCATCGCCGCTGGGTTGACCATCATCAGCTTCATCACCTACGCCTGCTTCGACTTGATTGGCCGCACCTACATCCGCCAGAAACTCGGTTGGCGACAGATCCTGCCGGTGGGGGTGATCAGTTACGCCTTCAACCTCAACCTCAGCGCCTGGGTCGGCGGCATCGCCATGCGCTATCGGCTGTATTCACGACTGGGGGTCAGCACCGGGAACATCGCCAAGATCCTCGGGCTGAGCCTGGCGACGAATTGGTTCGGCTACATGACCCTGGCCGGCGTGGTGTTCAGCAGCGGCCTGGTGACCATGCCACCCGGCTGGAAACTGAGCAGCGGTGCGTTGCAGGGTGTGGGCGTGCTGTTGCTGCTGGCGAGCGCCGGGTATCTGCTGGCCTGCCGCTTCTCCAAACGCCGGGCCTGGACCATTCGAGGCATGGAAATCAACCTGCCATCGCTGCGCATGGCGATCTTGCAACTGGCACTGGGGGCGCTCAACTGGTCGTTGATGGCGGCCGTCATATTCACTTTGCTGCCGAGCAAACTGGATTACCCGGTGGTGCTCGGGGTATTGCTGATCAGCAGTATTGCCGGGGTCATCACCCATATTCCGGCGGGGCTTGGGGTGTTGGAGGCGGTGTTCATTGCCTTGCTGCAGCATGAAGTGTCGCGGGGCAGCCTGCTGGCGGGGTTGATTGCTTATCGGGCGATCTATTTCATCCTGCCGTTGTTGATCACGGTGGTGATGTATTTGGTGATCGAGGCGAAGGCCAAGGCGTTGCGGGTCAAGCCTGGGGTCAAGTGAAACCTTGAGTTAGAGGTTGTATGGGCTGGCCCCTTCGCGAGCAAGCCCGCTCCCACATGGGTTTTGTGATGAATGCTGATTTGTGGGCCAGTGAAGACTCAGTGTGGGAGCGGGCTTGCTCGCGAAGAGGCCATCACAAACACCACACTACTACCGCTCCTGAATAATGCTCAACCGTTCCCCCACCACCATTTCCGTGATCCAGCCCACCAGGATCGAGGTGTAGGCCTGTTGTGACACGGGGTCGCTCAAGGAATGGTCGGCGCCATCGATGATCCGGTGGGTCAGCGAATGAGTCTGCTGGCAGGCCGCCCGGTAGCTCATGATGGTGGCGTGGGGCACGTGATCGTCCGTCTCGGACTCCACCAGCAGCACATCCCCGGTAAATTGCGAACAGGCCTGCAAGGCGCGGTTGGTGTCGGCGTGCACCAGGGTGCTGCGGTAATCCAGCAGGTCAGCCTTGTCCAGATCGCGCTTGGGCGTGTGCCACTGTTCGTCGCGGTACAGCGCCGGCACTCGCAAGGCCAGCCAGCGCACCGGTCGCAGCGCGGTCAGGATCGAGGCCAGGTAGCCGCCGTAGCTGGTGCCCACCACGGCAATCGCCGAAGTATCGAGGGCCGGATGGGCCAGCAATCGATCATAGGCCGCCAGCAGGTCACGCAGATTGTCTTCCCGTGTGACCCGCGACAGGGGAATCCCCGCCCCGCCGGTGTGGCCGCGCAAGTCGAAAGTCAGGCACACGCAACCCAGCCCTGCAATGCCCTTGGCCCGCTCCAGGTCGCGCTCCTGGCTGCCGCCCCAACCATGGACGAACAGCACGCCGGGGACCTTCGACTTGGGGCTCAGGAAAGTCCCGTCCATCCGCTCATCGTCAATCTCGATCTGAATGGTTTCGCTTCTAGCCGTCATAGGATTGAACCGTTACGTATTTGAGAAGGAAGTCGCCATTGTGTGCCGGGCCTCGATACACCTCTCGGGCCCCGGACGGCAACGGTTGGTCGACGTAGGTCTCCACCGAGGACACCCGCACCGCGCAGGTTTGCGGGTCCTCGACAAACACCTGCAACGCCGCCAGCTCCGCGCTGCTGGCGCCGCCCATGCGCCAGGACTGTTCCAGCACGCCGCCACGGGGCTGGCCGCCGACATCCAGGCCCTGGGCGATGTCGTAATTGCGCCGAGACGCGAAAAAGTTCGGGTAGGCCTGGTTGGAGGCGTCATCAAACACCTGCGCCAGTCGCACCGCCTCACGCACATCGTCGGGCAGCTCCAGCTTGAGCAATTCGATATAGCCACCCTGGGCCACCAGCAAGTCCGAGCCGCCGTACACCTCCAGCCCTTCACTGTCGCGGGTCAGGTGCTGCACGCCGCAGTAGCTCAGGACCCGGCCGTCGATGAAACTCTGGCCGACGCTCTGGGTCTTGACCTCGCTGAGGTTCTGCTCCAACACCACGCCATCACTGAACGTCGCCTGGGCGTCGGGCGCGGCGGCCAGCTCGTCAAATTGCGCCAGGCTGGTGATGACCCGCTGATCGCGCCCGGCAGAGGCATGGATCGGCTTGAAGCGCATCGCTCCGCTGTACAGCAAGTGCTCGGCGGCCAAGCGCGCATCCTTGAGCGAAAAGACTGTCACGCCATCCAGTACCGCGCCTCGGGTCAGCTTGGAAAACAACGGCGACCAACCTATTGGCGCCACCGCATGCTTATTCAACAGACCGTGGGTAATCGCCTTGGTGCAAATGAAATCATGCTCGACGAAACCGCCCCACAGGTCCTCCGGGCCCTGCACGCCCAGGCGCTGCGCAGTCTCGGTGCCAATCAGGGTTTGCGTGGGTAGCCAATACAGGTCTGGACCGACGGCTTGCTGTCCGTCATGACTGCCGCCGAAGTCCCATCCGAGGATCTGCGCCAGCCAGCGGGCCAGCGCCCGATTGGTCTCGACTTCATGGAGCGGTGCGTGAGGATTGACCGAATGGGCCATTACCGTTTTCTTGCGATTGACCGACGTCATGCGTTGTCCTTTTACCTGCGCTCGATGGCTGTGGGCAAAGGGGGTGCAGAGATCAGGCCAACGCCGCGGCGTTGGACGCAGGATCAACGGAGCGGAGGGCTGGAGGTGAATCAGATGGCACCTGGCCTGTTTCATTCTGCACGACAGGCCCGCACGATCCGGCAAATTGCACGATATGTCCGAAGCAACACTCCCCCGTGGCGAGGGAGCTTGCTCCCGCTGGGGTGCGAAGCGCCCCCTAAGATTCAAGGGTCTGCACCCCAACAGGCTTATTGTGGCCTTGTGAGCGCTGACGGACTCACCCCAAACCGCGCCCGATAATCGCTCGGCGCCATTCCGGTGATTTTCTTGAACGTGGCGCGAAAGGCACTCGGATCCTGATAACCGACGGTCCAGGCAATGTGGTCGATGGTGCCGTTGGTGAATTCGAGCATCGCCCGGGCCTTGCCGACGCGCAGGTGCTGGCAGTACTCGGTGGGCTTGAGCCCGGTGGCGGCGCGAAACCGGCGCAGGAAGGTGCGCTCTTCCAGCCCGGCCCGCTCGGCCATCGCCCCCAGAGACACGTCCACTGCGCCGCTGCCTTGCAACCAGTGCTGGACCTTGAGGATCGCCCCATCGCCATGCCCGAGGATCGGCGCGAAATTGCTGCCGCACTGGCTCGCGCTGTCGCTGTGCTCGACCACCAGGAACTGCGCGGTGCGCGTGGCAATGCTCGGGCCGAGCAGGCGATCCACCAGGCGCAGGCCCAGCTCCGACCAGGCCATCAGCCCGGCGGTAGTGATCAGGTCGCCGTCGTCGACGATGGGCTTGTCGGCGTTGAGCTTGATCGCCGGATAACGCGCGGCGAAGCTTTTGGCGGAAGTCCAATGGGTGGTGGCGCTACGCCCGTCGAGCAGACCGCTTTCGGCCAGCAGGATCGAACCGACGCAAACCCCGCCCAACACCGTGCCACCGGCATGCAACGTGCGCAACCAATCCATCAGCGCCGGGGTAGCCAGGCCATCGTCGAACCCGGCAATCGATGGCGGAATCAGCAACGCGACCAGATGACCGGCCGGCCCGGTTTCGCTGTCGAATTCGCGCGCCGGAGTCTCGCCCTGCCCCGCCCGCCAATGGCTGACCCGCAAGCGCGGCAGCTGCGCGCTGGCCTGTTCGCCGGCAATCCGCTGGGCCACGGCAAACAGATCGGTGAGCCCATGCACCGCCGCCAATTGCGCGCCGGGATAAACCAGGATCCCCAGCTCGGCGGCTGCCCTGTGCTGCGTCATTGTCAGTTTTCCCTCGTTTATTGTCGTTGCGGCCAATCCTCGAACCGATAGCGAGCGCCAATACTGGCCGCACATCCAATCCGATCAAGGAAAGCCTCCATGTCCAAGCAAGCGCTCATCGTAGTCGATATCCAGAACGACTACTTCCCCCAAGGAAAATGGCCACTGGCCGATGTCGAAGCCGCCGCCGACAATGCTTCAAAGGTCATCGAAGCCTTTCGCCACGCCGGCAACCAGGTGGTGCATATCCGCCACGAGTTCACTTCCGACGACGCCCCGTTCTTCACACCCGGCTCCGACGGCGCGAAGCTGCACGCCAAGGTGCTTAACCGGGCGGATGAACCGGTGGTGCTCAAGCACTTCGTCAATTCGTTCCGCGAGACCGAGTTGCAATCCATTCTTGAGCAACACGGTATCGAGCAACTGGTCATCGTCGGCAGCATGAGCCACATGTGCGTCGATGGCGTCACCCGTGCGGCGGCAGACCTGGGCTATGGCGTCACAGTGATCCATGATGCCTGCGCCACCCGGGACCTGGAATTCAACGGCGTCGTTGTCCCCGCCGCCCAGGTGCATGCGGCGTTTATGGCGGCGCTGGGGTTTGCTTATGCGAGCGTGGTGAGCACAGAGCAGTTCCTTAACCCCAAGGCATGATCAACAAGCGTAAAAAAACCGCGCATTGGTAACGAAGCGCGGTTTTTTTCTTGGGCTTGAAGCTTTCAGCTGCGTTTAGAACGGAATATCGTCATCAAAGCTGTCGAAATCCGGAGCCGGTTGCGGTGCGGCCTGTTGTGGGGCCGGACGCTCGCGCTGTGGCTGTGGCGCCGACTGCGGACGCGGGGCCTGCTGGCGCGGAGCCGACTGCTGGTAGTTGTTGCCACCTTGCTGCTGGTCACCCTGTGGACGACCGCCCAGCAGTTGCATGGTGCCTTGCATGTCGACCACGATTTCGGTGGTGTAGCGCTTGATGCCGTCTTTTTCCCACTCGCGGGTCTGCAGCTTGCCTTCGATGTACACCTGCGAACCTTTGCGCAGGTATTCGCCGGCGATCTCCGCCACTTTGCCGAACATCGACACGCGGTGCCATTCGGTCTTCTCGACCTTCTGGCCGGTCTGCTTGTCGGTCCACTGTTCGCTGGTCGCCAGACTCAGGTTGGTCACGGCGTTGCCGTTCGGCAGGTAGCGAACTTCGGGATCCTGGCCGCAAGTACCGACCAATATGACTTTGTTAACCCCACGGGCCATAACGTTCTCCTAGGCTTCGCACGCGGTCGGGGCCGGGTTGTTCACCAGGCGCTCGAGCGTCGCGCGATCCAATAATTCGGTGTCCAGTTTGATATAAACGGCCGCTTCGTCGGCGACCACCACTGCATCGGTTACTCCAACGACGGCCTTGAGGCGCTCGGTCAGGCCTGCTTCGCGGATGGCTTCGGGCGACAACGGCAAGCGCAGGCTCGTCACATACGGAGGTTCGCGCATGGTAACAGCAAAGACCAGCCAAAGTGCAGCCAGCGCGGCACATCCCAGGAACACAACCGACAAACCGCCATGCTGGAACAACCAGCCGCCGAGGATCCCGCCCAACGCCGAACCAAGGAACTGGCTGGTGGAGTACACCCCCATTGCCGTGCCCTTGCCGCCAGCCGGTGAAACCTTGCTGATCAACGAGGGCAGCGAAGCCTCAAGCAGATTGAACGCGGTAAAGAACACCACCGTGCCGATCACCAGCGCCCGCAAGCTGTCGCCGAACTCCCAGAAGAATAGCTCAGTGAGCATCAGCGTCATGACGGCGCCGAGCAAAACTCGTTTCATTTTGCGTCGTTTCTCGCCATAGATGATGAACGGGATCATGGCGAAGAACGAAATCAGCAGTGCCGTCAGGTACACCCACCAGTGCTGCTCCTTGGGCAGTCCTGCCTTCTCGACCAGCGCCAGCGGCAGGGCGACGAAGCTGGACATGAGCATGGCGTGGAGCACGAAAATCCCCAGGTCCAGGCGCAGCAGGTCCGGGTGCTTGAGGGTCGGGATCAGCGCCTGGCGGGCTACGCCGGATTCACGGTGCTGCAACGGCCCGGTGGAGCGCGGCACCATGAAGGCGACGATCAGGATCCCCACCAATGCCATGGCACCGGTCGCCAGGAACAAGCCCGACAGGCCAAAGGCACGGGTCAGCAACGGTCCTACGACCATAGCGACCGCGAACGACAGGCCGATCGTCATGCCGATCATCGCCATGGCCTTGGTCCGATGCTGTTCGCGGGTCAGGTCTGACAGCAGCGCCATCACCGCTGCGGAAATAGCCCCAGCGCCTTGCAGGATACGTCCGGCGATCACGCCCCAGATCGAGTCAGCGTTGGCGGCCAGCACACTGCCGAGGGCGAAGACGACCAGCCCCAGGTAGATCACCGGACGCCGGCCGATGCGGTCGGAAATGATCCCGAACGGAATCTGGAAAATCGCCTGGGTCAGGCCATAGGCGCCAATCGCCAGACCGATGAGGGCCGGGGTCGCGCCCGCCAGGTCCATGCCATAGGTGGCCAGTACTGGCAACACCATGAACATGCCCAGCATGCGGAAGGCGAACACCAGGGCCAGACCGCTTGCCGCGCGGGTCTCGCCGCTGCTCATGCGTTCGCTGTGGGGATCGTGCATGGAAAAACCTCATGTGAACCGGCGGCGATTCTACCAGTCCCATCGATTGAGGGGGTATATGGCGACCGTTTGCCGCGCAGTCTTCATGTATGGCGCGAAACTCACTTTCAATGGTGTGTATCCATCCAGTATTTACCCGTATACTCCTACGTTTTCGACGCCCGCCGAGCGAGGCCACTTTGGACAAGATCCTGATTCGTGGGGCCCGTACCCACAACCTGAAGAACATCGACCTGACCCTGCCACGGGACAAGCTGATCGTCATCACCGGCCTGTCCGGATCCGGTAAATCATCCCTGGCCTTCGACACCTTGTATGCCGAAGGCCAGCGACGCTATGTCGAGTCGCTGTCGGCCTACGCCCGGCAGTTCCTGTCGATGATGGAAAAACCTGACGTCGACACCATCGAAGGCCTGTCGCCAGCGATCTCCATCGAACAGAAGTCGACCTCCCATAACCCGCGGTCGACGGTCGGTACCATCACCGAGATCTACGATTACCTGCGCCTGCTGTATGCGCGGGTCGGGATCCCCCGCTGCCCCGACCATGACATTCCCCTGGAAGCCCAGACCGTCAGCCAGATGGTCGACCTGGTGCTGGCCTTGCCTGAAGGCAGCAAATTGATGCTGTTGGCACCGGTGGTCCGCGAGCGCAAGGGTGAGCACCTGCTGGTCTTCGAAGAACTGCGGGCCCAGGGCTTTGTACGGGCCCGGGTCAACGGCAAGCTGTGCGAGCTGGACGAACTGCCGAAGCTGGATAAACAGAAGAAGCACTCGATCGATGTGGTGGTCGACCGCTTCAAGGTCCGGGCGGATCTGCAGCAGCGGCTGGCCGAGTCCTTCGAGACCGCGTTGAAACTGGCCGATGGCATCGCCCTGGTGGCGCCGATGGACGACGAACCGGGCGAGGAAATCATCTTCTCGGCACGCTTCGCCTGCCCGGTCTGCGGCCACGCCATCAGCGAGCTGGAACCCAAGCTGTTTTCCTTCAACAACCCGGCCGGCGCCTGCCCGACCTGCGATGGCCTGGGGGTGAAGCAGTTCTTCGACACCAAGCGCCTGGTCAACGGCGAGCTGACCCTGGCCGAAGGCGCGATCCGTGGCTGGGACCGGCGCAACGTCTATTACTTCCAGATGCTCGGGTCGCTGGCGGCCCATTACAAGTTCAGCCTGGACAAACCGTTCAACGAATTGCCTGCCGACCAGCAGAAATACATCCTGCACGGCAGCGGATCACAGAGTGTCGACTTCAAGTACCTCAACGACCGCGGCGATATCGTCAAGCGCTCCCACCCGTTCGAAGGCATCGTGCCGAACCTGGAGCGCCGCTACCGCGAGACCGAATCGGCCAGCGTGCGCGAAGAATTGGCCAAGTTCCTCAGCACCCAGCCTTGCCCGGATTGCCGCGGCACCCGCCTGCGTCGCGAAGCGCGGCACGTATGGGTCGGTGAAAAGACTCTGCCAGCGGTGACCAGCCTGCCGATCGGCGACGCCACCCAATACTTCGACGGCTTGAAGCTGACCGGTCGCCGCGGTGAAATTGCCGACAAAATCCTCAAGGAAATCTGCGAGCGCCTGCAATTCCTGGTGAACGTAGGCCTGGATTACCTGACCCTGGATCGCAGCGCGGACACCCTGTCCGGCGGCGAGGCCCAGCGTATCCGCCTGGCCAGCCAGATCGGTGCCGGCCTGGTGGGGGTGATGTACATCCTCGACGAACCGTCCATCGGCCTGCACCAGCGCGACAATGACCGGTTGCTCGGGACCCTGAAGCATTTGCGGGACATCGGTAACACGGTGATCGTGGTCGAGCACGACGAAGACGCGATCCGCCTGGCCGACTACGTGGTGGACATCGGTCCCGGCGCAGGCGTGCATGGCGGGCACATCGTCGCCCAGGGCACCGCTGCCGAAGTCATGGCGCACCCGGACTCCCTGACCGGCAAATACTTGTCGGGCCGGGTGAAGATCAAGGTCCCGGCCAAGCGTACGCCGCGCAACAAGAAGCTGTCGCTGACCCTCAAGGGTGCCCGTGGCAACAACTTGCGTAACGTCGACCTGGAAATTCCCATCGGCCTGCTGACCTGCGTCACCGGCGTTTCCGGCTCGGGCAAGTCGACGTTGATCAACAACACCCTGTTCCCTCTCAGCGCCACCGCGCTGAACGGTGCCACGACCCTGGAGGCTGCTGCCCACGACAGCATCAAGGGCCTGGAACACCTGGACAAGGTCGTCGACATCGATCAGAGCCCGATCGGGCGAACGCCGCGTTCCAACCCGGCGACCTATACCGGGTTGTTCACGCCGATCCGCGAATTGTTCGCCGGCGTGCCGGAATCCCGCTCCCGTGGCTACGGGCCGGGCCGGTTCTCCTTCAACGTCAAGGGCGGGCGCTGCGAAGCCTGCCAGGGCGATGGCC
The DNA here is from genome assembly GCF_022952855.1 of Pseudomonas sp. RGM2987. Lineage (GTDB taxonomy): Bacteria > Pseudomonadota > Gammaproteobacteria > Pseudomonadales > Pseudomonadaceae > Aquipseudomonas. The sequence continues at coordinate 37,558 of NZ_JALJDX010000195.1, read as the reverse complement.
TGATCAAGGTAGAAATGCACTTCCTGCCCGACATCTATGTGCCGTGCGACGTCTGCAAGAGCAAGCGCTACAACCGCGAAACCCTTGAGATCAAGTACAAGGGCAAGAACATCCACGAAACCCTCGAGATGACCATCGAAGAGGCACGGGAATTCTTTGATGCGGTGCCGGCCCTGGCGCGCAAGCTCCAGACGCTGATGGATGTGGGGCTGTCGTACATCAAGCTGGGCCAGTCGGCGACGACCTTGTCCGGCGGTGAAGCCCAGCGGGTCAAGTTGTCCCGGGAACTGTCCAAGCGCGACACTGGCAAGACCCTGTACATCCTCGACGAGCCAACCACCGGCCTGCACTTCGCCGATATCCAGCAACTGCTCGATGTGCTGCATCGCCTTCGCGACCATGGCAACACGGTGGTGGTGATCGAGCATAACCTGGACGTAATCAAGACCGCTGACTGGCTGGTGGACCTTGGGCCTGAGGGTGGCTCCAAGGGCGGTCAGATCATCGCCGTGGGTACGCCTGAACAAGTGGCCGAGATGAAGCAGTCCTACACCGGCTACTACCTCAAGCCGTTGCTGGAGCGCGATCGGGACTGATTATCCTGGCATGAAAAAAGCCCCTGTCATCTCATCGATGGCAGGGGCTTTTGCTTTCCCGTGGGAGCGAGCTTGCTCGCGGTGGCGGTGTGTCAGCTTGCATTTCTGCGATGGCTCAATCGCTATCGCGAGCGGGTCCGCTCCCACAATGACTCCGTCAGAACTGCGACTGCAGGTAATTCTCCAACCCGATCAACTTGATCAGACCCAGCTGCTTCTCAAGCCAGTAGGTATGGTCTTCCTCGGTATCGTTGAGCTGGATACGCAGGATCTCGCGGGTCACATAGTCGTTGTGCAACTCGCAAAGCTCGATGCCCTTGCACAGCGCAGCGCGGACCTTGTATTCCAGGCGCAGGTCGGCGGCGAGCATGTCCGGCACTGTGGTACCGATGTCCAGGTCATCCGGGCGCATGCGCGGCGTGCCTTCGAGCATCAGGATCCGGCGCATCAGTGCATCGGCGTGCTGCGCCTCTTCTTCCATCTCATGGTTGATACGTTCGTAGAGCTCGGTAAAACCCCAATCCTCGTACATCCGCGAGTGGATGAAATATTGATCACGGGCTGCCAGCTCGCCTGTCAGCAACGTGTTGAGGTAATCGATTACGTCCGGGTGACCTTGCATCGCCCTGTATCTCCACAAGCTTTGAAAGGCCCTAGTTTGAACCAAGCTGACCGTCAGGTCACTGTTCCATCGCAATAAAAGCGAAGAAAATCTGAGAAAACCAGGTGAAATAACGCAAAAACCGCCCTAATGAGGGCGGTTCTGCTTCTCGTTTAGACTTAGTTAAGCTGTACGCCCAATGCCTTCGCGATCCCTTCCCCGTAAGCGGCATCCGCCTTGAAGAAATGCTGCAACTGGCGATCAACGACATCCGCCGATACACCGCCCATGGCGCCGGCAATGTTGCTGATCAGCAGGGCTCTCTGCTCATCGTTCATCAAGCGGAACAGCGCACCGGCGTGGCTGTAGTAGTCAGTGTCTTCGCGATGATCGTAACGATCCGCGGCCCCGCTCAGTGCCAAAGCCGGTTCCGCATAACGCGGCGCCTGCTTGGGCGTCTCTACGTAGCTGTTAGGCTCGTAGTTCGGTGCCGCGCCGCCATTGCTGCCGAACGCCATGGCACCATCACGCTGGTAACTATTGACCGGGCTGCGCGGCGCATTGACCGGCAATTGCTGGTGATTGGTGCCAACACGGTAGCGGTGAGCATCGGCGTAGGCGAATACACGACCTTGCAGCATGCGATCCGGCGAGAGACCAACGCCCGGCACCATGTTGCTCGGACCAAACGCTGCCTGCTCGACTTCAGCAAAGTAGTTCAGCGGGTTACGGTTGAGCTCGAGCACACCCACTTCGATCAACGGAAACTCTTTCTGCGACCAGGTCTTGGTCACGTCAAACGGATTCTCGTAGTGGGCCGCAGCCTGGGCCTCGGTCATGATCTGGATGCAGACCTTCCATTTCGGGAAATCACCGCCCTCGATAGCATTGAACAAATCACGCTGGGCGTAATCAGGGTCAGTGCCCGCCAGGCGTGCCGCTTCGGCCGGTGCCAGGTTCTTGATCCCTTGCTGGGTCTTGTAGTGCCACTTCACCCAGTGACGCTCACCTTGGGCGTTGATCAGGCTGTAGGTATGGCTGCCGAAACCGTGCATGTGCCGGTAGCCATCAGGGATGCCGCGGTCCGAGAACAGAATGGTGATCTGGTGCAGCGCCTCAGGCGAGTGCGACCAGAAATCCCACATCATCTGAGCGCTTTTCAGGTTGCTTTGTGGCAGGCGCTTCTGGGTGTGGATGAAGTCCGGAAACTTCAGCGGATCACGAATGAAGAATACCGGCGTGTTGTTGCCAACGATGTCCCAGTTACCTTCCTCGGTGTAGAACTTCAGGGCAAAGCCACGTGGGTCGCGCTCGGTGTCGGCAGAACCGCGCTCACCGCCCACGGTGGAAAAACGCAGGAAGGTTGGCGTTTGTTTGCCGACCGACTCGAACAGCTTGGCGCTGGTGTATGCGGTGATGTCCTGGGTCACGGTAAACGTGCCATAGGCACCCGAACCTTTGGCGTGCACGCGACGCTCCGGGATGTTCTCGCGGTTGAAGTGAGCGAGCTTCTCGATCAGGTGAAAATCGTCGAGCAACAGCGGGCCGCGCGGGCCGGCGGAACGAGAATTCTGGTTATCAGCGACAGGAGCGCCGCTGGCGGTCGTAAGCGTTTTGATCTGGCTCATGCTCAATCTTCCTGGGTCGGTCTTCGGACTGCCGGCTAATCGGCTGGAAAGGAGTATTGATCATGTTAGTGACAGTATCCAAATTCATTAAATCATGGACATCGATAGCTATTATCTAACGTTGTTGTATTGCCAATAGCGAAGCCAGGCGAAACGGCAAATCATCTTTCTAACAAGCACAAAAAACCGGGCACTAGGCCCGGTTTTTTGTATGTTGCCGACTTACTCAGCGGATACAGCTTCACCGCTGGTAGCACGATCAACCAACTCGACGTACGCCATAGGCGCGTTGTCGCCAGCGCGGAAACCGCACTTGAGGATGCGCAGGTAGCCACCCTCACGGGTAGCGTAACGCTTGCCCAGGTCGTTGAAGAGCTTACCAACGATAGCTTTCGAACGGGTACGGTCGAAAGCCAGACGGCGGTTAGCCAGGCTATCTGTCTTGGCCAGAGTGATCAGCGGCTCAGCAACGCGGCGCAGTTCTTTGGCTTTCGGCAGTGTAGTTTTGATCAGCTCGTGCTCGAACAGCGACACCGCCATGTTCTGGAACATGGCCTTGCGGTGCGAGCTGGTGCGGCTCAGGTGACGACCACTTTTACGATGACGCATGGTTCATTCCTTACCAAACACAACGTTCGGTGATTACGACGATCAGGCAGTCGCCTTGTCGTCCTTCTTAAGACTTGCAGGCGGCCAGTTGTCGAGGCGCATGCCGAGGGACAGACCGCGGGAGGCCAGAACGTCCTTGATTTCAGTCAAGGATTTCTTGCCCAGGTTCGGAGTCTTCAACAGCTCTACTTCGGTACGCTGAATCAGGTCACCGATGTAGTAGATGTTTTCCGCCTTAAGGCAGTTAGCCGAACGTACAGTCAGTTCCAGATCGTCAACCGGGCGAAGCAGGATCGGATCGATCTCGTCTTCCTGCTCGACAACCACTGGCTCACTGTCACCCTTGAGGTCGACGAACGCAGCCAACTGCTGTTGCAGGATGGTTGCAGCGCGGCGAATGGCCTCTTCAGGATCCAGGGTACCGTTGGTTTCCAGATCAATAACCAGCTTGTCCAGGTTGGTACGCTGCTCGACACGGGCGTTTTCCACCACGTATGCGATACGGCGAACCGGGCTGAACGAAGAGTCAAGCTGCAAGCGACCGATGCTGCGGCTTTCGTCTTCATCGCTCTGACGCGAGTCTGCCGGTTCATAACCACGACCACGAGCTACGGTGAGCTTCATGTTCAGGGCGCCGTTAGACGCCAGGTTAGCGATTACGTGATCGGGGTTAACGATCTCGACATCATGATCCAGCTGAATATCGGCAGCGGTAACCACCCCCGAACCCTTCTTCGACAAGGTCAGCGTAACTTCGTCACGACCGTGCAGCTTGATAGCCAGACCTTTAAGGTTCAACAGGATTTCAATTACGTCTTCCTGTACACCTTCGATGGCGCTGTACTCATGGAGCACACCGTCAATCTCGGCCTCGACTACTGCACAGCCGGGCATTGAGGACAACAGGATGCGGCGCAGCGCGTTGCCCAGGGTGTGGCCGAAACCACGCTCGAGAGGCTCGAGCGTGATCTTGGCGCGGGTTGGACTGACAACCTGCACATCAATATGGCGGGGTGTCAGGAACTCATTTACCGAAATCTGCATGGATGCACCTATTTTCTAGCCCTTACTTGGAGTAGAGCTCGACAATCAGGCTTTCGTTGATGTCGGCGGACAGATCACTGCGAGCAGGAACGTTCTTGAAAACGCCCGACTTCTTCTCAGTGTCTACTTCTACCCATTCTACGCGGCCACGTTGGGCACACAGATCGAGAGCTTGGACAATGCGAAGTTGGTTCTTTGCTTTCTCGCGAACAGCAACCACGTCACCAGCACGAACCTGGTAGGACGGAACGTTTACGGTCTGACCGTTAACGCTGATCGACTTGTGCGATACCAGCTGACGGGATTCGGCACGAGTAGAACCGAAACCCATACGGTATACAACGTTGTCCAGACGGCATTCGAGCAGTTGCAACAGGTTTTCGCCGGTTGCGCCTTTCTTGCCAGCTGCTTCTTTGTAGTAGCCGCTGAATTGACGCTCGAGAACGCCGTAGATACGACGGACCTTCTGCTTTTCACGCAGTTGGGTGCCGTAGTCGGACTGGCGACCGCGGCGTTGGCCGTGGATACCAGGTGCTGCTTCAATGTTGCACTTCGATTCGATCGCGCGCACGCCGCTCTTCAGAAAGAGATCGGTGCCTTCGCGACGAGCGAGTTTGCATTTTGGACCAATGTAACGAGCCATTCTTTACAATCTCCTGGATTACACGCGGCGCTTCTTCGGCGGACGGCACCCGTTGTGCGGGATTGGCGTCACGTCGGTGATGCTGGCGATCTTGTAGCCGCAGCCGTTCAAAGCACGGACTGCAGATTCACGACCTGGACCTGGACCCTTGACGTTGACGTCGAGGTTTTTCAGGCCGTATTCCAGCGCAGCTTGACCAGCACGCTCAGCAGCTACCTGAGCAGCGAACGGGGTGGACTTGCGGGAACCGCGGAAACCCGAACCACCGGAGGTAGCCCAGGAAAGAGCGTTACCTTGACGGTCGGTAATGGTCACGATGGTGTTGTTAAAAGATGCATGGATGTGGGCGATGCCATCAACCACTGTCTTTTTAACTTTTTTACGAGGACGAGCAGCAGGTTTTGCCATGATTAAATTCCTGTCGATTCGCTGGGGCGATTACTTGCGGATCGGCTTACGCGGACCTTTACGGGTACGCGCGTTGGTCTTGGTACGCTGACCGCGTACTGGCAGACCACGACGATGACGCAGACCGCGATAGCAACCGAGGTCCATCAAGCGCTTGATTTTCATGTTGATTTCGCGACGCAGGTCACCTTCAGTGGTGAACTTCGCCACTTCGCCACGCAGCTGTTCAATTTGCTCGTCGCTCAGATCCTTGATCTTTGCGGCTGGGTTGACCCCAGCAACTGCACAAATTTTCTGTGCAGTGGTGCGACCAACACCATAGATGTAGGTCAGCGAGATAACAGTATGCTTGTTATCTGGAATGTTGACGCCTGCAATACGGGCCATTCAGTGGGACTCCAATTGACAGCTACCTACGCCCCGGAAGCCAAGAAATAGGGCGCGAGATAATATCGCTGTAATAACAAATAATCAACCCGGCAGCGCACTAGCTGCCGGGCTTAAAGCACAATCACACTCAGCCTTGGCGCTGTTTGTGACGCGGTTCCGCGCTGCAAATTACCCGAACAACACCTTCGCGGCGAATAATCTTGCAGTTGCGGCACAGCTTTTTCACCGATGCACGAACTTTCATCACCAACTCCTCGAACCTTATGGACGCTACTCAGCGCAACATGCCGCTGCCGTAGCCCTTCAGGTTGGCTTTCTTCATCAGGGATTCGTACTGGTGCGAAACGAGGTGCGATTGTACTTGGGACATAAAGTCCATCACAACCACGACCACGATCAGCAACGAGGTCCCGCCAAGGTAGAACGGTACGTTTGCCGCAACCACCAGGAACTGGGGCAACAGACAGACGGCCGTCATGTAAAGAGCACCGAACATGGTCAAGCGAGTCAGAACGCCATCAATGTAGCGCGCAGACTGCTCACCTGGACGGATGCCCGGAATAAAGGCACCGGACTTCTTCAGGTTTTCCGCTACGTCTTTCGGATTGAACATCAACGCCGTATAGAAGAAGCAGAAGAAAATAATCCCTGCACTAAACAGCAGAATATTCAACGGCTGACCAGGAGCGATCGACTGCGAGATGTCCTGCAACCAGCCCATACCTTCAGACTGGCCGAACCAGGCACCCAACGAAGCCGGGAACAGCAGGATGCTGCTCGCGAAAATGGCCGGAATAACACCGGCCATGTTCACTTTCAACGGCAAGTGGCTGGTCTGCGCAGCAAACACCTTGCGGCCCTGCTGACGCTTGGCGTAGTGAACAGCAATACGACGCTGACCACGCTCGATGAACACCACGAAACCGATAATCGCTACTGCCAGCAGACCGATGGCAACCAAGGCGAAAATGTTGATATCACCCTGACGCGCAGACTCGAAAGACTGCCCGATCGCTCTCGGAAGACCGGCGACGATACCTGCGAAGATCAACATCGAGATACCGTTGCCAACACCACGCTCAGTAATCTGCTCCCCCAGCCACATCATGAACATCGCGCCGGCCACAAAGGTGGTTACCGCAACGAAATGAAAGCTGAAGTCAGCAGTGAACGAAACGCCCTGCCCCGCCAGACCAATGGACATGCCAATGGCTTGAACGAGTGCGAGGACGACAGTGCCGTAGCGGGTGTACTGGCTGATCTTGCGACGGCCAGCTTCACCTTCCTTCTTCAACTGCTCCAGCTGCGGGCTGACGGCGCTCATCAGTTGCATGATGATCGATGCCGAAATGTACGGCATGATCCCCAGCGCAAAGATGCTCATCCGCTCCAGCGCGCCGCCGGAAAACATGTTGAACAAGCTAAGAATGGTCCCCTCATTCTGTCGAAACAGGTCCGCGAGTCGGTCCGGGTTGATACCTGGAACCGGGATGTGTGCGCCTATTCGGTAGACGATAATCGCCAGGAACAGAAAACGCAGACGAGCCCAGAGTTCAGACATACCGCCTTTGCCGAGCGCAGAGAGAGCACCTTGCTTAGCCATTTATTCCTCGAACTTGCCGCCAGCTGCTTCGATAGCCGCACGCGCACCTTTGGTGGCGCCGATTCCCTTTCCGATGGTGACAGCACGAGCAACTTCGCCCGACAGCATGATTTTCACACGCTGAACGTTCTGGTTGATCACGTTGGCATCCTTCAGGGACTGCACGGTGACGATGTCGCCGTCCACTTTAGCCAGCTCGGACAGACGCACTTCTGCGCGGTCCATGGCTTTCAGGGAAACGAAACCGAACTTCGGCAGGCGACGATGCAGCGGCTGTTGACCGCCTTCAAAGCCTGGAGCAATGGTGCCACCGGAGCGGGAGGTCTGACCTTTGTGGCCACGGCCACCGGTCTTGCCCAAACCACTACCGATACCACGGCCCGGACGATGCTTTTCGCGACGGGAACCCGGCGCTGGACTCAGATCATTGAGTTTCATCGATTAACCCTCGACACGCAGCATGTAGTAAGCCTTGTTGATCATCCCGCGATTCTCGGGAGTATCCAGGACTTCTACAGTGTGACCGATGCGACGCAGACCCAGACCCTTAACGCACAGCTTGTGGTTAGGGATGCGGCCGGTCATGCTTTTGATCAGCGTAACTTTTACGGTAGCCATGATCAGAAGATCTCCTTGACGCTTTTGCCACGCTTGGCGGCAATGGATTCAGGAGACTGCATTGCTTTCAAACCCTTGAAAGTGGCGTGAACCACGTTTACCGGATTAGTCGAGCCATAGCACTTGGCCAGAACGTTCTGAACGCCAGCAACTTCGAGGACAGCACGCATAGCGCCGCCAGCGATGATACCGGTACCTTCAGAAGCAGGCTGCATGTACACCTTCGAAGCGCCATGGGCAGACTTCATTGCGTACTGCAGGGTGGTGCCGTTCAGATCAACCTGGATCATGTTGCGGCGAGCAGCTTCCATTGCCTTCTGGATCGCAGCAGGCACTTCACGCGACTTGCCACGGCCGAAGCCAACACGGCCCTTACCATCACCCACCACGGTCAACGCGGTGAAAGTGAAGATACGGCCGCCTTTGACGGTTTTGGCTACGCGGTTAACTTGAACCAGCTTCTCGATGTAGCCTTCGTCGCGCTTTTGGTCGTTATTTGACATAACTTAGAACTCCAGCCCAGCTTCACGAGCAGCATCAGCCAGCGCCTTGACGCGGCCGTGATACTTGAAGCCAGAGCGGTCGAAAGCCACCTGCGAGACGCCAGCGGCTTTAGCACGCGTAGCGACCAGCTGGCCAACCTTAGTGGCCGCGTCGATGTTGCCAGTGGCGCCATCACGCAGTTCTTTATCCAAAGTCGAGGCACTTGCCAGGACTTTGTTGCCGTCGGCCGAAATGACCTGGGCGTAGATGTGCTGCGACGAGCGGAACACGCAGAGACGCACGACTTCGAGTTCGTGCATTTTCAGGCGTGCTTTGCGAGCGCGACGCAGTCGAGTAACTTTTTTGTCGGTCATTTGCTATGCCCTACTTCTTCTTGGCTTCTTTACGACGGACGACTTCGTCCGCGTAGCGCACACCTTTGCCTTTGTACGGCTCTGGTGGACGGAAGTCGCGGATCTCGGCGGCCACTTGACCTACCAGCTGCTTGTCGATGCCCTTGATCAGGATATCGGTCTGGCTAGGAGTCTCAGCGGTGATGCCTTCCGGCAGTTCGTAATCCACTGGATGCGAGAAGCCAAGAGCCAGGTTCAGCACTGTGCCTTTTGCTTGCGCCTTGTAACCAACACCGACCAGCTGGAGCTTGCGCTCGAAGCCTTGGCTTACGCCTTGGACCATGTTGTTTACCAACGCACGAGTGGTACCAGCCATTGCGCGAGTCTGTTGATCGCCATTGCGAGCAGCGAAACGCAGCTCACCGGCTTCTTCAACGATCTCAACGGACGAATGGATGTTCAGTTGCAGAGTGCCCTTGGCACCCTTCACCGAAAGCTGTTGGCCTGCGAATTTGACTTCGACACCGGCTGGCAGCTTAACGGGGTTCTTAGCGACGCGTGACATGCTTATCCCCCCTTAGAACACAGTGCAAAGCACTTCGCCGCCGACACCGGCAGCGCGCGCAGCACGATCCGTCATCACACCTTTATTGGTGGAGACGATAGACACACCGAGACCGCCACGAACTTTTGGCAGATCATCGACGGACTTGTACTGACGCAGGCCTGGACGGCTAACGCGCTTCACTTCCTCGATGACCGGACGGCCTTCGAAGTACTTCAGCTCGATGGACAGCAGAGGCTTGATTTCGCTGCTGATCTGATAACCCGCAATGTAACCTTCGTCCTTCAGGACTTTGGCAACAGCTACCTTCAAAGTAGAAGATGGCATGCTTACGACGGACTTTTCAGCCATCTGGGCATTACGGATACGAGTTAGCATGTCCGCTAACGGGTCCTGCATACTCATGGGCTAGACGCTCCTAATACACAAAAAATTAGCCTTTCGGCTAGTACGTGTCGCCGAGAAATTCCGGGCGTGAAAAACACGGGCTCAGGCGAGCCGGGTATTCTAGACACACCCCAGAAATGAATCAAGCCCCGTGAGGAGCTTGATTCATTTTCTAGGCCACCGGCGGTCAGGATCCTGGGATCCCGAACGCCGAGACTTCGACAGTGCTTACCAGCTGGCTTTGACCAGACCTGGAACGTCACCACGCATTGCAGCTTGACGCAGCATGTTACGGCCGAGGCCGAACTTGCGGTACACGCCGTGCGGACGACCAGTCAGGCGGCAGCGGTTACGCATGCGCGAGGCGCTTGCGTCACGTGGCTGCTTCTGCAGGGCTACGGTAGCTTCCCAACGCGCTTCTGGACTTGCGTTCAGATCAACGATGATAGCTTTCAGCGCTGCACGCTTGGTGGCGTACTTGGCAACGGTGAGCTGACGCTTCAGCTCACGGTTCTTCATGCTCTTCTTGGCCATTTTCCTACTCCAATCAGTTGCGGAACGGGAATTTGAAAGCACGCAGCAGTGCGCGACCTTCTTCATCCGTCCGAGCAGTGGTGGTCAGGGTAATGTCCAGACCGCGGAGAGCGTCGATCTTGTCGTAATCGATTTCCGGGAAGATGATCTGCTCTTTTACGCCCATGCTGTAGTTGCCACGACCATCGAAGGACTTGGCATTCAGGCCGCGGAAGTCGCGAACCCGAGGCAGGGAGATCGACAGCAGACGATCCAGGAACTCGTACATACGCTCGCGGCGCAGGGTCACTTTGACGCCGATCGGCCAACCTTCACGGACTTTAAAGCCAGCGATGGATTTCCGAGCGTAAGTCACAACGACTTTCTGACCGGTGATCTTTTCCAGGTCGGCAACAGCGTGCTCGATGACTTTTTTGTCGCCGATCGCTTCGCCCAGACCCATGTTCAGGGTGATTTTGGTAACGCGCGGAACTTCCATCACGTTCGAAAGCTTAAGTTCTTCCTTAAGTTTCGGTGCGATTTCCTTCCGGTAAATCTCTTTTAGTCGTGCCATGGTCTTCTACCTAGCAGTGTTCAAGCATCAACCGCTTTTTGGGTCGACTTGAAGACACGAATTTTCTTACCGTCTTCTACTTTGAAACCAACGCGGTCAGCCTTGTTGGTTTCGCCATTGAAGATGGCGACGTTGGAAGCGTGCAGTGGCGCTTCTTTCTCGACGATACCGCCCTGTACGCCCGACATCGGGTTAGGCTTGGTATGACGCTTGACCAGGTTCAGACCACCCACAACCAGACGGTTGTCAGCAAGAACCTTCAGCACCTTACCGCGCTTACCTTTGTCTTTGCCGGCGATCACGATGATCTCGTCGTCACGACGAATCTTTTGCATGTCGGATCTCCTTACAGCACTTCTGGGGCGAGCGAGACGATCTTCATGAACTTCTCAGTACGAAGTTCACGGGTCACTGGCCCAAAGATACGGGTGCCGATCGGCTCTTGCTTGTTGTTCAACAGAACAGCAGCGTTGCCATCAAAGCGGATAATGGAGCCGTCAGCACGACGAACGCCATGGCGAGTGCGGACTACAACAGCAGTCATCACTTGGCCTTTTTTCACCTTACCGCGAGGAATTGCTTCCTTGACGGTAACTTTGATGATGTCACCGATACCAGCGTAACGACGATGGGAGCCACCCAGCACCTTGATGCACATAACGCGGCGAGCGCCGCTGTTATCGGCCACATCGAGCATGGATTGAGTCTGAATCATATAATTTCTCCGACCCCTAGCCCTTAGACTTCCACAGCGCGTTCGAGAACATCAACCAGCGCCCAAGACTTGGTCTTGGCCATCGGACGAGTTTCACGAATAGTGACTTTGTCGCCGATATGGCACTGATTGGTTTCGTCGTGCGCGTGCAGCTTAGTCGAACGCTTAACGTATTTACCGTAGATCGGGTGCTTGACGCGACGCTCGATCAGAACGGTGATGGTTTTGTCCATCTTGTCGCTGACAACACGGCCAGTCAGCGTACGGACAGTTTTTTCGGCTTCAGCCATGATTACTTACCTGCCTGCTGGTTGAGCACAGTTTTCACGCGAGCGATGTCACGCTTAACTTGCGAGAGCAGATGAGACTGCCCCAACTGGCCAGTTGCCTTCTGCATACGCAGATTGAACTGGTCGCGCAGCAGGCCGAGCAGTTGCTCGTTCAGCTGCTGTGCTGATTTTTCACGAAGTTCATTCGCTTTCATCACATCACCGTCCGTTTAACAAAGGAGGTGGCGAGCGGCAGCTTTGCAGCAGCCAGGGCGAAAGCCTCACGCGCCAGCTCTTCAGAAACACCCTCGATTTCATACAGGACTTTGCCTGGCTGAATCTGGGCAACCCAGTACTCCACGTTACCCTTACCTTTACCCATCCGAACTTCGAGTGGCTTCTTGGTGACAGGCTTGTCCGGGAATACACGGATCCAGATCTTGCCGCCACGTTTTACGTGACGGGTCAGAGCACGACGCGCTGACTCGATCTGACGAGCGGTGAGACGACCACGAGCAACAGACTTCAGCGCGAACTCGCCGAAGCTGACTTTGCTACCGCGCAATGCCAGGCCACGGTTGTGACCGGTCATCTGCTTGCGGAACTTCGTACGCTTTGGTTGCAACATTTGGCGTACCCCTTACTTAGCAGCTTTTTTACGAGGCGCTGGTGCTTGTGGTTTCAGTTCTTCTTGGCGACCACCAATTACTTCGCCTTTGAAGATCCAAACCTTTACACCGATCACACCGTAGGTGGTGTGAGCTTCGTAGTTGGCATAGTCGATGTCGGCACGCAGGGTGTGCAGTGGCACACGACCTTCGCGATACCATTCAGTACGTGCGATTTCAGCACCGCCGAGACGACCGCTCACTTGGATTTTGATGCCTTTGGCACCAATGCGCATGGCGTTCTGTACAGCGCGCTTCATAGCGCGACGGAACATTACGCGACGCTCCAGCTGCTGAGCTACGCTCTGCGCAACCAGCATACCGTCGAGCTCCGGCTTGCGGATCTCTTCGATATTGATGTGCACAGGCACACCCATTTGCTTGGTCAGGTCCTGACGCAGCTTCTCAACATCTTCACCCTTCTTCCCGATAACGATACCTGGACGAGCGGTGTGGATGGTGATGCGTGCAGTCTGAGCCGGACGATGGATATCGATACGGCTTACGGACGCGCTTTTTAGTTTGTCTTGGAGATACTCACGCACCTTCAGATCAGCGAACAAGTAGTCCGCATAAGTCCGACCGTCTGCGTACCAGACGGAGGTGTGCTCCTTGACGATTCCCAGGCGAATGCCAATGGGATGTACTTTCTGACCCATCTCTTCGACTCCGTTACTTGTCAGCAACCTTGACAGTGATATGGCAAGACCGCTTGACGATGCGATCAGCACGGCCTTTGGCACGTGGCATGATGCGCTTCAGCGAACGCCCTTCGTTGACGAAAACGGTGCTGACCTTCAGGTCATCAACGTCTGCGCCTTCGTTATGCTCGGCGTTGGCTACGGCCGACTCCAGCACTTTTTTCATGATCTCGGCGGCTTTCTTACTGCTGAAAGCCAACAGGTTGAGCGCTTCGCCCACCTTCTTCCCGCGGATCTGGTCGGCGACCAAGCGGGCTTTCTGGGCGGAGATTCGAGCGCCCGACAACTTAGCGGCTACTTCCATTTCCTTACCCCTTAACGCTTGGCTTTCTTGTCAGCCACGTGCCCACGGTATGTGCGGGTACCGGCGAACTCGCCCAGTTTGTGGCCGACCATGTCTTCGTTCACGAGAACTGGGACGTGCTGGCGACCGTTGTGTACAGCGATGGTCAGACCGACCATTTGTGGCAGGATCATCGAACGACGCGACCAGGTCTTAACTGGTTTGCGATCGTTCTTTTCCGCCGCCACTTCGATCTTCTTCAGTAGGTGAAGATCAATAAAAGGACCTTTTTTCAGAGAACGTGGCACTGTCGTATCCCTCTATTTACTTGCGACGACGGACGATCATTTTGTCGGTACGCTTATTACCACGAGTCTTCGCGCCCTTAGTCGGGAAGCCCCATGGCGATACCGGATGACGACCACCAGAGGTACGACCTTCACCACCACCATGTGGGTGGTCAACCGGGTTCATGGCAACACCACGAACGGTTGGGCGAACGCCACGCCAGCGCTTGGCACCAGCTTTACCCAGCGAACGCAGGCTGTGCTCGGAGTTCGAGACTTCGCCCAGGGTCGCACGGCATTCAGCCAGGACTTTACGCATCTCACCAGAACGCAGACGCAGGGTCACGTAGACACCTTCACGAGCGATCAGCTGAGCCGAAGCACCAGCGGAACGAGCGATTTGCGCGCCTTTACCTGGCTTCAATTCGATGCCGTGTACGGTGCTACCAACTGGAATGTTGCGCAGTTGCAGAGCGTTGCCCGGCTTGATCGGTGCCAGGGCACCTGCGATAAGCTGGTCGCCAGCGCTCACGCCTTTAGGGGCGATGATGTAGCGACGCTCGCCATCTGCGTACAGCAGCAGAGCGATGTGAGCAGTACGGTTTGGATCGTATTCGATACGCTCGACGGTGGCAGCGATGCCATCCTTGTCGTTGCGACGGAAGTCGACCAGACGGTAATGCTGCTTATGACCACCACCCACGTGACGTGTAGTGATACGGCCATTGTTGTTACGACCACCAGACTTCGATTTTTTCTCGAGCAGCGGTGCGTGAGGAGCGCCTTTATGCAGCTCCTGGTTGACCACCTTGACCACAAAACGGCGGCCAGGGGAAGTCGGTTTGCATTTAACGATTGCCATGATGCACCCCTTCCTTACTCAGCACTGCTGCTGAAATCGAGATCTTGGCCTGGCTGAAGGGAGATAACTGCCTTCTTCCAGTCATTACGCTTGCCCAGACCGCGAGCAGTGCGCTTGCTTTTACCCAGAACGTTCAGGGTAGTCACGCGCTCTACTTTCACGCTGAACAGGCTTTCGACGGCCTTCTTGATTTCCAGCTTGGTTGCGTCGGTAGCAACCTTGAAAACGAACTGGCCTTTCTTGTCTGCCAGAACCGTAGCCTTCTCGGAAACGTGCGGGCCAAGCAGAACTTTAAATACGCGTTCCTGGTTCATCCCAGCAGCTCCTCGAATTTCTTCACGGCCGACACGGTGATCAACACCTTGTCGTATGCGATCAGACTGACCGGATCGGAACCTTGCACATCACGTACGTCGACGTGAGGCAGGTTGCGAGCAGCCAGGTACAGGTTCTGATCAACAGCGTCAGACACGATCAGGACGTCAGTCAGGCCCATGCCGTTCAGCTTGTTCAGCAGATCTTTGGTTTTCGGTGCTTCAACAGCGAAGTCCTGAACCACGACCAGACGATCAGTACGCACCAGCTCAGCAAGGATGGAACGCATTGCTGCGCGATACATCTTCTTGTTCAGCTTCTGGGAGTGATCCTGAGGACGAGCTGCGAAAGTGGTACCGCCGCCACGCCAGATTGGGCTACGGATAGTACCGGCACGAGCACGGCCAGTACCTTTCTGACGCCATGGGCGCTTGCCGCCACCGGAAACGTCGGAACGGGTCTTTTGCTGCTTGCTACCTTGACGGCCGCCAGCCATGTAGGCCACGACTGCTTGGTGAACCAGCGTCTCGTTGAATTCGCCGCCAAATGTCAGTTCGGAAACTTCGATCGCTTGAGCGTCATTTACATTTAATTGCATGTCAGCTTCCCCTTAACCGCGAGCCTTGGCTGCTGGACGTACAACCAAGTTGCCGCCAGTAGCGCCAGGAACAGCGCCCTTGACCAACAACAGATTGCGTTCAGCGTCCACGCGCACTACTTCGAGGGACTGCACGGTCACGCGCTCGGCGCCCATATGACCGGACATTTTCTTGCCCTTGAATACACGACCAGGAGTCTGGCACTGGCCGATAGAGCCTGGAACGCGGTGGGATACGGAGTTACCGTGGGTGTTATCTTGCCCGCGGAAGTTCCAACGCTTGATCGTACCCTGGAAGCCTTTACCCTTGGACTGACCGGTTACATCAACCAGTTGACCAGCGGCGAAGATTTCAGCGTTGATCAGATCGCCGGCCTGGTACTCGCCTTCTTCAAGACGGAATTCCATTACGGTACGACCAGCGGCAACGTTCGCCTTGGCGAAGTGGCCAGCTTGAGCAGCTGTTACACGCGAAGCACGACGCTCGCCGACAGTGACTTGCACTGCACGATAGCCATCGGTCTCTTCAGTTTTGAACTGGGTGACGCGATTCGGCTCGATCTCAATGACCGTGACCGGAATGGAGACACCTTCTTCGGTGAAAATACGGGTCATACCGCATTTACGACCGACTACACCAATAGTCATGTTGTAAACCTCATGAGTGTACGGGGCTTTCACCCGCTATGGCCGCCCATTTCAGAGCGTTACACGACTAAGACCGAGTCTTAGCCGAGGCTGATCTGCACTTCCACACCGGCCGCAAGATCAAGCTTCATAAGTGCATCAACGGTTTTATCCGTTGGCTGGACGATGTCCAGAACGCGCTTATGAGTACGGATCTCGTACTGGTCACGCGCGTCTTTGTTGACGTGCGGGGAGACCAGAACGGTGAACCGCTCTTTACGGGTAGGCAGTGGAATTGGACCACGCACTTGAGCACCAGTACGTTTCGCGGTTTCCACGATTTCCTGGGTGGATTGGTCGATCAGGCGATGATCAAAAGCCTTCAACCTGATACGGATTTGCTGATTTTGCATTGGATTTCAGACTCCGGCTGCTATTCCCACCGGGCGCAATACGCCCGTTAAAAGGAGGCGCAATTCTATAGACGCCCCCGATAGGTGTCAACCCAATAAAAAAGCCCCCGCTAAGCGGGGGCTTTTTCAACTCATCAAGCTGACTCTAAAAGAGACTTACTCGATGACTTTGGCTACGACGCCAGCGCCGACGGTACGACCGCCTTCACGGATAGCGAAACGCAGACCATCTTCCATCGCGATGGTTTTGATCAGAGTGACAGTCATCTGGATGTTGTCACCTGGCATTACCATTTCAACGCCTTCTGGCAGCTCGCAGTTACCGGTCACGTCAGTTGTACGGAAGTAGAACTGTGGACGGTAGCCTTTGAAGAACGGAGTATGACGGCCGCCTTCTTCCTTGCTCAGAACGTAGACTTCTGCGGTGAACTTGGTGTGCGGCTTGACGGTGCCTGGCTTGACCAGAACCTGGCCACGCTCAACGTCGTCACGCTTGGTGCCGCGCAACAGCACGCCGCAGTTCTCGCCAGCACGACCTTCGTCGAGCAGCTTGCGGAACATTTCAACGCCGGTGCAGGTAGTTTTCTGAGTGTCGCGCAGACCGACGATCTCAACTTCTTCCTGGATACGGACGATGCCACGCTCAACACGACCAGTCACAACAGTACCGCGACCGGAGATCGAGAATACGTCTTCGATTGGCATCAGGAACGGCTTGTCGATAGCACGCTCTGGCTCTGGGATGTAGCTGTCCAGAGTCTCTACCAGCTTCTTGACAGCGGTAGTGCCCATTTCGTTGTCGTCTTGGCCGTTCAGAGCCATCAGCGCCGAACCGATGATGATTGGAGTGTCATCACCTGGGAAGTCGTAAGTGCTCAGCAGGTCGCGCACTTCCATCTCAACCAGTTCCAGCAGTTCAGCGTCGTCAACCATGTCAGCCTTGTTCAGGAAGACAACGATGTACGGAACGCCTACCTGACGGGACAGCAGGATGTGCTCACGGGTTTGTGGCATCGGACCATCGGCGGCCGAGCAAACCAGGATCGCGCCGTCCATCTGGGCAGCACCGGTGATCATGTTTTTTACGTAGTCGGCGTGACCTGGGCAGTCAACGTGTGCGTAGTGACGCACGGCCGAATCGTATTCAACGTGAGCGGTGTTGATGGTGATACCGCGAGCTTTTTCTTCCGGGGCGCTGTCGATCTTGTCGAAGTCAACCTTGGCCGAACCGAAGACTTCGGAGCAGACGCGGGTCAGAGCAGCGGTCAGAGTGGTTTTACCGTGGTCAACGTGGCCGATGGTGCCAACGTTGACGTGCGGTTTGTTCCGTTCAAATTTTTCTTTAGCCACGACAATTAACTCCTAGCTTAAAGGGCTGAATCAGCCTTGCTTTTTAGTAACAGTTTCGACGATATGCGACGGAGCTGTATTGTATTTTTTGAATTCCATGGAGTAGCTTGCGCGACCCTGAGACATGGAACGAACGTCGGTTGCGTAACCGAACATCTCGCCCAACGGAACCTCGGCACGAATGACCTTGCCGGAAACCGTATCTTCCATACCCAGAATCATGCCGCGACGACGGTTAAGGTCGCCCATGACATCACCCATGTAGTCTTCAGGCGTAACGACTTCTACCGCCATGATCGGCTCGAGCAACTCACCACCACCCTTCTGGGCCAGTTGCTTGGTCGCCATGGAAGCAGCCACCTTGAACGCCATCTCGTTGGAGTCGACGTCGTGGTAAGAACCGTCGAACACGGTCGCCTTCAGGCCGATCAGCGGATAGCCGGCAACAACGCCGTTCTTCATCTGCTCTTCGATACCCTTCTGGATCGCCGGGATGTATTCCTTAGGAACCACACCACCTACGACTTCGTTCACGAATTGCAGACCTTCCTGACCTTCGTCAGCAGGCGCAAAACGAATCCAGCAGTGGCCGAACTGACCACGACCGCCGGACTGACGAACGAACTTGCCTTCGATCTCACAGTTCTTCGTGATGCGCTCACGATAGGAAACCTGAGGCTTGCCGATGTTGGCTTCGACGTTGAACTCACGGCGCATCCGGTCAACCAGGATGTCCAGGTGCAGCTCGCCCATGCCGGAGATGATCGTTTGACCAGTCTCTTCATCAGTCTTGACGCGGAAAGACGGGTCTTCCTGAGCGAGTTTGCCCAGAGCGATACCCATTTTTTCCTGGTCATCCTTGGTCTTTGGCTCAACGGCAACCGAAATAACCGGCTCCGGGAAGTCCATGCGAACCAGGATGATTGGCTTGTCAGCGTTGCACAAGGTTTCACCAGTGGTGACGTCCTTCATGCCGATCAGGGCCGCGATGTCGCCAGCGCGTACTTCCTTGATCTCTTCACGGGCGTTTGCGTGCATTTGCACCATACGACCCACGCGCTCTTTCTTGCCTTTTACCGAGTTGATCACGCCGTCGCCGGAGGCCAACACGCCCGAGTAAACGCGGACAAAGGTCAAGGTACCCACGAATGGGTCGGTAGCGATCTTGAATGCCAAGGCCGCGAACGGCTCGTCGTCACTTGCGTGACGCTCCATTTCCTCTTCCTCGTTATCCGGGTTGGAACCCTTGATAGCAGGAATGTCGGTTGGAGCAGGCAGGAAGTCGATAACGGCGTCGAGAACCAGGGGAACACCCTTGTTCTTGAAGGAGGAGCCGCAAACAGCAAGAACGATCTCACCAGCGATAGTACGCTGACGCAGGGCGGCCTTGATTTCCTCGTTGGTGAGCTCTTCACCCTCGAGGTACTTGTTCATCAGCTCTTCACTGGCTTCGGCAGCAGCCTCGACCATGTTGCTGCGCCATTGCTCGGCTTCTTCCAACAGCTCGGCAGGAATGTCCTTGCGAACAGGGACCATGCCCTTGTCCGAGTCATTCCAGTAGACCGCTTGCATGTTGATCAGATCGATCTGGCCCTGGAAGTTGTCTTCCGAACCGATAGCGAGCTGGATAGGCACCGGAGTGTGACCCAGGCGCTGCTTGATCTGAGCGATCACGCGCAGGAAGTTGGCACCAGCACGGTCCATCTTGTTTACGTAAACAAGACGTGGAACGCCGTATTTGTTGGCTTGACGCCATACGGTTTCCGACTGAGGCTCAACACCCGAAGTACCACAGAACACAACGACAGCGCCGTCGAGTACGCGCAGGGAACGCTCAACTTCAATGGTGAAGTCTACGTGGCCCGGGGTATCGATTACGTTAAAGCGATGCTCGTGCGGGTACTGCTTCTCAGAACCTTTCCAGAAGGCGGTGATGGCAGCAGAAGTAATGGTAATACCACGCTCCTGCTCCTGCACCATCCAGTCTGTGGTCGCGGCGCCGTCATGCACCTCGCCCATTTTGTGACTTTTGCCGGTGTAAAAAAGGACGCGCTCGGTGGTGGTGGTTTTACCAGCATCCACGTGAGCAACGATACCGATGTTACGGTAGCGGTTAATCGGTGTAGTACGAGCCATAAAGCCCTCGCAAATTGAGTGACGCTAAAATTAGAAGCGGTAGTGCGAGAAAGCCTTGTTGGCTTCAGCCATACGGTGCACGTCTTCACGCTTCTTAACTGCAGCACCTTTACCTTCAGCAGCGTCCAACAGTTCGCCAGCCAAACGCAGAGCCATGGACTTCTCGCCGCGCTTGCGGGCGAAGTCTACGAGCCAGCGCATGGCCAGAGCGTTACGACGGGACGGACGAACTTCAACCGGAACCTGGTAGGTAGCACCGCCTACGCGGCGCGACTTCACTTCGACCAGCGGAGCGATGGCGTCGAGTGCTTTTTCGAAGAGTTCCAGGGGATCGGAGTTCTTACGCTCTTTAACTTTTTCCAGCGCGCCATAAACAATACGCTCGGCAACGGCTTTCTTGCCGCTTTCCATTACGTGGTTCATGAACTTGGCGAGGATCTGGCTTCCGTATTTCGGATCGTCCAGAATCTCACGCTTGGCTGCTACGCGACGTCTTGGCATGATAAGCCCTCAAGCGGTCTTCAGGTTAGCTCGGGACAGCTGACGCGTGCCCGACCTTACTCTTATCGACTCAATAAAATTAAAAACTGCAAAAAACGGCCGATTATTTCGGACGCTTGGTACCGTATTTCGAACGACCCTGGTTACGACCTTTGACGCCGGAAGTATCCAAAGAACCGCGAACGGTGTGGTAACGAACACCTGGCAAGTCTTTTACACGACCGCCGCGGATCAGTACCACGCTGTGCTCTTGCAGGTTGTGGCCTTCACCGCCGATGTACGAGGAAACCTCGAAACCGTTGGTCAGGCGCACACGGCATACTTTACGCAGTGCCGAGTTAGGTTTTTTCGGCGTAGTGGTATACACACGGGTGCATACGCCACGACGTTGCGGGCAGTTCTGCAGCGCAGGCACGTCGGATTTCTCGACGATACGCTTACGCGGCTGACGTACCAGCTGGTTGATAGTTGCCATCTACTAGCTCCACTGTTGTCTTGCGACGCTATTGTCTTGCAAGAAAAGCAAAATGGCAGGAACGAATTCCCGCCAAATTTAGGGGATCAAGAGTCTAAAGAGGATCTTGTCCCCAGTCAAGGCAAGGCCCCGACCTCCCCGCCCGCCGGATCTCGACAATTTGTCTCGATCCGCCGAACGGGATGACCAGGGCCAGGCACTCAATTACCGCAGAACTCAGTTACCGCTCGAGTTCAGCGCTTCGGTCAGTGCAGCTTCCACTTCACTGGCGCTTACGCGCAACGGCTTGTCTGCATCACGGCGACGCTTGCGCTCGCTGTGGTAGGCCAAACCGGTACCGGCCGGGATCAGACGACCCACGACCACGTTTTCTTTCAGGCCGCGCAGGTAATCGCGCTTGCCGGTTACCGCCGCTTCGGTCAGTACGCGGGTGGTCTCCTGGAAGGAAGCCGCCGAGATGAACGATTCGGTGGACAACGACGCCTTGGTGATACCCAGCAATACGCGAGTGAACTTGGCGACGAATTTGTCTTCCGCAGCCAGGCGCTCGTTTTCTACCAGGACGTGCGTCAGTTCCATCTGGTCGCCCTTGATGAAGCTGGAATCGCCAGACTCGGAAATTTCAACTTTACGCAGCATCTGACGCAGGATGGTCTCGATGTGCTTGTCGTTGATCTTCACGCCTTGCAGACGGTAAACATCCTGGATCTCGTTCACGATGTACTTGGCCAGCGCACTCACACCCAGCAGACGCAGGATGTCGTGTGGATCGCTTGGACCGTCGGAGATAACTTCGCCGCGGTTTACCTGTTCGCCTTCGAAGACGTTCAGGTGACGCCACTTCGGAATCAGCTCTTCGTACGGATCGCTACCGTCGTTCGGCGTAATGACCAGACGGCGCTTGCCTTTGGTTTCTTTACCGAACGCGATGGTGCCGCTGACTTCAGCCAGGATCGAGGCTTCTTTCGGGCGACGAGCTTCGAACAAGTCGGCAACACGCGGCAGACCACCGGTGATGTCGCGGGTTTTCGAAGTTTCCTGCGGGATACGGGCGATAACGTCACCGATCGCAATCCGCGCGCCGTCCGCAACACCGACCAGGGCGTTGGCTGGCAGGAAGTACTGAGCGATAACGTCAGTGCCTGGCAGCAACAGATCCTTGCCGTTGTCGTCGACCATCTTCACAGCAGGACGGATGTCCTTGCCAGCCGCTGGACGATCCTTCGGATCGAGCACTTCGATGTTGGTCATACCGGTCAATTCGTCGGTCTGACGCTTGATCGTGATGCCTTCTTCCATGCCCACGTAGGTCACGGTACCTTTCATTTCGGTAACGATCGGGTGAGTGTGCGGATCCCACTTAGCCACGATTGCGCCAGCGTCGACCTTGTCACCTTCCTTAACCGAAATCACAGCACCGTACGGCAGCTTGTAGCGCTCGCGCTCACGACCGAAGTCGTCAGCGATCGCCAGCTCACCGGAACGGGACACGGCTACCAGGTGACCATCCACTCGCTCAACATGTTTCAGGTTATGCAGACGGACAGTACCGCCGTTCTTCACCTGGACGCTGTCGGCTGCCGAGGTCCGGCTGGCCGCACCACCGATGTGGAACGTACGCATCGTCAGCTGGGTACCCGGCTCACCGATGGACTGGGCAGCGATAACGCCAACCGACTCACCGATGTTCACCTGGTGACCACGAGCCAGGTCGCGGCCGTAGCACTTGGCGCAAATGCCGTAGCGGGTTTCGCAGCTGATCGGCGAACGCACGATCACTTCGTCGATGCTGTTCAGCTCGATGAACTCGACCCACTTCTCGTCGACCAGGGTGCCGGCAGGAACGATCACGTCCTCGGTACCTGGCTTGAATACGTCACGGGCAATGACACGACCCAATACGCGCTCGCCCAACGGCTCGACAACGTCGCCGCCTTCGATGTGCGGAGTCATGACCAGGCCGTGTTCGGTGCCGCAGTCGATCTCGGTCACGACCAGATCCTGCGCAACGTCTACCAGACGACGAGTCAGGTAACCGGAGTTCGCCGTTTTCAACGCGGTATCCGCAAGACCCTTACGAGCACCGTGAGTGGAGATGAAGTACTGGAGTACGCTCAAACCTTCACGGAAGTTAGCAGTAATCGGGGTCTCGATGATGGAGCCGTCCGGCTTGGCCATCAGGCCACGCATACCGGCGAGCTGACGGATCTGCGCAGCAGAACCCCGGGCGCCCGAGTCAGCCATCATGTACATCGAGTTGAAGGATTCTTGATCAACTTCGTCGCCGTGACGGTCGATGACTTTCTCTTTCGAGAGGTTGGCCATCATCGCCTTGGAAACTTCGTCGTTCGCCTTGGACCAGAGGTCGATCACCTTGTTGTACTTCTCGCCCTGGGTTACCAGGCCGGAGGCGTACTGGCTTTCGATCTCTTTCACTTCTTCGGTAGCAGCACCGATGATGCGGGCTTTTTCATCCGGGATAACGAAGTCGTTAACACCGATGGAAACGCCGGAAATGGTCGAATAGGCAAAACCGGTGTACATCAGTTGGTCAGCGAAGATCACGGTCTCTTTCAAACCCACCACGCGGTAGCACTGGTTGATCAGCTTGGAGATCGCTTTCTTCTTCATCGGCAAGTTGACGACATCGAAGGACAGGCCTTTTGGCACGACCTGGAACAACAGCGCACGGCCGACAGTGGTGTCGACGATGCGGGTGCCGCTCACGCTGCCGCCATCACGATCGTTCACGGTTTCGTTGATCCGCACCTTGACCTTGGCGTGCAGTGCGGCTTCGCCGGCACGGAACACACGGTCGACTTCCTGCAGATCCGCGAACACACGACCTTCGCCCTTGGCGTTGATCGCTTCACGCGTCATGTAGTACAGACCCAATACAACGTCCTGCGACGGAACGATGATTGGCTCACCGTTGGCTGGCGACAGGATGTTGTTGGTCGACATCATCAACGCACGCGCTTCGAGCTGGGCTTCCAGCGTCAGCGGTACGTGCACGGCCATCTGGTCGCCGTCGAAGTCGGCGTTGTACGCAGCACAGACCAGCGGGTGCAGCTGGATAGCCTTGCCTTCGATCAGTACCGGTTCAAACGCCTGGATACCCAGACGGTGAAGGGTCGGTGCACGGTTGAGCAGTACCGGGTGTTCGCGAATCACTTCAGCGAGAACGTCCCAGACCTCTGGCAGCTCGCGCTCGACCATTTTCTTGGCGGCTTTAATGGTGGTAGCGAGACCACGCATTTCCAGCTTGCCGAAAATGAACGGCTTGAACAGCTCCAGAGCCATCTTCTTAGGCAGACCGCACTGGTGCAGACGCAGGGTCGGACCTACGGTAATTACCGAACGACCGGAGTAGTCAACACGCTTGCCGAGCAAGTTCTGACGGAAACGACCTTGCTTACCCTTGATCATGTCAGCCAGGGATTTCAGAGGACGCTTGTTGGAACCGGTAATCGCACGGCCACGACGACCGTTGTCGAGCAGTGCGTCGACCGCTTCCTGCAACATACGCTTTTCGTTGCGCACGATGATGTCCGGAGCGGACAGGTCAAGCAGGCGCTTCAAGCGGTTGTTACGGTTGATCACTCGACGATACAGATCGTTGAGGTCGGACGTCGCGAAACGGCCGCCATCGAGCGGAACCAGTGGACGCAGGTCTGGCGGCAGAACCGGCAGAACGGTCAGCACCATCCACTCTGGCAGGTTGCCGGAGCCCTGGAAGGCTTCCATCAACTTCAGACGCTTGGACAGCTTCTTGATCTTGGTTTCGGAGTTGGTTTGCGGAATCTCTTCGCGCAGGCGGCCAATCTCGTGCTCCAGGTCGATCGCGTGCAACAGCTCACGGACAGCTTCGGCACCCATGCGGGCATCGAAATCGTCGCCGAACTCTTCCAGCGCCTCGAAGTACTGCTCGTCGTTGAGCAACTGGCCTTTTTCAAGGGTGGTCATGCCCGGATCGATAACGACATAGCTCTCGAAGTAGAGAACGCGCTCGATATCACGAAGGGTCATGTCCATCAGCAGGCCGATACGCGACGGCAGCGATTTCAGGAACCAGATGTGAGCAACCGGCGAGGCCAGTTCGATGTGCGCCATGCGCTCACGACGAACTTTTGCCAGCGCGACTTCAACGCCGCACTTCTCGCAGATCACACCACGATGCTTCAAGCGCTTGTACTTACCGCACAGGCACTCGTAATCCTTTACCGGGCCAAAGATCTTGGCGCAGAACAGGCCGTCACGCTCGGGTTTGAACGTACGGTAGTTGATGGTTTCCGGCTTTTTAACTTCACCGAACGACCACGAACGGATCATCTCAGGCGAGGCCAATCCAATACGGATGGCGTCGAACTCTTCGACTTGACCCTGGTTTTTCAGCAAATTCAGTAGGTCTTTCAAGGCCTTTCCTCCTGACGGAGCAGAGAGCGGGCAAAACAGCCCCGCTCTCGATTCGCGTCACGTGTTATTCGGTTTCCAGATCGATATCGATGCCGAGGGAACGAATTTCCTTGATCAACACGTTGAAGGACTCGGGCATGCCCGGCTCCATACGGTGATCGCCGTCCACGATGTTTTTGTACATCTTGGTCCGGCCGTTCACATCGTCCGACTTCACTGTGAGCATTTCTTGCAGAGTGTATGCAGCACCGTACGCTTCCAGTGCCCAGACCTCCATCTCCCCGAAACGCTGACCACCGAACTGCGCCTTACCACCCAGCGGCTGCTGGGTAACCAGGCTGTAAGAACCGGTAGAACGAGCGTGCATCTTGTCGTCTACCAAGTGGTTCAGCTTCAGCATGTACATGTAGCCAACGGTGACCGGGCGCTCGAACTTGTTGCCGGTACGACCATCGAACAGCTGCATCTGGCCGCTTTCCGGCAGGTCTGCCAGTTTCAGCATGGCCTTGATTTCGCTTTCCTTGGCACCGTCGAACACAGGAGTGGCCATTGGAACGCCGCCCTTGAGGTTCTTCGCCAAGTCCAGGATTTCCTGGTCGGAGAAGCTGTCCAGCTCTTCGTTGCGGCCGCCAATCTCGTTGTAGATCTCGTGCAGGAACTTACGCAGGTCAGCAACCTTGCGCTGCTCTTCGAGCATGCGGTTGATCTTCTCGCCCAGGCCCTTGGCCGCGAGGCCCAGGTGGGTTTCAAGGATCTGACCGACGTTCATACGCGAAGGTACGCCCAGCGGGTTGAGGACGACGTCCACCGGCGTGCCGTTGGCATCGTGCGGCATGTCTTCAACAGGCATGATCACCGAGACCACACCTTTGTTACCGTGACGGCCGGCCATCTTGTCGCCCGGTTGGATACGACGACGGATTGCCAGGTAGACCTTGACGATTTTCAGCACGCCTGGAGCCAGGTCATCGCCCTGCTGCAGTTTGCGCTTCTTGTCTTCGAACTTGTCGTCCAGCAGACGGCGGCGATCAACGATGTAGGCCTGGGCCTTCTCGAGCTGCTCGTTCAGAGCGTCTTCAGCCATGCGCAGTTTGAACCACTGGCCGTGCTCAAGACCGTCGAGGACTTCGTCGGTGATTTCCTGACCTTTCTTCAGGCCGGCGCCACCTTCGACCTTGTGGCCGACCAGTGCTGCGCGCAGACGCTCGAAAGTTGCGCCTTCGACGATACGGAACTCTTCGTTCAGGTCCTTGCGGATCTCGTCAAGCTGGGTCTTCTCGATCGACAGGGCACGAGCATCACGCTCGACGCCGTCACGGGTGAAGACCTGTACGTCGATGACGGTACCCTTGGTGCCGGTTGGCACGCGCAGGGAGGTGTCTTTAACGTCGCTGGCCTTTTCACCGAAGATGGCACGCAGCAGTTTTTCTTCCGGAGTCAGTTGGGTCTCGCCTTTGGGAGTGACCTTACCAACCAGGATGTCGCCTGCGCCGACTTCAGCACCAACATAGACGATACCGGCTTCGTCCAGCTTGTTCAGTGCAGCCTCACCCACGTTCGGGATGTCTGCAGTGATTTCCTCTGGGCCAAGCTTGGTGTCACGGGCCACACAGGTCAGTTCCTGGATGTGGATCGTGGTGAAGCGATCTTCCTGAACCACGCGCTCGGACAGGCAGATGGAGTCTTCGAAGTTGAAGCCGTTCCACGCCATGAACGCGATGCGCATGTTCTGACCCAGTGCCAGTTCACCCATGTCGGTGGACGGACCGTCGGCCATGATGTCGCTGCGCTGAACCCGATCACCCTTGCTCACCAGCGGACGCTGGTTGATGCAGGTGTTCTGGTTGGAGCGGGTGTATTTGGTCAGGTTGTAGATGTCGACACCGGCTTCGCCAGTTTCAACTTCGTCATCGGCAACACGAACCACGATACGGCTGGCATCGACAGAGTCGATCACGCCACCACGACGAGCCACGACGCAGACGCCGGAGTCACGGGCAACGTTACGCTCCATGCCGGTACCTACCAGCGGCTTGTCGGCGCGCAGAGTCGGCACAGCCTGACGCTGCATGTTCGAACCCATCAACGCACGGTTGGCGTCGTCGTGCTCGAGGAACGGGATCAGCGACGCCGCTACCGACACAACCTGCTTGGGCGATACGTCCATCAAGGTGACGTCTTCCGGCGCCTTGACGGTGAACTCGTTCAGGTGACGTACAGCCACCAGCTCGTCGACCAGCACTTTCTGCTCGTTCATGGTCGCCGAAGCCTGGGCGATCACGTGATCGGCCTCTTCGATAGCGGACAGGAACACGATGTCGTCGGTGACCACACCCTCTTTCACCACACGGTACGGGCTTTCCAGGAAGCCGTACTGGTTGGTGCGCGCATAAGCCGCCAGGGAGTTGATCAGGCCGATGTTCGGACCTTCAGGCGTTTCAATCGGGCATACACGACCGTAGTGAGTCGGGTGCACGTCACGCACTTCAAAGCCTGCGCGCTCCCGGGTCAGACCGCCTGGGCCGAGCGCGGAGACACGACGCTTGTGGGTGATCTCGGACAGCGGGTTGTTCTGGTCCATGAACTGAGACAGCTGGCTGGAACCGAAGAACTCCTTCACCGCCGCAGCCACTGGCTTGGCGTTGATCAGGTCCTGTGGCATCAGGCCTTCGCTTTCAGCCATCGACAGACGTTCCTTGACCGCACGCTCTACGCGCACCAGGCCAACACGGAACTGGTTCTCGGCCATTTCGCCTACGCAGCGAACACGACGGTTACCCAGGTGGTCGATGTCATCGACGATGCCTTTGCCGTTACGGATGTCGACCAGAGTCTTGAGCACCGCAACGATGTCATCCTTGTTCAGCACGCCCGAACCTTCGATTTCGGTACGACCGATACGACGGTTGAACTTCATCCGGCCGACCGCAGACAGGTCATAGCGCTCAGGGCTGAAGAACAGGTTGTTGAACAGGGTCTCGGCTGCATCCTTGGTTGGTGGCTCGCCAGGACGCATCATGCGATAGATTTCGACCAGGGCTTCCAGTTGGTTGCCGGTGGAGTCGATCTTCAGCGTGTCGGAGATGAACGGACCGCAATCGATATCGTTGGTGTACAGAGTTTCGATACGAACGACCTGAGCCTTGACGATTTTCGCCAGGATCTCGGTACTCAGTTCGGTATTGCACTCTGCAATGATCTCGCCGGTGGCCGGATGCACGATAGCCTTGGCAGTGGTGCGACCCAGGACGTAGTCCATTGGCACCTGCAGTTCCTTGATGCCGGCTTTCTCGAGCTGGTTGATGTGGCGAGCGGTGATACGACGACCCTGCTCGACAATAACCTTGCCCTTTTCGTCCTGGATATCGAGGACGGCAATTTCACCGCGCAGGCGCTGGGGCACCAGTTCCAGGCTGAGATTTTCACCCTGCACATGGAAAACGTTGGTGGTGTAGAACGCGTCCAGCACTTCTTCGGTGGTATAGCCGAGCGCGCGCAGCAATACCGATGCAGGCAGCTTGCGACGACGGTCGATACGCACGAATACGCAGTCCTTCGGGTCGAACTCGAAGTCCAGCCACGAACCGCGGTAAGGAATGATGCGCGCGGAGTAAAGCAGTTTGCCGGAGCTGTGCGTCTTGCCACGGTCGTGGTCGAAGAACACGCCCGGGGAACGGTGCAGCTGGGAAACGATTACACGCTCGGTACCGTTGATAACGAAGGTACCGTTTTCAGTCATCAGGGGGATTTCACCCATGTAGACTTCTTGCTCTTTGATGTCCTTGATCGCTTTGTTCGACGATTCTTTGTCGAAAATGATCAGGCGCACTTTTACCCGCAAAGGTACGGCATAAGTTACACCGCGCAATACGCATTCTTTGACATCAAATGCCGGTTCGCCCAGGCGATAACCGACGTACTCCAGCGCAGCATTGCCGGAGTAGCTGATGATCGGGAAAACGGATTTGAAGGCCGCATGCAGGCCCACGTCGCGGAACTGATCTTTAGTCGCTCCCGCTTGCAAGAATTCACGATACGAATCCAGCTGGATGGCCAGGAGGTACGGCACATCCATGACGTCCGGCAACTTGCTAAAGTCCTTGCGGATACGTTTTTTCTCAGTATATGAGTAAGCCATCAGCGTTCCCCAGCTTGGTCACCTGCTTGTTTGGCCTCCCCCGACGGGAGCGGCCAGAAAATCGTGCAAACCCCATGGTTTGCGCCACCGCATCGGGTGGTTGAAGCTCGCTATCGGCGCCGACCCAGTCGGCTGCCAATAACGGAAAAAGGCCGGTGGCAAAAGCCACCAGCCATCAGCCTGTCGCTTAACGCTCGGGCTGGAGACGCAAAGTCGATGCTTACTTCAGCTCGACTTTAGCGCCTGCTTCTTCCAGAGCGGCCTTGGCTTTGTCAGCTGCGTCTTTGGCAACAGCTTCCAGAACCATGGCAGGAGCGCCGTCAACTACAGCCTTGGCTTCTTTCAGGCCCAGACCGGTCAGTTCACGTACTGCCTTGATCACGTTTACTTTCTTCTCGCCAGCTTCGGTCAGCATGACGTTGAATTCGGTTTGCTCTTCAGCAACGGCAGCAGCAACAGCTGGACCAGCCGAAGCGGCAGCTGCGGTAACACCGAATTTTTCTTCGAAAGCTTTGATCAGCTCAACAACTTCCATTACGGACATGTTGCCAACGGCTTCGAGGATATCGTTTTGAGAGATAGACATGACTCTAAATTCCTGGATTGGGGGACGGCCTACGCGACCATCGAAATAAACAAAAAACGCGAAAAGGAGTGTCGAGCCTTAGGCTGCGGCAGCTTCTTTCTGGTCGCGCAGTGCCGCCAGAGTACGAGCCAATTTGCTGGTTGCGCCTTGAATCACGCTCATCAGCTGAGAAATTGCTTCGTCACGGGTCGGCAGAGTTGCCAGTACGTCGATCTGGTTAGCTGCGAGGAACTTGCCCTCGAACGCAGCTGCCTTAATCTCGAACTTGTCCTGACCTTTGGCGAACTCCTTGAACAAACGGGCAGCAGCGCCAGGATGTTGGGTGGAGAACGCGATCAAGGTCGGGCCGGTGAACACGTCGTTGAGAACACTGTATTCAGTGTCAGCAACAGCGCGCTTGAGCAGGGTGTTACGTACAACACGTACGTAAACGCCAGCTTCACGAGCCTCTTTACGGAGTCCGGTCATAGCGCCTACTGTTACGCCACGGGCATCAGCCACGACAGCGGACAGAGCAGCTTTGGCAGCCTCGTTGACTTCAGCGACGATGGCCTTCTTGTCTTCGAGTTTAATTGCCACGGGTTTAACTCCTGCTTGTTACCGTTTCATCCGGTCGGAACCGAATGTCGTTTTGGTGTCTGATTCGGTAAGGAACCGGGAGCACCATCTGCGTAGGCTTGTGGTTTAAGACTTGCGTCGCCTACGGTCTTGGACAGCCCCCGCCAGGCAGGGACCCCAATTTGTTGATTGGCGCAATGACTGCGCCAATCCGAGTCTTACGCGTCGAGCGAGCTCTGATCGATGACCAGACCTGGGCCCATAGTGGTGCTCAGGGTAACGCGCTTGACGTAGATACCTTTCGAAGAAGCTGGCTTGATGCGCTTCAGGTCAGCGATCAGGGCTTCAACGTTTTCCTTCAGCTTGACGGCGTCGAAGCCGATCTTGCCAACGGAAGTGTGGATGATACCGTTCTTGTCGGTGCGATAACGAACCTGACCAGCCTTGGCGTTTTTAACCGCGGTGGCTACGTCTGGGGTTACGGTGCCGACCTTAGGGTTAGGCATCAGGCCACGTGGACCGAGGATCTGACCCAACTGACCCACAACGCGCATGGCATCCGGGGATGCGATGACCACGTCATAGTTCAGGTCGCCGCCTTTCATTTCAGCAGCCAGGTCATCCATGCCAACGCGATCAGCACCAGCAGCCAGAGCAGCTTCAGCTGCTGGGCCCTGGGTGAAAACGGCCACACGAACGGTCTTGCCAGTGCCGTGAGGCAGCACGGTAGCGCTACGAACGACCTGGTCGGATTTACGAGGGTCAACGCCCAGGTTTACAGCAACGTCGAACGACTCGCTGAACTTGACAGTCGACAGCTCAGCCAGCAGAGCGGCGGCGTCTACAAAATTGTAGGCCTTGCCTGCTTCGATTTTGCCGGCGATAGCCTTTTGACGCTTGGTCAGCTTAGCCATTACACACCCTCCACGTTAAGGCCCATGCTACGAGCAGAACCGGCGATAGTACGCACGGCTGCATCCATATCAGCTGCAGTCAGATCCGCGTTTTTGGTTTTCGCGATTTCTTCCAGCTGAGCACGGGTAACAGTGCCAACCTTAACGGTGTTTGGACGAGCGGAACCGCTGGTCAAACCTGCAGCCTTCTTCAGCAGAACCGAAGCAGGGGTGCTCTTTGTTTCGAAAGTGAAGCTACGGTCGCTGTAGACAGTGATGATCACTGGAGTCGGCAGGCCTGGCTCAAGACCCTGGGTACGGGCGTTGAAAGCTTTGCAGAATTCCATGATGTTCACACCGTGCTGACCCAGAGCAGGACCGACGGGTGGGCTTGGGTTAGCCTGAGCGGCCTTCACTTGCAGCTTGATGTAAGCGGTAATTTTCTTGGCCATGAGGCACTCCAATTACGGGTTCGAACGCCTCGAAAGGCTCCCCGGTTACTTGCGCGTTTATCCCAGTGACGACAAAACCCCACAGCCTAGGGCTGCGGGGTTGGGATGCCTGCTCAATCAGACCTTTTCGACCTGACTGAACTCTAGCTCTACCGGAGTAGAGCGACCGAAAATGAGCACTGCCACTTGGATCCGGCTCTTTTCGTAGTTAACTTCTTCAACCGTGCCATTGAAATCAGCGAATGGACCGTCAGTGACACGTACCACTTCACCTGGCTCAAACAGCGTCTTCGGCTTCGGCTTGTCGCTACCATCAGCAACACGACGCAGAATCGCTTCTGCCTCTTTATCCGTGATTGGTGCAGGCTTGTCGGCAGTACCGCCAATGAAGCCCATCACCCGAGGGGTATCCTTGACCAAGTGCCAAGTCCCTTCGTTCATATCCATCTGCACCAGCACATAGCCTGGAAAGAACTTACGCTCACTTTTGCGCTTCTGGCCATTACGCATCTCAACCACTTCTTCAGTGGGGACCAGAATCTCGCCGAAGCCATCTTCCATGCCAGCCAGCTTTACGCGCTCAATCAGCGAGCGCATGACATGCTTCTCGTAACCCGAGTAAGCATGCACAACGTACCAACGCTTAGCCACGGGACACCCTTAGCCAACAATCAAGGAAACAAGCCAGCCGAGCAGGGAATCAAGCCCCCACAACAGCAACGCCATTACCAGAACAACAGCCACAACGATCAACGTGGTCTGCGTGGTTTCTTGGCGAGTCGGCCATACGACTTTACGAATCTCAGTGCGAGCTTCCTTAGCGAGTACAAAGAAAGACTTGCCCTTGGCTGTCTGCAACCCTACAAAGGCAGCAACAGCAGCAATGGCGAGCAATGCGAGTACACGGTACAGGATCGGCGAAGCAGAGTAATACTGATTGCCAACAACGCCAACAACCACCAAAGCGACTACCACTAGCCACTTGAGCAGATCGAAGCGAGAGCCTTGAGCTTCAGCTTTAGGAGTCATCTATGAAGATCCTGTGAAAAGAAAGCCAGACACACTGAGTGAATCTGGCAGGTCAGGAGGGAATCGAACCCCCAACCTACGGTTTTGGAGACCGTCGCTCTGCCAATTGAGCTACTGACCTAAAACAAAATCAGGCCGACCATTATGCCGGCCCGAAAAAGACATTACAACTGTTTACTCGATGACTTTGGCTACGACGCCAGCGCCGACGGTACGACCGCCTTCACGGATAGCGAAACGCAGACCATCTTCCATCGCGATGGTTTTGATCAGGGTGACAGTCATCTGGATGTTGTCACCTGGCATTACCATTTCAACGCCTTCTGGCAGCTCGCAGTTACCGGTCACGTCAGTTGTACGGAAGTAGAACTGTGGACGGTAGCCTTTGAAGAACGGAGTATGACGGCCGCCTTCTTCCTTGCTCAGAACGTAGACTTCTGCGGTGAACTTGGTGTGCGGCTTGACGGTGCCTGGCTTGACCAGAACCTGGCCACGCTCAACGTCGTCACGCTTGGTGCCGCGCAGCAGTACGCCGCAGTTCTCGCCAGCACGACCTTCGTCGAGCAGCTTGCGGAACATTTCAACGCCGGTGCAGGTAGTTTTCTGAGTGTCGCGCAGACCAACGATCTCAACTTCTTCCTGGATACGGACGATGCCACGCTCAACACGACCAGTCACAACAGTACCGCGACCGGAGATCGAGAATACGTCTTCGATTGGCATCAGGAACGGCTTGTCGATAGCACGCTCTGGCTCTGGGATGTAGCTGTCCAGAGTCTCTACCAGCTTCTTGACAGCGGTAGTGCCCATTTCGTTGTCGTCTTGGCCGTTCAGAGCCATCAGCGCCGAACCGATGATGATTGGAGTGTCATCACCTGGGAAGTCGTAAGTGCTCAGCAGGTCGCGCACTTCCATCTCAACCAGTTCCAGCAGCTCAGCGTCGTCAACCATGTCAGCCTTGTTCAGGAAGACAACGATGTACGGAACGCCTACCTGACGGGACAGCAGGATGTGCTCACGGGTTTGTGGCATCGGACCATCAGCGGCCGAGCAAACCAGGATCGCGCCGTCCATCTGGGCAGCACCGGTGATCATGTTTTTTACGTAGTCGGCGTGACCTGGGCAGTCAACGTGTGCGTAGTGACGCACGGCCGAATCGTATTCAACGTGAGCGGTGTTGATGGTGATACCGCGAGCTTTTTCTTCCGGGGCGCTGTCGATCTTGTCGAAGTCAACCTTGGCCGAACCGAAGACTTCGGAGCAGACGCGGGTCAGAGCAGCGGTCAGAGTTGTTTTACCGTGGTCAACGTGACCAATGGTACCAACGTTGACGTGCGGCTTATTACGTTCGAACTTTTCCTTAGCCATCGAAATCACCCCTAGGAGAAGAATTTAGCAAGTCACACAAGCCATTAAAACAAAGGCAGATATTTTCATATCTGCCTTGTTATATGGAGCTCTTGAGCGGATTTGAACCGCTGACCTCACCCTTACCAAGGGTGTGCTCTACCAACTGAGCTACAAGAGCAAAACACTTTGCACAACCTGCAAACTTGGAGCGGGTAGCGGGAATCGAACCCGCATCATCAGCTTGGAAGGCTGAGGTTCTACCACTAAACTATACCCGCGGAGCTTGCAGCTCACGCTAAAAATGGTGGAGGGGGAAGGATTCGAACCTTCGAAGTCGTAGACGTCAGATTTACAGTCTGATCCCTTTGGCCGCTCGGGAACCCCTCCTAAGCGAGCCGGCATTCTATATCATGCCAGCCTTCTGTCAAGCATTTTCTCATTAAAAACCTGAGGTTAGCTGCGTTGACCGTGTTTCGCGTCGTTGACTATTAAAGGTCTTCGCTGCGAAGCGGGCGCCATTCTATGCAAACTACCCTGCGGGTGCAACCCCCTCGCATGGCATTATTTTATGTTTTAACTCATTGAATTCTTTAGAAAGGTTCTGAAGCAGGATTTCATTCACCTTCCCCCCGTTTTCCGGGGAAACCTGGACCCAGAATCCTGCGCCCTCAGGCAGCGCCGAAGCAGTCAATGTGACAGTGCGACCAGCAACACCCGAAGCAACCAACCGCTGTTCAAGCTGCCTTGCCAAATCCGACCGAACGAAACCGCCCAGATATACGCAGCTCCTCTGACCCTCAGCGGCCCGGGCTGAGTCACGCCGGACCAATGCGTCCGCCGTCTCGCTCAAGAGATGAATATCCTGCTGCGATCCACGATACAAACTCAGCGGCGTTACGTCCTTGGCTCGAAGCGGAGCCTCTTGCTGATGCCATATGTAGTAGAAAACATTCAAGACCAGCAACAACAGAAAAAGCCACCGCATAGAAACCTCAAGACAAAGGACATGCCATTGCCAGACCGACAAAAACCAAGTCAGGCACCACCCTGGCATCAGGAACGACCCCGGAAACCAGATTGGCGTCTCCCCCCGTGAGAAATACCACGAAATCATTTCCCCAATACCGCCGAGCCAGCTCAAGCTGAGTCAGGACGAAGCCCCTGAGCATGAGCGTGCAACCACGCTCCACCGCCTCGACCGTCGCCCGGCCCGGGGCGAGACTCTCATGAGCCCGCTCCGCAGCGGTGTCGTCATATCGAATTCTCCGGGTATGGGTGCGCAACTGGTTGCGCATCAAAGGCATTCCAGGACAAATAAACCCCCCCAGATGCTCACCGCTTGCTGCAACGAAATCCGCAGTAACGGCTGTTCCGAAATCAAGCACCAGGCACGCGCCCGAGGCAAGGTGGAACCCGCCAAGCAATGCCAGCCATCGATCGAGGCCTAACCGCTCGAAATCTTCATATCCATTTCGCACGCCTGCCATTTCCCGGGTCGGAACTGCACGAGCCACGGATACTCCGAAAGCGTCAACCAACGCAGTGACCAGCGAATCGGTTTCCTCCGGAGTTCTTACGCTGACAAGTCGGCATTTCTCCAACTGGAATTTCTCGGCATTACTCAAGCACGCCAGGAGATCGCCATCAGAACTGACCACACCTCCTTCGACAGGCGTAACACCATCGGAGCGGAGTACCCTCCACTTAATAAAACTGTTGCCGCAATCGAGCTCAAGAATCATCACGCAACCTCAAACTGAGCTCACCACCGCTAAAGATTTTCTCCACACCATCTACCTTCAAACGCAGCGCACCCTGGAGATCAATACCCTTCACCACACCGTCAACTCGAGAGGATCCCGCGATCAGCGAAACAGTCCGACCCTGCCACAAATGGTAGCTCTCCCACTCGGCCTGAATCGCGGCAAATCCTGACGCCTGATGAAGCTTCAAATATTGCTGAAGCATGCCACTCATTCGCGCCACCAGCTCATTTCTGTCTACGTCCACACCCGTCTCTAGAGCCATGGATGTCCATTGCTGGTCGACCTCATCAGTCGATTGCATGTTCACATTGATCCCTATGCCCAAGACGACATGACAAACGTCCGCAGGATCCCCTACCAACTCAAGCAAGATCCCCGCGATCTTCTTCTGCCCAACCAGGACATCGTTAGGCCATTTCAGTCCTGCCTCGACAATCCCCATCTCGCGCAATGTATGCATGACAGCAAGGCCGACTACGAGACTGAGCCCCTCCAGCTGTCGCATCCCCCCGTCAATACGCAACACGAGACTGTAATAGAGGTTGTCGGCAAACGGACTGACCCATTTACGTCCTCGCCGCCCGCGGCCAGCGATCTGTCTTTCAGCCAGGACCAGGAACGGCGCCTCTACTCCGCGCTCAACTGAGCGCAGCGCCTCGGCGTTAGTGGAATCGATAGAGTCGAATGCGTGGATAGGCCACTCACACAGCCCTTTTGCATGGATCTGCACTGCATCGAGGAGTAACAGCGGCTTGGCCAACTGATATCCCTTGCCACGCACCTTATGTACGGACAACCCTAACTCTGCCTCCAGCAGCTGCAGTTGCTTCCACACCGCACTACGGCTGACCCCCAGGGCCGCACCAAGCGCCTGTCCCGAATGAAAGCGCCCATCCTTGAGAAGTTTTAGCAACGTGAGCATGCGGACTGCGCCCTGATAATAAGGCCCGCATGATAGCCATGCGAAAGACCGTTGCATAGAAACTCAGGATCACTTTCCTGCGGGCAAAACAAAACCCCTACCTGCATCAGCAGATAGGGGTTTCGGAATTTAATCTTGACGATGACCTACTCTCACATGGGGAAACCCCACACTACCATCGGCGATGCATCGTTTCACTTCTGAGTTCGGGATGGGATCAGGTGGTTCCAATG